>CAZYAV010000008.1:0-59108 GCA_964645785.1 uncultured Oscillospiraceae bacterium
TTTTGCGGCGCCAAGCGGGCGGGTTTTTCGTAGGGGGATCCCCCTCCCGGCGGCGGGTTGCGCCGCAGTTGCTCTGCGTTTCCCACATCTGTATTGTCAACTTGAATCAGGTCGCCGCGGGGAGGAATTCTCCGCGGCGGTTTTTATTATGGAATTTACAAACACGGCGGCCGTATGCCAGCAAGGCGCGGCAGCGGCCGCTTGCCGCTTGCGCACGGTTTTCGGAAACAGTGGGGTTGGCCTACAGTAAACCGCATTTTCCGGAAGGCATACGGAGGGGCTGCCGGTGCATCCCCCACGGCCGGCGGCAAAAAGCGGCTGCTTTCATCTGCCCGCTTTCTGCTTTCCGACAAACGGATTCTGCCCCTTGCGATGCGCCGCCCGCCGGGTCATCGCTTCTACTGGTTTCGGAGAGGCTTGCTCTTTGGTGCGCTTCGCATTTTTCCACCCTGCCACAAAGCGGCCGCACCGCCGGAAATACCGGCGCCTGTGTATTTACATTTCAAATCCGCTTGCCGGTTCAATGGTTGCCCCTGCGCTTTTGCCCCTGCGCGTCCGCACAAGCGGGGCTGCATGCCTGTAGGACAGAATCCTGCCGGGGACGGAGGTCACCCGGGCACGCGTTCCCTCGATCATCTTCGCTTTTCTCTTTGCCCGTATTCTATGTTCTCGTTTCCGTCTGTCCTTTGTGTTTTGCAGATTATTTTGTCCGGCGCTTTGGCGCAAACCCTGCCCGGCATCCCAGCCGATAGCCCGCATGTGCTGTGTGTTTTGCTCCATTTTTTATCCCGTGCATAACCCCTCCTTGTGCTTTCGCGATGCGGCTGCCAAGCCTCCGGCACAGAGGTGTTTTCGCCCCGGTTCTGCTCCCGGCAAAACCGGGGCGGGGCTTTCTTTAGACGGTAGCACAAAACAGCCGGAGCCGCGGGGAAGCGCCTGCACGGCTCCGGCTGTTTTTTATTTTCGCTCGGGGCGGGGAATCGAAATCAGAGCCCCTGTAGCATGGACTCCATGTCGTACAGACCCGGCCGCTGCCGGATGATGAATTTGGCGGCGTTGACCGCGCCGACGGCAAAGACCGTTTTGCTCGCCGCCGTGTGGGAGAGGGTGACCACCTCGTCGCTGCCCGCAAAAATGACTTCATGCTCCCCGACGATTGTCCCGCCGCGGATTGAGCTGAAGCCGATTTCGTTTTTTGCGCGCGCGGCTTTGCGGTCTCTGCGGTCAAACACATAGTCGTACTTCTGGCCGTTGACCGAGTTGATCGCGTCGGCCAGCATCAAGGCCGTGCCGCTGGGGGCGTCCAGCTTGCGGTTGTGGTGCTTTTCCAGGATTTCAATGTCAAAGCTGTCCCGCAGGAAGGCGGAGGCGCGCTTGGCAAGCGAGCAGAGCAGTGCGACCCCCATCGACATGTTTGCGCTTTTGAACACCGGCACGGTTGCCGACAGCGCCTCAATCTGCGCCAGCTGCACCTCGTCGTGGCCGGTTGTGCAGAGCACGGCCGGCGTTTTGGTGCGCCCGCAGTAGGCGGTCAAATCCTCGGTCAGCTCGGGGCTGGAAAAGTCGATGACAACGTCCGCCTTCACCGTGCAATCCGCGAATGACGCGAACAGCGGAATGTTGGAAAGCACGCCGCCGCGCCGGGCAATCCCGCCGACAAGGTCGATTTCATTGTCCGCAAAGCAGAGCTCCTGCACCCGCGCGCCCATGTTTCCGAGAATACCGCAAATCAATACTTTCATCCTGTTTCCATTCCTTTTGCTTTATTTCTATCTCACATAAAGGCGCGTTTGGGGCGGCGCCGGATACCTGCTCAGGCAAGCAGGGCGCGCAGCGTCTCCAGCTTTGCCGGATCCATGCCGTCCGCAAGCGGCAGGCGGCATTTCCCGGCTGTAAAGCCAATCAGGTTTACAGCCTCTTTGACCGGGATCGGGTTGACGTCGGAGAACAGCGCGTTGATGAGCGGAATCATCGCAAGCTGGATTCTGGCAGCCTCGGCAAAGTCCCCGCGCAGTGCAGCGCAGCACATCTCCACCGTTTCGCGCGGCTTGACATTGGAGAGAACCGAGATGACCCCCTTGCCGCCCAGCGCCATCACCGGGACGGCCTGGTCGTCGTTGCCGCTGTAAAAATCGAGCGCGTCGCCGCAGCGGTGCATGGCGTCCGCAAGCGCGCTGAAATTCCCGCTGGCCTCTTTGGCCGCGACGATGTTGTCAATCTTGGACAGCGCCGCGTAGGTCTCGGGCGCGATGCTCATGCCGGTGCGCCCCGGGACATTGTACAGGATAATGGGCAGGTCAACCGCCGCGGCGATGGCGCCAAAGTGCTGGATAAGGCCGCGCTGGGAGGTCTTGTTGTAATACGGCGTGACCTGCAGCAGCGCGTCGGCGCCGGCCTGCTGCGCCATTTTGGAAAGGCGGATACCGTGCGGCGTGTCGTTGCTGCCCGCGCCGGCGATAATCGTCACGTCCCTGCCTTTTACTTTTTCACAGGCGTATCGGATGACCGAAATCTGCTCCTCGTCGGTGAGGGTGGACGCCTCGCCGGTCGTGCCGCACACCACGAGCGCCCGAACGCCGTTTTCCAGCTGAAAATCAATCAGCCGGCCGAATTCCTCGTAGTTGACCGAGAAATCCTCCAAAAACGGGGTGACAATCGCGGTTGCGCAGCCTGTAAAAACGGTTTGCTTCATAAATGCGTTACTCCTTGTGCTCCAGCAAATATTTGGCGATCTGCACCGCGTTTGTGGCGGCGCCCTTGCGGATATTGTCCGCAACCACCCACAGGTTCAGGCCGTTTTCCACGCTGAAATCGCGGCGGATGCGCCCGACCGAGACCTCGTCGTGCCCGCTGACCGAGGAGGCCAGCGGATAGCTGTCGTGCGCAGGGTCGTCCGCGACAATCAGACCCGGGAATTCCGCAAAATCCCGATACACCTGCTCGAGCTCGAACGGCTTTTTCAGCTCGACATTGATCGACTCGCTGTGGCCGTTGAACACCGGCACCCGCACGGCTGTCGCCGTGATGCGCAGGGTGTCGTCGTGCAGAATCTTGCGGGTCTCGTCGATCATCTTCTGCTCTTCCTTGGTGTAGCCGTTGTCCAGAAAGACGTCGATGTGGGGCAGGCAGTTGCCAAAGATCGGGTGCGGGAATTTCTGCGGCTGATACAGCTCGCCCGAAACATAGGCCTTTGCGCCGTTCTCAAGGTCGTCCCAGCCCTTAACACCGGCGCCGGAAACCGCCTGATAGGTGGAATAGACAATCCGCTCGATGCCGTATTTGTCGTAAAGCGGCTTGAGCGCCACCACGGCCTGGATGGTCGAGCAGTTCGGGTTGGCGATGATTCCCTTGTTTTTCGAGATATCCTCCGGGTTCACCTCCGGCACGACAAGCGGCACCTGCGGATCCATCCGCCACTGGGAGCTGTTGTCGATTACGGTGCAGCCCTTGGACGCGGCAATCGGCGCAAAGACCCTGCTGGTGGACGCGCCGGCGGAAAACAGCGCGATGTCGAACCCCTCGTCAAAGCTGTCCTCCTTCAATTCGTGTACTTCGTATTCCGTGCCCATAAACCGCAGCCTGCTGCCCGCGCTTTTTTTGGAAGCAAAAAGCGTGTACGCGCAGTTGTGCAGATCCGTTTCCTCAAGCACCTTTAAAAAGGTGCGCCCAACCATGCCGGTTGCGCCGACAACGGCGATTTTTGTGATTTTCATAGCTATTCCTCGTTTCTCTGATGCGCAGCAATCTCTTCCTCTTTATAATACCCGAGTTTTGCGGTTTGGTAAAGACGCTTTTTTTATGTGGGAAACTGTGTTATAATACCCGGGATGCCGAATTCGCGGGATGCCGGCCTCCGCTCGCCCGCCGTTCGGGATACGATCATCGCTTGTAAAGGATGGGAGCCCATGCTGCGTTCCGATTTTTACTATGATTTGCCCAAAGAACTGATTGCCCAGCACCCCGCACAGCCGCGGGACAGCGCGCGGCTGCTTGCGCTCAACCGCACAACCGGCGAGACGCGCGACCTGGTGTTTACGGATGTGGCGGAGCTGCTCTGCCCCGGGGATGTGCTGGTGGTGAATGACAGCAGGGTTATTCCGGCGCGGCTGCTTGGGCGCAAATGGCCGACCGGGGCGGCGGTGGAGCTACTGCTGCTGCGCTGCCTTGAGGGGGACAGGTGGGAGTGCCTTGCAAAGCCGGGCAAGCGGCTGAAAACCGGGGCGCGCGCCGTGTTCACCGACAAGCTGTCCGCCGAGGTGGTCGGCGAGACGCCGCAGGGCAACCGCATTGTCGAATTCACCTATGACCACGCGCGCACCTTTTACGAGCTGCTTGACGAAATCGGAGAGATGCCGCTGCCGCACTATATCACGGCGCCGCTTGAGGACAACAGCGAGTACCAGACGGTCTATGCGCAATACGACGGCTCCGCCGCCGCGCCGACAGCCGGCCTGCATTTCACCGACGCGCTGCTGCGGCGCATCGAGGCCAGGGGGGTCGAGGTTGCGCGGGTCACCCTGCATGTCGGGCTGGGCACCTTTCGCCCCGTCAAGGCGGAAGAGATTACAGACCATCATATGCATTCGGAGGCGTATGTTGTCACTCCGCAGGCGGCGGACGCCATCAACCGGGCAAAGGCGGCGGGCGGCCGGGTAATCGCAGTCGGGACGACCAGCTGCCGCGTGCTGGAATCGGTCGCGGCAAAATACGGCGAGATTCGCCCCTGCAGCGGCGAGACGGACATCTTCATTTACCCCGGCTATTCGTTCCGGATTCTGGACGGGCTGATTACCAACTTTCACCTGCCGGAAAGCACCCTGATTATGCTGGTGAGCGCATTTGCGGGCTATGAGCACACAATGGCCGCCTATCGGTACGCCGTGGCGGAAAAATACCGCTTTTTCTCCTTCGGGGACGCGATGTTCATTGCGGACGACCCGGACGGCCTTCCCTGGCGGGCGGAGTAAAGCGCGCCTTTTGAACGGCGCGGCGGCCGCGGGTTCCAGTGCGTGTGACCGGCTTTGTGCGGCTCCGTGTGAGCGCGCCGCCGAGCGTTCGCGCCCTTTTGCCGCTTTCCGGGAACCGTGCGCGCCCATGGCGGCAGCCGGGACGATTCGGCGCGTGTCGGCCGCACGCAGGTTTTTGATATTGAAGCATTAAGTGTCCCTTGCTGATTCCGGGAACCGTGCGCAAGCCGCCGTCCGAAACGGATGCCGTGTCCTGCCGGCACGCACGTCTGCCGCAGTTGTGATTTTTGATGCTATAAATTAAACGCCCCAACCGGCTAAAACAAGCCTGTGAACGCTTGCAAGGCGCAGTTAAACCCGCACAGCGCAGGCTTTCCGGTGCGCTTGATTTTGTACAGGGAAACGGCCTCATAAAACGGTCGGTTACGCGCCCGTTCGGGCTGTGTCCGGCTTCGGGAACGGCCGTTCCTGCCCTTCGCCGGCAAAGCGGCGGGAAGAAGCCGGAGGAATCCGGAAAGCCCCAAAGGCGCCCGCCTCTTCAATAACCCAAACAGGTGGAAGAATTCATGTATACCTTGCGCAAGACAGAGGGTCGCGCCCGCCGCGGCCTGTTTCAGACAGTGCACGGCGCCGTCGAGACGCCGGCGTTCATGAACGTCGCGACCGTCGCGGCCATCAAGGGCGGCCTGAGCGCGGCCGACCTGCGCGCGGTCGACTGCCAGGTCATGCTCTGCAATACCTATCATCTGCATCTGCGGCCCGGCGACCGGCTGATCCACGACCTGGGCGGACTGCACGCGTTCACCCACTGGCATGGCCCGATCCTCACCGACAGCGGCGGATTTCAGGTGTTCTCCCTGGCCAAGATCCGCAAAATCCGCGAGGAGGGCATCGACTTCAACTCGCACATCGACGGGCGCGCGGTTTTCATGAGCCCCGAAATCAGTATGCAGATTCAATCGAATCTCGCGAGCACCATTGCCATGGCGCTCGACGAGTGCATCAAGAACCCCTCGCCGCGCGCGTATGTCGAGGCGTCGGTTGCGCGGACGGAGCGATGGCTGGAGCGATGCGCGGCCGAGATGAGACGGCTGAACGGCCTGGAGGATACAATCAACCGCGACCAGCTGCTGTTCGGCATCAACCAGGGCGGCTGCTATGCGGATATCCGGGCGCGCAATATGCGCAGGATTGCCGAGATGAACTGCGACGGCTACGCGATCGGTGGGCTGGCGGTCGGTGAGACGGCCGAGGAGATGTACGGAATCATCGACGTGGTCTGCGACCTGATGCCCGCGGATAAGATCCGCTACCTGATGGGGGTGGGCACGCCCGGCAATATCATTGAAGCGGTCTGGCGCGGGGTGGATCTGTTCGACTGCGTGATGCCGGCGCGCAACGGCCGGCACGGTCATCTCTTCACCTGGGACGGCATCCTCAACATCAATAACGCGCGGTATGAACGGGACACGGCCGTGATCGACAGTGAATGCGGCTGCCCGGTCTGTAAGGAGGGGTATTCCCGCGCATATCTGCGCCACCTGTTCCGCGCAAACGAGATGCTCGGGCTGCGGATGGCGGTCACGCACAATCTCTACTTTTACAACACGCTGATGCGCCGCATCCGCGACGCACTCGACGCCGGACAATTCGGCGCGTTCCGCAGCGAGTGGTCGCAGCGCCTCAGCCGGCGGATCTGAGCGTTGCTTATAGGAAAACGGTAAGCGGAACCCTGCGCATCTTTGCCGCCGTTCCGGCCTTTTTTGCTGCCGGCGGCGGACTTTTACCCTCCGGGAGCCCTACACAAAACGCCCGTCGGCTCCTGACGGCGGCCGAAACCCCGCCCGCAGCGGGATTGGCGGAGAAAATCCGGCCTGATTTTCCGCGCGGCATTTCCCGGGTGAGCGCGATGCGCCCAAGGGGCGGCTCATCCGGCGCGCGGCTGAGTTCCCGGCCTGTATGCCGGCTCGGCTGATTCAGCGCCGCCGCAAAACGGTAGCCCGACGCTGGGGGTCGGGCAGGGGCGGGATTTCCCCCTTGCCTTAATGCAAAAAAATGTGTATAATAAATAGCATCATTTTAGGAGGACAAGTATTGATGTTGACAACGATGTTGACCGCAGGCACGGAAAGCCCGAGCGCGCTTTCCAGCCTTTCCCCAATCCTGATTATGGTTGTAATGCTGGTGGTGATGTATTTCCTGATGATCCGCCCGCAGCGCAAAAAGGAAAAAGAGCAGCGCGAGATGCGCAATTCCATCGAGGTCGGTGACGGTATCACGACCATCGGCGGTATTGTCGGCCGTGTCGTCTCGATTAAGGACGACACCATTGTGATCGAGTCCGGCTCGGATCGCAACAAGATTCGGTTCCAGAAATGGGCGATTCAGGATGTCGAAAAGCTGAAGCTGGATGAGGCGCCCGCGGCCGCCGCGAAAGAGGAGAAGCCCGACAAAAAGGCGGATAAAAAAGCGGATAAGGCCGAGAAAGAGGACAAATCCGACAAGGCTGACAAGGCCGAAAAAGAGGACTGAGCGGACGGGGCTTGCGGGCTTTTCTGTCCTATCCCGGCTGCAAAAAGAACGTTGTTATCTCGTAAAAGGATGGTGCAAGGTCTGCCCGGCGGCTTTTGCACCGCCTTTTTGTTATGGCGCTGCGTTTACGGGCAAGGTTTGGCGCCCTGCCGCCGGGCGCGGTACTGGGCGGGCGCTGACTGCGCTTATGCCCCGACTTCGCGCCGCGCGCAGGGCAGGGAAGCCCCCGGGCGGAAAATGGCAGCCGGATGTATTTGCCCGAGACAGGGCTGGGGCGGAATGTAGGAGGCCGGGCTGGGTGGCTTGACTGTACTGTATCGCCATTTTTGAAAACCGCGACCTCCAATAACCGGCGAGCTGCGCGCGGCCTAAATTCTGCAAATTCTGTATAGGATAACGTTGACGGGGCTTGATTGGCACTGGGCAAACGGAAAACCGCATCTGAACTGTCAGCTGTTTTTTGCAGGGCTTCTGTGCCCTGCCGCCGGGCGCGGAACCGGACGGGCTCTGGCTGCGCTTATGCCCCGACTGCCGTGCCGCGCGCAGGGCAGGGAGCCCCTGGGCGGCAGCTACGCGCATTCGTTTAGGCAGGGTCGGGGTGCTCCGCTGCTGACGCAAAGCCGGTCTGATGCGGTGTTTCACCGGCGTAGAACCAGCGCGGCATGATTTCGGCAAAGGCACACGGCTCTCCCCGATGCGGCGAGTGTCCGCACAATTGCACATGCACCCCGGACGGGCTCTTTCTACACGAATGATAATGTGCCTCCCCAATAGGCTCCGGCTTGGCCACAAATCTGCGCCAGCGGCAGACAGCTTCCCGGATACCGCGTGCCTCATCCATATGCCCCAGCTCGTCCAGCCTCGCCCAAAATCCCCAAACGGGGCGGCAGGGCAGCAGGTCACGCCCTACAATTTGTTATAATATTAACAAACAATGCAGCGCCGCGCCTTTGTGCACACCGTGTGTCCGAGCGCGAACCGGCAAGGCTGTGCAGCCGGAACAAACAGCGGACATAAACAAAACCCCCTCGCTCATATCTTTATGATATGAGGACAGGGGGTGTGCTTTTTGAAAAAAACGACGGGTACAAAAGCTGTCAAGCAGACAACGCCCGCAAAAGAATTCGCAAAGTGCTGCACGGTGACCAGCGGAATCAGCGTTGTGCTTGCCGCGGCGCTGCTGTGTGTAACCGCGGTGGTTCTTACCAATGTCGACGTCCCGGCTGACCTGCATCAGCCCATCACAACCGTTTTGACCGCTCTTTCCACCCTGATTTCCTCCTATATGGTGGGAAAAAAGCGGCAAAAATCCGGCCTTGTGCTCGGGCTGTCTGTCGGCGGAATCGTATTTTTGATTCTGTTTCTGCTCTCCGCAATTTTCGGCGACCGCGTCGTCTCCATGCAGACGGTGGTCAAGCTGGCGGCACTGCTGAGCGCGGGCGGGTTCGGCGGATTGAGCGGTGTGAATAAGGCGCAAAAGCCGAAGAACAAAGTTAAAATAAATGGATAACAAAAAGGTGAAATCAGATGTCGAGAACCGCGAGCAATTTAATCGTTGTGCCCAAAATAAGCCGTCCCGCACCGCGCCGAGCGGCGCGCGCATTCCCGCCGGCGGCGCGCTTGTGGATTTTGATTGGGGCAATCTATCTGCTCTGCTTTCTTGCCGGGACAATCTGGGTCACGTTCTCAAACTCTGTTCTGTGCGCGTTTCTCGATCATCTGACCATCACCGGCATTGCGCAGCGGGCGGCGGACAGCTTTGCCTCCGTTTTCATTAAAAATATATTTCCGCAGCTGACCCTGCTGCTGCTCTGCTGCATCTTCGCAAACAGCGCGGTGGGTATTCCGTTTTTGCTCTCCATCGTGATCTTTCGCGGGTTATACAGCGGCGCATTCGGCGCCTGTGTCGTCCGCCGCTATCTGCTTCGCGGGCTGCTGGCACAGATGACGACGCTGGCGCCGGCCGGGATTCTCGGCGCGCTCGCGCTGATTATTCTCTGCGCGCAGGGAATACGAACCTCCGCGTCGGTCAACGCCGTTGTGCTGAAGGGAAAAACGCGAAACACCAAAGAGCTCTTTGAGCGGTTTTACCACACCGCTGCCGTCGCGCTGGGCGTCTCCGTCGGCGGGGCGCTGTCCGAAGCGATTCTTCTGCGCACCTTCGGCGGCGTGTTTGTGACGCTGTAGACGGCGGAATCTGTGCCGCGGCCGTCCGCTATGTGGCGGATGCTTTGCGCTGCCCGGCGCGCGGGTTCGGCTTATCAATAAAAAGCGCCAGGCAGACAATGATCGCGCCTGACGCAAACCGCGGCCGTATTAGCAAAAACACAAGGCGCAACGAAGCCCGGCTCCCGCGCTCTGCCGGGTTCCGCTGCGGCTTATGATGAAACCGTCCAAAGATGCAGATGTTTTCCGGATTATTCCGGCTTTTCCGCGGCCGAATCGGCGGAAAGGTCGGCTTTTTTTCTGCCGGAGGACGAACGCTGCTTCACCTTGGACAGCGGCGAAGCATTGGCGGCATCCCGCAGCTTCTGGTCGCTGATGTGGGTGTATATCTCGGTGGTGGATACATGCTCGTGGCCGAGAATTTCCTTGAGCGCGAGCATATCGACGTTCCCGTGCCGGTACATGAGCGTCGCGGCCGTATGCCGGAGCTTGTGCGCGGAAAAGCCGCGATTTGCGAGCCCCGCGCGCTGCAAGCACGCGTCCACAATCTGCTCCACACGGCGCCCGGACAGCCTTGTGCCGCGCTTGGACAGGAACAGCGCATGATTTTCCTTGCCGGGTACAACGCACGCGTCCCGGTCGGGCAGATACCGGGCAATCGCATCCTTGCAGGCGTCGTTCAGGTAAACCAGCCGCTCCTTGTTGCCCTTGCCGGTGATGTTGATCATATCGTCCCGGATGTCCGAAAGGTCGATCCCGACCAGCTCGGAAAGACGCATTCCGCAGTTGAGGAACAGGGTCAGGATACAATAATCCCGCGTCGCAAAGTCGCCGTCAACGCTGCTGAGCAGCTCGAGGCTCTCCTCAAGGGTCAGGAATTTGGGGAGGGATTTTTTCAGGGACGGCACTTCCAAATCCTTGACCGGGTCGACCTCCAGCTTGTGCGCTTTGGTGGTCATGTACTTGAAATACGACCGCAGGCTGGACACCTTTCGCGCGCGGGTGTTCGGGTTATTGCCGCGCTCTTTGCTGACATAGTGCAGGTACTCATAAACCTCCATGGTGCTGACCATGCGGAGATCGTCCAGCGTAAAATCCGCAACCGATATTTCGTCAAGCGGCGTGTCCTTGGCAACGTCGCCACGGAACCGCTTGATAAACCGCAGAAAGGTGTGCAGGTCGGTGTAGTATTCGCAGACGGTCAGATGGGAGAGGTTTTTAATCGTCTCGATGTAATACAGAAATTCGGACAGAACCGCGGGCGCATCCGAAAAATCATGAATTGCCATGTTAAAACCTGCTTTCCGGAAATTCTCCAATAAATAAATAGATGCGCCGCGAAGTTACGCATCAGCGCGAAAACAGCGGATTTTGTGCAGCCAAAGCGCAAAATGCAGACGGCGGTATTTGTACGCCGTCAATTGGGCGTTTTCGCTTCCCTCAATTTCGCAAAATTTTTATTTTGCGAAATTGTTGCAACGTGAACCAAGCATAACACACTATCGCAGCACTGTCAAGCCCTTTCAAGGCTGTCTCCCGCCTCCCTCAAAAAACGCAAAACAAAAGGCGCGATTTCTCGCGCCTCTCGTTTGAATGCTCAAGGCCGTATATTCCGGAACAAAACGCCGTACCCACGCGGAGCATCAGCCTCCCGAACTCGCGCTCGACCGCCTGGAATAAAACCGACACGCGGCCGCACAGGATGGACTGTATTCTTTGCCTCGGAAAATCCGTTTTTGCGCGGCGGAAGAACCGCCGCCCGGCTCCAGACCGACAGGCCGGCGCCCCAACCGACGGCCGATCAGAATGACCGCCGTAGCATCCAAAACGGCAGGCCATGGCCTCGCCCGCGGCCAAAGCTAAGCCGGAGAATACCGGCTACGTGCGAAGTCCAGCAGTCAATTGTAAAATTTACATTGACACCCCGGCCATCCCGTCGCCGGAGCCGTTCCACAACCCCGGCAGGGCGTCAAGGCTATCACCTTTACAGCGTGACAATCGTCACCCCGTCCGAGCCCTCGCCGTAATTGCCGAGCCGAAAGGATTTGACGCACTTCATCCGCTTCAGGTGCTGGTGCAGCCCGCTGCGCAGCGCGCCGGTTCCCCTGCCGTGAATCAGATAAACGGTGGAGAGATTGGACAGCATGGCGCTGTCAATAAACCGCTCTGCTTCCAGAATCGCCTCCTCGACCGTCATGCCGATCAGGTTGATTTCGTTTTTTCCGCTGCGCTTTTCGTCAACCGATTCGGCGTTGCGGTAGACCTTGTGCGGCTTCTCTTTCTGTTTGGCCGCGGGCGGCTGGCGCAGCGCGTCAAGCGGAACCCTCGTCTTAATCAGCCCGGCCTGAATCTCAACAGCGCCCTTCGCGTCCGGCGCACCGGTCACCGTGCCGGTCTGCCCCAGCGCAAGCACATAGACGCGGTCGCCCGCCTTGACGCTTTTGAGCTTCGGCAGATTGTCGATCACCGTCTCGTCCACCGGGTCGGCGGCGTCCAGCAGCCGGGCGCTGTCCGCGTTCGCGATTGCCTTTGCGCGCGCCTTGACCGCCGCGCGATCCTTCTCTTTTTGCGCGTCCAGCTTTTTCAGCTCGTCCAGCAGCCTGTACGCGTTCGCGGCAACATCGTTTGCCAGCTGCTTTGCCTTTTGCCGCGCGGCGTCGATTTCGCGCTGCCCCTGCTGAATCAGGCGGTCGCGCTCCGCCTCCCCCTGTCGGATCAGCGCAGCGGCGGATTCCTTCATCTGCGCGACCTCTTCCTGCTTATCCGCAAGCTCGCTTTTCAGCCGCTCGATCTGGCTCAACACATCCTCAAAGCGGCGATCCTGCGCGTCCATCCCCCGGCGCGCCTCCTCAAGCAGCTCGCGGTCAAGCCCCAGCCGCTCCCCGATCAGCAGGGCGTTTGAGCGCCCCGGAACGCCGATATTCAGCCGGTAGGTCGGCCGCAGGGTCGCAACGTCGAACTCGCAGCTCGCGTTGCACACGCCCGGCGTTTCCAGCGCGTAAATCTTGATTTCGCCGTAATGGGTCGTTGCAAGAACCCGGCAGCCCTGCCGCCGCAGCCGCTCGAGAATCGCGACGGCCAGCGCCGCGCCCTCGGCCGGGTCGGTGCCCGCGCCGAGCTCGTCGACCAGCACAAGCGAGCGTTCGTCCGCCTGGCGCAGGATCCCGGCGATGTTGCGAATATGGGCGGAGAAGGTGGACAGGCTCTGCTCGATGCTCTGCTCGTCCCCGATATCGACCAGAACCTTTTCAAACACGCTCAGGCGGCTGCCCTCCCGCGCGGGCACCAGCATCCCGGAGGAGGCCATCAGGGTCAGCAGGCCGACCGTCTTCAGGGTCACGGTTTTGCCGCCCGTGTTCGGCCCCGTGATAATGAGCGAGGTGTAGGCTTCCCCCAGCGGCAGGTCAATCGGCACAACCTGCTTTTTGGGGATCAGCGGGTGCCGCGCCCGCCGCAGCTCCACTATCCCCTGCGCATTCAGCTCGGGCTTTGTGCCCTCTATTTCAAGGCCGTATTTTGCCTTGGCAAGGGCTGCGTCAATCTCCACAAACGCCGCAAAGCTCGCGCGAAGCCGTTCCGCCGCGCCGCCGACCCGGTCGGTAAACACGCCGAGAATGCGGTCAATCTCCTTGAGCTCGTCACCGCGCAGCTGCATGATCAGGTTGTTCGCCTCCACAACCGCGGCGGGCTCGATAAAATAGGTTGACCCCGAGGATGAGACGTCGTGCACCAGCCCGGGCACGTCGTTTTTATACTCCGTCTTGACAGGCACAACAAACCGCCCGCCGCGCATGGTCACAATCGAATCCTGCAAATACTTCTGGGTGTTGGTTCCGCGAATCAGCGCATCCAGCTTATCCCGAATAGAGCTCTCCGCCCGCTTGATTTTGCGCCGGATATCCCGCAGCGCGGACGAGGCGTCGTCCTGCATCTCGTTTTCGCTCAGGATGCTGTCCGAAATATCCCGTTCCAGCGCCGCGTCCTCATAGAGCGGATAAAACAGCCGGTTGACATAGCCGTCCTCGTCCAGCTCCTGCGAATACCAGCTGTTCAGCGCGCGCGCGTTGCGCAGCGCCGTGCGGACGCGCAGCAGCTCGCCCATAGAGAGCAGGCCGCCCTTTTCCGCGCGCAGGCAGATTTGCGGGATATCCTCCACCGCCGCAACCGACGGGCTGCCGTTTGCGGACAGCATCCGCAGCAGGCTGTCGGTAATCTCGATAAGCTGCACTGCCTGCGCAAGCTCGGTTTCGGGCTGTGTGCCGCGGACGCGCGCTTTCCCCGCCTCGCTGGCCGCAAAGCCGGCCACGCGCTCGCAGATTTTGTCAAATTCCAGCCGTGTATAATAGGTTGTCTTGTCCTGCTGCATACTTCTTTCCTCTTCCGGTCTGACCGGACGCTCACCCGTCAAGCGAGTGGTAAAATTCAAGCGTGGCCATCCCGCGCTCGACATGCGCAAGGACGTACTGCTCGCTCAGCTCGTTCAGCACCCGCATCCCCGCATCCCCGAGCGAGAAGGAGAACGCGCGGTTCAGCTCCCCTGTCAGGATGTGGCGCATCGCGCTGAGCGCCGCGGCCGAGCAGTTGAGCGGCGCCGCCCGGCCGCCCGCGCAGGCCGCGCAAAGCCAGGTGCCCCCCACAAGGTCGAACCGCGCGTCCTGCGCCTGTTCCCTGCCGCATCCCGTGCAGGCCGTCAGATCGGGCAGATAGCCCGCATACGCCATCGCGCGCAGCTCAAACACCGCCTTGACCTGTGCGCGCGGCTTTTTGTTTTCGTTGAGCAGATACAGGCAGTTGAGCGCCAGGGACAGAAAATCGCCCGCATCCTCCTCCACCGGCGCAAGCAGCCGCAGCAGCTCACAAAAATAAACGGCGAGCGCATAGCTTTCCGGGCTCAGCTTGATGAACCGGGCCGCGGTCTGCGCGTCGTCGATTGTATACATGTTTTTGCCGGTGAACAGCTCAAAGTTGGAATAGCTCAGCATGGCCGTCGGGGTGGTCAGCCGGTTTTTGGGTCGCAGCGAGCCCTTCGCATAGGCGGTGATTACCCCGTTCGGGGTCAGCAGGGTGACGACCCTGTCCGCCTCCCCGGTCTTGACCTCCCAGATCACCAGCCCGTCCGCCGTCAGCTTCATACAGCACTCTCCCCATCCGGCCTGTTCCCCGCCCGGCTCAGGTGTAGCCGAGCGATTTAATCACCGATTCCTTGTTGCGCCAATCCTCCCGCACCTTGACCCAAAGCTGCAAATTGACGCGGCAATCCAGAAAATCCTGGATATCCGCGCGCGCCTCGCTGCCGATTTTCTTGAGCATCGCGCCCTTTTTGCCGATAATCATCCCCTTGTGCGATTCCTTTTCGCAGAGAATCTCGGCGTCTATGTCGATGAGCGGCTTGTCCGCGCGCTCCCTGAACCGTTCCACCGACACCGCGCAGCCGTGCGGCAGCTCGTCAAACAGGTTGGTCAGCAGCTTTTCACGGATAAGCTCGGCCACGATGACCTTTTCGGGGATATCGGTCAGGGTGTCGGCCGGGAACAGGTGCGAGCCGTCGGCCGCGTGCCGCGCAAGCTCGGCCATCAGGCCGTCCATCCCCGCCCCGGTCAGCGCACTGACAACCGCCGAAGCGCAAAACGGATACAGCCGCATCAGCGCGGCGGCAAGCGCCCGCCCCTTTTCCGCGCTTGGCAGGGTGTCCGCCTTGTTGAGCACCAGTACAACCGGTGTTTTGGCGGCGCGCAGCTCCGCAAGCAGCACGATTTCAAGCTCGTCCAGCTCCGCCTTCGGCCAGGTTACAAACAGCGCGCAGTCGATGTCCGCCACCGATTCCCGCACCGATTTGACCATGTGCTCTCCCAGCCTTGTTTTGGGCGCGTGGAAGCCGGGCGTGTCCAGAAACACATACTGCACCGGCGGCTCGGTGACAACCCCCATGATGCGGTTGCGGGTTGTCTGCGGGCGCGGGGAGGTGATTGCGATCTTTGCGCCGATCATCCGGTTGAGCAGGGTGGATTTGCCGACATTCGGCTTGCCGACAATGGCGGCGAACAGCGTTTTTTCGGCCTGCCGGCTCATTCCATCATATCCTTGTCCACCACATAGCTCAACCCGCGCGGCAGCCCAAGCTGCTTGAGGATGGTCTCCTCCCGCTCGCGCATATGCACCTCCTGCAAGCCGCCCTCCTCATGGTGATGGCCGAGCAGGTGGAGCATCGAATGGACCGTCAAAAACGCGATTTCCCGGCTGAGCGAGTGGCCGAACATGTTGGCCTGCTCCACCGCCTTTTCGATGCTGATGACAATGTCGCCAAGGGTCACCATCCCGGTTTCCGGCGTCACCTTGTATTCCCCGTTTTCAAACAGCGGGAAGGAGAGCACGTCGGTTTCAACCGGCTTGTTGCGGTATTCCCCGTTGATTTTTTTGATCTCCTCGTTGTCCACAAAGCTGACGCTGATCTCCGCGGGCAGCTCGAACCCCTCGTTGCGCAGCGTGGCGTTGCAGCAGCGGCGGATGAGCAGCCGTGTCCCGGTTGGGATTTTGACCTTCTGCTGGCGGTTGGTGATTAAAACTTTATTGGACATAAGCCTTATTTTCCTCCTTTTGCGGGTCTGGAAGCGGCGCGTTCGTAGGCCTTGACAATTTCGGCGACCAGCCGGAAGCGCACAACATCCTTTTCTGAAAAGCGAATCTGTTCGATGCCCTCGATATTTTTGAGTATCCGGGTCGCCTCGGTCAGGCCGGAGCGTTTGCCGTCCGGCAGGTCAATCTGGGTCACATCCCCGTTGACGACCATCTTTGAGCCGGCGCCGAGCCGGGTCAGGAACATTTTCATCTGCTCGGGGGTGGTGTTCTGCGCCTCGTCCAGGATGACAAAGGCGTTGTCCAGCGTCCGGCCGCGCATGTACGCGAGCGGCGCAACCTCGATGACCCCCTTTTCAAGCTGCTTCTGGAACCCCTCCTGCCCGAGCGTGTCGTACAGCGCGTCGTACAGCGGGCGCAGGTAGGGGTCGATTTTGGTTTGCAGGTCGCCGGGCAGGAAGCCCAGCTTCTCCCCCGCCTCGACGGCCGGCCGGGTCAGGATAATCCGGCTGACCTCGTGCTCCTTGAGCGCCCGCACAGCCATGACCACCGCAAGATAGGTCTTGCCCGTACCCGCAGGGCCGACGCCGAACACGATGAAGTTATCCTCAATCGCGCGGATGTATTTTTTCTGGCCGACGGTGCGGGGCTTGATCGGCTTACCCCGGGAGGTGATGAAGATGCTGCCCGCGTCCAGCTCGCGCAGGGCGTTCGCCTCCCCCGATTTGACCATGTTGACACAGTAGCGCACCGTCTGCTCATCCAGCGTGCCGCCCGACTTTGCAATGCCCAGCATTTCGCTCAGCGCCCGGCACGCACCCAGCACGTTCGGTTCGTCCCCCGAGATGACCGCCTGCGTGCCGCGGCCGGCAACCTCAACGAGGAATTCCTTTTCAATCAGCCGGATATTGGCGTCAAAATTCCCGAACACGGCGGACGCGTACTCCTGCGCGGTGAAATCCAGCTCCTTTTGCAGCTTGACCGATCTCCTTTCGTCCTGCATTCCCCCGCCGCAGCCCCGTTTTGCGCACAGCCATTATCTTGGCGGGCAGACAGGCGGCTCTCTGCCGCCGGCCGTCTATCCGGGCGGCGCATGGCCGGGGGACAGATATCTCACTTACCCAAAATAGTATAGCACATTCTGTAAAAATTCAACAGTTTTTTCGCGGGCTTTGCGCAATTTTATTCCAATCGTGCAGTGCGGTTTATAAGCCCCTCCCCGCGACCGGGCTTTTGCCGATAGATGCTCCGGCCGCAAACAGGCCATTGGCGCAGGCCGCAGGCCGGCCGTTCCTGCGCGCCCCTATTGCGGGCTTTCCGGCTGCTGCGCCGCGTAGGGCAGGTATTGCCCGATCGACTCCTCGCACAGGTATTCGGTTGTCAGAACAAACTGCCCGTCCGCAAAGCCAAAGGTGTTTTTGCGGTTGAGAATTCTGGCGCCCGAGAGGCTCTGCGATTCAAACTGCCGCTGCTGCTCCAGCAGCAGCGGGCGGGCGCTTTGCTCGGTGAGCCGGCGCGCCTCCCGCACGGTTTCCGAAAATTCGGTCACGGCGAGCCGCACCGGCAGCTCCACCTCAAAAATATAAACTGGCTGCGTATAGACACGGGTCTCAAATTCCGCAAAGTCGCAGCCGAGCGCAGGGAGATATACGGCCTCCCGCCCGCCGGCCGACACGCCCCAGCACCGCTTTGTACGGCCGGTCGGCTGATTTTGCGCAAGCTCCCCGTCAACCGCAAAGCGCGCCGTATAGACCGTGTAGCCGGTCACCTCCGCCTGCACCGCGGCCGCCCATGAACCGGCCAGCGCGTTCGGGTCGGGCAGGACAAGCGGCTGCCCCGCCGACACAATCTCGCCCGGCTGCACGGCCGCAATGCCGCTGACGACCCGCAGCCGCTTGATCTGCGCCGGTTTGCCCGCGGCCAGATAGGCATTCGATTGCCCGGTCAGCGGGTCGTCCCGGCCGATTTTGTCCCAAAGCTCGATTTCGAGCACGCCGTAGCCCGGGTTGATCGCCATCCAGGTCAGCCGGTCAAACCGGAGCATCAGGTTGTTTGCGACGCCCGCATAGTCCTCGCTGCTCTGCCAGCCACCGACCGTGACCCCGTTTTCCGCAAGCGCGTCCAGCAGCTGGTCGCGCGGCAGCGCCGCGTTCCCGGTAATGCGCACCGTAAACACAAGGTTGCCGAGCAGTGCGAGAATCACAGCCATCTCGCACAGCCCGGCCGCCAGCGGGAGCGCGTTGCGGTGCCGGCGCAGGAGATAGGGCAGGCCGCATTTGCGCAGCGCGCGCAGCCTGCCCCCCGCCCGCTTTGCGGCGTGCCGCAGCTTGGGATAATCCCGCAGCGCAACGGCAAAGCGGATGGCGCTCCCCTGCGTCCGAACCTGCTTCAGCTCGACCCCCTGCGCAAGCGCGGCGTTCAAAAACACGCGCGGGAAGCCCGCCGCGAACTCCGCCCGAATATAGCCGATTATTCTGAACCGAATTCCAATGCCCATTCCTCAACCAGTCCTCTTGTCAAATGTGATCGAGGAAATGCGCCCGGTGATGTTCAGCGCGCCCCTGGTCAGGCTTTCCATCACAAGCTCGCTGCCGTACACGGCCGCGACGAGGTCGCCGAGGTCGACCGTGATGCGGTTGCCGACATAGTCGATCAGCCCGCGGCACCCCTCGACAATCACCAGCCCGTTGCCGACCACCCGCACGGAGGGGACGTCCAAGAGCGCGTCGACCGGGTAGTCCAGCCCGTACCCGATGCGGACGGCCGTCTGCTGCACAAGCTGCTTCGTCTCCTGCTTCATATTTCGATCACCCCATACACATATATATTGTGTATCCGCAACTTTTAGCCCGGAGGCGACTGTTTATGACAGAGAATTCACCCAAAAACCGCGCGCAGCGCCTGAAGCTTGCGCTGTGCATCGGCTTTATGCTGCTGCTCGTCTGCTGGCCGGACACCGGCATAAGCGGCGCCCGCCGGGGGCTTGCCGTCTGCTATGAAACGCTGCTCCCCTCCCTCTTTCCCTTTATGCTCTGCTGTACCTGCCTGAGCGCGCTGGCAGGCCGCGCATTCCCCGGTCGCGCGTCCGTGCCGGTTCTTACCGCCGTGCTGCTCGGCCTGGTCGGCGGGTTCCCGTCGGGCGCGGCGGCGCTCTCCCGCCTTGTGCAGGAGAGTTCGCTTTCCAAGAAGCGGGCGGCGGCGCTGCTGTGCGGCTGTGTCAACGCAGGTCCCGCCTTTCTCATCGGCAGCGTGGGGCTGGGCTGCTTCGGCAACCGGATGATCGGCGTGCTGCTGTTTCTCTCGCTCGGGTTCGCCTCGGCGCTCTGCCTGCTCTTTGCGCTGGTGTTTATCCGCGGCGAGCCCGCCCCCCAAAAGCACAGCGCCGCCTGCGCGCCCTTTACGCTGGGGGACGGGGTTCGGCAGACGGTCAGGGCGGTTGCCGCGCTGTGCGGCTATGTTGTTTTGTTTTCCTGCGCCGGCGCGTATGCGGACAGCGCGCTTTCCCTGCTCGGCGCGGGCAGGGTGTGGCAGTGGCTCGTCCGCGCCGCGCTTGAGGTGACGGGCGGGTGCGTCTGCGCAGGCGGGATCCCGGGTTCGGCCGGGGCGCTGCTCGCCTGCGCCGGAATCAGCCTGTGCGGCCTGAGCATCCTGCTGCAAATACGGGGAATTCTGGAGCCGGGCGGCATTTCCATGCGGTACTTCCTGCTCTCCCGGCCGGTTCACTGCGCGGTTTCGGTCGGGATGATGCGGCTGCTGCTCGTCCGGTTCGAGCATGCGGTCGCGGCGATGGCCACCGCCGCCGCGCCGCAGACCGGGCTGTTCTGCCTCTCCCCCGTGTTCAGCGCCGCCGCCTTTCTGCTCTGCTGCACCTCCCTTTTGGGCGACCGGCGGGGCTTTGGGTTTACGAAAAGCTGATTCTGCGGTATAATAATGGCAGGATAAAGGATTACCCGTTTATTTAAAGCCGGCGCTCGCCCCGCCAATGTCCGGGCGGCGGGCGAAGCCGCCTGGTATCGTTTGCGCTGCGCGCGGATTCGTCTGCGGGTGCGGCCAGGGCGATACCTGCGCGGCGGCCGGCAAGATTCCACAGCTTTCATTTCTGCGGAGGCATTTATGAGCTATAAACTGTTCGACCAATCCATCGCGCCCGCCTGTGAATACTGCGAATTCGGGATGCACGCCAAGGATGAGACCATGATTGAGTGCAAAAAGCGCGGCCTTGTTTCCCCCTATTTTCGCTGCAAGCGGTTTCACTATTCCCCGATTCTGCGCGAGCCGCGGCAGATTCAGAAGCTTCCCCAATACGCGCCGGAGGATTTTTCCCTTTAACCCTTTTGGGAGTGCCGTGCAGAAGCCGGGCGCGGCCGTGTGCGCAAACAAGAAATCGCCTGCGCTGCCCGTCCCCGCGCAGGCCGCGTTCGGTTGAGCGTGGCTAAAATTCTGCGGGTACCGGCGGCCGGCGGCGCTTTGCGGCCTGTGCGCCAAAGGGTGTCCGGCCTGGCGCCGGCCGCATTTTATCCAAACCGATGAGCGCCCGCTGCCGCATCTGCGGCAGCGGGCGCTTTGCGCTGTCTCCGCGCTTGCGGCGATTGCGCGGACATGCCAAAAAGTTCGCTCATCCGGCAGGCCTTGCCAGCCCGGGCAAGTGCGCAATCCCGGCGGCTCCACCCCCGCAGGGGAACCGGACACGCCGCTGTCTCGCCCCGCGGTGCCGCAGCGCCCCCCTTTGCCGGGCAGTGCGCGGCCGCCAATTTTACGGGGTACTTCTACCCCTGCGGACGCCCGTCTCCGCCGCCCAAACCGGGAGCCGGCGCCGGTTTGGCGTAAATAAAAAAGGGAGAATGCATTCTCCCTTTTTTGTGCTGTGTAAAAGCCGATTACAGCATCTGCTTGACCTTTGCGGCCTTGCCGACGCGGCTTCTGAGGTAATAGAGCTTTGCGCGGCGAACCTTACCGCGGCGGACAACCTCGACCTTCTCCACGTTCGGGGAATTGATCGGGAAAACACGCTCGACGCCGACGCCGTAGCTTGTGCGGCGCACGGTGAAGGTTTCGTGAATGCCGCCGTGCTTTTTGGCAATCACAACGCCCTCGAACATCTGAATACGCTCGCGCTCGCCTTCCTTGATGCGGACGCTCACCTTGACGGTGTCGCCCACATTGAACTTGTGCTGCTCAGGACGGATCATGTCCTGGGTCATCAGTTTAATTGCATCCATTTTGCTTCTCCTCTATTTTTGATAGAACATTCAGACGTTCATGCCGATGCTGACAGAGGACCGTCCGCTTAATGTTTTGCAACATTAACCCCGCCGGTTTCCCAGAGGATTCATGCAAGCTTTACTATAATACCACATCGCCCTGCGGTTTGCAAGTCCTGAAGTGCGGATTTTTTATGCGCGGCGCATCCGGCCGCTCCCCGGAACCGGCTGCAAATAAGCCGGTTCCCCGGCGGGAAGTGCCCGCTTTGGGTCGGCACTGGCTATCACCGCGCGTCGGCCGGCGCTTTTGCAGGCGATTCGCTTCTTTTGCGCGGCGAACCTGCCGGCCTACAGCCCCAGAAAGGTCTTTTTGCGCGCCTTTTTGATCGGTGCCTCGGTCGCGCTGCGGACGAGGATGATATCGCTGCCGATTGTCTCGACGTCCTGCCACGCGATGGTCACATCCTCCAGCCGTGCGCCGAGGCCGAGCATCTCGCTGCGGCCATAGATAATCAGCCGCTCAATCCGCGCCGTCTCGCCGTCAAATTCGATGTCGTCCACCATGCCGAGCCGCGCCCCGCTTGCGAGGCAGACCACTTCCTTTTCCCGAAGCTCTGAAAACAGCATGCCGCTCTCCCCTTTCCGCCGGGCACAGTGCGCCGGTCTGTTTTCAGTTTATTCACCGCGCGCGGCGGCTTATTCGGCCATTTCTGCCCCGCCCCGCGCATCGCCACGCTTCCGGGCAGCGGGTTATTGTTCCGGCGCAGGCCGCGTTCGCACCCGCGCAGCATATCGCCCCATTGCCTGCGGCGCGGCGGGCTTCCTGTCGGGTGCGAAGCCGGGCGGCAGTGGCTGCCGTGTATCTGCCAACCCGAACCCCGCCGCCCGGCCTCGGTCGTTCCCCATCGTGAAGGAGGGTTTTTCTATAAAAATCAGCGCAAAGGACGCGCCGGGCTTTCCGCTGCCCGGCGCGTCCCCGTTTTGTCCAAAAGTCTTACTTGAGATAGGCGATCGCCTCGACCTCGATCATGACGTCCTTGGGCAGCTTGGCCACCTGGAACGCCGCGCGGGCGGGCAGAACCTCGCCGTCAAAATACTGCGCATAGACCTCGTTGACAGCGGCAAAGTCGTCCATGCTCTTGAGCAGAACCGTCGTTTTGACCACCTGCCCAAAAGACGCGCCGGCCGTCTGCAAAATCGCGCCCATGCTCTGGAAAGCGCGGTTCGCCTGCTCGACGACGCCGCCCGGCACAATCTCGCCGGACGCGGGATCCACGGGAATCTGCCCCGAGACAAACAGGAAATCCCCCGCGCGGACAGCCTGGGAATACGGGCCGATGGCCTTGGGCGCGTTGTCGGTGTGAATTTTTTCAATCATAGCAAAGTCCTCCGGTTTTTTCTTAATGGTATACCCGCGCCGCTTTTCTGTCAATGAATCATGACCCGCCCGCTGGGAAAAATTTCTCCCTGTTTTGCCGCACGCTTTCTGGCAATACTGAAGAGTAGAACTGCCAAGCAAAGAGGGTTATCAACATGCAGAACTGCAAGGTCGAAATCTGCGGCATCAACACGGCCAAGCTGAAGGTCATGCGGGAAAGCGAAAAAACCGAGCTGCTGAAAAAGGCGCAGGCTGGGGACAAATCGGCGCGCGACGCCCTCGTCTGCGGCAACCTCCGCCTTGTGCTGAGCATCGTGCAGCGGTTTATGAACCGCAGCGAGCTGCCGGACGACCTGTTTCAGGTCGGCTGTATCGGCCTGATTAAGGCAATCGACAACTTTGACCTCAGCCTTGGCGTCCGCTTTTCGACCTATGCGTGTCCGATGATCATCGGGGAGGTGCGGCGCTTTCTGCGGGACAACAACGCCGTGCGGGTCAGCCGGTCGCTGCGGGATGTCGCGTACAAGGCCATGCAGGCAAAGGAGCAGCTGCAAAACCGCAACGCGCGGGAGCCCACCGTGCGGGAAATTGCCCAGGAGCTGCATCTCTCCTCCCAGGAGGTTGTCGCCGCGCTGGAATCGGTCGTCGACCCCGTCTCCCTGTACGAGCCGGTTTTTTCGGACGGCAGCGAGACCGTCTATGTGTTTGACCAGCTTGGGGACGAAAGCAGCGAAGCCGACTGGCTGTGCGAAATTTCGTTCAAGCAGGCGATTCAAAAGCTGTCCCCGCGGGAGCGCAGAATTTTGAACCTGCGCTTTATGCACGGCAAAACCCAGATGGAGGTCGCGTCGATTGTCGGAATCAGCCAGGCGCAGGTCAGCCGTCTCGAAAAAAGCGCGCTCGAGCAGATACGCAGCGCGCTTTGAACAAGGGACGGCCTGCCCTTTTCTCATAAAAAGCGACCCCGAACCCGCCCGGGTTCGGGGTCGCTTTGCGCTGCGGCAGGTGGCGGGGTATACAGGCTTCCCCGCCCTTTTGCGGGGGAACGAAATAGCGGCAAGCCCGGGCAGTCGCCCGCCATTGGCCCGTTTGTGGGGATACCGGACATTCGGGTATCGCGGGACAGCGCCCGACTTTTTTGCCAAACCGGGTGCCGTGTGTATACGACCGCGGCGTCCGGCGCCATAGGGCAGCGAAGCCGGTTCACACACCGCTTTGCGGCCGTCTCCGTCCCCGGGCGCGCCGCGCCGGCACATCCTTTCCCGCCTGCTTCCGCCGCTTTCCGCACGGCCGCTCGCCGGGTAGGGCGCGTTCACATGGCTGCGCCGGACGCCGCTCAGTTTTCGCTCTCCGCTTTCTCGATATCCTGCCGCAGCTTTTTGATAATCCGCTTTTCCAGCCGGGATATGTAGGACTGGGAGATGCCGACCATGTCCGCGACCTCTTTCTGGGTGTGCTCGCGCGCGCCGAACAGGCCGAACCGCAGCTTGATGATTGTCCGCTCCCGTTCGGGCAGCGCGTGCACCACGCAGCAAAGCTGGTTCTGCTCCGCCTCCTGCTCCATGTCGCGGTAGACCGTGTCGCTCTCGGTGCCCAGAATGTCGGAGAG
The DNA here is from genome assembly GCA_964645785.1 of uncultured Oscillospiraceae bacterium. Classification (GTDB taxonomy): domain Bacteria; phylum Bacillota; class Clostridia; order Oscillospirales; family Ruminococcaceae; genus CALWZE01. Next base: position 24,427 of record CAZYAV010000008.1, read on the forward strand.
CAGCAGCTCGTTCCCGTCCCAGTCCACGTTCAGCGGCTCGTCGATGGACATTTCCTGTTTTTTGTTTGAGCTTTTGCGCAAAAACATCAAAATCTCGTTTTCGATACAGCGGGAGGCGTAGGTGGCAAGCTTGATGTTTTTATCCGGCTGAAAGGTGTTGACCGCCTTAATCAGCCCGATTGTCCCGATGGAGACGAGATCCTCGACATTGATGCCGGTGCTCTCAAATTTTTTGGCGATGTACACGACCAGCCGCAGATTGTGGGTAATCAGCGTTTCCCGCGCCTTTGCGTCCCCCTGCTTCAGCCGGGCGAACACCTCGCGCTCCTCCTCGGCGGAGATGGGCGCGGGCAGGGTCTCCGGCCCGTTGATATAGTGGATTGCGGGCGCGGCCAGCCGCGCAAGCAGCCGCCCAATCAGCAGCTTGATTGTCTGTTTCCATTTGCGCACAGGCTCATTCCTCCAGATTTTCGGTTCCGATCAGGCCGTCGCAGCCCGGCAGCCGCTGCTCGTCGACAAACCCGATATACGGCTCGCGTATTTCGGAGCGCCGCTTCCCGGCCGGATGCAGAACCCGGCAGCGGGACGATTTAAACGCGAGGATTGCGCCCTCCCCCGCCACCGTCCTGAACGGCACAATCGAGAACCCGCCGCAGCCGGTGAGCTGCCCGGACTCCATCTGCCCGCCCTCAAACGCCTCCAGCGCGGCGAGCTGCTGCTCGCTCAGCAGGCTTTTTGCATAGCACTTTTTCAAAACAATCACTTCTTTCCCTGATATTGGCTCCTTCAGCTGCTTGCCGCTGTCCGCAAGCAGGGATACGCGCAGCGCCCGGCCGGCGTTTTCAATCTCGCACGGAAGGGTTTTGCCCGCGTCCGCCGGCTTTTTGAACAGCAGCTCGTACAGGCACAGCAGCAGATACACGCCGAGCGCCAGCAGCACCAGCATAAGCGGCCGCAGGTGTATGTACGTGCCAAAATTGTTGACGTAAATCGCGCCCGCACGGCTCCTTGCGCCGATGAGCGCAATCAGCCCCGCAAAAACGGCCGAGCTGAGAAAGAGCGCGGCGCTGTTGCGCACAAACGCCCGCGCGCTTTTTGCCCCGAACGCGGCGAAGGAAATCACCGCGCAGCCGGTGAGCTTGAGCAGCGCCGACACCAGCAGGTTCAGCCGCGGCAGCAGGACGCTGAGTGCGAACAGAGAGCCGATGAACGCCGCCAGGACAAACCGCCTGCGGTTCACCGTTTCCTTGGTGAAAAAGCAGGTGCCGAGAATGAGAAAATAGTTGACCAGCGCATTGACCAGCAGCAGCACGTCGACATAAATAACCGTCAGCCATCACCTCTCACAGCTTTGATTGTACCCCGGCGCGGGCGCTCATTCTGTCGATTGCGGGCGCGGCGCGGCTTGACAAACGGCCGCGAATTGTGTACACTGCACTCATCGACAGTTTAAAGGCAGAGACGAAGCAAGCAGTAGTCCGTGCACCAAACGGCGCAGAGAGTTTTCGGCTGGTGGAAGAAAACGAGCGGTGCACAGCGGATGAATTACAGCTTTTGAGCCGCGTAAAACGCCGTTTTGCGCACGTTATAGCGCACCCGGTTTGGCATAAACCGGCTGAGGGATCGCGCCGTGAGGCCGGTCTGAACAAAAGGTGGTACCGCGTGCAGCTTTGTGCGCCCTTTTGCGTGAATTCACCGCGCAGAGGGGCTTTTTTATTTGCTTTCTGCGCCCTGCCCGACCCGCGCTCCGGCCAAGCCGGAAACAGGCGCAATAAACAAAGGAAGAGGAAAAAACAATGAATGTATTTGACACACTGGAACAGCGCGGCCTGATTGAGCAGGTCACCGACGCCGAGCAGGTGCGCAAGCTGCTCGGCAGCGAGCCGGTCACCTTTTACATCGGGTTTGACGCCACGGCGGACAGCCTGCATGTCGGCCACTTTATGCAGATGATGATTATGCGCCGGATGCAGCGCGCCGGCCACCGACCGATTGCCCTGCTGGGCGGCGGGACGACGATGGTTGGGGATCCGTCCGGCAAAAACGACATGCGCAAGATGATGACAATTGAGACAATCCAGCACAACGCAGAGTGCTTTAAGCGGCAGATGCAGAAGTTTGTCGATTTTTCGGACAATAAGGCGATTATGGTCAACAACGCCGACTGGCTGCTGAACCTAAACTACGTCGAATTCCTGCGGGATATCGGGGTGCATTTTTCGGTCAACCGGATGCTGGCGGCCGAGTGCTTCAAGCAGCGGCTCGCGCGCGGCCTTTCCTTTTTCGAGTTCAACTACATGCTGATGCAAAGCTATGACTTCTTCAGGCTGTACAGCGATTACGGCTGCAAAATGCAGCTGGGCGGCAACGACCAGTGGTCCAACATCATCGGGGGGGTTGAGCTGATTCGCCGCAAGGCGCAGGGAGAGGCGTACGGCATGACCTTTACCCTGCTGACCAACAGCGAGGGGAAGAAAATGGGCAAGACCGAAAAGGGCGCGGTCTGGCTTGACCCCGAAAAGACCTCGCCCTACGAATTCTTCCAGTATTGGCGCAATGTGCCGGACGCGGACGTCTGCAAGTGCCTGCGCCTGCTCACCGAGGTTCCGCTGGAGGAGATAGCGGCGTTTGAAAAGCAGGGCGGCGAGCAGCTCAACGCCGCCAAGGAGCGGCTGGCCGTCGAGCTGACCTCCCTTGTCCACAGCCCCGAGGAGGCGCAAAAGGCGCTGGACGCGGCGCGCGCGCTTTTCTCCGGCGGCGGCGACCTCTCCCACATGCCGGCCACCGAGCTGCCTGCGGATGCATTTGCCGACGGCGCCATCGACCTGGTTGGCCTGCTTGTCGCCTGCAAGCTCGCCTCCTCGCGCGGCGAGGCGCGCCGCCTGGTCGAGCAGGGCGGCGTCATGCTCGGGGACAGGAAAGCAACTGATTGCTTTGAGAAAGTCCCCGCCTCCGCCCTCTCGGGCGACGGCATCATCATCAAAAAGGGCAAAAAGGTTTTCCACCGCGCGTTCGTTCGCTGAACCGCGGCGGGTAAAACAGCCCCGGATACAGTTAAAAGGAGCCGTTCCGGTGCGGAACGGCTCCTTTTTGTTTTCGGGGTGTTTGCATTTTTTATTGCGAAGAATTAGCGAATGCAACGGCCGACCATGCAGAGTAACCGTGAACGCCGCTTCGGACAGCAGCCCTGTAAGGGGTGCTGTCCGGGCAAAAAGAGCATGGTTATCCATGAAAAGGTTTAGAAATCGGAACGAGGGAGAGGCATACAGATGCAGCTACAGCAAAAAAAGATAAATATGGAGAGAAATTTATTTTCGGACGGAAAGATTTCTGTTTGAAAATCATGCGCACACAGGCTTTCAGACAGCGCTGTCCCACCGCCATAGGGAGGATTGCACGACCCAATCCCTGCAAGTCAATCTACATTTGAATTTGTTTTGACGCCCAAACCCGTACAAAACACGGTTGACAAACGGGAAAGCAGCCTGCGTGCCGCGAAAATCGAACGTTTAAAAACAGTGCAAAAAAACAGGCCGCACGCATGCTGCCTGCTGCCCGACTTCCCGCAGCTTCCGCGCGCGGAAAACGCCGTTGCCGCTAAAAAATATTCGGCGCACAGTCCGCCCCCTCCATGCCCGGCGCCGCGGGGCACAAGCGCCGCGCCTGCGGCCGGGGTATGACAGGCGGCATCCGCCGCACTCTGCGCATCGCCGCGCGGATTCCGGGCAGCCGGCATCATCGCTGTGCCAGCTGCAGCATCTCCGCCGCGTTTTGCAGCGCGGTCTCGGTGATATTGTCCCCCGAAACAATCCGCGCAAGCTCCCGCACCCGCGCTTCGCGGTCAAGCGGGTAAACGTTGGTATAGGTGCGGCCGTCCGATACGGTCTTTTCGATTTTGAGGTGCACATCCGCATAGGCCGCAATCTGCGCCGAGTGGGTCACGCAGATGGTCTGCCTTGCCGCGGCCAGCTGCTTGAGCTTCTGCCCGATTTTCCCGGCGCTTGTGCCGCTGACCCCCGTGTCGATCTCGTCAAAAATCAGGGTGCCGATCTCGTCCTTTTCCGCAAGCGCGTTTTTGATGGAGAGCATGATGCGGGAAAGCTCGCCGCCCGACGCGATGCGCGACATCGGCTTGGGCGGCTCACCCGGGTTGGTGGAGATGCAGAACTCGATGTTGTCCTTGCCGATTCTGCCAAGCTTTCCCTGCTCGCACTTCATCGAAAGGCGCACGTCCGGCATGTTGAGAAAGCGCAGCTCCTCCGCGATGCGCGCGGAAAACCGGTTAAACGCCGCGACGCGCGCCTCGTGCAGCCGGTTTGCCAGCGCGTCGGCCTGCCGCAGCTTTTCGTCAAACTGCGCGCGCAGCTGCTCCATGCGCTCGTCCGCAAATTCGATCGTCTCCAGCTCCCGCTTCGCCTTTTCAAGGTACGCGAGGATCTCCTCAACCGTTTCCCCGTACTTTTTGCGCAGCTTATAAATCAAGTCCAGGCGCTCCTCAACCTGCGAGAGGTCGTCGAGGTCAAAGTCGAAGGATTCCAGGAAGCCGTTTACCTCGGACGCAAGGTCGTTGAGGCCGTAATACAGCTCGCTGAGCCGGGCGGAGGCGCCGTCCAGCTCGTCGCTGAACCCGTCCAGTGCCTCCAGCAGCCCGCAGGCCGTGAACACCATCGAGACCGCGCCGTCCACGTCCGAATCCCCCGAAAGAATCATGCCGGCCTGCCGCAGGTTTTCCAGAATCTTTTCGGAATTGCGCATGGCGGCGCGGCGCTTGGCCAGCTCCTCGTCCTCGCCCGGCGTAAGCTCTGCCTGCTCGATTTCGTCAATCTGGTAGCGCAGCAGGTCGGTTCGGCGCGCCTTTTCCGCCTCGTCCATCGTCTGCGCCTTCAGCTCGCGGTTAATCGAGACAAGCTCCCTGTACACTTCGCCGTACTGCGCAAGCAGCTCCGCAAGCTCGGCGTAATTGTCCAGCACATCAATGTGCCGCTCGGGGTTCAGCAGATCCTGGTTGTCGTGCTGGCCGTGGATGTTAATCAGGTTTGCGCAGATTTCCCGCACCGTTGCCGCCGTCGCGGGCTTGCCGTTCACCCGGCACTGGCTCTTGCCGTCAACCGTGATTTCCCGGTGCAGAATCAGCGTCCCGTCGCATTCATAGCCCTGCGCTGTGATGCGCTCGATATTGCGTTCGGACACCCCCTCAAACGTCGCCCAGATCACCGCCTTATACGCCCCTGTGCGCACGATTTCCCGCGTGGTGCGGTTGCCGAGAATCGCGTTGATCGAGTCGATCAGGATGGATTTGCCCGCCCCGGTTTCGCCGGTCAGGATGTTCAGCCCGTCCTTAAACTGGATATTCGCCTTTTCAATGACCGCGACGTTTTCGATGTTGAGTTCACGCAGCATAATTTTACCCTTCGCTTTACTGGATCATCAAATTGAGCGTTTTGACCACTTCCCGCGCGTCGGCCGGCGTCTCCACCGCGCAGAAGATGGTGTCGTCCCCCGCGATTGTGCCGACGATATGCTCAAAGCCCATCGAATCGAGCGCCGCGCAGGCGGCGTTGCCCATCCCGTTAAAGCACTTCAGCACAACGAGGTTGCCCGCGGACTGCACCGAGATGACCGACTCCCTGAAAATGGTGCGGAACTTGCCGCTGTGCTCCTCCATGCCGTTTTCGCTCGGCGAGGCATAGCGCGTCTCCCCGTCGTGGCCGGTCACCTTAATCAGGCGCAGCTCCTTGATATCGCGGGAAACGGTTGCCTGCGTCACGTTAAAGCCCTGCTCCCGCAGATAGGTCAGCAGCTCTTCCTGGGTGGAAATCGCGCGGTCGCTGATCAGCTTGGAGATGGCGCGCAGTCGGTTGCTCTTCATGGTTTATCTCCTTTCGGAAATCTCGTTATACAGCAGGTCGTAAAAATTCCGGCGGCTTGAGCTTAAAAGCTTGAGCGTCCGGTCGCTTTTGGCCACCAGCACCTCGTCCCGGTAATCAATTTCGCCAAGCAGGTTGCCGTCCGACGAGACAAACGCCTCGTTGTGCACCCGTTCCACCGGCCGGATGGAGATGGTCTTTCCGTCCGCCAGCACGTACGAGCGGGAAAACAGGGAGTGGGCGCAGATTGGCGTGACGATCACCGCGTTGAGGGTCGGCTCCACAATCGGGCCGCCGGCGGACAGCGAATACCCGGTTGCGCCGGTCGGCGTCGCGGCAATCACCCCGTCGCACCGCAGGGTGCCCAGATGGCTGCCGCCGTACTGGATTGCGATTTCCGCCGTCTTGGCGCGGTTCGCCCGGGAGACGACCACCTCGTTCACCGCAAAGTAATGGCGCTCGGGCGCCGAGGCGAGCGCGATGTCCAGCAGGACACGCTCGGACACCGCCATGCCGGCAAGCTCCTCCGCCGTTGCCGAGCCGAGAAAATCCGCCAGGTCAAACGCAGCCAAAAAGCCGATTCTGCCCGCGTTAATCCCGAAAATCGGCCGGTCTGCCGCCAGCGCAAGCTGCGCGCTTTTCAGCATGGTGCCGTCCCCGCCCACCGCCGCAAGCATGTCGTAGGCGCCGCTTTGCGCCGCCGCTGTGCCGGCCGTCGGGATATCCGCAAACAGCCCCGCGTGCTCCGGCGCGCTCACCCATTCCACGCCGATGGCGGACAGCTTTTGGGCGACGGCGCGCGCCGCGTCGATGTGTTTCTGCTCGTCCGTATTCGGGCAAAGGAAAATTCGCATTCCGATTCTACGCTCCCATCACAAATTCGCGTGCGACGCGTCCACGACCGCCGCGACGTCCGGCATATCCGGCTCTCCGCCGCCGTTTTGCAGAAAAAGCAGGTACTCGATGTTGCCCTCCGGCCCCCGGATCGGCGAATAATCCAGCCCGCACGGGGCAAGGCCGTTTTCCCGCGCATAGCCGAGAACCTTTTGGATGACCTCGATGTGGGTGTCCCTCTCCCGCACGACCCCCTTTTTGCCGACCTTTTCCCTGCCCGCCTCAAACTGCGGCTTAATCAGGCAGACGGCCTGTGCAGACGGCCTGAGCAGCGGCTTCACCGCCGGGAAAATCAGCTTGAGCGAGATGAAGGAGACGTCGACCGAGAAAAAGTCGAGCGGCTCCGGAATCTGCTCGGGGGTGATATAGCGCACGTTGGTGCGCTCCAGGTTGACGACCCGCCCGTCGGTTCGCAGCTTCCAGGCCAGCTGGCCGTAGCCGACATCCACCGCGTAGACCCGCGCCGCGCCGTTTTGCAGCATACAGTCGGTAAAGCCGCCGGTCGACGCGCCAATATCCGCGCAGACCTTGCCCGCAAGCGAAAGCGGAAAGACCTCCATCGCCTTTTTGAGCTTTTTGCCGCCCCGGCTTACAAATTCGTTGTCCAGCCCCTTCAGCTCGATTTCCGCATCCTCGGCGTAGGCCATACCGGGCTTATCCGCGCGCTCGCCGCCGACAAATACCAGCCCGGCCATGATAATCGCCTTTGCTTTTTCGCGGCTCTCCACAAGGTTGCGCCGCACAAGCAGCAGGTCAAGCCGTTCCTTCACTTACCCCAGCCCCCCGAATTTTCTGGATCGCCCCCTGCGCAGGCGGCGCAGAGCCCGCCTCCTGCATAATCCGCGCAAGGGACGCGCCGTCGAGCGAATAGCGGCGCAGCTGCTCCGCAACCGACGCGTGCGCGATGACCGGCCGGTCAATCGCGGCGTAGATATACCGCCCCTTATAGCCGCGCCCGGCAAGCAGCCGCAGGAAATGCTCCCCGATGCCGCCGGCGGCGACCCCCTCCTCCGCAAAGACGATGCGGTCGTACCGCATGGCGGCCTCCACCGCGGCCGGGTCAAGCGGCCAGATCCGGTTCAGCTTGAGGATGTCCGGCGGATGGCCGAACTGCCCGCAGGCGTCCAGCACCTGGGAAAATTCCCGCCCGTAGGTCACAAACAGCCGCCGCGCGCGCCGCCCGTTCTGGATGAGGTCGAAGGGCGCGCCGGTGGAGCGATACGCCTGCGTGTTCCGGTCGCACCCCCCGCGCGGGTAGCGGATCGCCGCAGGCCCCGGCGTCCGCAGCAGCCGCGCAAGCCAGTCCTCCAGCTCGCTGTAATTGCTGGGGGAAAGGACGGTAAAGCCGGGAATCGAGCTTAAAAACGCGGCGTCAAACACGCCCTGGTGGGTTTCCCCGTCCTCCCCGACAAGGCCGGCGCGGTCGACCGCCAGCAGGAAGTCCGCGCCGCCAAGCGCGATGTCGTGGAACAGCTGGTCAACCGCGCGCTGTAAAAAGGTGGAATAAACCGCGAATACCGGCTTCATCCCGCCCTTTGCAAGCCCGCCGCAAAAGGTCACGGCGTGCTCCTCCGCGATGCCGACGTCAAAAAACCGTGTGGGGAACTGCTTTGCAAAGTATTGCAGCCCCGTGCCGTACTTCATCGCCGCCGTCACCGCGCAGATCCGGCGATCCTCCTGCGCAAGGGCGCACAGCTGCTTGCCGAATGTGTTGGAATAGCTATCCGCAAGGGAGATGTCCGGGTTGCCTGCCTCCAGGTCGAACCGGCCGACGCCGTGGTAGGCGCCCGGGTTCTCCTCCGCAAGTGCAAAGCCCTTTCCCTTTACAGTTAAAACATGCAGCAGAATAGGGCCGTTCATCCGGCGGACATTGTTTAAAATGCGGCAGAGATCCGCGAGGTTGTGCCCGTCGACAGGGCCGACATAGTTGAACCCGAATTCCTCAAACAGCGTCCCGTTATAGACCGCGCGGCGGATTGCGTTTTTGGATTTGAGCAGGGTATTCATCAAAAACGGCCCAATGAGCGGCACGCGCTCCAAAAAGCGCTGGATGCGGCGCTTGAAGCGGGAGTAATTGTAATCTGTGCGCAGATACAGCAGATATTCCGCCAGCGACCCGACGCTTTTGGAGATGGACATTTTGTTGTCGTTCAGGATAACAATCAGGTTTTTGAGGCTGCTGTCCAGGCTGTTGATCGCCTCATACACCATCCCGTTGACCATCGAACCGTCGCCGATGAGCGCGATGGTTTTGCTGTCGTCCCCGTGCAGCGCCTTGGCGCGCGCAAGCCCGATGGCGGAGGAGACCGAGGTGCCGCTGTGCCCCGCGATAAAGCTGTCGTACTCGCTCTCGGCCGGCTTGGGGAACCCCGCAGGGCCGCCGCTTTTGCGCAGCCGGCCAAAATCCGCCTGCCGCCCGGTCAGCAGCTTGTGCGCATAGCACTGGTGGCCGACGTCAAAAACAATCGTGTCCCGCGGGGTGTCAAAGCATTTGTGCAGCGCGACCGTCAGCTCCACCACGCCGAGATTGGAGGCAAGGTGCCCGCCCGTTTGGGAGACGGAGGAAATCAGCTCGGCGCGAATCTCGGCGCAGAGCCGGTTGAGCTGGTCGTCGTTCAGCTGCCTTAAATCCTCCGGGGAGCGAATTGTGCCAAGAAGCCCGTCCATGGCGTTACATCACCCTTACGCGTAAATTCTCGGCGAGCGCGCGCAAAAACGCCCCCGCATCGCCTGAAAACCCGGCGTCGAGCGCGCGCAGCGCCGCCGCCGTCCTCTCGTTTGCCGCACGCCTTGCCCCGTCCAGCCCGGCAAGGCGGACATAGGTGCGCTTGCTCTGCGCTTCGTCGCTGCCGACCGGCTTGCCCAGCGTCCCGGTGTCCGAGGTGCAGTCCAGAATATCGTCGATAATCTGGAACGCGACGCCGATTTCCCGCGCGAATCCATCCGCCGCGGCCAGCTGCGCCCCGGAAGCGCCGGCGGCCAGCGCCCCCATGCGCGCCGCGGCGCGGATCAGCGCGCCGGTTTTGCGCGCGTCCAGCTCGGTCAGCTCCGCAAGGGAAAGCTCGCGGGTCTCCGCCTCCAGGTCAAGCTCCTGCCCGCGGATCATGCCGAGGCACCCGGCCGCGCGGGACAGGGTCTGCACACAGGCCGCCGCATCCTGCATTTCGCAGAGCGTCTCGAACGCCAGGGTCAGCAGCGCGTCCCCTGCAAGCAGCGCGACCGTCTCCCCATACGCGATGTGGCAGGCGGGCTTGCCGCGGCGCAGCGCGTCGTCGTCCATGCAGGGCAGGTCGTCGTGGATAAGGGAATAGGCGTGCAGCATCTCCACCGCGCAGGCCGCCGGCAGCGCCCTGTCCGCGGGCGCGCCGCAGGCCTCGCACACCGCAAGGCAAAGCGCCGCGCGGATCCGCTTGCCGCCCCCAAGCAGGCTGTAGCGCATCGCCTCAATCACCCGCGAATCCGCCCGCTGCGCGTCCATGCGCGCCGCAAGGCCGCGCTCGGTCATCTCCCGATAGGCCGCAAGCTGCGTTTCGTAATTCATTGTGCGTCCTCCCCGGCCTGGCCGGTCAGCGTTTCAATCTCCAGCCGGGCGGCGCTCAAAAGCGTTCCGGCGTATTGAATCAGCTCCCCCGCCTCTTTATACAGCGCCACCGATTCCTCCAGCGTCGCGCTGCCGGCGGCCAGCGCCGCGCCGATCTCCTCGACCCGCGCGACCGCCTGTTCAAAGCTAAGCTTACAATCCATTCTGCAACTCCTCTTTTTCCACCCTGTCCACCGTGCAGTGCAGCCGCCCGTCCCGCAGGCGCAGGCCGAGCTTGTCCCCCGCGGCGACCCCCTCCACCGAGGAGAGAACCCGCCCGCTTTGGAGCATCGCGACGGTGTATCCGCGCAGCACGACCTTCAGCGGGCTGAGCGCATCGCAGTAGGCCGCGGCGTGCTCCAGCCGCTGCTGCTGGCCGGCAAACGGCGCGGCGGCAAACGCCCGGAGCGGTTCGGCGCAGGCGGCAAGCCGGGTTTGACCCTCCCCCACAAGCCGCAGAAGCCCCGCCTTCATCTCCGCAAGGCCAACCCGCGCCGAAGCGAGCATCGCGGCCGCGTCGGGCAGCATCAGCTCCGCCGCGGCCGAGGGGGTCGCCGCGCGCAGGTCGGCGACGCAGTCGACAAGGGTCACGTCGATCTCGTGGCCGACGGCGGACACCAGCGGCTGCGGAAGCGCCGCGGCCGCCCGCACAAGGGATTCGTCGTTAAAAATCCACAGATCCTCCTTGGAGCCGCCGCCCCGGGTCAGCAGAACCTCGTCGATTCCCGGCTGCGCGGCAATCCGGCGAAACGCGTCCAAAATGCCCTCAACCGCAAACATCCCCTGCACGTTGACGGGGTAAAGCTCCAGCCGGGCAAACGGCCAGCGCCGGGACGCAACGCTCTGCACGTCGCGGATTGCCGCCCCCGATTCGGAGGTGACCACCGCAATCCTGCGCGGGAACGCCGGCAGCGGCCGCTTCCGTTCGGGGGCAAACAAGCCCTCCCGTTCCAGCTTCTCGCTCAGCCGGCGCAGCTGCGCCGCCGCGTCCCCCGCCCCCTTGGGCAGGATATCCTCCACATACAGCTGAAACGCGCCGTCCCGTTCATACAGGGAGACCCTGCAGCGCGCGGCAATCTGCATCCCGTTTTGCGGGATAAACCGCAGGCGGGCGGCGTAAGAGCGGAACATCACCGCCTTGACCGAGGCCGCCGCGTCCTTGAGCGTAAAATACAGGTGGCCGGAGCGGCTGTGCGCCACAAGGCCGGAAATCTCCCCCTCCACCCAAATCTGGCTGAGCACCTCGTCCGTCTCCAGCAGCAGCTTGACATAGCGGTTAAGCGCGCTCACGCAAATGCTTTCATTCATATTGCTCCATCTCCCGGCAGGCGAGCGCCGCCACGCCGACCGCATTGTCGGCGGAAAGATACGCAGGCTCGCAGAATCGCGCCTGCGGGAACCGCGCGCGCAGCTGCCGCCGGATCAGCTCGCTGGAAAGAACCCCGCCGGCAAACAGAATCGGCTGCTGCGGGCGGGCGCGTTCAAGCGGCCCGACCATGGCAGCCACCGTCTCCCCGATTGAGCGCAGGCAGTACCGCGCCACATCCTGCGGCGGCGTGCCGTCATCATACAGCCTGCGGCATTTGTTTTCCAGCCCGGAAAGGCAGCAGCTCCCCTGCTTTAAAACCGGCTTCATCACCTGATTATAGCCCGAATGTTCCGCGATTTCGGACAGATATTGCCCGGACGGGAACGGATAGCCTAACATCCCGCCCACCCGGTCGACCGCCTGCCCGGCAAACAGATCGAGCGAGGTTGCGAGCTTTTGCACCGAAAGGCAGTTTTCTTTGAGCGAACAGTCGAGCGCGTCGGTTGTGCCGCCCGAGGCGTGGAACGCGAGGAACGCGAGCTCGCGCTCCCGCGCAAGCCCCGTGCCGAACAGGGCGGCCATGACATGCCCCGCCTGGTGGGCGTATTCATACACCGGCACGCCCGCCGCCCCGGCCGCCGCCGCGGCCGCCGCGCGCCCCGCCAGAAAGCAGGGCATGTACGACCCGGCCTCGTCCCGCGGGCGAACCGACACCCCGACCGCGCCGATTCGCGCCCCGCCGGACTGCGCAAACAGGCTACCCAGCGCGCCGGGCAGGTTCTTGATATGCGCAAAAACGGCGTCGCTCTGGCGCAGGCCGAGCGCGCCGGGCTTCACCTCCAGCATAAGCTTGACCTGCGCCAGGATTCGGGTCTGCCGCAGGTCAACCAGCGCAAGGCTGGTGGCGTAATTGCTTGTGTCAATCCCCAGCGCGATCATTTTTTTGCCCCGTGCAGCGCCTCGTTGACGCTGCGCAGCGTCCCGTTGACAAAGGCGTATTCCTCCTGCGCGCCGTACTCCTTCGCAAGCTCGACCGCCTCGTTGATGACGACGCTGTCCGGCAGCTCCGGCATGAACATCAGCTGCGCGCAGCTGATGCGCAGCACCGCAAGCGAAACCCGCGGCAGCCGCGCAATCGTCCACTTTTTCAGGTGGGGCGCAATGGCGGCGTCGATCTGGATGAGGTTGTCCACCGTGTGCTTTAAAACGGAGAGGCAGAACTCGTCCAGCTCGATGTCCGCATCCTCCGCGGCAAGCTCAACCAGCTCGTCGTAGCTCATTTCGTTCGCCGGCAGCTGGAACACAAGGGAAAACGCCGTTTTTCGAGAGTCGCGTCTTGTCATAATCGTTTAAAAATTCCTTTTCAAATAAAACAAGACCCTCCGCGGCACACGGCCTGATGGAGGGCTTATTGTCAGTGCGTTTCGGCCGGCGTGCCCGCGGGCGCAAGACCCGCGACGACAATGTCGACCCGCGCGACGGCGAGCCCGGTCATGCTCTGAATCGCGTTTTTCACGTTCTGCTGAACCGCCGCGGCGGCCTGCTGAATCTTCACGCCCTGCCGGACGACGATGCTGATTTCCACGTTGACAACCTCGTCCAGCAGCTCGATTCGGATCGGCTTTGTATAATTTGCCCGGGTCAGCATCCCCTTTACGCCCGAGTTGCCGGTGGACACGCTGTCCACCCCGTCAATCTCGAGGGCGGCAAAGCGGGCAATGGACACAAGCACGTCCTGCGAAATTTTAAGACTGCCCGGCGTTTGATATGCATTATCAATTACCATCAAAACGTCCTCCTTTTATTAGGATTATAACATTTTGATGAATAATATACAACCATCTTTCCGCGATTTCTCCCCGCGGCGGCCGGGCGGCGCGCGCGGCTACTGTATCTCGACAATGCTGATATTCTCCACCGGGACGCCGCTTTCGTTCAGCACGATTTCCTTGATCTGGGATACCTCGCCGGCCGTCAGCCCGGACGCGCCGGACTGCACGACAACCTTGACCTTTTCGCCGCTCAGATAGGCGACGCAGTCTGTAAAGCCCTTTGCCTTTACCTGGCTTTCAATCGCCCCCTCGGTCGCGATAGCGCCTGCCGTGCTCGTCAGCTGCGCGGTCAGCTTTTCCTTCTCCGCCTCGGTCAGGTCGGTCTGCTTGAGCGCCTTTTGCAGCGTCTCGATCGCCTCGTCCCGGCTGCGGGTTCTGGTCAGGCGCGCCTCGGCAAAGTAATCGTCCGAATAGCTGTTTTCGTCGGTCGACACAAACAGCGCCTCGCCGTAATACTTTTCGGTCTCGACCGCGTCCGGCTGGGCTTCGTCCGGCTGGGCGGCCACCGGCACGCTGTCCTCCACCTGCCCATCCTGCGAGGCGAGCACATTGGTAATCGGCAGCGTTTCGTTGTCCGTCGCCGCAAAGCGCCAGTTTAAATAGACCGCGCCCGCAAGTGCAAAGACCAGCGCGACCATGGTAATCTGTTTTCTGAGAAGTGTCGGACGTTTCATAGCCATCCCTCCAAAAATTCAATCGGACTTTTTTGTGACCGTGACGCGGTTGGAGCCGATCCCGCACGCCGTTGTCACCGCGTCGGTCACCGCCTGGCGCACCTCGGCGCGCCCGCCCCCGTCGCACACCACCACAACGCCCTGCACCACCGGCTCGATGCGCTGCACCAGCACCGGCGCCTTTCCCCCCGCCGCGTCGACCACGACAAAGGTCGTCTCGCTTGTGGATTTCTCGCTCGCGCTCTGCCCGCCGGCCATGGTGCGGTCGCCGGAGGCCTTGTGCTCGGTCGCGTAGACATACTGCACCCCCGTCTCGAGGGTCACCAGCACCTGCGCGTCGCCCACGCCGGCGATTTTGGTGATGATGGAGGCGAGATTCGCCTGCAATTCGGCGACATAGCGCGCGTTATACGCGTCCTCATCCGGCAGCGCCGCGGCGTCCTGCTGTGCTTCCGGCCGGGCGCCGGAAAGGAGAATCAGCAGAATCCCCGCCGCGGCCACCGCCGTGCACACCAGCGCCTGGCGGCCTTTTTTGTCCCGCAGCAGCGCGCGCAGTCCCTGTTTTTTCTGTTTGTCGTTATCCTGTTCATGCATATCTGAATTCCGTTGGCGCAGCGGCCAGTTCCTCCACCAGCGCGCGCGCCTCGCTTTCCAATCCTTGATATTGAAGCTCTGTCCCGATCACAACCTTGTCACAATATATGCCGCGCCCCTCGTCGATATGTACCGGCGCCTCCACCAGCCACGCGCGCAGCCCAAGCCGGGCAAGCAGCGCCTGCCGGATATCCTCGGCAAGGGTCTGCTCCAGCTGTGCGGCAACCAGCGCGTCGGTCTGCGCGGCGGCCTGCTGCGGGTCGTAGGCCGCCGCATCGCCGTCCGGCAGAATCGCGGGCAGCGCAAGGCCGCCGCGCAGGATGGGCGCAAGCAAAATCAGCGCCATATAAAGCCCCAGCACCGCGCGCACCGCCCTGCCCGTGGCGCGGTTTGGCACGACAAAGCCGCACAGCCCGACAACCACCGCGCCGGTGCAGACGGTCAGGCCGAAATCCCGCAAAAAGGCGTTCACTGGTTCACCCCCACATTCATCATCACCGCCGTGCAGACAACCACCATCATAAAATAGAGCGCCAGCAGCGCGACAAGCAGGTCGATGCAGGATTTGATTGACCTTGCCGCCCGCGCCGGCTCCGGGGCGCCGAACAGTTCCCCGATGACCGAGCCGAAATAGAGCGCCGCGCCGCACAGGACACAGTGCAGCAGCGGCGGCAGAAAGATTGCGCAGACCGAGGCGACCCCGATCATCCCAGTTGTGCTGCGGATCACCGAAAGGCTGCCGCTCACCGTCGCGAGCGCCTCGTTTGCGGACGCGCCGATGACCGGGATTGCGCTGCTGACCAGAAAGCGCGAGGTGCGGAACGCGAGCGAGTCGGTGTGCGCCGCCGCGATGGATTGCAGCTTGACAAGCCCCAAAAACAGGGTGGTTGCGCCGCCCAGTATCCAAAGCACCGTCCGCTTGATGGCCGCAACCAGGGACAGGAACCCGCTGTCCTGCGTGCCGGACACGACCGACAGACCCGCCATCACCCCCACCAGCGGCCGCAGAATCCCCGCTGCCGTTTCGGAAATCACGGTTGACAGGCCGATCAGCGCCGAACCGTAGAGCGCCGCCCCGGTCACGCTGCCGCCCGACGCCATCACCCCGGCAAATACCGGCACAAAGCCCGCCACAAAGGCTCGTCCCGCGTCCAGCGCCGCGAATGCGGACTGCATCAGGCCAATCACCCCCGACACGGTGCAAAGCGCAACCGATACGCAGACGCACGCCCGCAGCGCCGGGTTGCGCTCGAGCGCGCGGCCCTCCCCAAAATTGGACAGCAGCGCGAACGCGAGGCTGATGGCGACCACCAGCCCGAACAGCTCGGCCGGCTTTTTAAAAAGCGCCTTCGTTTCGCCGAGCTCTGCGCGCAGAATCTCCCACAGCGCAGTAAAGCCGAACTGCGCCGAATCCTCCCCCGCGTAATACGCCCGCACCGATTCCGGGGCGTTCGCGAGCGCGTCGTCCGCCCTCTGCTTTGCGTAGTCGTCCAGTTCCGCGGCCGCCGCGTAAACCGGGGTAAATGCCAGCAAAAGCGCCAGCAGAACGCAGGCCAGTTTTTTCATTCAATCACCCCAACAGCGATTCCACAACCGACAGCATGGCTTCAACCAGCGGCAGCGAGACGGTCAAAATCGCGAGCTTGCCCGCAAGCTCAATCTTCCCCGCCATCGCGGTTTGCCCAAAATCGGCGCAGGTGTCGCAGGCCGTCTGGGTCAGCAGGCAGATGCCGATGGACTTGAGCACGCACTCGAACCCGGCCGAGCCCGCAAGGGCGCCCAGCGCCTGCACCCGTTCCAGCAGCGGCGCCAGCTGCCCAAACAGGTAAATGCCGGCCACGCAGCTTGCCGCAACGGTGAGCGCAAAGGCCTGCTCGGGGTTCCGCCGCCGCAGCACCAGCACCAGCATCGCGGCCAGCAGGCACAGCCCAACCAGGGAAAACACCGACTGCTCCATGCTTCAAAGCCCAAAAACACTTTTGACGACAAGGAACAGGTCGTTGATTTTGCTGATGACCATCATCAGCACAACAATCAGCCCCGCCAGGGTCGTCAGCATCGCCTGCTCCTCCCGCCCCGCCCGGGTCAGCACAAGGCTGAGCACCGCGACGATGATCCCAACCGCCGCCACCTGAAAAATAAAATCGACATCCATGCGTTTTTGCTCCCTTATCTTCCGCTCTTACTCTCAGAGGAGGAGGATCGCGACGGCCGCGCCCGCAAGCGAGCAGAGCGACTCATAAAATCCCTTTTGCTTTTTGTTCTGTTCCTGCCGCAGCGCAAGGGAGTCCTGCAGCCGGCTGCCGAGATAGTCGAGCGACCGCACCGCCACCGCGTCCAGCGATTCCCCGATCTGCTCAAACAGCCGCCCCAGCTCCTGCGCGTCCCCTTTGTCCAGCTTTGTGGCGCAGTCGGAATCCCAAAACGCGCCGCACAGCGCCGTCTTTAACGGCTCCCCCGCCTCCAGCCGGCCGAGGGCGCCGGGCAGGAAGTCGAGCGCGGCATACCGCTCGTCCGCGGCGCAGCGGTCAACCAGCTCCCGCAGCGGGCTTGCGCCGTATTCGATATTGTCCCGCACCCTGCGCAGGAACAGCAGCAGCGTGCGCAGAATCTCCTCCCCCCGCAGCTTCTCCGCGCGAATCAGAGCGCCGAGCACATAGGCCGAGACCACAAGAAACAACGCGCCAACCAATTTCATCCTTCTCACGCATCCTTTTTCTTTTTTGAATCAAACCCTTTTTCTTCCCGGGATCCCCGGCCGAGCCGCCGCGCCGTATCGCCGCACCCGGCCGCCGCATTCAAAAACCGACGGACAGAATCCATTCCCGTTTGGTTCCGTATGCGGCTCTGCCCCTCGACGCGCGCGGCGATTTTTCCGCTCCCCGATAAGCGCGGCGGCATCTGCCGTATATGACCGCCACAGCCCGCGCAGGCCGTTTTCCGGAAATCCCGCACCCTGCCGGCGTCCGGCCAAAGCCGGGCTATGAAAAACCGCGCTGCGTCCGTTTCGCCGCCCCGCAGCCCGCGCCCGCCTGCTCAGCCGACCACCCGGTACTGCCCGGCCAGCGCCCCGATTTGCGGCGGCGGGCTGAGGAACACGACCGAATCGAACAGCCCCGCCTCCACCGTGCGCCACAGCCCCGCCCGCCGCTTCAGGTCGGCGAGGCTCGCCGCGTGGGCCGTCGCCGCCACCCGCACGCCGCTGCGCGCGCAGTCGGCCAGCAGCTCCAGATCCGCCGCGCCGCCCAGCTCGTCACAGGCAATAAGCTGCGGGCTGAGGGTGCGCAGGGCGTGCTCGAACGCGCGGCGCCTGTCCATCCGCTCAAGGACGTCGGTGCATTCGCCGAGCCGGAACGGGGAGCGGCCGCCGTGCATGGCCGCAAGCTCGCCCCTTTCGTCGAGCAGGGCGCACTGGATATACCGCGGCGCATCCGACAGGCTCCTGACGCAGTCCCGCAGCACGGTTGTTTTGCCGCTCAGCGGCGGGCCGCAGAGAAGAACCGACCGCAGCCCCCGCCCCGCGGCAATCTCCGCAAGCGCCTCGCCGCACCCGATCCGCTCGTTGGCGATGCGCAGATTGATGGAGCTGATGGAGTCGAGCGCGGCGCCGCCATTGGGGCTCATCGCCGCGCACAGGCCGATCCTGTGCCCGCCCTTTATGGTCAGGTAGCCCGCCCGCAGGCTCTCGCTGTGCGTGTAAACCGAAAATTCGCACAGCGCGCTCACGATTTCCGCCAGCATCTCCCGGCTGACCACCGGCATCCCCGCACCCGGCGAAGGCTGCGCGCCCTCCCGGCCGATGAACAGCAGCTTATCCCTGCACACGGCGGTGATGTGCCGCCCCGTGCGGAACCGCAACTCGGCCGCCTGCTCAAGCGCCGGGCGGCAGGCCGCCAGCCAATCCTGGCAGGGCTGGGGCATCTGTTCAATCAGGCCGTCAATCTGGTTCATCCGCATCCGCTTCCCCGTTTCGCTGATTAACACAGTATACGGCGGCAAGACAAGCTTTAGAACGGCGCGGCAGATCGGGGCTTGACAAGTAAACTTGGCGCATATATACTGAATATGACAAGTTTACTTTGCAAAACGAGAGGAGCGACCCTGATGGATAAACAGGAAATACTGCAAAAGAGCCGGGAGGAAAACCGCAACGGGGATGAGCGCGACATGCAGGTGCTTGCGGCCGCGGGCAAGCTGGGCGCGCAGGCCGGGATGCTGTTCTGCTGCGTGACGGCCGTGCTGCAGGTGCTCTGCACCGGGCAGGTCAACTATCAGAGCTGGGCGACCTATTTCAGCATCCTGTCCCCTCTGTTCGTGTACAAGGCCGTCAAGCTGCGCCGCCGGCACGAGGTCGTCGTCGCCGCGGTTTACACTGTGCTGTTTGTGTTTTTTGTTGTGCTCTACGCGCTTGCGCTGGCAAACGGACGGCTATGAAGGAGGAATTTGTGCTGAAAAACCGCCTGCGGGCGGCGCGGAGCGAGTGCGGGCTGACCCAGTCGCAGCTGGCCGAGCTGGTCGGCGTGTCCCGCAACACAATCAGCTCGATAGAAAACGGGCAGTTCAACCCAACCGCAAAGCTGGCGCTGATTCTCTGCATCGCGCTGGACAAAAAGTTCGAGGAGCTGTTCTATTTTGATTGAGCGCGCCGGGGGAAGCCCAGCGGCTTCCGGCTGCTGCGATTCCGGCGCAAGGACCGAACAGAGGCCGCTTCGGTAGAAGCGGCCTCTTCCCACGTTGCAGACAATCTCAGCCCGGCGGGTGGCGGGCAGTCCCGTGTCCCTTCGCCTTATCGCAAGGGCGCGCGGCCTGCTGCCTGCCCCCAAAAGAGCGGTTTATTCAAAAGGCAAATGATCCGGACTTGCCGGTCGCCGAGCTGCACGGGGAATCCGCAGCGAAAGAATGCCCGGCGGCCTGCGGGAAGCCGCTTTGCGGGCAGATAAAAAAGCCCCGGCTCTGCCGGGGCTTTTCCTCTGGTTCTATTATAAACAGTGCCGCTTTTTGTTTCTGCCGGTTCTTTCGCCGCAACGGTTTTCACATTCAGGCGGCCACACCCCGCCGCCTTCCGCTTTGCCACGCAGCCGCGTTATGGGCAGCCAAAAAGGTACTCGCTGTCGGCCTGCCGGGCGTTTATCAGAACGCCGCACAGATCAGAACTCGCCGGAAAAATCGGCCGGCAAAGCGGCGGTTCCAGATCCCGCAGCTGCTTCGGGCGCGGCGACCGAAGCGGTTCCCGTGCCCGCAGCCGCCTCAAACTGCATTCGCCGTTCGGCCTGCTCGATGCCGATCTGCTCCTGCTGCATGTGCGAGATAGTCGCCTCGTGCAGATAGCCGCGCTCGCGCAGCTGCCGCATGGTCTGCCTGTGCCGCAGCTCCTGCCGCCTGCGCATTGCCTCGCGCGCCTGTTCTTCCCGCTCAGCCTTTTCCGCGCGTACTTCCGCGCGGGCCTCCTCCGCAAGCTGTGTTTTTTTTCGCCCCGCGCGCCCGATCGCTTTTTGCAGCTGCCGCGCCGCGGCCTTGATTTTCCCCGTGTTTTCCTCGTCGCTGCGAAGCGCCGCCTGGCACTGCACCAGCTGCCGCCGCGCATATCCGGCCGCCGCGCTCGCCTGCGCCGGGCTGCTGGCGCGCGCAATCCGCGCATACGCCTCAATCGCCGCGTAGCCGTACCGCTGCCCGTTCTGCGGGATTTTGAACCGCTCGCGCATCTCGTCCGCCTTCGCCTTGGCCTCCTGCATCCGGTCAAACAGCGTCTTTGCCTCTTCCTGCTGCTCCGAAAGCGCATCCGCCATCTGCGTCACCGCCGAGTCGCCGCGGCTTTCCGCCTCCTGCTGCATCCGGCGGATAGTCTGCGCCCCGCTTTCCTGGGTTGGGCTGCCCGCCTGCTTTTCCGGCGCGGCGCTGTTGGCCGGCTGCACGGTTTGGGCAAGAGCCTCCAGCTGCCCGCGCAGCTGCTTCTGCTGTTCCTGCAAAGCGGCATACCCCGCCCCCAGATTCGAGCCAATCGCCCCTGTACCGGTCATCCGAATGCACCTCCACGCCAATTGCAAAGCCAAACCAATCTAATCCCTCTGCTTTAGTTATGCAACCGTTTTATAAAAAATCAACGGATGCAGCCGAATTTTTCGGCCGGGAGGCTCTGTCGGCAGGCCGCCTGCGGCGATGTGGGCGCGGCTTGGGGAAACGGTGCTCGCTGTGACACCGATATTTCGCGGCTTAAGCCGCCGATGACTCCTGATTTGGCTCCGCGGCATTGGGCTCCGCTTCCGGTTCCGCGGTCTATTCGGCCGGCGGCTGCGGTTCACTGTCCTGCGCAGCTGCCGGCTGCTCGGTCTGCGTGTATTGAATCCGCCCGTCTGCCCCGATGGAAAAGGAGGCGTCGCTCTGAATCGGGTGGCTCTTCATATAATTGCACCAAAGCTGATAGCCGGACGCGTTCATATGATATCCGTCATTCGCCGCTATTTCCTCGGGCATATAGCCGTCTGCACCTACAATAACCGAATGGACGTCCAGAAAATAAACGCCCTTATCAATGGCGAGCTGCTTGAGATGCTCATTGTAGGCCGTGATGCGCTCGGCGGACATCATCGGGCGCTGGGCGGCCGTCCGCGCCGTGGTCGGCGGTATTGACTCAACCACGATTTTGCAGCCCGGCAGCCGCGCGAGCACCTCGTCGATAAACGCGCCGTAGGATTCCGCCATTTTCGCGGGGTCGTTCCACACAAGGTCGTTTGTGCCAATCATGATATAGAGCTTTGAGGGCTTGATAGTGGAAACGTGGTCGATTGCGGACAGGTTCTCCCCGTCCGTAACCGACGCAAAGGGCTGGTACAGCAGCGCGTCGATCCCAAGCCCGACCTTTGTCGCCGTGCGGTAGCCGGGAAAAACCTGCGTATAAACCCGGACACCGTCGCACAGCGAGTCGCCGACAAACAGCGCGTCCGCAAAATAGCTGTCGTCCACCGGCGTCGTCTCGGTGAGGATCGTCCCGACCGCGCCCACGCCCTCCAGCTCCTCCGTTTCGATTGGGTGCAGCTCCGGCATTTTGGGCTGCAAGTCGGAATGAAAGAGCTCGCTGCTGCTTTTGACCGACCGGATTACGGCGGAAAGGGTCAAGACCGCCACAACCAGTAAGGCCGGAATCAGCAGCGCCAGGATACTGTTTTTCAACGCTTCCGCGAAGGTCTCGTATTCGTCGGAGCGGTTCTGTTGCGTCATGCCTGTCCTCCACACAGCCCGATTGCGCGGGCGCCCCTCCCGGCGGGAAAGGCGCTCCGGCAATCCGGCAGATCGGTAAAATCATCCTGAATAGTATAGCACGCGGCCGCCGATTGTTCAACGCCGCGCAAAGCAGCCGGGCTCCGGGGCGTTTGCCGCCGCTTTCGCCCGGCGGCCAGCAAAAGCCGGGGCGGATGCATGGCGGCAAAAATGCCCGGCGCGCGGCGGAAACCGGCGGATGCTCAGAACCCGCAACGCCCGGAGAAAAGGGGGGGGCGCCTTTCTAGGGGCTTGCCGGGACAGAACAGAATCATCCAAATGCCCGGCAACCGGCGCGGGCTGGGCACCCCGCCACAAACGTCTTGCGCTGTTTTATACCCTGCCCCCGCTTGCGGCCAGGCTGGCTCTGTTCCTGCTCTCCCCGCTTTACGGTTCTTGCTTTATCCCATCGCACCTTTGCGCGAAAACAGCGCGCACAGACCATATCCATGTGCTCTCATGCGGCTGCCAATGTTCCGTCTTAACCATGGCAGCCGTTCAGGCGGGCTTGAAGCTGTCAATCGCCTTCCCTGTTCTTAAAATCGCCGGTTATTCTTTATCCGGCAAAACGATATGGACAGGGGACGCGCACGGCAAAAGGCCGGCAGGCTTTTGTTCATACAGGCAAAGACGCACGCAAACCGGCACCCCGCGCCCTTACAAACGGCAGTCTGAAAGGCGGCTCCGCGTGCCCCGTTTTGCCTCTCCCGCACAATCGCTGCTCAAATCGCCCGCCGCCACAGCATGAGCCAACACGCTGTGCTCTGAAAACAGCCGGGCAGCCCTGCATCCCGCCGAGCCAATCCCGCGCAGCGCGGCCGGCGCGGCCGGATCAGGCCTTGCCCAACATCTGCAAAAACTCGGTTTCGGTGAGCACCGGGATGCCGAGCTCGTTCGCCTTTGCAAGCTTGCTGCCGGCATTCTCCCCCGCCACGACATAGCTGGTTTTTTTGCTGACTGAGCCCGCCGCCTTGCCGCCGTTATTGAGGATGAGAGCGTTTGCTTCGTCGCGGCTCAGCGTCTCGAGCGACCCGGTTACCACGAGGGTCTTCCCCTCAAGCAGATTGGATTCCCGCGGGCTGACATACGTCATGTTTACCCCGTATTCCGCCAGCCGTTCAACGAGATCCGCCGCGCCCGCGGTCTCAAAAAAGCGCACCAGGCTTTGGGCAATCACCGTGCCGATTCCGTCAATGGCGGACAGCGCCTCAACCGGCGCCGTGCGCACCTGCGCCATTGTCGGGAACCACTCACAGATAAGGGTCGCCGCTTTCTGCCCTACATTCCGGATGCCGAGCGCAAAAATCAGCCTGTCAAGGTTATTGCCTTTACTGACCTCGATCGCCCGCAGCAGGTTGTCCGCAGATTTGTCCTTGACCTTGTCTAGAGTCAGCAGCTGCTCCCGGCTGAGCGCGTAAATGTCCGCGACGCCGTGAATATAGCCGTGTTCCAGCAGGCGGTCGACCGTCGCCTCCCCCATGCCCTCGATATCCATCGCGCCGCGCGAGGCAAAGTGGATGATATTGCGCCGGCGCTGTTCGGGACACTCGGGGTTGAGGCACCGCAGCGCCGATTCCTCCGGCAGGCGGCTGACCCTTTCCCCGCACGCCGGGCAAACCTCGGGCAGCCGGAAAGTTTCGGATCCGGGCTGGTGGTCAAACGCCCGCACAAGCTCGGGGATGACGTCGCCCGCTTTTCGCACAGCAACCATGTCCCCAAGCCGGATGTCCAGCTCGTCGATGAAATCCTGATTGTGCAGCACGGCGCGCGACACGGTCGAGCCCGCCAGCAGCACCGGCTCAAAGACCGCCGTCGGGGTCAGCACGCCGGTTCTGCCAACGGCGACCTCGATATCGAGCAGGCGGGTCTCCTTAATCTCCGGCGGGTATTTGAACGCGATAGCCCAACGCGGGAATTTGTTTGTGGAGCCGAGCACCGGGCGGTCGCGCAGGCTGTTGAGCTTGACGACCGCGCCGTCGATGTCATAAGGCAGGCCGCGCCGCATCTGCCCGATGCGCTCGATTTCGGCCATAATCTCCGCCGCTGTTCGGCAGACCGCCCGGCTTGGCGAGACGTGGAAGCCGAGCGTTTGCAGGGCGTCGAGCGCCTGCGCGTGGGTCTCAAACGCGCGGCTGCTCTGCTGCACATTGAAGATGAATATATCCAGATTGCGCGCAGCGGTGACGGCGCTGTCCTTCTGGCGCAGGGAGCCGGCCGCCGCGTTGCGCGGGTTTTTAAACGGGGAAATCCCCTCCGCCTGCTGCTGCGCCACAATCGCGGCAAAGCTCTCTTTGGGCATAAAGACCTCGCCGCGAACCTCCAGAAATTCGGGTGCGCCGCTCAGCCGGTGCGGGATGGAGCGGATTGTTTTGAGGTTTTCGGTGATATCCTCCCCGGTCATCCCGTCCCCGCGCGTGGAGCCGCGCACAAACAGCCCGTTTGCGTATTCCAGCGAGACCGAAAGCCCGTCGATTTTCTGCTCCACGACAAATTCAGCCTGCGAGGCCTCTTCACCGACCCGCCGGATAAAGTCCTCGATTTCCTGCCGTGAAAACGCGTTTTGCAGGCTCTCCATCTTGACCGCGTGGATCACCTTGGTGAACTTGCCGTCCGCCGCGCCGCCGACACGCTCGGTCGGCGAATCGGGGGTTTTCAGCCCCGGATACTGCCGTTCCAGCTCAACGAGCTCACGCAGCAGCATATCGTATTCATAATCGGAAATTTCCGGGTTATCCTGCTCATAATACAGCTTTGCGTGATAATTGAGCTGTTCGCGCAGCTGTTCGACCCGCTGCCTAGCCTGTTCCGCCTGTGTCATTTTCTGTCCGCTCCTCCGCATCGGGCGCATTTTGGTTATCCGCAATTTGCCGCGGCAGTCAAGCCGCCGCAGCGAATTCTCCCCTGCTATTCTATCATTTTTATCCGCCGTTTTCTATGGGAATTTGTCGCCTTTCCCGCGTGCGGCGGCCGCCCTGCGCTCAAAAAGCCGCGTAGGTTTCGGGCACGTTGCCGATAATCACTGTTTCCGCGATGCAGACGTTGGTCGTCACAACAACCGAGGTGGAATACGGCGCAAGGATCGCCGTCATCTCAACCTTAAACTCAATCATGATCTGATGATGGGTCTGATTGATGCCCGCCGTGTCGAACTGGTTAAGGAGATTGGTCTCCACGTTTGAGCTTGGCAGCATCTTCAGCCGAACCTTTGGCCCCCGCCCGGACAAAAACTCAATGCCGGACAGGGTGCCGATTGGGATGCGCACGCTCTGCTCCGGAATCACCGCAAGCTTCTCGTTGACGGCGTCGGTCAGCAGCGCTTTCAGCTTGTTTACCTCAACCGCGTTGGTCTCAATCGCGATAATCTGGCCGCTGACGGGATCCTTGATGACGTGGACAAGCGCGTCGTAGTCGACATACAGCCGCTCCAGCTCATCCACCACTGCCTTGTTGACGGCGGAGGTGCACAGAATCTTTGCCTGGTTTGCGCTGATGGTCTGAATCACCGGCTTCAGGTTGCCCGAAATCAGGCTGACAGCCGCCGCCAGCACCGCCAAAACCACCGCGGCGCAGACTGTCCGCCTGATTTTTTTGCCCGGCACCGCTCTTTTTGTTCTTCTCATTTTCCCTCACCGCCTGTTCAACTATATTCAAACAGGGGCGAAAGGGTGCCGGCTTTCGCGCTTTTTCGGCAAAAATCCGCTGTGTTTTGGGGCAAAAACGCTTCCCCGGCATTCCGTGCGGCGGAGTTAATGCCCCCTTCAGCTGCCCAAATTCGGCCGCAAAGCCGCCCCGGAACAGGCCAAAGCCGCCGGGCATGGTTTGTCCGGCGGCTTCGCAATTCCCGCAAATCAGATGGAGATTTTCTCGGAATTGTTGAGCAGCGTGAAGTCAATCTGCTTTGTGGAGCTGAACGCCTCGTTGATGTCGATATCCGTGACAACGCCGTTGCGCATAACAATCACCCGGTTGTTCATCCCCGCCTCCAGCAGGTCAACCGCACGGAAGCCCATCTCGGTTGCGACCACCCGGTCGCGCAGGGTAGGTGAGCCGCCGCGCTGCACATGGCCGAGGATGGTCGCGCGCGCCTCAATACCGGTCGCTTCGGTGATTTTTTTCGCGATATCGTTCGCGCCGCCGGCGCAGCCCTCGGCCACAACGATGATGAAGTGGCGCTTGCCGGTGCTCTGGGTATAAAACATCTTCTCGACGATCTCTTTTTCAAAATCGAGCGGCTTTTCCGGCACGACAATCGCGAGCGCGCCGCAGGCCACGCCGATGTTGAGCGCCATGTAACCGGCATGGCGACCCATCACCTCAACCACGCTGCACCGGTCGTGCGACATGGCCGTGTCGCGCAGCTTGTCCACCATCTGCATGGCGGTGTTGAGCGCCGTGTCAAAGCCGATTGTGTATTCGCTGCAGGACATGTCGTTGTCGATTGTGCCGGGGATTGCCACACAGGGCACCCCCACGTCGCACAGTTCCTTCGCGCCGCGGAAGGTGCCGTCCCCGCCGATGGTGACAAGCCCGGTGATGCCCTTGCGCTCGCACATCTTGCGCGCCTCCTGCACCCCCTCGGGCGTGTTGAATTCGGCGCTTCTTGCGGTATACAGAATGGTGCCGCCGCGGTGGATAATTTCGGAAACGCTGCGCAGCCCCATGTCGTACATGTCGCCGTCCAGCAGGCCGTTGTATCCGCGCCGGATCCCGTACACCTTCATCCCCTTGGTCAGCGCGGAGCGAACCACCGCGCGGATTGCCGCGTTCATGCCGGGCGCGTCGCCGCCGCTGGTCAGCACGCCGATTGTTTTCTGCTTTTTGTCAGTCATAGTCCCCCACCCTTTCCTCGCAATTTTCGTTTCAATCTTACACTATGTATCGCCGAAATGCAATTGCTTTTTTATGCCTGCGCACAAATTGCGCCGCGCCGGCATTCGGGTCACGCCGCGGCAAGCCGCGCGCGGCGGCTTATTTTCCGATGCGCCGCGCACGCCGCCGTCTGCGAAAAGCACCGGTTCCCCAGCCGCACGGCCGGGTGCCGCCGTGGCAAAGTGTCCGCGGCGCTACGCCCCGCCGCTTTCCAGCAGCCGCACATTCTCCGCGCCGAGCAGCGCCCGCAGCTCCCGGACAAGCACCTCGCCGCCGTCGCACCACAGCGAGCGCGGCGCAAGCAGGGTCTGCCGCGTATCTGCATGAAAAACATACACCGGCAGCGCTCCGTCAAAAATTTGCAGCAGCGCGAACGCGCGTTCCTTTTTTGGATCGTCCCGGGAAGAGAGCTTGATGTAAAGCTTTTTCGCTTTACGGGCATAGCTGCCGCGCGCATCTGCGTCCCCGCCGCGCGGCGAGGACGCGCCGCCGCCCTGCCCGCGCCTGGATTCGCGCGCCGCAAACGCCGCTCCGCCGTCCCGGATATAATCGTCGGCCAGCATCACCTGCTCGCAGAGCAGCTTGACCGCGTCGTCCTCCTTGATGGAGATCCGGCCGGAGACCACGACGATGTTGTTTTCCTTAAGCAGCTGCACATACTGATCGAGCACCCGGGGGAACACCATCATCTCGAGCGCGCCGGTCATGTCCTCGATATTCACAAACGCCATGGTCTGGTTGCTGCGCGTGATTTTGGCGCGCACGGAGGCGATGGTGACCAGCAGCTTGACCGTCTGATTGTCGTACTTGAGCGCGTCCTCCCGCAAAAAGTCCCGCACCTGCGCACCGGTAATCTGCTTACGCGCCTGCTCATACTGCCGCAGCGGGTGGCTGGACAGATACATGCCGGTCAGCTCCTTTTCAAAGACCAGCAGCTCCTGATTGTCGTATTCCCCGACATCGGGCAGCACCGCCTCGCGGCTGCCGCCGCTCTCCTCCGCCTGCATGGAGAACAGGTCGTACTGCCCGGCGACATTGTTGCGGTCGGTGTCCTCGATGTCCCGCAGCACGCTGTCCATTCCCTGCACCATGCTTTTGCGGGAGACGCCGAACCCGTCAAACGCGCCGCACTTAATCAGGTTTTCCAGCGCGCGCTTGTTCAGCTCGCTCGAATGCATCCGCTTGCAGAAATCGAAGAACGAGACGAACGCCCCGTTGCGGGTGCGCTCCTGGATGATGGAGGTAATCAGGCTGCGGCCGACGCTTTTGACCGCCAGCAGCCCAAAGCGGATGGACGCGCCGTCCACCGTAAAGCCGTGCAGGCTGACGTTGATGTCGGGCGGCAGCACCTCGATGCCCTCGTTGCGGCACTCCGCGACATACTCGATCACCTTGTCGGTGCTGTCCATGATGGAGGTGAGCAGCGCCGCCATGAACTCCACCGGATAGTGGCATTTCAAAAACGCCGTCTGGTACGCGACATAGGCGTAAGCCGCCGCGTGGGACTTGTTGAACGCATAGGAGGCAAAGGAAGCCATCTCGTCGTAGATTTCCCGCGCGGTCTGCTCGGGGATGCCGCGGCGGATGCACCCGTCGCAGCTGCTGCCCGGCTCGTCGCTGCCATAGATGAACTTTTTGCCCTCCTGCTGCATGACCTCGTGCTTTTTTTTGGACATTGCCCGGCGCACAAGGTCGGCCTCGCCGTAGCTGAAGCCGGCAAGCTCCCGGAAAATCTGCATCACCTGCTCCTGGTAGATGATGCAGCCGTTTGTCACTGATAGAATCGGCTCAAGCATCGGGTGCTTGTAGCGCACCCTGTCCGGGTGCTGCCGGTTTTCCAGATAGGCCGGGATCGACTCCATCGGCCCCGGGCGGTAAAGGGAAATCGCCGCAATCAGATCCTCGATATTGTCCGGCCGCATGGACATAATCAGCTGCCGCATCCCGCCCGATTCCAGCTGGAACACCCCCGTGGTGCTGCCAGCGGAAAGCATTTTGTACACGACCGGGTCGTCGAGCGGCTGCTCCTCCATGCGGAAATCCGGCTGCCGCTTGCGCACGTTTTTCTCGCTGTCGCTGATGACCGTCAGGGTGCGCAGGCCGAGAAAGTCCATTTTGAGCAGCCCCAGCTCCTCCAGCGCGGTCATCGTGTACTGGGTGACCGTCTGGTCGTCGTTTTTGGAAAGCGGCACGTAGTCGCTCACCTCGTCCCGCGTGATGACCACGCCGGCCGCGTGGGTGGACGCGTTGCGCGGCATCCCCTCCACCTTGAGCGACAGGTCAATCACCCGCTTGGCCGTCTCGTCCGTGTCGTAGAGCTTTTTAAACTCGGCGCTGCGGGTGAACGCCTTTTGCAGGGTCATGCCGAGCTCCTGCGGAACCGTTTTGGCAATCGCGTCCACCTGCGCGTAGGGCACGCCCAGCACCCTGCCGATATCCCGGATGGCCGCGCGTGCCGCCATTGTGCCGAAGGTCACAATCTGCGCGACGTGGCTGGGGGTGTATTTTTCGGTCACATAGCTGATGACCTGCGGCCGCTTTTCATAGCAGAAGTCGATGTCAAAATCCGGCATACTGATCCGTTCGGGGTTGAGGAACCGCTCAAAAAGCAGGTTGTGCCGCAGCGGGTCAATCGAGGTGATCTGCATACAGTAGGCGCACAGGCTGCCCGCGCCCGACCCGCGCCCGGGGCCGACCGGGATGTCGTGCGTCCGCGCATAGTTGATAAAGTCCCAGACGATGAGAAAATAGTTCACATAGCCCATCTGCTCGATGACCTGCATCTCATAGTCCAGCCGCGCCTGAATCTCCGGGGTGACGCCGTCACCGTACCGCTTTTTCAGCCCCTCGGTGCAGAGGCGGCGGAAGAATTCGGTGTTGTCGCTGCCGTCCGGTGTCTTGAAATAGGGCAGCTTGGTCTGCCCGAACTCGAATTCATAGTTGCACTTCTTTGCAATCCGCGCCGTGTTGGTCACCGCCTCGGGCACGGCGGCGAACAGCTCGGCCATCTCCTCGGTCGATTTGACGTAGAAATTGTTCGTCTTAAACTCGAGCACATCGTCGTCGTCAAAGTTCTTGTTGGTCTGCACGCAGATGAGCGCGTGCTGCATGACGTGGTCTTCCTGGTCGATATAGTGGCAGTCGTTGGTGGCCACCAGCTCGATGTCAAGCTCGCGCGCGAGGCGGATGAGGTCGGGCAGAATCCGCTGCTGCTCCTCGATGCCGTGATCCTGTATCTCGATATAGTAATCCTCGCCGAACAGGGATTGGTACCACCGCGCGGTCTCCAGCGCCTTGCCGTAATCCTCGCCCAGCAGCGCCTGCGGAATCTCCCCCGCAAGGCAGGCGGAGAGGCAAACCAGCCCCTTGTGGTACTTCTCCAGCAGCGCGTGGTCGATTCGCGGCTTGCCGTAAAAGCCCTCCGTGTTGGAAAGGCTGACCATCTTGATGAGGTTTTTGTACCCTGTCTCGTCCTTGCAAAGCAGCACAAGGTGATAGGACGAGCCGTCCAGCCGGTGCACCTTGTCCAGCCGGGTGCGCGCCGCCACATAGCACTCGCAGCCGATAATCGGCTTGATGCCCGCCTTTTTGGCCGCCTTGAAGAATTCCACGCAGCCGTACATCACCCCGTGGTCGGTGATGGCAACCGCCGTCTGGCCGTTCTGCCTGATTTTTTCCATCAGGCGGTTGATGCGGCAGGCACCGTCCAGCAGGCTGTATTCGGTGTGCAGATGCAGATGAACAAAGTCGCTTTGCTTAATCGGCATGGTCTTCCCCCTGTTGCAGCCTGTCCGCAAGCTCGCGCAGGCGGCGCAGGCGGTGGCTGACACCGGATTTGGTCAGCTTTTTTTCCAGCAGCCCGCCGAGGTCGGTCATGGACAGCTCGGGGTTTTCCAGCCGCAGCCGCGCGATTTCCGCAAGCTCGTCCGGCAGCCAGCCCTTCCCCTTAACGGCGTAAATCGTCTCGATTGCGGCGCGGTCCTTCGCGGCGGCCTCAACCGCTTTGTCGATATTCGCGCTCTCGCAGTTGACCCGGCGGTTGATGCGGTTTTTGACGTCCTTTTCCACCTTGGTCTCCATCAGGGACAGCGAGGCGTCGATGGCGCCCATATAGGTCAGCAGATCCTCAATCGCGCCGCTGTTTTTGTAATAGATCATCCGGCTGAACCCGCGCGAAGCCGTGCGCGGCTCAAAGCCGGATTCGTCCAGCAGCTTGAACAGATCGTCCAGCAGCTTGGATCTATAGGTCGTGAATTCCAGATGATAGCCCTTCTGCGGGTCGGTCACGGTGCCGCCGGTGAGGAAGCAGCCCGCGATAAAAGCGCCGACGCACTCGTCGCACACGAGGTTGGTGGTGCGGATGCGCAGATTCAGCTCCTCGCCGGAATAGCCGTAATCGGTATAGATGCGGTCGATTGTCTTTTCGTCCAGAATCTGCACGCAGTAATCCCGGGTCTTGTGGGTGCGCCGGAGCACCGATTTTGTCACCCCGAGCTCAAGCAGCAGCTCGGTGAAGTGATCCGCAACGAACTTGTGCTCGCTGCTCAGCAGAATCTGCGAGCGGGAAAAGGTCTTGCAGAACAGCAGCATTCCGTACAGCCGCGCGGACTGACAGCAGCTCTTTTCAAGCGCAATCCCCGTGATTTCCTGTTTGCACTGTGCGCAGAATGTCATGCTCTCCCCTCTTCCGTTGCGCCGCCGCAGGCACGGTCTGCCCCGCCGCCGCGCATCTCAAAGCAGCTTGTTGATGTCCCGGTGAATTACCCCGCAGCTGTAGTCCAGCGCAAGGATGTGCTCGCACAGATCCTCGGCGATGGAGACCGAACGGTGCTTGCCGCCCGTGCAGCCGATGCCGATAATCAGCTGGCTCTTGCCCTCTTTTTTGTAAAGCGGCAGCAGAAAATCAATCATCGAATAAAACCGCGCAACCAGCTCCCGGGTTGTCTCACAGTCAAAGACATAGTCCCGCACCTCCCGGTTGAGCCCCGTTTTTTCCTTCAGCGAATCGACATAAAACGGGTTGGGCAGGCAGCGCACGTCGAGCATCAGATCCGCCTCGGTCGGCACGCCGTATTTGAACCCGAAGGACATGCACCGCACAAGCATCGAAAAATTGCTGTTTTTCAAAAACAGCGAGACGATGCGATCCTTGAGCTCCGCGACCGAGATATAGGTGGTGTCGACACGGTAATTCGCAAGCTCGGACACCGGCTTGAGCATCGCGCGCTCGTCCCGGATTGCGTCCGCAACCGAAATATCCGCCGAGGTAGCCAGCGGGTGCTTGCGGCGGGTCGCGCGGTACCGCTTTTCTATGCAGTCGTCCGTCGCGTCCAGGAACAGGATTTTGCATTTCACGTCGATCCGCTTCAGCTCGTCCAGCGCGTCAAAAAAGCCGGAGAACAGCTCCCCCGTGCGCACGTCGGTCACAATGGCGACGTTGCTGTACTTGTTCAGCTGCAAGCACATCTCTGCAAATCGCGGAATCAGAGAGGGCGGCATATTGTCGATGCAAAAATAGCCGATATCCTCCAGCGCGTTTGCCGCCTGGGATTTTCCCGCGCCGGACAGCCCCGTGATGATAATGATTTCCATAAGCGTCTCCTTTGCAGCGCCATACAAGACCCATTGTGTCAAAGGATTAAAGCAGCGTCCAAGCCCCGCGCAGCAATTCCACGGCGCCTGCTTCCCGTGGCTTGCCCGCCGCCGTCCCGCGCAAGCGCCCCGGCTTTGCCTTGCCGCAGCGGGCGCTTTAGCCCGGCGTCAAACCCGACCCAGGCCAGGTGCGCGGCGTTCCGGCCGGCAGCCCCGCGCCTCGTCCGCTCCGTTATTGCAGCAGCTGAATTTCACATTCCAGCCGAACGCCGGTTTTTTGCAGCACGATTTCCCGCACCCTGTCCACCAGCGCGAGGATATCGGCCGTGGTTGCCCCGCCCGCGTTGACGACAAAGCCGCAGTGCTTTTCGCTGACCTGCGCGCCGCCATACCGGAAGCCCCGCAGGCCGCATTCGTCAATCATCTGGGAGGCATATCCGCCCGGCGGCCGCTTGAAGGTGCTGCCGCAGGACGGCAGGTCGAGCGGCTGCTTTTCCCGGCGGCGGTTCATCAGCTCGGCCATCCGGGCGTGGATTGCGCCGGCGTCAGCCGGCGTCAGCCGGAACTCGCCCGCAAGCAGCAGCATAAACCGCTCCTGCGCGGCGCTGTGCCGGTAGGAAAACCGCATCTCGCTGGCGTCCAGCGTCCGCACCGTCCCGTCCTCCAGCATCGCCGTGACCCCGGCCGCCACGTCCTTCATCTCGCCGCCGTAAGCGCCCGCGTTCATGTACAGCGCGCCGCCAACCGTGCCGGGAATGCCGTAGGCGAATTCCAGCCCGGACAGATTCTGCTCCGCACAGGCTTTGCACAGCTTCGCCAGCGTGTTCCCCGCACCGCACCGCACCAGGCCGCCCGGGAGGAATTCCAGCGCGTTGAGCGCGCCGCCCGTTTTGACGACGCAGCCGCGGTAGCCCTCGTCCGGGGCGAGCACATTCGACCCGTTGCCGAGCAGGAAAAAGGGCGCGCCCGCCTGTTGCAGGCGCCGGACGGTCTCGGTCAGTTCCCCGGCCGTGCGCGGGAAGGCCACGCAGTCCGCCGGGCCGCCCGTGCGGAAGCCCGTGTGCGCGGCAAGCCGTTCGCCGAGCGTGTGCGGAACCGAGCCCAGCAGCGCGTCATATTCAAAACCGGTCAAAGGCAATATCCCCCTTTTGCTTCGGCTGCGCCCCGTCCTCAATGAGGTCGTCGGTCAGCCCCAGCTGTTTGAGCAGCTCCTGCGCCGCATTGTACCCCATCATCCTCTGGCGGTAGTTCATCGCGGCCACCTCGATGAGCACCGCGAGGTTGCGCCCGGGCTTGACGGGGATGGTGATGGCCGGAATCTCGACATCCAGAATGGAGACGGTTTCCGTCTCGGTGTCGACGGTGCTGTAGGACTTCCCGGCCTGCCATTGCTCGAGATTGATAATCAGGCTCACCTTTTCGGACATTTTAACCGCTCCCATGCCGAAGATCCGGCGCACGTTGATGACCCCGACCCCGCGAATCTCAATAAAATGCCGGATATTCTCGGGCGACTGGCCGACGATTGAGCGGTTGGAGACCCGCCGCAGCTCGACCGCGTCGTCCGCAATCAGCCTGTGGCCGCGCTTGATGAGCTCGATGGCCGTTTCGCTCTTGCCGACGCCGCTCTCGCCCGTGATGAGAATGCCGGAGCCGTAAACCTCGACGAATACCCCGTGCCGCTGGATGCGCGGCGCGAGCGCGACATTGAGGTAAGAGATCGCCGCGGACATAAAGTTCGAGGTGGACTCTGTCGAGCTGAGGACGGGCACCCTGTATTTTTTGGCGCACTCGATCATCTTGTCAAAAATCGGGATCCCCCGCGTGACAATGATGCAGTTTGGCTCGTAGGAAAAGAGCAGCTCGATTGCGCGGTTGCGCTCCTCCTCGCTCAGGTGCGCAAGATAGGACATCTCCACCTTGCCGCAGATCTGCATCCGCCGGTTGTCAAAAAACTCCGTAAACCCGGTGAGCAGGAGCGCAGGCCGGTTTAAATCGGCCGAATAGACAGACAGTTCCTGCGGTTTCGCGGGCAGATATTCTTCGGTGAGGTTCAGTTCCTGAATCAGAACATCGAGCGGCACGGAATAGGTCTGCACAGCCGGGCACCTCTCTTTCAAAAAGTATATTAAAATTATACAATAAAAAGACGCCGGCTTCAACGCCGCGCCACCCGTTTTTTTATCCCGCCGGTCTGCGGGGCGCGGCCGCGCAGGG
>CAZYAV010000008.1:59208-60886 GCA_964645785.1 uncultured Oscillospiraceae bacterium
GCCGCGCAGGGGACGGACGGATTCACCCGCCGGACAAGCCCGGCGGAACCGGTTTGGCCGGCTACTCTGCCCTTTGTCCGTGCCGGAGTGCCGCGCCCGGCCTGTGTCCTAACAAAATCCGTTTTTGCCGCAAAAAAGGGAGGCGGGGCATGCGCCCCGCCTCCCAAAAGGCTCCGGAAAGCCGTGTTTATTCCGCGTCCCGCGCGGTTGTCTCGTAGGGAATGGCGTTAAACAGGCCGGCGGCGTCCGCCTCCTCGCGCACGCGCCTGAGCCGCACCCGAATCCCGATCAGGTTTACCAGCACCGTCGCGCCCTCCACAATCAGGCAGATCGCCACACAGAGCTCCACCCACAGCACGCTGAGAACCGGCTCAAACAGCATCAGGATACCGGCCGCAAGATGCAGCACCCCGGCAAGCACCGTCCAGCCGACCGCGCCGCCCATCAGCCGGACAAAGCCGCAGCTGCAAAGCGTGTCGATGCCCGAAACAATCGCGTAAAACGCCAGCATATAGCCCACAACGCTCTGGAAGCCCGCCGCCGTAATTTCGGGGGAACGAACCGTAGCCAGGATCATCCCGGCGCTGCACAGCACATCCAGCACCCCCACCACGAGCATCGAGCTGAACCGCATTCCGTACGGCAGCCTTGCATACAGCAGAATGCGGAAAATGCCGCTGACAAAAAAGCCGATAAACAGCGCCCACTGCATGACGGTGAGCGTCCCTTTCGGGAAGCAGAGAATCACAATGCCGAGAACCACCATCAGCCCGGCAACCACCGCACCGGCTTTATAATACTGCTTCAGCACAGCCTTCAACTTTTCAAACCGTTCCATAACGGCCTCCTGTATCTCGCTTAATGTATGCTTACAGCATAGCGCACCCGGGCGCGCCACGCAATCCACAAATCCCGAAAACTGTTACCATTCCCGCAAAGCGCACAAGGGGTTCTAAACCAATTTGCAGCATAAAAAGCCTCCGCAAAGCAGAAGCACCAACAGGCACAACCGCAAAGAAGAGGCGAATCTATTTTGCAGGCATATCGGTGCGGGAAAATGCATGAATACTATACAAATCGCCTGCATTTTTCGGATTTTATCCGCTTTTCCTGCCGCAGCAAACCCATAAACAGAGAATTTTAGAAGCAGGCAGCCCGCAATTTGTTTCTACGATGAAAGCGGATCGAGGGCAAGCCTGTTCTATTGGGGAAACAGTTGACAAAATTCCGTCCCGTGTCTCTTTGCAAAAAGCCTGCACCGCGCGGGACAGCTTGCAGGCGCGGCTG
The DNA here is from genome assembly GCA_964645785.1 of uncultured Oscillospiraceae bacterium. Taxonomy (GTDB): domain Bacteria; phylum Bacillota; class Clostridia; order Oscillospirales; family Ruminococcaceae; genus CALWZE01. The sequence goes on from CAZYAV010000008.1 coordinate 60,496, forward strand.
TCCGCTGCCGCGTCTATTCCGCGAAAGGGCGAATGTCCTCTTTCGCGGGCATCTAAGGGGGTGACAGGCGGTTTACAGAGCAACTGCGGCGCAAACCGCCGCCGCGAGGGGGAAGCTTTCCCCCTCCGGAAAAACCCGCCCGCTTGCGGGACAAGCGGAAACTCCACAAAGAATCGCCCTACTATATCCGAACCCACTTTACCCATTTTCACACGAAATGTCTTTTCCGCCCTTTTCCCTCCCGTTAAACTTTTACCGAGCAATGGGTGGGTACACTTTCTGATTCCGCACCGCGCGGGACAGCTTGCAGGCGCGGCTGTCCGATGCCGCGTCTACTCCGCGAAAGGACGAATGTCATCTTTCGCGGACATCTAAGGGGGTGACAGGCGGT
>CAZYAV010000009.1:0-59934 GCA_964645785.1 uncultured Oscillospiraceae bacterium
GGGTCGAACCCGCACGGGTGATAAGCCCAACGGATTTTGAGTCCGCCTCGTCTGCCAATTCCAACACACCGGCATGTAATATTCTAAGTTGTCTCCCAACGTCCCGCCTTGAAGGCCGGAGGGATATTGCGGGAACAGTACAAAGGAACAGAAAAAAACAAGCACCCGATTCCGCTTTCAAAACGCTTCGGGGAATCGCCACAAAGCGGCGGGATGAGCGGCCGACGTAATTATCGCCAAGTCCGGCATCCGCGTCGTGCCGCGGCGGCGTGGGCGCAATCCAAATGCGGACATTTATCCGCGGCCTGCCGGACGGCTGCGTTTCAACCGGCAACGCTCGGATGGAACGGTTAAAATTATACAGGAAAAGGAAACCTCTTGCAAGAGGGATTTTTTTAGGCCGCATGGAACAGGGTGGGAACGGGCAGAAATTCTGAAAAGCCGGTAGAAAATACGGCCAAAAGGCGATTTAACGCTTGACTTGGAGTTTACTTTAAATGCTAAACTATAAAAAACGCAATTTGAATAACGCAGATTAAAAATCAATGGGAGGGCGCAACATGAAGAGCAAGGTTTATTTCACGCAAAATATCACCTCGGAGTCGCTGGTCAAGGCATATGAGGCGATGGGCGTGCAGCTGAAGGGCAAGGTGGCGGTAAAGCTGTCCACGGGGGAGCCGGGCGGCCACAACTTTTTGCAGCCGGCGCTTATTAAGCCGCTTGTCGACAAGCTTTCCGGCACGATTGTTGAGTGCAACACGGCCTATGAGGGCAAGCGGTATCATTCAAAAGACCACTGGAAGGCCATTCAGGATCACGGGTTTGCGGCTATCGCGCCCTGCGATCTCATGGACGAGGAGGGCGAGATGGCGCTGCCGGTGAACGGCGGGCGGCATCTTACGCAGAATTTTGTCGGCGAGCATCTCAGCCGGTATGACTCGATGCTGATGCTCTCGCATTTTAAAGGCCACGCGATGGGCGGCTTTGGCGGCGCGCTCAAGAATATGTCCATCGGGGTGGCTTCCTCGCACGGCAAGGCGGTGATTCACGGCTCGGGCGACCCGGCAAAGCTTTGGACGGGCGACCACGATTCCTTCCTCGAGTCGATGGCGGAGGCGGATCTTGCGGTGATGGATTACCTTGGCCGGGAGAATATTCTGTATGTCAGCGTGGCCAATCGGTTGTCGGTGGACTGCGACTGCGACGCCAATCCGCATGAGCCGGAAATGGCGGATATCGGCATCTTTGCCTCGACCGACCCGGTCGCGCTTGACCAGGCCTGTGTCGACGCGGTTTATGCCTCGAAGGATCCGGGCAAGGCCGCGCTGATTGAGCGCATGGAGTCCCGCAACGGCATTCACACGGTCGAGCACGCGGCCGCACTCGGGCTCGGCTCCCGGGAATATGAGCTGATTTCTCTGGACTGATTATCCATCCTAAAAAACAGAACCGAAAAGCGGCTGCATCGCGCAGCCGCTTTTCGGTTTCCGGCGGGCGCCGCCCGAATGATGCCGGGGAAGCGGGGACGCACGCACGGCGTGGCTGATTGGCTGCGGCTGCCGGTATCCGCTGTGTGTGGGGCGCCACGGGCGGCGGTTTGCCTCCCAGGCGGAGCCGGATTCCCCGTGCTGCGGGCTGCCATATCGAGGCGCGACCCCGGCGCACGGCCCCGCCGCCCGCCCCAAATGCGCATCTCGCCGCCCCGAACATGGGCAATGGCAAAAGTCCGCTTGCACCGCCCTCCCCGCGGGAAAACAGCGGCCGCCCGGCCTTGCACGGCTTGTCGGGCTTTTCGCCGGTTTTCTGCCCTCTTTTTCACTACGCTTTATCAGAAACCGCAAATGCGGGGACGCACCCAAAACAGGGCTTCCATTTACAAAGGGCTTTTGCTATACTTATCCTGTATAACTACGATAATGATTGCCCGGAGGGGAATACATGAACCGAAAAAACAGATGGAGCGGGCTGCTTGCGGCGCTGCTTGCGGCGGCGGTGTTGACCGGCTGCGCCGCGGAGAGCAAGCCGCTCGAGGCGTTTGAGGCGGAGGTTTACGCCGCGGTGGAAGCGGGGGACGCGGACGCGGTGCGCGCAGCGTATACAAAGGCGGAGGAGGCGTACCCGACCCAGCTGAAAACGGATATCTATCGCGCGCTGATCGACTGCTGCGGGGCGGACATGGCCGACGAGCAGGTGGCTGCGGCGTATGAGATTCTCTATTGGCGCGGGGAGCTGGACGCGGAAGAGCTGACCCGGCTCGCGCAGGTCTATCTCGAGGAGGGGAACCCCCTCGACGCGCGGGATGTGCTTGAGCGCGCCGCCCGGCTTCAGGACGGGGCGGAGGCCGCCGCGCAGCTGGAAACGGTCGTGGTCGACCTCTCGCAGGAGCGGGAGCAGACGGCAGCGCTGCTGCTGGCGGCCTGCCAGAGCGCGGCGCAGGGCGACCTTGCAGCGCTGACCGGCCAGGTGCAGCAGACCGATTGGCTGCGTGCGGTCATGCCGCCGTCGGCGGACGGGGTGCGGCGGTATACCTGCGACGACCCGTCGCTCGGCCGGCCGGCCGAGGTTACGGCGCGGGTCACGGCGGGCGTCCCGGTGACCGAGATCCTGGTTGGCAGCGATATCGCGGTGCGGGTGACCCCCGAGACGGCGGCGCTTATCCGGTGCGAGCGCGCGCAGGGCGGCTACAGCGGCGCGGCGCAGATTGAGCTTGCCAGCTTTGTCACCGGCACCTGCTATAAAATCGACTGCACCCTTGAAAACAGCCTGTTTTCGGGCGAGGCGAGCTTCGCCGTGCACACCCTGCCGGATGCGCCGACCAATGCCGAGCGGTTGGCCGCCTGCCCCGAGGCGGCGGACGGCGTGTATACCGGCTCGTTCAGCGGCGGCAGCCCGTCCGCGCGCCAGCGGGCGAGCGCATCCACCGTCACGGTCGGGTACAACCGGGGCAGCAGCTATTACCTCAACCTGGATGTGCCCGAGGGCGCGTCCAAGGAGGACGGCGTCAGCGCCCTGTGGCTGGCCGTGCCCGAGGCGTAAAGGAGGGCAAAAAGAGATGAAAACCCGGCTGAATCCTCTGCGGGCGCTGCTGCTTGCCGCGGCTGCGCTGGTGGTTTTTGCGCTCTGCCCGGCCGATACGGCGCGGGCGGCGACCCATCAGGGCACGATGGCGAACCTCGTCGTGTTTGTCAAGTTCACCGACACGGCGCCGCAGGATGACATCTGCGGCACGGCGGACGCGCACGACAGAATCAAGAATATGTACGACAACGCGGACAATTCCTTCTCCAAATATATCCACGCCATCTCGGAGGGGACGCTCAGTATCCAGAACGTATTCCCGCAGGAGAAGGTCAACGGGAGCGGCGAGACCGTCTTTGCGACGCTGACCCTGCCGAACACGGGGGCGTATTATGCCGCCGGGAGCCTGCAGACGGAGGGGGAGATGATCCGGGAGGTCGCGGCCGCGTTTGCGGACGGCACCATCCAGCTGGATCCCGGCTGCAAGCTGGACTATCAGACCGCCGGCCTGATCGACAACCTGACGATTGTGCCGATTGGCGGCGACGACCTCTTTTACCCGCATTCCACGACATACCGCGGCGACGAGGCGTGGATTAACGGCGCCAAGGTGTATTGCTACAATATCCTCAACGCAAAGACGCTGATTAAGGACGTCCCCACCAGCATTTCCGGGCAGCAGGGGACGATTGCGCATGAATTCCTGCACACCCTCGGCCTGCCCGACCTTTACAGAAAGGACGGATCGGGCGCGCCGGCCGGCATGTGGAGCATCATGGCGTCGGCAATCTCCGAGCCGCAGTATCCGCTGGAATACTGCCGCGAGCTGCTCGGCTGGATTTCCATCCCGGAAATCACGGCTGCGGGGCAGTACACGCTGCGCCTGCCGACCACGCCCGACCAGTGGGGCGGCAAGTATCCGACCGCGTATAAGATCAGAACGGCGGCGTCGGACAGCGAGTTTTTTGTGGTGGAGTACCGGCGGGACGAAGCGCCGGGGGCTGTGTTCGACCAGCTGCTGACCGGCAGCGGCCTGATCGTTTACCGGGTGGACAACACGGTGCAGGACCTGACCAATTTTGAGGGCGGGAACTACATCTACACCCTGCGCCCCGGGGTGACCGACCCCGAAAGCGCCGCAGATACCGTGCCCGAACAGAGCGCGAACAACCTCGTCAACAACGCCGCGATTGACCCGGACAACGGCGCAGCCGCCTACGGTTCCAACGATCTTAGCGCGCCGTTCACCCAAAACACAATCTATTACAGGGGCGGCAAAAACAGCGGCATTGCGCTGCGCAACATCAGCTATTCGGCGGACAGGCAGCTGATCAGCTTTGATATCAGCTTCGCGGATCTCTCGGCGTCGGACATGTGGCAGCCGGCAGGGGAGATTGGCGGCGCGGGCAGCACCGGCATGGCAATTGCGCCGGACGGTGCGGGCGGCCTGTACGCCACAACCATGGACACGGCTGGCGGCACCATAAACCTCTGGCAGAGCAGCGGGAGCGGTTTTGCCAAGCAGGCGTCCCTTTCGGGCGTTGCGCCAACGGCGGATGCAAGCCTGTGCCGGTTCGGCGGCAAGCTCTATCTGTTCACCATGAACCCGAGCTTTTATCCGGTGGTGTATGCTTATGAAAATGGCGGGTTCACAAAGGCGCTTTCGGTGGACGGCACGGTCAGCACAACGGCTACTCCGGTGGAATACGGCGGCTCGCTGCACCTCTGCTATCTGGGGGAGGACGGTAAGACGCTTGCATTTAAAAAGGTCGCGGGTTCCGGCGGGGAGATTGCCCCGTTCCGGCTCGGCAAGCTGATCACCAACCCGGCGGTCTGCACGGCGGGCGGCAAGCTCTACGCCGCCTTCAGCATCTACCCGGAGGGGCTTGGCTCTGGGACGGCGGAAAACACCTGCCGGGTCTATGTGTATGAGAACGGGAGCTGGGCGCAGATGCAGGATCTCGGCGTCATGATGAGCAACGTGCACGCGATGGCGGGCGGCGATTCGTCGCGGTTCGCGGTGATGGCAGCCAATACGGGCGGCGAAAAGGTGCTGAGCGTCTATGACGGCGGCGCTTTTTCCTGGGTGGATGCCTCCGCAATCAGCGACAGCCTGGGCACCACCCTGTTCTATGACGGGGGCACCCTGTACGCCTGCACGGTGGATTCGGGGCAGAATCTGGTCATGTACGCGTGCAACGCGGGCAAGCTGGTCAAGGTCGGGGAGACGATTGCCGAGCGGGTGAACAACGCGGCGGCGCCGTCGGTCGCCCTGTCGGGCGGCAAGCTGTACGCGGCATATATTCTGAGCGGGTCAAACCAAGTGATTGTGCGGGTGCACGACAAAGCGCCGGCCGACCCCGATCATCCGGACAATCCCGGCGGGGAGACCGGGGCGGATCACACCGTTGCGCTGACGGTGAGCGGCACAGTCTCCAACAGTACGCTGTATGTTGACGGCAAACCGGTGCAGGCGTCGGCCAGCGGCAATACGCTGACCGTGACCCTGCCTGCGGACGGGTCGGCGCAAACGGTTGTGTATTATCCCACCAACGCGTCCGGCGTACCGCAGGGGATGCAGGTCTGGTTCCTGTACTGCACGGGCGGGAAATACACCGCCGTGCGGCAGGGGGCGCTGGACAATCTGCTGAGCTACAACGGGTTTTCGATTCGGATTTCGGGCGACGCGGGCATCCGGTTCAAAACCGGCATCGCGGCCGACGTGAAGGCGGCGCTGACGGGCGCGGGGCTGGACGGGTTCCAGCTGGTGGAATACGGCACCATCGTCATGACCCAGTCGAATATGGACAAAGGGTATGCGCTTGTCCTTGGCGGCGAAAAGGTCGCGGGCGGCCGCAGCTATTGGACGGAAAACGGGGTGACCAACGACCGGGTGTTCGAGACGGTCGACGGCCGCCAGCGGTTCACCTCGGTGCTGGTCGGCCTGCCCGCCACCCGGTACAAGACCGAATTTGCGTTCCGCGGCTATATCATCCTGCAAAAGGACGGCGTGCGCTATACCCTTTACGGTCCGCCGGTGGCGCGGAGCATCTACTATCTCGCGCAGCGGCTGCTCGACCGGGGGGACTATGCGCCGGGCAGCGCGGAGGATGTATTTTTGCGCGGCATCATCACAAACGCTGTCTGACAGCGTGACGGGAAAGGGGAATTGGCAAAAATGGAAGAGGTAAAAGCAAAAAGTAAGCTGCTGCCGGCGCTCTGCGCGGTGCTGCTTTTCGGCCTTGGCATCGGCTGCGGCTGGCTGCTGTTCGGGACAAACCGGGCGCAGGCCGCCCCGGAAGCCGGGGAGCCCCAGCCGGTCAGCATCCGGGTCAGCGACGGCCAGGTGGAGTGGTCGCAGGGGAACGGCTGGAGCAGCGCGGGCACGCTGGACGCGCTTGCGGCGGAGGATCCGTACACCCCGGCGGCGGCCTGGCAGGCATACCCCGAGCCGAACAGCGAGGCAGGCGGCATCTTTTCCGTGCAGCGGGTGCCCGTTTCGCGCCCCGCAACGAGCACGGGTGGCGGCGCTTCCGGTGGCGGCGGCGGTGGCGGCGGTGGCGGTGCGCCCGCGACCCCCTCTGCACCGGCCACAGGGGACGGGGAGAACATCGGCTGGTCCAGCGATGTTCTGGACTGACCCGCCAGAATTTGGCAGGGCAACAGGGAAATGTGGGCGCGGCCAGATTCCTGGCCGCGCCCTGCTGCGTCTTTTTATACGCCGCGCGGCATCCTGAACCGCCCGGTGGTGTGGACATTTGGGGAAACATAAAGTCCGGAACGGCCGCCGCAGAGGATCGGTATATGGCGAATGCATCCCTGTCCCGGCGTGGGAGGCGCGCCTTGTGCAAAGCGCCCGTGCGCAGTACGGTGCCGGGCGCGGCAAACGGCGGACGGGCAGAGCGGCGGTCACTGGGGCGGGGGCGGTCTGTCCGCGGTTTGGCGGAAAATTGCCGATGCGACACGGGCGGGACACACAGCGGCCTGCCGTGAAAAACGGGGGGTGCCCGGTATACAGGGCACGGCGGCGAGGCAAAGCCGCTGCCCGCGGTTTGGCGGAAAATCGTCGACACGGAGCCGGCAGGATACACGGCGGCCTTCCGTAAAAAACGGGGCGTGCCCGGTGCGCGGGACACGGCGGTGCGGCAAAGCCGCTGCCCACACCCTGGCAAAAAACCGCAGCGCCGCGGTAGGGCGGCGGGTTATCGAAAAGAATGAGCGGATACAGACGAGGCGGATATGGAAAAGACATCGAAAACACAGCTGTTTGAACAGATGCCGGTGCCGAAAGCGGTGCTTACCCTCTCGGTTCCCACTGTCCTCAGCTCGCTGGTCATGGTGCTGTACAACATGGCGGACACCTACTTTGTCGGCAAGCTGAACGACCCGGTTCAGAACGCGGCGGTTACGCTGGCCGCGCCGGTGCTGCTGGCGTTCAACGCCGTCAACAACCTGTTCGGGGTCGGCGCGTCGAGCATGATGAGTCGCGGGCTGGGCAGAAAGGACTTTGACACCGTCTCGCGCAGCAGCGCGTTCGGGTTTTACTGCGCGCTGTTCAGCGGCGTGCTGTTTGCGGCGGGGTACACCGCCTTTCGCGCGCCGCTGCTCGGGATCCTGGGCGCGGACGCCCAAACCGCCGCGCAGACGGGGGAATACCTCAAATGGACGGTGAGCTGCGGCGCGGTTCCGGCAATCCTCAATGTCGTCATGGCCTACCTTGTCCGCGCCGAGGGGGCAACCCTGCACGCAAGCGTCGGCACGATGAGCGGCTGCCTGCTCAATATCCTGCTGGACAGGCTCTTTATCCTGCCGGACGGCCTGGATATGGGCGCGTCGGGCGCGGGGCTTGCGACCTTCCTGTCCAACTGCGTCGCCTGCGGGTATTTCTTCGTCCTCCTGCTTGTGCGGCGGGGCAGAACCTTTGTCTGCATCCGCCCCGCCATGCTGCGGGTAAACCGGGCGGTTGCCGCCGGGGTGTTCGCCGTCGGCATTCCGGCCAGCATCCAGAACCTGCTGAACGTGACCGGCATGACCGTGCTGAACAATTTTACCGCTGTTTACGGGGCGGACGCGGTCGCGGCGATGGGCATCGTGCAGAAAATCAATATGATCCCGCTCCAGATCGCGATGGGCGTCTCACAGGGGATCATGCCGCTTGTCAGCTACAATTACGCGAGCGGGAACGATGACCGAATGAAGCGGGCGGTTGTGTTTACCCGCAGGCTGGCGGCGCTGTTTTTGACGTCGGTTGCCGCGGTTTATTTCCTTTTTGCGGGCGGCCTGACCGCGGCGTTCATGAACAACCCGGACGTTGTTGCGATTGGGACGCGGCTGCTGCGCGGGCTGTGCCTCAGCCTGCCCTTCCTCTGCATGGATTTCCTCGCGGTCGGCGTGTTCCAGGCGTGCGGCCTTGGCAAAAAAGCGCTGCTGTTCGCGATTCTGCGCAAAATTGTGCTGGAAATTCCGGCGCTGTTCGTGCTCAATGCGCTGTTTCCGCTCTACAGCCTCGCGTATGCCCAGCTTATGGCGGAGGCTGTGCTTGCGGCAGCGGCGGCGTTCGAGCTGCGGCGGCTGTTTTGCTCGCTTGCGCTGCGGCGGGGCGCGGGAAAGCCGGGAACATAACCCGGCGGCGCACGCTGCGCCCGGATCCGGCGGCAAAGCCCGGCGGGCATACCGGCCAAAGCGGCGGCTTGTCGGGCAGCGCCGGTTTTTCGCCCGCCCGGCTGTGCAGCTTGACTTCCGTGAAAGCAGCTGGTATTGTGTAAGGACATCTGATTTTTTTGACGAAATCTGGAGGAGAGCATGGGTCTGATGGTGCGGGACAGGGGGTTCTACAAGAACCTAGCGGCGATTGCGCTGCCGATTGCGCTGCAAAACGCAATCGGCTTCGGCGTGCAGATGATGGATACCATCATGGTGGGGTCGCTGGGGGACACGGCGCTCTCGGCGGCCAACCTTGCCGGGCAGCCCTATTTTATTTTTATGGTATTTAACTTCGGGCTCGCATCGGGCGGGTCGGTGCTGATTGCGCAGTACTGGGGCAAGGGCAACACCGACGTCGTGCGCCGGGTGATAGGCATGTCCATCCGCTATATCGCGATTACGGCGGTGCTGTTCAGCGCGGTCTGCTTTTGCATCCCCACGCAGATTATGTCGCTTTTTTCCCACGAGGCGGAGGTCATCTCGCTCGGCGCCGGGTATCTGCGGGTGGCGTCGGTCGCCTATTTCTTCAACGGCGTTGCCGGGTGCTATCTGATGTCCCTGCGCGCGGTGGAGAACGTCAACCTGTCCACCATCGTGTACGCCGTCTCCTTTTTTGTGAATGTGTTTTTCAATTACTGCTTTATTTTCGGCAAGTTCGGGATGCCCGCGCTCGGGGTTGTCGGCGCGGCGGTCGGCACGGTGATTGCGCGCTTCACCGAGTTCCTGTTCGTGGTGGTGTATTTGAGCTTTTTTGAGAAGAAGATTCAGTTTAAACTGAAGCATATCTTCCGGCGGGAACGGCAGCTGGTTCCGGACTATCTGCGGCACAGCCTGCCGGTTGTCGGCAGCGAGCTGGTCTGGAGCCTCGGCTCGGTGACCCAGGCCGCGATCATCGGCCGGATCGGTTCCACCTTTGTGGCGGCGAACAGCATTGCCTCGGTCGTGCAGCAGTTTGCGATGGTCTTTATGTTCGGGCTGGGCAACGCAGCGGCGGTCACGATGGGCAAAACGGTGGGCGAAGGCCGCACGGAGGACGCGAAAAAACAGGGTAAAACGCTGGTGGTGCTGGCGCTCGGCATCGGGCTGGCTGCCTGCGCCGTGATTTTGCTGCTGCGCCGGCCAATCGCGGATATTTACAGGGTTTCGGACGAGGTGAAGGCGCTCGCGGTCGACATTATGGGCGTGATGGCCTGCATCATGGCGCTGACCGCGCTGGAGCTGGTGTCCATCAGCGGCATCCTGCGCGGCGGCGGGGACACAAAATTCGCCTTTGCGGTGGACTGCGGCTGTACCTGGCTTATCGGCGTGCCGATGGGGCTGCTGGCCGGGTTTGTGTGGAAGTTGCCGGTCATCTGGGTGTATGTCTGCCTGCGCAGCGACATGCCGGTGCGCGTATCCATCTGTCTTGCCCGAATATTTGGCGAAAAGTATATAAAAAATGTGACAAGAGAATTATAATATAGTAATACTTGACATTGCTCTTTATGCGGTTTATACTGAAACCGTATTGATTGGCTTAAGCAAAGGTGCGTTCATTCTTGTCCAGTTTTGAGCTTGAACTATCGGGAAGCCTCGCGTCGGAGCGTGGGCTTGCCCGGTTGATGACGGCGTATATGCCGTATATCCAAACATGTGCCGCGCGGGTACACGCGCCCGGTATGGACGCCGAGGATCTGGTGCAGGAGGGTCTGGTCGGTCTGTTCCATGCGGTTGGGAGCTATGACCCGGCACGCGGCGTCTCCTTTTCGTCCTATGCCTGTGTCTGCATCAAAAACAGTATCAACACTGCGCTGAAGCTTGCGTTCCGCAAAAAGCACCTGCCGCTCAAGGGTTACCTCTCCCTGAGCGACGAGCAGGACAGCGGCCGCCTGGTCGACGCGGATTCCCCGGAGGATCTCGCAATCCGCACCGAGGAATTTGAAACCGTGATGGCGCGCATCCAGGCGGAGCTTTCCGAGATGGAGCGAAACGTTCTGCGGTTATACCTGCGGGGGTACGACTATCTCACGGTGGCGAAGCGGCTGCATACCACCCCCAAGGCGGTTGGGAATGCGCTGCAGCGGGCGCGCAAAAAGCTCAGGTCGAAGCAATAGGCCGCGGGTTGGTCTTTGCGATATATGCTGGCGATACAGGGTTCAAAAACAATTTTGTAGAGACAAGAGGGGAACGAGAATGTACCAGGACAAGACACTGACCTGCAAAGAATGTGGCAACGAATTCGTTTTTACGGCAGGCGAACAGGAATTTTACGCGAGCCGCGGCTTTGAGAACGAGCCGCAGAGATGCAAAGCCTGCCGGGATGCGCGCAAAAACGCAACCCGCGCCCAGCGCGAGATGTACACGGCAACCTGCGCCTCGTGCGGAGGGGAGGCACGGGTGCCGTTCAAACCGCGCGAGGATCGCCCTGTTTATTGCAGCGAGTGCTTCGCAAAGATGAAAGAGGAACGCTGAGCATCAAATTCCCACCGACACGGGAGCGGCAGAGCGTGCCGCTCCGGGGAGATAAGGAGAACCGCCGGGCATACGTGCCCGGCGGTTCTCCTTTGCGCATTTGCAGAGGCGGTTTTGGGTTGGTGCAAAGTGCGGCTGACACGGAAGCAAAATCGGCCTGCCGAAGAAAGGGCGGGTCGGGCGGAACAGGCCAAACCGGCGCGGCGTGATTCCCGGCGCAGACAACGCGGCGCAATAGACGCTTTTCAGCCTTGCCCGTTTTTGGGCGGCGCGTGGCGTCCGGTAAACTGTCCATACACGACAGCGGACGAAGCCACTGCATAGGAGCGGCGCAGACAGAGCCGAGCCGGGCGCTTGAAAAAGGCCGTTTGCCCGGCTTGACCTTTGCGCCGGGCGAATCCAATCCCTCTATTGCTGCAAGACCGGGAGGGAGGAAGCGGCAGACAAGGCTCATCGCCGCGCCCGGCCGCGCAGGCGGCGCTCGACCCGTTCGAGCGCGAGAAGTGCCGCGCAGCCGGCGGCATAGCAGAGCAGGTCGGCTATATCAAAGGTGCCGCCGAGCAGAACGGCGAGCGGGGAACCGGCCGGCAAGCCCAGCCGGGCGGCGAGGCCGAACAGCTGGGACAGCTCGACGGCCGCGGCAAAGACGAACACAAAAACGGGCAGCCCGCGCACCGGCGAAAGCGGGCAGAACACCCGGGCAAGGGCATAGACCGCCCAAACGGCCAGCAGGTCGCCCAGATAGGGGCGCACAAAGCGGTCGCGGACAAACAGCGCAATCCCCGTCTCGATCAACAGAAGAAACAGGCAGCAGCCCAGCCACCAAAGCCGCGCGCGGCGGCCGCCTGCCGCGCCGGCGCGCATCAGATCAGTCCCTCGCGCAGCAGGAAGTCCCGCGCCGCAAGCAGGTCGGGCTGCACGGTCAGCGCAAGGCGGCGCATCTCCTCGTCCGCGCCGAGCAGATCCGGCACCATAACCGGCGCGCACCCGGCCGCCGCAGCCGCGCGGATGCCGTTGCTGGAATCCTCAAACACGAGACAGCGCGCGGGGTCAAGCCCCAGCTTTTCGCTTGCCAGCAAAAAGATATCCGGCGCGGGCTTGCTGTGCGCGACCATGGTGCCGTATACGCGCTGCTCAAAATAGTCCCAGATGCCCGCGCGACGCAGCTCGGTTTCGGAATGCGCCGGTATATTCGAGGTTGCCAGCGCGATGCGCAGCCCCCTGCTTTGCAGGCAGGCCAGCAGCTCGTCTACGCCGCGCTTTTTGTCCACACCGACCCTGTCGCAGTGGGCGAAAAAGAGCTCGTTTCGCCGGTCGTGAATCGTTTTATAGTCAAAATCCGCGCCGTAACAGGCCTTGAAATGCCGCACGGCGGTCTCGCCGCTCATGCCGCGCGCGGCAATCAGATCCGCCATTTGCAGGGTATAGCCGAACTCCGCCGCCGCCTCAATCCAGAACGAGCAGTGCAGCCGCTCGGTGTCGAGCAGAAGCCCGTCCATATCAAAAATTGCGCCGATATAGGGCATATTGCAACCTCCCGGGGCGGCGCGCTTGGGTGTGGTGGGGCGCCCGCCGTCCAATCTGCTTTACTATACCAGAAATTTCCCGATCCCTCAACCGGCGTTCCGCGCGGGAGCCGGAATCGGGCGGCAGAGGCGCCCGCCGAGAGCCGGGAACCCGAACAAAAACCGGACAGTGCGCGGCATTCGGGACACCACTCGGCGGCAGGGAAACGGTGCACCGTGCCTATGGGCACGCAGGATGCTGTTCCGCTTTGCATCCCCGCGCCGGGGGGCTCGGGGCTTGCCGCTTTGCGGGGCGGGGATTTTCCCGCGAATTGACAGTGCCTTTGCGCGGGGTATACAATAGCGTCGGAACGCGGCGGGCGGATGCACAGCCGCGAAAAAGCGCCCGGCAGGGCGGCGAACGGCGAACCGAGCTGCGGGCGTGGGAGGCACGGGGACGCAGGCCGCGCCCGTGGAGAAACCGGCCTTGCGCGGGCGGTGCCTATAAGGACGAACGAGCCGCTGCCCTGCGCAGCCGAAAGCGTCGGAATGCGGCGGGCGGATGCACAGCCGCGAAAAAGCGCCCGGCAGGGCGGCGAACGGCGAACCGAGCTGCGGGCGTGGGAGGCACGGGGACGCAGGCCGCGCCCATCGAGGCGGACAGGCCGCTGCCCTGGCGCGGCCGTGCGATAAAACGGAGCAACCGGGAGGAGAGCGGGCATGAGACGAATTGCGGTAATCGGCGGGGGCGCTTCCGGCATGGCGGCGGCGATTCAGGCCGCGCACACGGGGCGGGCGCTGGGCGTTCCGCTCGAAATCACCCTGCTGGAAAAGCTGCCGCGGGTGGGCAAAAAGCTGCTGGCGACCGGGAACGGGCGCTGCAACCTGACCAACAGCCGCATCGAGCCCGGCCGGTACACAACCGGCGACCCGGTGCTGCTGGGCGCGGTGCTGGACGGCCTGGACGCGCGGGCAATTCTCGATTTCTTTGGCGGGCTGGGGCTGCGGTGTGCCGAGCGGGAGGCGGGGCGCGTCTACCCGATGAGCAACCAGGCGTCCTCTGTGCTGGACGTGCTGCTCGGGGAGCTTGCGCGGCTGGGCATCCGGGTGGAGTGCGACTTTGCGGTGCGGTCGCTGCGCCGTGCAAAAGGGGGCTGGACGCTGACGGACGCTTCGGGCAGGCAGCTCGGTGCGGACAGGGTGATTCTGTCGGCGGGCGGCAGCGCGGCGCCCGCGTTCGGCACGGACGGGGGCGGCTTTGCGCTGGCACGCGCGCTGGGGCACAGCGTCACGGCGCTTTATCCGGCGCTGGTGCCCCTGAAAACGGCCGGGGAGCTCGCAAAGGGGCTCAAGGGCATCCGGGCGGTCTGCACCGCGACCCTGTGCAGGGACGGGCGTGCGGCTGCGCGGGAGAGCGGCGAGGTGCAGTTCACCGAATACGGCCTGAGCGGAATCCCGATTATGCAGCTCTCCAACCGGATGGAGCCGGCGGACGGCTGGTCGGTTGAGCTGGATTTTTTTGAGGCGGACACGGCGCAGTCGATTGCGCGGGAGATTGCGCAGCGCGCGGCGTCGCGCCCGGATGAACAGCTGGAGACGCTGCTTGCCGGCACGGTGCACAAGCGGGTCGGCTTTGCGGCGATGAAGCAGGCGGGGCTTGCGCCGCTCAGCCGGGCGAACGGCTCGCTCTGCGCGCAGGAAATTGACCGGCTGGCCGAAACCCTCAAGCGGCTGCGCTTTGCGGTCACCGGGACGGTGGGCTGGGCGCAGGCGCAGACGACGGGCGGCGGCGTGCCGCTCGGGGAGATTGACCCGCAGACGATGGAGTCCCGCCGGGCGCCGGGCGTCTATCTCTGCGGCGAGCTGCTCGACGCGGCGGGGAGCTGCGGCGGGTTCAACCTGCATTGGGCATGGGCAACCGGGCTGCGCGCGGGCGCGGCGGCGGCGCGCCGGGACACCCGATAAAGCTCGCGCCGCCCGACCTGCCAGCTGCCCGCGCCGCTTTGCGCCCGCCGGAACGGGGCTCATCGCGGGCGGCGTTCCGGCGAAGAAGCGGGAAAATACAGGATGTCCACGGCAAAAAGCGCGCCTTTGGGCGCGCTTTCCCGGATTTTTGATAGAGTTCTTTAATAAAATGTATAAAATAGGTTCGGTATCCGTTTGCGCGCTGTCGGGGATACACGCCGCCGGTTTCGCCAATCCCATGTTGATACATGCAGCGGGTTCATGATAGGATCAATTCGACAAATTGAAATGAAAAGGAGACACCGTAATCTGGATAACAAGACCCAAAACACGCATTTTTGCAATTGTCCCGTAACAGGCTGTCCAAATCATCCGACGAACCATAATCAAGGATGTGATCCCTGTATCAAAGATAATTTGGCAAAAGGGAAAATTCCCGCTTGTTTTTTAAAGCAGTCAAGGAAGATGTCAGCGAGGCGCACAATTGGACAATCAAAGGTTTTGTTGACTTTTACAATGAAAACAAAGGCGCAAAAATAAATTCCGGTTCATTAGAAGGATGCATTTGGATATTTTGGCGTAGGAGTTGAAAAATTAAGCAGTAGCAGCACAAGGTTAATAAGGGAATAAAGAAGATGCTTTCCTCAAAAACCGGGTTTGCCGGGCGGGGAGAACGGGATAGGCAATGGTATCCGGCTGCGCTGCCTGCCCTGCGGCCGTCTTTCGGCCTGCTTCCGGCCGCTTTCCCGCGCCGCAGGCCGGTTCCATTCGCCGCCGCTTTCCCTTATGGCGCCGCACATTGTGATCCTTACAGGCGGCGCGGGGCGGTACCCGGCCGCGCCTGTTGCCTGCGAAGCCGCAAATGTGGTATTATATAAAATTGATGCGGAGCGTTTGACCTGCTTGCAAGCAGACTGTGCCGCGGCCGTTCGCGGGCGGGCGGCCGGTTTAAAATAGATCACCATCCAAGGAGCAAACTATGACAATCTTAGACGGCGTTTTGCAGGGGATTATCCAGGGATTGACCGAGTTTCTGCCGGTGTCCAGCGACGGGCACCTCGCGCTGTTTCAGCATTTTTTCGGCCTGAGCGGCGAAAACGCGCTTTTTTTTACGGTGATGCTGCATGTCGGCACCCTGCTGGCCGTGTTTATCGCGTTTTATAAGACCATCTGGAAGATGATTGTGGAGGGGTTCCGCATGATCGGGGACATCTTCACCGGCAAATTCAGCTACCGGCAGGCGAACGAGGAGCGCAAGGGGGTCATCATGATCCTCATCTCCCTTGTGCCGCTGCTGGCGTTTTACTTTGTCAAGGACTATTTCACCATGCTGTCCGAGGACGGCGATATCCTGGTAGAGGGCTTCTGCTTTCTGTTTACCGGCACGCTGCTCTTCCTTGCGGACAGGTGCGTCAAGGGGCGCAAAACCGCCAAGGACATGACCGTGCGCGAGGGGCTGCGGATCGGCTTTTTCCAGGGCTTTGCCGCGCTGCCCGGCGTTTCGCGCTCCGGCTCCACCATCTCGGTCGGCCTGCTCAGCGGCTTTTCGCGTGAGTTTATGGTGCAGTTTTCCTTTATCATGGGCATCCCCGCAATCATGGGTGCGAGCCTGCTGGAGCTGCTCGATGCGCTCAAGGAGGGCGTAAGCTTTTCGGCGCCGCTGCTGGTTGGGATGCTGGTTTCGGCGGTGGTCGGCCTTGCGGCAATCAAGCTGCTCAGCTGGCTGGTGCGCACCGACCGGTTCGGCATTTTTGCGTATTACACCCTGGCGCTGGGCGTCGTCGTCCTCGTCATCGGGGTGATCGAGCATATTGCGGGCGCGGACATCGTGAGCTTTGTCAATACGCTGTTTAATCAGGGAGTGAACTAATGGCGGCAAGCGGGTCGACAACAAAAAAGAAAAAGCCGGGCAAGGCGCAGCTGGAAAAGGAGCGGAAGCTGGCCGAGCTTGCGCGCCGCAAAAAGCAACAGCGGGATCGCACCGCGGTGGTGCTGCTGGTGTGCGGCATTGTGCTGACGGCGCTCGCCCTTGTCAGCGGGGAGAGCGTCTGGAACGCGGCGCACGAGGCGTTTTTCGGCGCGTTCGGGGTGCTCGCGTACGCCGCGGGCCCGTTCGCGTTCTGGTTCGCTGTCGCTTACGCGTTCGGCAAAAATCCCCCGCGCCCGGTTCTCATCAAGGGCGTGCTGCTGTTTTTTGCCATTGCGGGCGCGCTGCTGATTTTTGGCGGGCACGAGCTGAGCTATTCGTTTGCCCAGGATGTTGTAGTGCTTTTCAACGACGGCAAGCTGCTTTCCGGCGGCGGCGCGGCGAGCGTTCTGTTCGGCTGGACGCTGCTGGCCGGCTGCGGGCAGACGGCGGCCAAGGTGCTGATTTCCGCGCTTATTTTCCTGCTGGTGATGCTTATCACGGGCAAGACGGTCGTCGACCTGGTCAACGGAGTGCGCAGGCCGCTCGACGCAATCAAGGAGCGCGCGGCGCTCGACGCCGAGCTGGAGGCCGCGCGCGCCCAGCAGGAGCCCGCGCCGCCCGAGGCGGGACAAGCCCCCGCCCGCCCGCGGGAGCCGGGGCTGTTGGCGGGGCTGTTCCGGGGCAGGCCGAACACGAAATTCGACATCGACGTGCCGATTGACCGCACCGAGACCGACCCGGACAAGGGGTATGAGGCGGCCGCGCCCCCCGCGGAAACGGCCGCGCCCGATCCGCTGCCCGAACCCGCGCCCGCCCCGCTGCCGATCGACTTTTCGCCGGAGGGCAAGCGCAAGGCGGCCGAGATAGCCCGGGAGACGGCGGCCTCCCGCCCGGCGGAGACGCGCTCGATTGACATTCCCTTGGGGCCGGATTTTGAGCCGGAGCCGGACAAGGGCTTTGACGATACGCAGCAGATCATTGTCAACACGCGCACCGCGCCGGCAGGCCCTGCGGCGGAAATTGTGAGCGACCTGCTGCGCCAGCAGGAGACGTTTGACGCCCTGTTTACGGATTTCGGCGGCTCCTCCCGGCCGCAGACGGCGGCGCAGAGCGGCGAGCCCGCGAATGATTCCGCGCAGCCGGTTCGGCAGGACGCGCCGGAAAGCGATTTTGCCCGCCGGATGGAGAACCTGTTCCGCGAGACGGCGGCAAACAATAAAGAGGAGATTCCCCACCTGTTCGACACGCCCGACGCCCCGGCGCGCGGCGCGGCGCCGGAGGACGCCGCGCAGACCCGGCAGGCGCTTGCCCGGCAGGAATACCAGTTCCCGCCGCTCTCGCTGCTGACCAGGCAGGAGGCGGACAACCCCGCGGCGGCGGACGCCGAGCTGCGGGCGAACGCCGCCGCGCTGGTCAAGACGCTGGAAAGCTTCGGCGTGCGCACGCGGATGCTGGACGTGTCCCGCGGGCCGTCGGTCACCCGGTATGAGCTGCAGCCGGATACCGGCGTGCGGCTGAACAAAATCGTCAATCTCGCGGACGACCTCGCGCTCAACCTCGCGGCCGAGGTGCGCATCGAGGCGCCGATCCCCGGCAAGTCGGCCGTAGGCATCGAGGTGCCGAACAAGGTCGTCGGTACGGTCAACCTGCGCTCGGTCATCGAGAGCGACACCTTCCGCAGCTCCAAAGCGCCGCTCACCTTTGCGGTCGGCAAGGATATCAGCGGCGCGGTGCGGTGCGGGGATATCAGCAAGATGCCCCACCTGCTCATCGCCGGCTCCACGGGCATGGGCAAATCGGTCTGCATCAACTCGCTGCTCATCAGCCTTGTGTATAAATCCTCCCCCGCCGATTTGCAGCTGATCCTGATCGATCCGAAAATGGTCGAGTTCACCTGCTACAGCGGGCTGCCTCACCTGTACATTCCGGTGGTCACCGACCCCAAAAAGGCGGCGGGGGCGCTCGGCTCCGCCGTGGGGGAGATGATGCGGCGGTACACGCTGTTTTCCCGCTTTGGGGTGCGCAACGTCGAGGAATACAACGCGATGATCGACCGGCAGGCGGCCGCCGGCGAGCCGCCCGAGACCGACGAGGGCGAGTCGCTGGAGAAAAAGCCGCGCATGGTCATCGTCATCGACGAGTTGGCCGACCTGATGATGACCTCCCCCAACGAGGTGGAGGACGCAATCTGCCGCATCGCCCAGATGGGGCGCGCGGCGGGCGTGCACCTGGTGGTCGCCACCCAGCGCCCCTCGGTCGACGTCATTACCGGCACCATCAAAAACAATATCCCGACCCGCATCGCGTTCAAGGTATCCAGCCAAATTGACAGCCGCACCATCATCGACGCCGCGGGTGCGGAAAAGCTGATCGGCCGGGGCGACATGCTCTTTTTGCCGGTTGGCCAGCTCAAACCTATCCGGATACAGGGCTGCTTTGTCAGCGACACCGAGGTGAACGCGGTGGTCGGCTTCCTCAAGCAGCATGCGGTGGCGCAGTACAACGAGCAGTTTATGCAGCAGGTTGAGGCGCTGGCCGCCGAGGTTGGCCAGAAGGGCAAGGGCGGCGCACCGGCGCCGGACAGCGGCGATGACACCATGCTGGAGGCGGCTATCGAGGTGGTTGTGGAGGCGGGGCAGGCGAGCACCTCCCTGCTGCAGCGCCGGCTCAAGCTGGGGTACGGCCGCGCGGCGCGGATTATGGACGAGATGTTCGAGATGGGCGTCATCGGCCCGAGCGAGGGCAGCAAGCCGCGCGAGGTGCGCATGACCCGGCAGCAGTGGCAGGAGCGGCTGATGAACCGGGACGGGGACTGAGCCGGTGAAGCGCAGGGTGATCCGCGCGGGAGCGGCCGGGTGCACCCGTTCCCGGCGCAGGACGGGGCGGCCGGTTTTGCTTGTGGCGGCGGTGCTGCTGGCAAGCGCGCTGCTGGTGCTGGTTTACGGCACGGGGACGCTGAGCTGGGAGGAGATTTTCTCCTTTGTGGGGCTGCATCCCGGCACAGCGCAGACCCAGACCGGCGCGGAACCGGATGAAACGGCGGCGGCCGCCGAGCCGCTTGCGCCGGACGAGGCCGCGGTGACCGTTCTGGACGTCGGGCAGGGGGACGCCATCCTGATTGAGACGCCGAAGGAGACGGTGCTGATTGACGGCGGGGACGCCTATGCGGCGGATACGCTGTGCGGCGCGCTGCGGGCGCGAGGCATCGAGCGGCTGGACTATGTCTTTTTGACCCATCCGCACCGCGATCACTTCGGCGGGCTGACGGCGGTGTTCCGGCAGTTCGAGATCGGCCGGCTGTATATGACAAGCTGGCCGCCGGACGAAACGCCGACAAACACGGCGTTTCTGGAATTTATGCAGGCCGCCGCGGACTGCGGGCTGGACGTGTGGATTGCCTCGCCCGGCGACCAGATTGCGCTGGATCTGGGGACGCTGACGGTGCTCTTTGCCGGCGGATTCAGCGAGCTGAACGACTGCTCCATCGTCCTGGATTATACCTATGGCGAAACCGCGTTTCTCTTTATGGGGGACGCCGGCTTTCAGGTGGAAAACAGACTGCTGGAGGACGGCCTGCCGGGGGAATACAGCCTGCTCAAGGCCGGGCATCACGGCTCCCGCTATTCAACGGGAGAGGCGTTTATCGAGCGGGTCAGCCCGGCGTATGTCGCGGTTTCCTGCGGCAGGGACAACCAGTACGGCTACCCGACACAGGAATTCGTCGAACGGGTTGAAGCCGTGGGCGCGCAGCTGCTGCGAACCGACCTTGACGGGAGCCTGCGGTTTATCAGCGACGGCGTCTCGCTGCGGGCGGAGACGCAAAAACAGGACGAGGAGGCGGCGTGACGGATGCTTTACAGTGTGGACAGGCTGGAGGACGGCGCGGCGGTGCTGGTTGATGAGCAGGGGGAAGAGCTGCTTTTGCGGGAACTGGCGCTGCCGCTGCGCGAGGGCATGGTGGTTGAGCGCACGGCGTCGGGGGCGTTCGTGCCCCGCGGCGACCTTGAGGACGCGCGCCGCCGCGAGGCGAACGAGCTGCTGGCGGGGCTGCTGGCAAAAAGCAGCCAGCCGCGCAAAAAGGATTGAGCCGCCCGGGCGGACGTTGAAAATACGGCGCACGCCGGGGTTGAGCCGGGCGGCGGGCTGGGGCTTCGGCCGGGCGACCGAGCCGCCTGCACATCGGTGTGCGCCTGCCCTGGCAGGTATGACGATGCGGAAAAGGCGCTGCCCGTGCCCGGGAAAGAGAGGCGGCACGCCGGCGCTTCCGGTGTCGTTTGGCGCAGAGGCCGCGGGTGAGGACGCGCCTGTGCGGCAGGCGGCGTTTTTCTTGCCGAAGCAGCCCCGCGCCGTGCGGCGCAGGCGCCCTTTTTCCGCCCCTTGCGGCGGGGCTTTTGCAAAAGCTGCCGGAACCGGAACCGGCGGGATATCAATTGAC
Source organism: uncultured Oscillospiraceae bacterium (assembly GCA_964645785.1). Taxonomy (GTDB): domain Bacteria; phylum Bacillota; class Clostridia; order Oscillospirales; family Ruminococcaceae; genus CALWZE01. The sequence continues at coordinate 20,987 of CAZYAV010000009.1, forward strand.
CGGCGCGCGCTGCGCTGCGGGTGAACGGATAAAACGGAGGATAAAATGAGCCAGACAATTGTGCAGCCGAGGACGCTTTCGGGATTCATGGAGCTTTCCCCGGCGGATCAGATCAAATTCAACAAAATTCGCGCGGCACTGGAGGAGACCTACCGCCTGTACGGGTTTTACCCGCTGGACACGCCGGTGCTGGAATACGCCGAGGTGCTGTTTGCAAAAGCGGGCGGCGAGACCGAAAAGCAGGTCTACCGCTTCCAAAAGGGGGACACCGACCTTGCCATGCGGTTTGATTTGACCGTGCCGCTCGCCAAATACGCCGCGAAAAACCGAGGCGAGCTGACCTTCCCCTTCAAGCGGTATCAGATCGGCAAGGTTTACCGCGGCGAGCGCGCACAGAAGGGGCGGTTCCGCGAATTTTACCAAAGCGACATCGACATCATCGGGGACGGCGAGCTGAGCATCGTCAACGACGCGGAAATTCCCAGCATCATCTACAACCTGTTCACCCGGCTCGGGCTGGAGGATTTCACCATCCGGCTGAACAACCGCAAGGTGCTTTCCGGTTTTTTTGAGATGCTGGACGTGGGCGACCGCGCCGGGGACATCATGCGCATCGTCGACAAGCTTGAGAAGGCCGGCCGGGAGGCCGTGATTGCCGAGCTCACCTCCATCGGGGTGGGGGAGGCCATGTGTGCGAGGCTGCTCGATTTCATCGCCATCCGCGGCGAAAACGAGGCGGTGATTGCTCAGCTGCGCGGCCTGTCCGGGCAGAGTGCGCTGTTTGCGCAGGGAGTGCAGGAGCTGGAGCTGGTGACCCGGTATCTGGACGCGTTCGGCGTGCCGCGCAAAAACTGCCGGATTGACCTGTCCATTGCGCGCGGGCTGGACTACTACACCGGCACGGTGTATGAAACGACCTTCAACAAGCACCCCGAAATCGGCAGCATCTGCTCGGGCGGGCGGTACGACAACCTGGCTGCCTTTTACACAAAGGCGCAGATGCCCGGCGTCGGCATCTCCATCGGACTGACCCGGCTGTTTTACATCCTCAACGAGATGGACTACATCGACGGCGGGACAAACAGCCCGGCCGATCTGCTCGTCATCCCGATGACCGACGACCTTGTCCCGGCCATCTCGACCGCGTCCGCCATGCGCGCCAAGGGGGTGCGCACCCAGATTTATTTTGAGGACAGGAAGTTCAAGCACAAAATCGGCTACGCGGACAAACTGGGCATCCCGTTTGCCCTTTTCCTCGGCGAGGAGGAGATAAGCGGCGGCAAAGTCTCGCTCAAAAACCTGCGCACCGGCGAGCAGCGGCAGATGACGGCCGACGAGGCCGCCGCGGCAGTGCTCGCGCAGGTGCAGGCGGACAGCGCCGCGCGGATTATCAACACCGAGCGGTAAGCCTGCGCTGCCCGGCAGCGGCGGTTTCGTCGGGATGGGCGGGCGCTCCGCGACCCGGAACAGGTATTCTGTGACCCGGCAAAAAGCAGCCCGCGGCAACCGAAAAGGACAGCCCCGGCGCTTTGCGTAAGAGCAAAGGCCGGGGCTGTTTTGTGTGTTTTTGCAGCGGGTTTGGCCGGCGACCTTGCGCCGGCCGTGGTGGGGAACCGGCGATCCGCGGGGCAGCCCGGTGCGGGAACCCGGGCTTTCCAAGCGGTGTGTTTTGCCGCCGCTCAGGGTTGCCGGGACGTTCTTGCCGGTTGCTGCGGGTCTGCACGCGTGTTTTGCGCTCGGCCAATCCGCGCGGCTTTTCAAAGCGGGTGCTCAAAAAGGGCTTTCCGCGGGGGATTTTGCCCCAGACCGGAGCCCACCCGCACGCCGCAAACCGCCGCTCGGCTGCGGCGATGTCCCGCACACCCGGCGGCCGCATACTGTTCTTGTGCGTGGATAGATCGGCGCTGCACAGACACGGAAAAACCGCCGGAGACATTGCGGCTTTGCCGAGCCGGGCGCGCCCTTGCGTGCTGCCGGGCTGCAAGGAGCTTGCCGCCCACTGTGAAGCGGGGAAATGGGTGTGCATCCCCGAAAGCGTCTCCCCGCCCCGCCGCGAACCGTCCGCAAAGCGCAGCACAGGCCGCCGCCGCTTTTGCCGCGCCCGGCGGGCAGCGCCGCGCTATTCCCCGGCCGCGGCAAAAGCGGCGGCGGCTTCGGTGAACGCGGCGAACAGCCGCCTCGACCGCTCGTCGCGGCGGAACAGGTGCTCGGGGTGCCACTGTACGGCGAGGAAGAAGGGGGTCTGCGCGCCCTCAACCGCTTCGGGGACGCCGTCCTCCGCCGTGGCGGTACAGCTGAGCCCCGGGGCGATGCGCCGCAGCGCCTGATGGTGCATACTGTTGACGCCGAACCGCTCGCCGCACAGCGCAGCGACCCGGCTGCCCGGCTGCGCCTGCACCGTGTGAATGAACCGGGCGCGCTTGGGAAAATCCCTGTGGCGGCCGTGCGCGCCCTCCATTTCCCCGATATCCTGCCACAGGCTGCCGCCAAGCGCGACGTTGACGAGCTGGCAGCCGCGGCAGATGCCGAGAACCGGCATCTGCCGCCGGATTGCCTGCGCGAGATAGAGCGGCTCGGCGATGTCGCGGCCGGGATGCGGGGCGCCGCACAGCTCGTGCGGCTGCTCGCCGTAAAGCCGCGGGTCGATGTCCGCGCCGCCGGGCAGCAGCAGCCCCGCGCAGGCGCCGAGCTGTTCTTCCGCCTCCTCGGCCGTTTGGATAAGCGGCAGAAGCCGCGGCTCGGCGCCGGACGCCCGCAGCGCGTGGAGGTATTTGCTTTTCATATAGCGGCGGAACAGGCCGCCGCCCAAATCAACGATCCCGATCAGAGGCTGCATCTGCATGGCGCGCTCAGCCGATGGAAAGCAGCGAGCCGACGGCGGCCGCCATGCTTGCCGCAATCACCAGAATCCGGAACGGCAGGGTTCCGAACCGGCCGCAGATGGGGCTCTCCCCGCCCGCCCTTCTGCGGGAAATGCCGTAGGTGACAATCAAAAGCAGCCCGCCGATGACCGAAATTGCGCTCACTATGCGGGTGAAGGAGAGAAAGGTTCCCAGCCCAAGCACCGCAATGACGAAAGAGGGCACAGCCGCAAGCAGCCAGCTGACCCGGTTGTTCAGCCTAAGCTGCTCGTGGACAATATCGCGCAGGTTGAGGGTGCTGGACCAAAAGGTGGTGACGAGAGCCAGCAGGGTGAACAGGCTGCCGATCCACACGGCCCAGCTGCCCACCCCGCGGGAAAGCCCCAAAAGCGCAAGCTCGGTCACCTGCCCGCGCGAGCCGAGCAGGGCTGCAAAGGTCAGCACCAGTACCAGCGCCGCGTCTGCGCCGATCCCAAGGACGATCGAGCGCCGCACCTTTTTCGCGTCGCCGTTCAGCCCCTTGACTGCCTGGATCACGCTCTGGTTCGCCGCAAGGGCAAACATCGTCATCCCGAACAGGGCGAGCGCGGCGCTGCCGCTCTGCGTCCGGGCGGGGAGCGGCGTCCATTCGATGAAGCAGACCGCAACCGCCAGCGCCGCGACAATCCCGTAAATCAGCGCAACGGTGAATTTTTCAAACACGCCCACCGCTTTCAGCCCAAACAGGACGACCGCGCCGGCCAGGGCGAAAAAGACAGTCTCGGCAAGCCACAGCGGCATCGGGACAAGCGCTGCGATGGCCTCCGCCGAGCCGATGATGTAGCCGCTGATGTTGATGACAACGGAAAAGCCAAACACCACGAACGCAATCCAGCTCAGCGGCTTTTTGGCTTTGCCGACAAACAGGAACGACTCGAAGCACCCCACCATCTGCAAGCCGCCGCAGTTGTACGAAAGCTCCGCAATCATGAAATGCAGCAGCACATTGAACACAAAGGATGCCAGAATAATCAGCAGAATGGACGCGACGCTGTTGCGCGCGGCAAGATAGGGCACTGCCATAATCCCGCCGCCGATGCTGTGCCCGATGATGATGCTTGTGGCCTCCCACACCGACAGCCGCGCTTCGCTTTCAATCGGTTTTGCCGCCATATTCTTTTCCCCCGAATGCTGTGTGATAAAATACAGCTTCAGTATAACAGAATCGGGCTCCCGCGCCAATAGAAACGGCGTATTTGGCCGGCAAAGCGAGCCGGAATCGGTTTAAAACCCGGGGAAAGGGTGGCCGCCGCGGCGGATTGCCGCCCGCCGTTTTACCCTGCCGCATTGGACGGACGGCGCGCACGCGGCCTTGTTTGCCATAAATAATGCGCCAAAGGGAATAGAAAAAAGAGCCGGCTTGTGCTATAATACCAGACAAATGAGCTGCCCGCGCGGCCGGAACCGGCAGCGGCGCCGTGCAAAACGCAGCCGCGGCGCGCTGTGGGGCGCCCGTTTATTTCGGACAACCGAACCGGCGGTTACGGCCGGTTTGCAACGGGAGGAATTGGAAAAATGGAGCTGTTTGAAGCAATCCGGGGCCGGCGCAGCGTGCGCGCCTTTGCCGCAAAGCCGGTTGAGCGCGCGCTGACCGAGCAGGTCGTCGAGGCCGGCATCCTTGCGCCGACCGGGATGAACGCCCAGACGCGCCGCCTGACCGTGGTGGAGGACAAGCAGAAGATGCAGGCGCTGGCGCAGGCGGTCGCCGCCGCCGGCGGCCTTAAGCCGGAATACAATTTTTACAACCCGCCGGTGTTTATCCTTGTCTCGGACGAGGCGGCGAGCCCGAACGGGCTGGCCAACTGCGCCTGCGCGCTGGAAAACATGATGCTGGCGGCGCATGGGCTCGGGCTGGGCGCGGTCTGGATCAATCAGGTCGGCGCGGTGTGCGACACCCCGGCGGTGCGCGCGCTGCTGGACGGGATGCGGCTGCCCCAAAGCCAGCGGGTATACGGCGCGCTGGCGCTCGGCTGGCCGGCGGCGGATGGCGCGCCGGTGAGCAAGCGGCGGGACGTTGTCGAGTGGGTTTGACGGCGCGGGAAAGGAATTGCGGCAACCACACATGCTGAAACAGAAAAAACGTGTGAGCTACCCGGCGCTGATCGCGCTTGGGTTTTTCATCATGATCGTGGCGGGCACCCTGCTGCTGATGCTGCCCGCGGCGAGCAAATCGGGCGAGCCGGCGCCGTTTTTGAACGCGATGTTCACCGCAACCTCGGCGAGCTGCGTGACCGGGCTGGTCGTCTACGACACCTTCACCCGCTGGTCGGGCTTTGGGCAGGCGGTTCTGCTTGCGCTCATCCAGACGGGCGGGCTGGGGTTTATGACCATTATCACGATGGTTTCCCTCTTTTTGCGGCGCCGCATCGGGTTGACCGAGCGCACCCTGATGCGCGAAAGCATCAACACCATGTATATCGGCGGCATCGTCCGGCTGACCAAGCGGATCCTGACCGGCACGGTGCTGTTTGAGGGAGCGGGCGCGCTGCTGCTCAGCCTGCGGTTTGTCCCGCTGCTCGGCTTCCGGCAGGGGCTGTGGTACAGCGTGTTCCACGCGGTTTCGGCGTTCTGCAACGCCGGGTTTGACCTGTTTGGCCGGTTTGGCGAATACGGGTCGCTGTCCCTGTTTGCGGAGGACGGCCTGGTCAACGGGACGATTATGGCGCTGATTCTCATCGGCGGCATCGGCTTTTTTGTCTGGGACGACCTGTGCGAGAACAGGCTGCATTTCCGGCGCTACAGCCTGCACACCAAGCTTGTGCTGGTGACCTCGGCGGCGCTGGTTGTTGTCCCGGCGGCGGTGTTTTATTTTGTGGAACGGGACGGGACGTTCGCGGCGCTCAGCCCCTCCGGGCGGGTCTGGGCGTCCCTGTTCTGCGCGGTGACCCCGCGCACCGCCGGCTTCAACACGGTGGACACTGCCGCGCTTTCCCCCGCGGGCAGCCTGCTGACGGTCATGCTCATGTTTATCGGCGGGTGCCCCGGCTCGACGGCGGGCGGGGTCAAGACGACGACGATTGCGGTGATCCTCGTCTCCGTCCTCGCGCTGCTGCGCAACGAGACGGTTGACAACGTGTTCGGCCGCCGGCTGGAGGAGAACGCGTTCAAGCACGCGTGCGCGGTGTTCGGGATCAACCTCTCGCTCGCGCTGGGGGCGGCGCTGCTCATCGAGGCGGCGCAGCCCGCGCTCGCCCCGGGGGACGTGATGTTCGAGTGCTTTTCGGCCATCGGCACGGTGGGCATGAGCACGGGGGTGACCCGCGCGCTCGGCAGCTTTTCCCGCGCGGTCATCGCGCTGCTGATGTACCTTGGGCGGGTGGGGAGCCTCACGTTTGCCCTCATTTTCACCGGGCACGGGGAAGCGCCCGTCGTGCGCCATCCCGTCGAGCGGGTCAATATCGGATAAACGGAATCAGGGAGTTTGAGATTAGCGATGAAAACGATCCTTATTATTGGAACAGGGCGGTTTGGCGGCTATCTGGCCGAACGGTTCGTCAGCCTCGGCAACGAGGTCATGATTGTGGACGAGGATGAGGACAGCCTCAAAAAGCTGCTCCCCTATGTCACAAACGCGCAGATCGGCGACTGCACCGACCCGGACGTGCTGAAAAGCCTCGGCATCGGCAATTTTGACATCTGCTTTGTCTGCATAGGCGGCAATTTTCAAAGCAGCCTGGAGATTACCAGCCAGCTCAAGGAGCTGGGCGCCAGGATGGTCATCAGCAAGGCGAGCGACGATATACACGCAAAATTTCTGCTGCGCAACGGGGCGGACAACGTCGTTTACCCCGAGCGGGATATGGCGCTGCGCATGGCGTCCCGCTACACCGCGGACAATGTCGTCGACTATTACGGGCTGAGCGAATCGGTGAGCATCTATGAAATCCCGGTTCACGAAAAATGGGCGGGGCGGACGATCCGGGAGGTCGATTTCCGCAACAAATACAAAATCAACCTGCTGGCGATCAAAAACGGGGAGGAGATGACCCTCGTCATGGATCCGGAGCATCTGCTCAGGGCGGAGGAGCATCTGCTGGTGATCGGCTATCAGCAGGATCTGCAAAAGTTCCTCAAAAAAATTGACTGAGCGCGGCGCACCCGTGACCCGGGCTGCGGCTCCGCGCCCCCTTTGTTGGAATGCCTGCTGTTTTGCTTGACAGAAGCGGCGGGGCTGTGATAGAATAATTGAGCCGCGTGTAACAGGCTTTGGTTAAGTGTGCGCACCGCACCGCCTGCATCAGCGAGTCTGAAGAAAAAAGCGAGGAAAGTACAAATGTACGCAGTGATTGAGACGGGCGGCAAGCAGTATCGCGTCAGCGAGGGCGATGTCGTCTATGTCGAGAAGCTCGATGTCGCCGAGGGCGAGACGGTCGAGTTCGACAAGGTTCTGGTTGTCGGCGGCGACAAGGCCAAGGTCGGCGCGCCGTACGTCAAGGGCGCGACGGTGACGGGCAAGGTCGTCAAGCATGGCAAGGCCAAAAAGGTGACCGTGTTCACCTATCGTCCCAAAAAGGACAGCAAGCGCAAGCTCGGCCATCGCCAGCAGTTTACAAAAGTTGAAATAACAGCCATCAACGGCTGAGAAAAGGACGGAGGTGCAATAATCCATGGCTCATAAAAAAGGTGTTGGCTCAACAAAAAACGGACGTGATTCCGAATCCAAGCGCCTCGGCGTCAAGCGGGCGGACGGCCAGGCCGTGCTCGCGGGCAATATCCTGGTTCGTCAGCGCGGAACCCACATCCATCCGGGCACGAATGTCGGCAGGGGTTCGGACGATACCCTGTTTGCGCTCGTGGACGGCAAGGTCAAATTCGAGCGTGTCGGCCGCGACCGCAAAAAGGTCAGCGTCCTCTAATTCAGCGTCATGCATGACCCGGGCGGTTTCGCTCGGGTCTTTGTTTTCAGGCAGAGCCAGCCGGTTTTGCGGGACATAGAGGAATTCCCATGGCTTACAAGGCCGGAAAGGACGGCAAATCATGTTTGTGGATAAAGCAAAAATCAAGCTCTTTGCGGGCAACGGCGGGGACGGCGCCGTGTCCTTCCACCGGGAAAAATACGTCGCGGCCGGCGGACCGGACGGCGGGGACGGCGGCCGGGGCGGCAGCATCGTCTTTCAGGCCGACGACCACCTGTCCACCCTGCTGGATTTCCGCTACAAGCGCAAGTATACCGCGCAAAACGGCGAAAACGGCAGCGGCAGCCGCTGCACCGGCAAATCCGCGCCGGATACGGTCATCCGGGTCCCGCGCGGCACCGTGGTGCGGGAGGCGCAGACGGGCGGCATCCTGGCGGATCTCTCAACCGACGAGCCGGTCGTCGTCTGCCGGGGCGGCAAGGGCGGCTTTGGCAACGCGCGGTTTGCGACCCCGACCCGCCAGATTCCCCGCTTTGCCAAAACCGGCACAAAGGGGGAGAGCTTTGAGGTGATTCTCGAGCTGAAGCTGCTGGCGGACGTCGGGCTGGTCGGGTTCCCGAATGTCGGCAAATCGACCCTGCTGTCGGTCATCAGCGCGGCAAAGCCGAAAATCGCGAACTATCACTTCACCACCCTCAGCCCCGTGCTGGGGGTAGTGGCTGCGCCGGGCGGCGGCTCGTTTGTGTGCGCGGATATTCCCGGACTCATCGAGGGCGCGTCCAAGGGGGTCGGGCTGGGGTTCGATTTCCTGCGCCATGTCGACCGCTGCCGGATGCTTGTGCATGTGGTGGACATTTCGGGCATCGAGGGGCGCGACCCGGTGGCGGATTTTGACGCCATCAACGCCGAGCTTGCGGCGTTCAGCGAAAAGCTCGCCGCCCGCCCGCAGATTGTCGCAGGCAACAAGGGGGACATCGCCGCAGACCCGGCTCTGGAGGAAAAGCTGCGCACCTATGTGGAGAGCAGGGGCTACCCCTATTTTTCCATCAGCGCGGCGACCAGGCGGGGGCTTGACCCGCTGCTCAACCGGGTCAGCGAGATGCTGAGCACCCTGCCGCCCATCGAGGTGTACGAGCCGGATTATGTCAAGCCCGCGCCCGAGGTCGGCCGGACGTTCGAGGTTGTGCCGGTGGAGGACGGCTTTGAGATTCGCGCCCCGTGGCTGACCCGGATCCTGGAGCAGTCCAATGTCGAGGACTACGAGTCGCTGCAATATTTCCAGCGCGCGCTGGTGGACAGCGGCATCATCGACAGGCTGGTCGAGCTCGGCGCAAAGGACGGGGACTCGGTGTATATCGACGAGTTCCAGTTCGACTATATTGTCTGATTAAAGAGAGGGACGCTTTTGAACGCGGAACAGGCTGCAAAGCAGAAAAGCCCAATCGAGCTCGCCTTTTTGGGGGATGCGGTGTTCGAGCTGCTGGTGCGGGACAGGATTACCCGGTCGGTAGACACAAGCGCGAACAAGCTGCACCGCGCGGCGGTGGGCTATGTCTGCGCTCAGGCGCAGGCGGATGCGCTCGAACACATTGCCCCGATGCTCACCGAGGCGGAGCAGGACATCGTCCGGCGGGGGAAAAACAGCTCAAAGGTATCCGTCCCCCGCAATGTGAACCCGCGCAGCTACCGTTGCTCGACCGCACTGGAAGCGCTGTTTGGCTATCTGTATCTCTGCGGCGAGACGGCGCGCATCCGGACGCTGTTTGAGGAGATTGACCGGTTCCACGCGGCGGGCGGCGCGCCGGAATCCGCCGGGGCGGAAGCACCGGCGCAGAATAGCTGAGCGGGAGCCGCCGCCAAACCCGGCAGTGTAATAAGGAAACGAAGCACCCGCACAGCCTGTGAAGCGGGGCGGCATTGCGCGGGAAGCGCAGTTACAAGGCGGAAAACCGCGGCATCCTTTGGCGGAATGCGGCGCTTGAGCACGTCGCCGCTGCGCTTTTACAATAGGTGCGGCCGCTGTGTTTCCCTGCGGAAGCGCCGCGGATGCTGCTCGGGGCACCCGACCGTTCCGGCGCGGGCGGCAAAAAGCCCAAAACGACCCCGTGAAAAGGGCGGGCGGCATCGCACAGAAAGCCCATGCGGGAAATTCCGGCGGCGGAGAACCGCCCGCCACACTGCCCAAGGGGTTAAAGGCAGCGCATCCCGCGCGGAGCTCGCCGCTGCGGACGCCGCGCCGGGGCACCCGGCTGCTCCGGCGCGGCTCAAAAATGCAACAAACATACCGGCACAAAGCCCCGGCCGAAAGGAAGCTTCCTTTCGGCCGGGGCTTGTTCTGCGGTAAAATGGAGCCGCTCAGCGATAGATGATGTCCTCGCGGCGCGGACCGTTGCTGATGATTTTGAACGGCACGCCGATAAAGGATTCCGCAAACAGGATATAGTCCCGGCACGCCTTGGGCAGCTGGTCAAACTGGCGGATGCCCTGAATATTGGTTTTCCATCCGGGCAAAACTTCCAGCACCGGCTTGGCGCGCTTGAGCTTTGCGGTGGTGGGGAAGTGCTTGGTGACCTCGCCGTCAATCTCATAGCCGACACAGACCGGGATTTCGTCGAGATAGGAGAGCGCGTCGAGCACCGTAAAGGCGACCGCTGTGGCGCTCTGTACCCGCACGCCGTACCGGCTGGCAACCAGATCCAGCCAGCCCATGCGCCGGGGACGCCCGGTCGTCGCGCCGTACTCGCCGCCGTCGCCGCCCCGCTCCCGCAGGGTCTGCGCCTCCTCGCCGAAGATTTCGCTGACGAATTCGCCCGCGCCCACCGCGCTCGAATACGCCTTGACCACCGCGATTACCTCGGTGATGTCCCCGGAGGGGAGCCCCGCGCCCACCGCGCCATAGGCCGCGATGGTGTTGGAGGAGGTCACCATCGGATAGATGCCGAAGTCGATATCCTTGAGCGCGCCGAGCTGCCCTTCCAGCAATATGCTTTTGCCCGCCTTGTTCGCGTCGTAGAGGAAGCGGAAGGTGTCGGCCACATAGGGGCGCAGAATCTCGCGGTACTCGGTCAGCTTGCGGTAAATCTCGTCCGGATCCAGCTCGGGCTTGTGGTACAGGCCGCGCAGCAGCGCGTTCTTGATCTCGCAGACCCGCCCGACCTTTTCGCGCAGGTACGCGTCGTCCTCGTACAGCTCGTTGACTTGAAAGCCGATTTTGCTGTATTTGTCCGCGTAAAACGGCGCGATGCCCGAGCGGGTCGATCCAAAGCTCTTGCCGGCCAGGCGCTCCTCCTCATAAGCGTCGAACAGCTTATGATAGGGCATGACAATCTGCACCCGGTCGGAAACCATGATTTTGGGCTGCGGAACGCCGCGCTGGACGATCATCTCCAGCTCCTCTTTAAAATTTTCGACCGAAAGCGCGACGCCGTTGCCAATCACGTTTGTGACATGCCCGGTGAATACGCCGGAGGGGAGCTGGTGCATGGCGAATTTGCCGTATTGGTTCACAATCGTGTGCCCGGCGTTGCTGCCGCCCTGGAAGCGAATCACGATATCCGCGGATTCGGCCAGTGAATCGGTCAGTTTGCCCTTGCCCTCGTCGCCCCAGTTGGCGCCAACGATCGCTCTAATCATAATCAATCTCCGTTTTTCCTTGCAGGAGACCGCGCCGCGGCCTCCCTGTGTGAACAGCCAAACAAAGTCTATTATATATTAGCGCGGGCAAATGTCAAATGAAATGCAATTTAACCGCCGCGCCGCCCGCAGCCGCGCGGCGCCTTCTGCGCCTTTACAAACCGGTGCGGAACAGCGTATAATAACAGCCAGGATTAAAGGAGAATAACGATGGGTATATTTGACAAATTTTCCGACCGCGTGATGCCAAAGGCCGAGGCGCCCAGACAGCAGGCGGATGCGCCGAAAGCTGAGCGCCCCAAAAAGGCCAAAACCGTGCCGATTGAGCCAAAGGGCAGGGCAAAGCGGGTGCTGATTAACCTGCTGGTGACCGCCGCTGTCGGCTTCGTTTATTTTTATCTCAAGCTGCCCGCCATCAATTTCCAGTCCGAGCAGTTCTATTTCTTTTTCTTTATTCTGGCGGCGGTGTACGTCGTCTGCTCGGTCATCACCTCCGGCATCTGGCGGCTGCGGGGCGAGGATCACTTCTTTGCCGCGGTCAAAAGCAGCTGCAAGCTGCCGCTGCTGCTGTGCGCGCTGATGCTGGTTGTGATTGTTATCGGGACATTTCTCTCGGGCGTGGTGTTCCGCGCGCGCAGCTACCGCGACCTGCTTGCGGTGGAGAGCGGCGACTTCCAGCAGGATGTCGCCGAAATCTCGTTCGACCAGATCCCGATGCTGGACAAGGACAGCGCGGAGCGGCTGGGCGACCGCAAGCTGGGCGAGCTTTCGGACATGGTCAGCCAGTTTGAGGTTTCGGACGACTATTCCCAGATCAACTATCAGGAGCGCCCGGTGCGGGTCACCCCGCTTGAATACGGCGACCTTATCAAGTGGTTCACCAACCGCAGCAAGGGGCTGCCCGCCTATGTAATCGTCGACATGGTGACCCAGAACGCGGACGTCGTGCGGCTGGAGGAGGGGATGAAGTATTCGACAATCGAGCACTTTTCCCGCAATGTCTATCGCCACCTGCGCTTTCAGTATCCGTTTTATATGTTTGACGAGCCGACCTTTGAGATCGACGACGACGGCAACCCCTATTGGATCTGCCCGCGCATCATCAAGCGCATCGGGCTGTTTGGCGGCCGGGATATCCAGGGCGCGGTGCTCATGAACGCGGTCACCGGCGAGTGCGAGTACTACGAGCAGGTGCCCCAGTGGGTCGACCGGGTCTATTCCGCCGACCTGATTGTGGAGCAGTACGACTATTACGGCATGTACCGCAACGGCTTTTTCAACTCGCTGTTCGGCCAGCGGGACGTGACCGTGACGACCGGCGGGTACAACTATATCGCGCTCAACGACGACGTATATGTCTATACCGGCGTGACCTCGGTCGGGATGGATCAGTCCAACGTCGGGTTCCTGCTGTCCAACCAGCGCACAAAGGAGAGCAGGTATTACCCGATTTCGGGCGCAACCGAGTATTCGGCGATGTCCTCCGCCGAGGGTGTGGTGCAGCACCTGAACTACAAGGCGACCTTTCCGCTGCTGCTCAACATCAAGGGGCAGCCGACCTATTTCATGGCGCTCAAGGACAACGCGGAGCTGGTCAAGCAGTATGCGATGGTCAACGTCGCGCAGTATCAGATCGTCGCGACCGGCCTGTCGGTTGCGGAGTGCGAGGAGCAGTATATCCGGCTTTTGCAGCAGAATAACGTGGCGGTGGACGGGGAAATCACCGACCCCGGCGCCCAGACGAGCGTGGTCGGCGTGATTGCGGAGATTCGCGACGCGGTGCGGGAGGGCAACACCTTCTACTACCTGCGGCTGGAGAATGTGCCGGGCTATTACGCGGTGAGCGCCGCCGAGGAGGAGCTGGCGGTCATCCTCAATGTGGGCGACACGGTGCGCATCGGCTATGTGGGCGACAAGGGCAGCGCGATTTTTGCCGCCGATTCGCTGGAGCTGCTTGGCCAGAACGTGGCCGGACAGCCGCAGCCTGAACAGCCGCAGCCCGAACAGCCGGAGCCCGAACAGCCGGAGCCCGAGCAGCCTGCGCCGGACGGGCAGGGCGCTTCGGGCGAGCCGGAAAACAGCTGAAGAAAAAATGACGGGCGGCCGACTCCGCGTAGCGGGGGACGGCCGCCCGCTTTTTCTGGTGTGCAGCGCCGGTGGCCGGGTCGGTGCGCCCGGGGCTCGAGCGGCCGCGCCTTGCGCGAACAGGCCGCCGAACGGCGCGGGGCGGTACCGCGCGGACGAACCGGCATCCTGTCGGTCGGGCGGCGGCGTCCCGGACGGGGGATCATGCCGCCGGGAATAAACCCGCGCGCAAAACGGCCGCGACGGCGCCCTTTTTGCGCCGTTTCCGGTGCGCCGCGGGAAAACCGAAGCCCGCGGCGCGCGTTTGTTGTCAAACAAACGCGCGCTGTGGTATAATAAGCACAGAATCGGGGGGATGCCTCCCGCTTTAACCGGCGTCTGCCCTGCCGTTGCCTGCGGCAGCCGGAAAGCCGCCGTGCCCCGTTCGGGCGTGCGCAAGGGACAACCGGCAAGCCGGCGGCCTCGTGCTGTGCGACGAGGCGCCCCGTTCGGGCACATCTATGGGAGAACGGCCGGGCGGCCTGCCGGGAAATTGGATTTGCGGAATCCCTGCGGAAGCCTGTGCCGGGACAGCTGCCCGTGTGTGGGATAAAGAGCCGGGCGTACAATGCCCTGCGGCTCGGTGCGCCCTGCCGCCCGCGTAAAGAGGGGAGACGCCGCAGGCTGCGCGCGGGACGGCCTGCCCTTGCGGCGGTGGACGCAGCTGCCTGCCCCGCAAAGAGGCATTACCTGCGGGCGGGATAGCCTGGCGCAAATTGCTCTGTTCGGCCGGCACGCCTGTCTGCGGCAGGCCGATTAAATATTATTTAAGTATTGGAGGAAACCGCATGAAGGGAATCGTTCTTGCAGGCGGCGCCGGCACACGGCTGTATCCGCTGACGATGGTCACCTCAAAGCAGCTCCTGCCCGTGTACGACAAGCCGATGATCTACTATCCGCTGTCCACCCTGATGCTGGCGGGCATCAAGGACATCCTGATTATCTCAACCCCCGAGGATACCCCGCGGTTTGAGCATCTGCTGGGGGACGGCAGCCAGTACGGCGTGTCGCTGAGCTATCGGGTGCAGCCCTCGCCGGACGGGCTCGCGCAGGCGTTCCTGATTGGGGAATCCTTCATCGGCGGCGACTGCTGCGCGATGGTGCTGGGGGACAATATCTTTTACGGCAACGGCTTTTCCAAGCTGCTGCGCGAGGCGGTTCACGCGGGGGAGAGCGGCCGGGCGACCGTGTTCGGCTACTACGTCAACGACCCCGAGCGGTTCGGCGTCGTCGAGTTTGACAAAAACGGCCGGGCAATCTCGGTTGAGGAAAAGCCGGCGAACCCCAAAAGCAACTACGCGATTACGGGGCTGTATTTTTACGACAACCGGGTGGTGGACTTTGCAAAGCGGGTCAAGCCGAGCGCGCGCGGCGAGCTGGAGATCACCAGCCTCAACGAGATGTACCTGAAGGACGGCAGCCTCGATGTGCAGCGGCTGGGGCGCGGCTACGCGTGGCTGGATACCGGCACGATGGACAGCCTTGTCGACGCCGCAAACTTTGTGCAGATGATTGAAAAGCGCCAGAGTATCAAAATCGCGGCGCTGGAGGAAATCGCGTACATCAACGGCTGGATTAACCGGGACACCCTGCTTGCCAGCGCGCAGCGGTACGGAAAATCCCCCTACGGTATGCACCTGAAGGCCGTCGCGGACGGCAAAATCCACTACTGAGAAAGGGCTTTTTTGCGCATGAAACGTTATCTTGTAACCGGCGGCGCGGGCTTTATCGGCTCCAACTTTATCCTCTATATGCTCGGCAAATACAAGGATATCCAGATTGTCAACATCGACGCGCTGACCTACGCGGGCAACCTGGAAAATCTCAAGAGCGTGGAGGGGGATAGCCGCTATACCTTTGTTCAGATGAATATCTGCGACCGCGAGGGGGTCAGCGGCCTGTTTGCGCGGTATGATTTTGACTATGTCATCAACTTTGCGGCCGAGAGCCATGTCGACCGCAGCATCGCAAATCCGGAGATTTTTGTCGAGACCAACGTGCTCGGCACGGTCAACCTGCTCAACTGCGCCAAAAACGCGTGGTATAAGGACGGCGCGTGGACACCCGGTAAAAAATATTTGCAGGTCTCGACCGACGAGGTGTACGGTAGCCTCGGCGAAACGGGCTATTTCACCGAGACGACGCCGCTGTGCCCGCACAGCCCCTACTCCGCCTCCAAGGCGAGCGCAGACATGTTCGTCATGGCGTATCACGACACCTACGGGATGCCGGTCACCATCACCCGGTGCTCCAACAACTACGGCCCGTACCAGTTCCCCGAAAAGCTGATCCCGCTGATGATCAACAACGCCAAAACAAAAAAGCCGCTGCCGGTTTACGGCGACGGGATGAATATCCGCGACTGGCTGTATGTCGAGGATCACTGCAAGGCGATTGACATGGTCGCGGCGGGCGGCGCGGCCGGCGAGGTGTACAACGTCGGCGGCCACAACGAGCGCCCCAACATCTTCATTGTCAAGACGATTATCGCCCAGATGCACGACAAGGTGGACGGGACAATCGACGAGGGGCTGATCCATTATGTCGAGGACAGGCTCGGCCACGACCGGCGGTACGGCATCGACCCGGAGAAGATCAAGCGGGATCTCGGCTGGTACCCCGAGACGAAATTTGAGGACGGAATCGTGCGCACGATTGACTGGTACCTTGACAATACGGCGTGGATGGACGGCGTGACGAGCGGCAGCTACCTCGCCTATTACGAGCAGATGTACGGCGGCAAAAAAGAGCGCGGCTGAGCGGGCTTTCCGCCCGGGCGCGGGAACAGAGAAGCGCAGAGCCGGGCGAGACACTCGCCCGGCTCTATTTCCTTAGGATGTCGCCCCGGCCAAACCCGACCCACCGCCGGCAGCCTGCGCCGGGCGAACGGGGCGGTTTGGGCTTGGCCGGGGCGACAGGCTGCGGGCAAACCAGACCTTGCGCGCAGGACAGACCGGCTTCCCCCTGTCCCTGTGCCTTGCGCCGGGGGCGCCGTTATACGGGGCGGACGCCGGGGTACCGCAGCCTTTGCGGGAACCCCCGGCGCATCGGATGATACAAATGAAAATGACAGGGAGGAGATGGACTATGTGTACAGCCGCGACCTATAAAACCCGGGACTTTTATTTTGGGCGCACCCTCGATTACGACCTTTCGTATGGGGAAGAGGTTGTCGTCACGCCGCGGAATTTCCCGCTTCATTTCCGGGAAGAACCCGCGCAGCGCACCCACTACGCCATGATCGGGGCGGCGTGCGTGATGCAGGGGTATCCGCTGTACTACGACGCGGTCAACGAAAAGGGGCTCGGCATCGCGGGGCTGAATTTTGTGGGCAACGCCTGCTATTTTGAGCACCGGGCGGGGTGCGCCAACGTCGCGCAGTTCGAGCTGATTCCCTGGCTGCTGGGGCAGTGTGATTCGGTTGCGGCAGCGCGTGCGCTGCTGGAAACGACCAACCTGCGCAGCCTGCCGTTCAACGACGAGACGCCTCCGGCACAGCTGCACTGGATGCTTGCGGACAGGGACAGCTGCATCACGGTAGAGTCGGTCAGGGAGGGGCTGCGTATCTACGACAACCCGGTCGGCGTGCTCACCAATAATCCCCCGTTTGAACAGCAGATGCTCGGGCTCAGCCGGTATATGCAGCTCTCGCCCCGGGAGCCGGAAAACAACTTTGCGGCGGGTCTTGCGCTGAAGCCATTCAGCCGTGGCATGGGCGCAATTGGCCTGCCCGGGGATCTGTCCTCCCAGTCCCGGTTTGTGCGCGCGGCGTTTGTCCGGATGAATTCCCGTTCCGGGCAGGGGGAGGCGGAGAGCGTCAGCCAGTTCTTCCACATACTCAACGCGGTCGACCAGCAGCGGGGTTGCTGCATTTTGGAAAACGGCGGCTGCGAAATTACGATATACACCGCCTGCTGCAACGCGGACAGGGGCGTCTATTACTACACAAGCTACGACAACCACCAGATTACGGCGGTTGACCTGCACAGGGAACAGCTGGACGGCGACACGCTTTCGCGCTACCCCATGGCCGCGCCCGAGCAGATTCGGCTGCAAAACGCCTGACAGCCGGCCGTGCTACGGAGATACACCGCCGCGTCGCGTGGGCAGGGGGAGACGCACTCCCTGCGCCGCTCCGCCCCGGTGCGCGGAATTTTCCGGCGGCTTCGGCCATGCCGCCGCCCCGGCCTTTCGGACGGGAACAGGTGCGGTTTGCCGAACCCGGTGCTGCTGCCGGCTTCGGCGGGGCGGCTTCCCGGCACGGCTGGCGGCTTCGGCTTCTCCACATCCAAAGCGCGGGGCGGCGATGACGCAAAATAAAAGCCCGGGGTCCGTGACAGACCCCGGGCTCAATTTCGGCTTTAGATTGCGCGCGTTACCTTGCCGGAACGCAGGCAACGGGTGCAGGCGTAGATGTGCTGGGGAACCCCGTTCACAACCGCTTTGACACGTTTTACATTGGGCTTAAAGGTTCTGTTGGAACGTCTGTGCGAGTGGGACACCTGAATTCCAAACTGAACGCCCTTGCCGCAGATTTCGCATTTTGCCATTTTTCTGCACCTCCTTTTTCCCAAGTTTAGTCACGCTTAGTATAATACCAGAAACGGCGGGCAATTGCAAGGGCTAAATGCAAGTTTTTTGCGTTTTTTCGCGCAGCCCGCCCAGCCGCCGCGGAGCGATTGTCCGATAAACCGGGCTTTACCCCTTCAAATTCTTCAAAGCGGACGGATCGTTCTCAAAGATTGCCCCGATATCGGAACAGTTTTCCAGTTCCGGGCAGTTCGCGCAGGTGGCGACGCCCTTTTTTAACGCACATTGGCGAACGGCGCACATATGCTCGCAAAAAACGGTTTTCACGCCCTCAACGCGGCATCCCCGGCAATTGATATGCTCGGGGAGGATGGGCGCTTGATTCAATGCGCCCCACAGCTTTGCGGTTTTCTCCCGCAGCTCCCAGTCATCCCGCATTGTCGCGAGATACGCGTCGCATTTTTCACAATCCAGTCCGCAATATCCAATCAATTTTTTCATGCCGCTGCCCCTCCCGCAAATTCCGGCCTGGTGAGCTGTTTAAAGATTGTAACACGCGGCGCGCGCCATGGCAACCCGGCTTTATGAAAAATGCCAAAGGTGTCCTGCGGTACGCTGTGCTTAACGGGATATTCGCGGCTTTGTGTTTTTCGCGCAGCCCGCAGGCCGCCGCACGGGCGAGCGGGATGGGAAGAGACCGCACGTGCCGCCCCGGCTATATATTACAAATAGTATTGCTAAAAACTGAACATACAAAAACACGGAGCTGCCCACGCTCGAAAACCGAAACCCACAGACTGTCCCGCGGGCGGGTGGAGAGAGACGGGAGGGCGTGCTTCACCTGCTTAAAAATTACTAATAGTATAATTTCGGCCAAGCATACAAAATTGCGGAGCTCACTCGCAAAATGGGGGAGCGGGAGACAGGTCTTGCATACCCCCACTCCTTCTGTATTACTAACAATTATACTTCTTATGAATAATCACAGAAGCCGTCCAACTCCCTGAAACCGCGAATCGCGGCGTGCCGGCGGCCGGCTTCACGGCTTCTTTTTTCGCCGGGCGCCGCTTCGCGCCGTTAATAGCGTATAAATAGAAATCCGTCAAAGTGCCTGCGGCGGACGCTTGCACCATGAAAACGGCCGCCCGACAGGCTCGGGCTTATTCGTCCCATTCATAGGCCAACTTGGGGCCGCCGTCGAATTGAACCAGCCCGCAATACGCAAACCCCTCCCGGTCAAGTATGTGCTGCATGACCTTGTTTTCCTCCTGCGTGTCTACCCGGATGGCGTCGATGTGATTGGCAAGGCAAAGCGCTTTTATCAGATTGATCGCTTCCCTGGAGCGTCCGCCGCCTCTTGCCTTGCTGTTGAAGGCCATTCGATGCACCACAGCATAGGGCCTGTCCGTCTTCCACGCCCCGTCAATCTGGCGATAGGCTGGCTCGTCCCCGACAACGATGCAGCAGTACCCGATCACACCCTGCTCATTGACAAAGGCATACCCGTTACCCTGCGCAATATCCGCAAGAATGGTCTGCCGCGTGGGATAGTCCGGATGCCACTGCACAAATCCCATGGACTTGTGAAAGGCTCTTGCGTCCTCTATGCACTGATAGCACTGTTCGGCCTCGCTTTGCTCCGCTCTCCGCAACTCCATTTTTCAAACGCCTCCCGGGTTCCAGATTCCAGCCTGATGAATTGCGTATAGATTATACCATGCGGCACCTGCCGCAGCAACACAGTTTTATGAAAATCGCCGAATCTTTTTCCCGGCGTCCCGTTTTTTAAAGGGACATTCGCGGTTTCCCGTTGAATTCTGCGGCGCTTTTCTCTATAATAAATACAAACTGTCCGATGCGGCGGTAATACGGCAGCAGGGGGTGCGCCATGCGGGCGGACGCCTATCAATATATCGCGCGGTTTCTCGCGGTCTTTCTCGTCATCCCGATGCATGAGTGCGCGCACGCGCTGGCCTCCTACAGGCTGGGCGACCCGACGGCCAAGCAGATGGGGCGGCTGACCCTCAACCCGCTGCGCCACCTTGACCCGATCGGCTGCGCGGCGATGCTGCTGTGCGGCATCGGCTGGGCAAAGCCGGTGCCGGTCGACCCGCGCTATTACAAGAACCCCAAACGGGGCATGGCGCTGTCGGCGCTGGCAGGGCCGCTCAGCAATCTGCTGATGGCGTTTGTGTGCATGGTTCCCTACAAATTCGCCATGTACGCGTATTTTGCCTCCTCCCTTTCCGGGCGGGGCAGGTCGGCGGCGCTGTATTACACCGCGCTGGTTTTGCAGGCGCTGGTGCTGATTAACATCAGCCTCGCGGTGCTCAATCTGCTGCCGGTTCCCCCGTTCGACGGATCCCGGATCCTCGGGCTTTTTCTGCCGGATCGCGCCTATTTCGGCGTGATGAAGTACGAGCGGTATATTTTTCTCGGCATCTTTGCGATGCTGATGCTCGGGCTGCTCGACCGGCCGCTGGGCTTTCTCAACGCGGCGGCGTGGCGCGGGCTCAACTGGCTGTTCGGCCCGCTGGACATTCTGCTGCCGCGGCTGTTCCGGCTGGCCTGAGCTACCCTTATTTAGAAAGCGCGCCGCGCGGCGTATAGGTTGTCCATGGAAAAGGTGAAATTCAAGCTGGATGCGTTTGAAGGGCCGCTTGACCTGCTGCTGCATCTGGTGGCGCAGCACAAAATGCGGCTTGCAGATATCCGCATCTATGAGCTGATTGATCAATATCTCGCGGCTATTGGCTCGGTGGAGCCCGCGGATCTCGACCCAACCAGCGAGTTTATCGAGATGGCCGCGCGGCTGGTCTATATGAAATCGGCCGCGCTGCTTCCCCGCCGGGAGGAGAGCGAGGCGCTCGAACGGGAGCTGACCGGCCAGCTGGTGGAATATCAGCTGTGCAAGCAGGCCGCCGGGATGCTGCGCAGCCGGACGCAGGGGGTCAGCTTCTTTGTGCGCGAGCCGATGGAGCTTGCGCTGGACAGCGAGTACCGCGGGCATCACCACGCAAATGCGCTGCTTGCCGCGTATATGAACGTCATGGGCAAAAGCGCGCGCCGCCTGCCCCCAACAACCGCGCCGTTCGACCCGCTGGTGACCGCGCCGGTTGTGTCGGTGACCAGCCGGATTGTCTATGTGCTGCGCCGCCTGCGGCGGGGCGCGGCGCGCAAGCTGAACGACTTTTTTGTGGAATCAAAGAGCAGGAGCGAGGCAGTGGCAACCTTTTTGGGGGTGCTTGAGCTGATCCGGTTCCACCGTATCCGCGTGGAGGACGACGGCACGGTCGTCGCCGTTGCGCGCGGGGAACGCAGAGAAATGGAGCGTGAACAGGCGCATGAACACGAAATTGTATAAAGGGGCGGTCGAGGCGGTTCTGTTCGCGGTTGGAGAGCCGATTGCGGCGGATAAAATCGCGCTTGCGGTCGGCATTGACAAATCGGACGTGGCCGCCCTTATCGGGGAGCTGAAGCGGGAATATGACGACGGGGCGCGCGGACTCTGCGTGCTGCAATTCGAGGATCGCTATCAGCTTGCGACCCGGCCGCTGTTTGCGGATTTTGTCACCCGCGCGCTGGATAACCGGCGCAACACGCCGCTGTCCCAGGCGGCGATGGAGGTGCTGGCGATTATCGCGTACAATCAGCCGGTCTCCCGCTCGTTTATTGACCAGATCCGCGGGGTGGACAGCAGTTCCGCCGTCTCCAGCCTGGTGACAAAAAATCTGGTTTGCGAGGCGGGGCGGCTGGATTTGCCCGGGCGGCCGATTGCGTTTCGCACAACCGACAATTTCCTGCGCTGCTTTGGGCTGTCGAGCCTCGAGGAGCTGCCTGCCGTCCACGGCGCGGGGGAGGAGGAGCAGCCGGGGCTGCAACCCGATGCGGAGGACGAGATAGAGGAGATGACGCTCGAGTGAGGGTCGTGCTGCTGGCTTTAAAAATTGTCGGCTGGCTGCTGCTCGGCCTGCTGCTGCTCCTTGTTTTGGCGCTCGTGATGCCCGCTTGCGCAACGGTGCGGTACGAGGCCGGCCGGCTGATTGTCCGGTTGCGGGTGCTGGGGATTCCGTTCACCGTTTGCGGCGGGGAGGAGGCCGGGCGCGCGCACCGCAAAAAGCGGCGGAACAAGCCGCGGGAAGAGACCTCGCCGCAGGAAAAACCGGAAAAAAAGCGCGGCAGGCCGGACATTGCCGAGCTTGCCGGGCTGCTGAAGCCCGCGGCGGGCGCGGCGGGCTTCCTGCTGCGGCGCATCCGGTTCAGCCATGTGCGCGTCCTGCTGGTGGCGGGCGGCCGGGATGCGGCGGAGGTTGGCATCAACACGGGCAGGCTCTGGCAGGCGGTTGGGGCGGCCGGCGCACTGGTGCGGCAGCTCTGGCGCCCGCAGGTGGAGGAGCTGACCGTCCTGCCCGATTTCCTGGGCGAGTACGCCGGCCGGGAGCGGGTTTCGTTCCGGGTCACGGCGATGCCGGTCTCGGCTCTGGCGGCGGGGATCCTGCTCCTGACCCGATATCTCAAAATCAAGCGAACCAAAACGGCGGCGGATGACGCCGACACTGCGCAACAAAAGGAGAACGCGGAAGATGAGTGCAAATCAGCTTAGCGGCATGATTGAGGGTGCGGTCGACCGCATCCGGAATATGGTCAACACCGACCTTGTCGTCGGCTCGCCGATCGAGCTTGCCCAGGGGGTGACGGCTGTCCCGGTGTGCAAGGTGAGCGTCGGGTTCGGCTCGGGCGGCAGCGACCTGCCGACAAAATCCAGCGCCGAGCTGTTTGGCGGCGGCGCGGGCGCGGGGGTCAGCGTGACCCCGATTGCGTTCCTGGTCACGACAAGAAAGGGGGACGTCAAGGTGCTTCAGCTGGACACAATCGGCACGACGGCCGACAATATTGTGCGCGCCGTGCCGGAGGTGCTGGACAGGGTCTCGGGCATCATCGACGGCGTGCGCGGCGCGTCGGACGACCCGGCGGAATAAACCCGCCCGCTTCGGGAGCCGGGGCGCGGCGCGCGCGATGCGGCCGGTGCCCGGCGGTTCGCGGCCGGTTTATGCGGCGCCCGGCCTACGGGCGCATAAAGGAGAAACGAATGGACGAGAGAATCCAGAAGGTCATGTCCGAGCAGGGAATCTGTTCCCGCCGGGCGGCGGAGGCGCTGATTCGCGCCGGCCGGGTCAGGGTGAACGGCCACCCCGCGTCGCTGGGGGACAGAATCGACGTGCGCAGGGATGTGCTGGCGGTTGACGGCGAGCGGGTTGTTCTGCAAAAAAAGACCGAAAAGGTGTACTATATGCTCAACAAGCCGCGCGGCTATGTCACCACCATGCAGGACAGGCACGCCGCCAAAACGGTGGTTGACCTGCTGGAGGGGATTGACACGCGGGTGTACCCGGTGGGGCGGCTGGACAAGGACAGCGAGGGGCTGCTTCTGCTGACGAACGACGGCGCGTTTACCAACATGATTACCCATCCGTCCCGGGAGGTGGGCAAGCTGTACCGGGTATCCGTGCGCCCCGCGCCGGTGGAGGAGCAGCTGATTGATCTGTCCACCGGGGTGACCCTCGACGACGGCACAAGGGCAAAGCCCGCCAGCGTCCGGGTGGTCACGAGCGAGCCCGGCCGCGGGGTGCTGGAAATCACCCTCACCGAGGGCAAAAACCGCGAGATTCGCCGCCTGTGCGAGGCGGTTGGGCTGGAGGTAATCCGGCTTAAGCGGCTGGCCGTCGGCCCCGTGCGGCTGGGAATGCTGAAGGTGGGGGAATACCGCGAGCTGAAAAAAGAAGAGCTGAACGCCCTGCGCAACGCCTTTGCGAACAAGTGAGGCGGGCAAAGCAGAGGGCGTGAAGCGTTCCGTGCAGTTAAAAAAGGCCGGAACCGGTTTGCGTGGACAGCGCAAATGGCTCCGGGCAGGAAACAACTGAGCTTTAAGCGCAGAGGCGCCGCACAAGCGGCGCCTCTGCTGATTTTTTTTGAAACTCTCTGTAAGGGCAATGCGATAAACCCGTTCCTGCCCAGAATGCTCGGCTGTTCATTGCGGCAATCATTTAAAACTTTGTGTTCCGTTTGCGAACCGGAGCGCTGTCCGTTTTTTTTACGGTCTAAATTACATACTGCGTGCGAAGAGAATTTTGCATTTTTCAAATTGCAGAGCATTCCTTCCTTTCCTGCACTCAGCCCATGCCGAACAGCGGCAAGGAGGATTTATTCTGTAAAGAACGCACGCATACACGCGGGACTGCGAAAGC
Organism: uncultured Oscillospiraceae bacterium; assembly: GCA_964645785.1. Taxonomy (GTDB): domain Bacteria; phylum Bacillota; class Clostridia; order Oscillospirales; family Ruminococcaceae; genus CALWZE01. The sequence goes on from CAZYAV010000009.1 coordinate 45,275, forward strand.
GGCTAAACCGGGCAATAGCACCCCGGCGGCTTACCGGACGCGCGAATCGCGCACCGCGCGGGTCAGACGTGGATGACGCACCGGCCGTCCGCAATCCGCTCGATTCTGCCCTCGGCCAGCTGGCGGGGGGCGAGGTGCTCCCCGTAGACAATCGCCGGCAGATAGCGGTCGGTGTAGCCGTCAAAGCCGCCGTCCGGGTGCTGCCGCTCGAGGATGACCCGCGCCCGTGCGCCGACAAAGGACGCCATCACCGCCGCGCGGGAGCGCTCGGCAGCCTCGGCCATCGCGGCGGCGCGGCTGTCCTTGACGGCCTTGTCGACCTGGCCGGGCATCCGCGCGCCCGCCGTGCCGGAGCGGACGGAATAGGGAAAGATGTGGCATTTGAGAAAGCCGAAGCTTTCCACAAAGCGCAGGCTCTGCGCAAATTCGGCCTCGGTTTCCCCCGCAAAGCCGACCATGACGTCGGTGGTAAAGGTGGGGCGGTCGAACAGGGCGCGAATTTTGTCCGCGACGGCGCGGTACTCGGCCGCCGTGTAGTGGCGGTTCATCCGCCGCAGCGTCGCGTCGCAGCCGCTTTGCAGCGCAAGGTGGAACTGCGGGCAGAGCTTTTCCACCGCGGCCAGCCGCCGCCAGGTTTCGTCGGAGATGAGGTCGGGCTCGAGCGAGCTGAGCCGGATGCGCTCGATCCCCTCGACGGCCGCCGCGCGCTCGACCGCGTCGGCGAGGGTCAGCCCCTCGTCCCGGCCGTAGCAGGAGAGGTTGATGCCCGAAAGCACCACCTCCCGGTATCCGTTTTGCGCAAACAGGGCAACCTGCGCGGTCAGCTGCTCGGCCGGCATCGAGCGCACCGGGCCGCGCGCAAACGGGACAATGCAGTAGGCGCAGAACCGCTCGCAGCCGTCCTCGATTTTGAGGAACGCGCGGGTGTGCCCCTCCAGCGTTTCGGCGCGCAGCAGCTCAAAGCCCTTTTCCGCGTTGGGCAGAATCTCGGAACGCGGCGTGTGATCCCGCGCAAACTGCTCAAGCAGGCCGGGCAGCGCCGCGCGGTTGCCGGTGCCCATAAGCAGGTCGGCCTCCGCGTAGGCGGCGGCCTGTTCGGGGAAGGCCTGGGGGAAGCAGCCGGTCAGCACGGTGATGACCTGCGGGTTGTTCCGCTTGACCCGGCGCAGGAACTGCCGCACCTTTTTGTCCCCGTTGGCGGTTACGGTGCAGGAATTGACGACAACCGCGTCCGCGCCCGCGTCGGTGTCCAGAATGGTGTGGCCGCGCCCCGCAAGCAGCTCGGCCATGGCGGCGGTCTCAAAGCTGTTCACCTTGCAGCCGAATGTGTATAGAAAAATGTTCATTTTCCGTGTCCAAAGCTCCGTCCGTCTGGTGTGCGCGGGGGCGCAGGCGGCGTCCCCCGCGGGCTGTTTTTCATTATAATCGACCGGGGAGGAAAAAACAATCAACCGGCGGCATACCTATAAATAAGTGGAGGTATGGATGCATATGAAACGACTGAAAATCATCGCCGCGCTGCTGGCGCTGGCGGTTCTGCTCGCCCCGGCGGCCGGCGCATACCAGACGCCGGGGCAGGACGAGTTTGTGCAGCTGACCGGCGCCGCGGGGCAGTATGCCGCGGTGTTTGCAAACAAAGAGGAGCTGCCGCTGGACGCGGCGTCCGTTCTGCTGATTGAGCGGGAGACGGGCGAGGTGCTGTATGAGAAGAACGCCGACGAGCCGCGCGCCATCGCCTCGATTACCAAGATTATGACCATGATCCTCGTCATGGAGGCGCTGGAGAGCGGCCAGACGACCCTCGACGACCTTGTCAACGTCAGCGAGCACGCCTATTCGATGGGCGGCTCCCAGATCTGGCTGGAGCCGGGCGAGATTTTTACGGTGGACGAGATGCTGCGCGCGGTCGCGGTGGCGAGCGCCAACGACGCGGCGGTTGCGCTGGCCGAGCATGTGGGCGGCAGCGAGGACGCGTTTGTCGCGATGATGAACGAAAAGGCGCGGGCGCTGGGCATGACCAAAACCACCTTTAAAAACGCGAACGGGCTGGACGAGGAGGGGCACATCTCCTGCGCGCGGGACGTCGCCATCATGTCGCGGGAGGTGCTGCGGCACGAGCTGGTGCGCAACTACATCACAATCTGGACGGATGAGCTGCGCGGCGGCGAAACCCAGCTGACCAACACGAACAAGCTGCTGCGCAGCTTTGACGGCATCACCGGCATCAAGACGGGCACAACCGGCAAGGCGGGGGTGTGCATCTCCGCCTCGGCCGAGCGGAACGGGATGGAGCTGATTGCGGTGGTTCTGGGCTCCTCCAACGCGCAGGGGCGGTTTGACGCCGCGCGCACCCTGCTGGAATACGGCTTTGCGAATTACGAGCTGGCGCAGACGGGGCTGGAGGCGGGGCAGCTTGCGCCGGTGCGGGTCAGCCTGGGGGTGTGCGAATCCTGCGAGCCGGTCTGCGATATCCCGCAAAGCGTCGTTGTCGAGCGGGGCAAGGCGGACTCGGTCGTCAGCGAAATCACCATTGCCGAGCAGGTGGAGGCGCCGGTGGAAGCCGGGCAGATTCTGGGCGAGGTTTCGGTGTACTGCGACGGCGCCCTGATCGGCGCCTACCCGATCACGGCGAAGGAGCCGGTCGAGCGGCTGTCCTTCAAAACCGGGCTGGAAAAGCTGCTTGACGCGGCGCTGACCATGTGATCCCGCGCGCGGCGGGCGCGGCAGGCCGGACAGACGGGGGCGGGGCGCCGCAAAGGGCGTCCCGTCCGGCTCTTCTGCGCCGGAATCGCCTTGACAGAAAAGGCGGGTTGCTATATCATAAACATAGCGACGGCTGACCGAAGAACGCGTATTTTGCGCGCCGGGCGCGGCGTGTATCCGGCCGTTTCTGCGGCCGGCAAAATGGCGGGGCGCAGCGCGGCAGGCCGAAAGGGAGGAAAGGAAAAAATGGCGATTCAACTCAACGCAGCGTATCTGGACGGCTTTGTGAGCGAGGCCGATTTTGAGGCGGCTGTTCCCGCCATGCGGGAGGCGTGCGCGAAGCTGCTGAACGGGACGGGCGAGGGCAGCGACTATATCGGCTGGCGGAACCTGCCGGTGGACTATGACAAGGCCGAGTTTGCGCGCATCAAGGCGGCGGCGGAAAAGATCCGCCGGGACAGCGACGTGCTGGTTGTAATCGGCATCGGCGGCTCCTACCTCGGCGCGCGCGCGGTCATCGAGATGCTCGGCAGCCAGTTTTTCAACGAGAACAGCCCGCTCAAGGTCTATTTTGCGGGCAACAATATCAGCGGGGACTATCTCAACCACATCCTCAAGCTGTGCGAGGGCAAGCGGCTGAGCGTCAACGTCGTGTCCAAATCCGGCACGACGACCGAGCCGGCGCTCGCGTTCCGGGTGTTCAAATCCCTGCTTGAAAAGCAGTACGGAAAGAAAGAGGCGGCCGGGCGGATCTACGCGACGACCGACCGGGCGCGCGGCACCCTCAAAAACCTCGCGGACGCAGAGGGGTACGAGACCTTTGTGATCCCGGACGACGTCGGCGGGCGCTATTCGGTGCTGACGGCGGTTGGCCTGCTGCCGATTGCGGCGGCCGGGTTCGATATCGACAAGTTGATGCAGGGCGCGCAGCAGGCACGCGAGAAGTTCTGCAACGACGCGCCGGACAACCCCGTCAACCGCTACGCGATGGCGCGCAGCATCCTGTACAACAAGGGCAAACGGGTCGAGACCCTCTCCTGCTTTGAGCCGGCGTTCACCCTGTTTGCCGAGTGGTGGAAGCAGCTGTTCGGCGAGAGCGAGGGCAAGGACAAAAAGGGCCTGATGCCGACCTCGGTCATCTTCTCCACCGACCTGCACAGCATGGGGCAGTATATCCAGGACGGCAGCCGCGTCCTGTTCGAGACGGTGGTGGAGTTCGGCACGCCCGCGTCCGACTACACGGTCGCAGCCGAGCCGGAGGATTTCGACGGCCTCAACTATCTCGGCGGGCGCACGATGTCCTTCATCAACAAAAACGCGCAGAGCGGCACCATCCTTGCGCATGTGGAGGGCGGCGTGCCCTGCATGGTTGTCCGGGCGGACGCGATTGACGAGATAAATATCGGCGAGCTGATTTATTTCTTTGAGCGCGCGTGCGGGGTGTCCGGCTATCTGCTGGGGGTCAATCCCTTCAACCAGCCGGGGGTCGAGAGCTACAAGCGCAACATGTTTGCGCTGCTCGGCAAGCCGGGCTATGAGAGCGAGCGGGAAGAGCTTCTTAAAAAGATCAGATAAAATTTCATTTCTTGGAGGATTCAGCCAATGATTAAGCTTATTGTCGGGAACAAGGGGTCGGGCAAGACCAAGCAGATGATCGACATGATCAACGAGTCGGCACAGACCGTCACGGGCAGCATCGTCTGCATCGAAAAGGGCATGAAATCGACCTACAACATCAAATCGTCTGTGCGCATTATTGATGTCGACGACTATGCGATTCGGGGTTTTGAGGAATTCTTCGGCTTTTTCATGGGCGTCCTTGCGGGCAATTACGACATTGAGGAGATATATGTAGACGGTATCCTGAAAATCGGCGGCAACGACGTGGACGGCTTTGCGGGCCTGCTTGACCGCATCTCGGATCTCGCCATGCCGAACCTGCAGGTCGTGTTCACCGTCTCGACCGACCTGGAGAACCTGACAGACGGAATCAAGAAATATCTTTGATCCGGCGGCAAACCCTATTGACAACGGGCTTGTGCTCGGCTATAATAATCTGGCACGCGCAAACCGCGCGGCGGTTTTGCGCAGGTTTGATAGCTGATTGGATTGTGCGGGTATGCACAATTGATGATTCCCACAATGAGGAGGTGCTAAAAGTGGCAGTACCAAAGAGAAGGGTTTCCAAAACTCGGCGCGACAAAAGACGTTCCTCGGTGTGGAAACTTCCGGTTCCCGGTTTTGCAAGGTGCTCGCACTGCGGCGAACTGATGGTTCCCCACAGAGCCTGCGGCAACTGCGGCTACTATAAGGGCAGAGAAGTCGTCAATAAGGAAGCGTAACCAAAGCGCACAAAGACGAGGAGTTGCATCCTCGTCTTTTTTATCATCCGCAAACCACGGCGGCGAAAGGGGAGGGGCAAATGGCGGTCAGAATCACCGGCGTGCGGGCGGGTAGCCCCGCGCAGGCGCACGGCGTGCAGCCGGGCGGGCGGCTGCTGCGGGTCAACGGCCACGAAATCAACGATGTGCTGGATTACGGCTTTTACACCGCCGCAACCCGGCTGACCCTTGAGCTGGAGCGGCCGGACGGCGCCGCCGAGACCCGGGAGGTGTTCAAGGCGACTCACGACGAGCTGGGGCTGGAATCCGAGAGCTTCCTGATGGACGCGCAGCACCGCTGCCGCAACCGCTGCGTGTTCTGCTTTATCGACCAGCTACCCCCGGGTCTGCGGGAGAGCCTGTATTTTAAGGACGACGACGAGCGGCTGTCCTTCCTGTTCGGCAATTATATCACCCTGACCAACCTCGGCGAGCGGGAGATCGAGCGGATTATCGAGATGAAGATTTCGCCGGTCAACATCTCGGTGCACACAACCGACCCGGCACTGCGCTGCGCGATGATGGGCAACCGCTTTGCGGGGGAAAAGCTCGCCTATCTGCGCAGGCTTGCGCAGGCGGGGACGGCGATCAACTGCCAACTTGTGCTGGTGCCGGGGATGAACGACGGCGCGGCGCTGGAATCGACCCTGCGGGATCTCGGCGGGATGCAGCCGGCCGTGCGCAGCGTGGCCTGCGTTCCGGTGGGGCTGACGGCGCACCGCGCGGGGCTTGCGCAGCTGACCCCGTTTGACCGGGCGGCAGCCGCCGCCGTGATTGAGGCGGTCGAGCGCGCAAACGCGCAGTCCATGCAGACGCACGGGACGCATTTCGCCTACGCGAGCGACGAATTCTATCTGCTGGCGGGCAGGCCGATCCCGCCGCTGGAGGCCTACGGCGAGCTGTATCAGATTGAAAACGGGGTTGGGATGCTGGCCGTTCTGTTTGACGAATTCGAGCGGGCGCTGGCGCTGGAGGAGCCGGGCGGCGCGCCGGTGCGCTGCCAGATTGCGACGGGCGAGGCGGCGTATCCCTCCATCTGCGCGCTGGTGGAGTGGGCAAGGCGGGCGCTGCCCGGCCTTGACTGTACGGTGACCGCGGTGAAAAACCGGTTTTTCGGCGGCAACGTCACGGTATCGGGGCTGGTGACTGCAACCGATATTCTCGGCCAGATCGGCGGCCAAAGCAGGGCAGACAGGCTGCTGATTCCGGAAAACATGCTGCGGCGGGAGGGCGACCTGTTTTTGGACAGCGTGTCGGTCGAACAGCTCTCCGCCCGGCTTGGGCGGGAGATTCGGGTGGTCGGTGACGGGGCGGATCTGGTGGATGCCCTGTGTGGGAGGTAAACGATGACACAAAGTGTGGTGGCGGTGGTCGGCCGGCCGAACGTCGGCAAATCCACCCTGTTTAATAAGCTGATTGGGGAGCGCCGCTCGATTGTGGACGACACGCCCGGCGTGACCCGCGACCGGGTTTACGGCGAGTGCGAATGGCTGAATTACCGCTTTCAGCTGATCGACACCGGCGGAATCGAGACCGGGACGGACGACGAAATCCTCCGGCACATCCGCGAGCAGGCGCAGCTCGCCATCGACATGGCCGATGTGGTGGTGATGGTGGTTGACCTGCGCGCGGGGGTCACGGCGGCGGATCAGGAAATCGCCTCGATTCTGCAGCGCAGCGGCCGGCCGGTGGTGCTGGCGGTCAACAAGTGCGACTCGGTTGGGGAGTTGCCGCTCGATTTTTACGATTTTTATGCGCTCGGGTTGGGGGAGCCGTTCGCGGTCTCCTCGGTGCACGGCCACGGCACGGGCGACCTGCTGGACGCGGTGTGCGCGCACCTTTCACCCGCGCCCGCCGAGGAGGAGGGGGAGGACGATGTCCGCGTGGCGATCATCGGCAAGCCGAACGCGGGCAAATCATCCCTGGCCAACCGCCTGATCGGGGAGACGAGGATGATCGTGTCCGACGTTGCGGGGACAACCCGGGACGCGGTGGACGCGCAGATCGAGAACGCGCAGGGCAAATTCACCATCATCGACACCGCGGGGATGCGCAAAAAGGGGCGGATCAGCGACGATGTCGAGCGGTACAGCGTCATGCGCGCGCTGGCGGCGGTGGATCGCGCGAATGTCTGCGTCGTGATGGTCGACGCGACCGAGGGCTTCACCGAGCAGGACAGCAAGGTTGCGGGCTATGCGCATGAGCAGGGCAAGGCGTCGGTCATCGCGGTGAACAAGTGGGATCTTGTCGAAAAGGACGGCAAGACGATGGAAAAGCAGCGCGCGCAGTATGAAAAGGATTTCAGCTTCATGTCCTACGCGCCGATTATCTTTATTTCGGCCAGGACGGGGCAGCGGGTCGACCGGCTGCTGGAGCTGGTTAAATACGTTGATACCCAGCACGCCATGCGGATTACAACGGGGATGCTGAACGACCTGCTCGCCCGGGCGGCCGCGCGGGTGCAGCCGCCGTCCGACAAGGGCAAACGGCTCAAAATTTACTATATGACCCAGGCGTCCACCCGCCCGCCGACGTTTGTGGCGTTCGTCAACCGCGCCGACCTGTTCCATTTTTCCTATCAGCGATATCTCGAAAACCAGATTCGGGAAGCGTTCGGCCTGGAGGGAACCCCAATCCGGCTGATTATCCGGGAGCGAGGAGAGAAAAAATGAGGAGCTTGTATGTGATTCTGACGGCGGCGCAGGGCTACCTGCTGGGGTCGCTCTGCTTTGGGATTATCTTTACCCGCTTGCTTGCGCACAAGGACATCCGCACGATGGGCAGCGGCAACGCGGGCATGGCCAATGTGCTTCGCTCGGTCGGCACGCTGGCCGGGGTGCTCACCGGGATTGGGGATTTCCTGAAGGGGGCGCTTGCAATCGTGTTCGGCCGGATGCTGTTTGCGGCGGCGGGGCTTGACCCATACACCGGCAGCTGCCTTGCGGCGCTCTGCGTTGTGCTGGGGCACCTGTTCCCGGTTTATTTCGGGTTCCGCGGGGGCAAAGGGGTGATGGCCTCGGCGGGCGTCCTGCTTTTGCTCAACCCGCTTGCGCTGCTGGTGCTGGCCGTGATTTTCGCGGTGGAATTCGCGATCTGCCGGATTATGTCCCTCTGCTCGATTACGGTGGCGGCGCTGTATCCGGTGGTGAACCTGGTGTGCGCGCTGCTGCGGGGGGAAGAGGCGCTGTTCTCCACCCTGTTTGCGGCGGTGATGGGCGGCGCGGTCATCTGGATGCACCGCTCCAACATCAAGCGCCTGCGTGCGGGGACGGAAAGCAAGCTGGTGATTAAAAAATAGGCCTGGCCGAAAGCCTCCGCGCCGTGCGGCCTAAACCGGCGCAGCGGCGGGCAAAAGGGGCGCGCCGACCCGGCGGCCGGCTCGAGCCCCGCCTGCAAAACGGGGCTCCCGTCCCCCTAATCGAGGCCGGGGCGGGCACCGGAAGCGCCGCCCGTCCGCACCCGAATCATACCCGGCGGGCGTCCCGAACGGGGCGGCGCGGCCTTTGAGTCGGACAGGGGGTAAGGCAGAAGAACGGGGGCAGGCCGTTTGCGGTGCGAACTGCGGCGCCCGGGCTTGTCCGCCGGTGCATATGACCTGCCGGCAACAGGAAGCGTCCCCGGCGGCCTTGAGCGGCACCTGCAAGCCGGTAAAACAGACAAAAAGCGTGACGGAAACCGTCACGCTTTTTGTTGTGAAGAGAAGAGCGGGCAAACACCCATCCAAGGGCGACTCTGTGCAGAAGCGCGCCCTTGCGGCGGGTCGGCAAAGCGGAACTTGCAGAACGGTCAGCCGATATCGACGGAAAACGGGTCGTCCTCCGGGTTGTCGTTCCATACGTATTCGATATTTCTTGCGGTCGCAAGGGCTACGTCCTTCCCCATCTGGTCGCTGACAAATCCAAGCGCCATATCGGTTCCCGCCGATACACCGGAGGAAGAGTAGTATTTTCCGTCTCTTATCCATCTTGCCGTTCCAACCCACAGGACGGCTGCATTCAGCGATGTAACCCATGAGAACGCCCGCTTGTTGCTGGTGGCGCGCCTGCCGTCCAAAAGACCCGTGCACGCCAACAGTGCCGACCCCGTGCAGACGGTTAGACAGTAGGCGGACGCTTCCGCAAGCCCTTTCAATGCGCGCAGAAAGTCCGGCTCGGCGACTAACGTCCGGGCGCCTTCACCGCCCGGAATCAGCAGAATGTCGGCTGAATCGATCTCCGTCAGCGGCACGGTGTGAACCAGCGCATGTTGAGCGCTCTCTATCTCGCCGCCCGTCAGCGAGCAAAAACGGAGCGCATATCCGCTCCGCCCCAATATCTCCACGGGTCCGAAAACATCCAGGGACTCAAAATTCGGAAATAAAAGCACATTGACGCTGGCTTGATGATTCATTTCTGCTCCCTCAAAATTCAGTTTGTCGACCTGTTTGATTCTATTTTATCATTTTTGCAGGGCGAAAACAAAACGGGGCGGTTCAAAATGCCCGGAACAGGTCAGGCAGGGCAGCCCCCTGACTTGTTTTCCGGGCGTCCCCTTGCCCGCCGGGGCGCTTTGCGTGTGCGCGCCGTCTGTGCCCAATTGACAGAAGGAAGCGCCTGCGCGCGGCCTGGCTTGCTGCGCTGCGCCGAACCCGGCCGCGATAAGCCGAAAGATAAACCGGCGGCGTATCCGCGCGTGGCTCCGGATGCGGGGATGAATTTTGCAAAAGGCTTGAACGAATGTTCTTTTTGCGGTATACTGGAAACGGATTTTACGGAAATTTGCGCGGCGCCCGGCGCAGCATCCGCACAGGCAGCGGCGCTGTGGCCGGTTCGGCGGGGGGATGGCCGCCGGGCGCCCGGCCGGCGTATCGGGCGGACGCTTTGAGCGAAGGCCGCGCGGGAATGGAGGAAGAGGATGACAGAGCCACTGATAATCGCTACGGCGGTAATTGTGCTTGCGAACTTTGCGCTCACCCTGCTGCTGCTTTTCCGGCTCTCGCGGCGGCAGGACGGCGGGGCGCAGCTTGCGCAGCTGCGCCGGGAAATTGCGGAGGAGCAGCGGAGCTCCCGGCGGGAATCGGCCGGGAATATGCTGCAAATGACCGAGATGCTCAACCAGTCGATCCAAAGCCAGTTTGGGCGGCAGGATGCGCGGATGGACGCGCTGACCCGCGGAGTTGCGGACAGCCTGCGCACCGTGTCGGACAGCCTGAAAAACTATTCGATGCAGAGCGAGCAGCGGCTGGACGGCATCCGCTCCACGGTTGAGCGACGGCTTTCCGCTATGCAGGCGGACAACAGCGAGCAGCTGGGCAGAATCCGCGAGACAGTGGAGGAAAAGCTGCAAAAAACCCTCAACGACCGGCTGAGCCAGAGCTTTGGCCTTGTGAATGAGCGGCTGGAGCAGGTGTACAGGGGGCTGGGGGAGATGCAGACCCTTGCGAGCGGGGTCGGCGACCTGAAAAGGGTACTGTCCAACGTAAAGACGCGGGGGATCCTCGGCGAGATGCAGCTCGGCGCGATTTTGGAGCAGATCATGGCGCCCGAGCAGTATGCCCGCGAGGTCGCGACCAAGCAGGGCAGCCGCGAGCATGTGGAATACGCCGTGCGGCTGCCGAGCGAAAACGGGGAAACCGTCTGGCTGCCGATCGACGCGAAGTTCCCGCTGGACGCGTATTCCGCGCTGACGGACGCGTACGACAGCGCGGACGCAGCGCGCATCGACGCGGCGGCAAGGCAGCTGGTGGCGCGCATCCGCAGCCAGGCGAAGGAGATTCGGGATAAATACGTCGACCCGCCGCACACAACCGATTTCGCCGTCCTGTTTTTCCCGATTGAGGGGCTGTATGCCGAGGCGGTGCGGCGCGGCATGGTCGAGAGTTTGCAGCGGGAGTTCCGGATCAGCATCGCGGGACCGACGACGATGGCCGCGCTGCTGAACAGCCTGCAAATGGGCTTCCGCACCCTGGCCATCCAAAAGCGGTCGAGCGAGGTGTGGCAGGTTCTGGGCGAGGTCAAAACCGAGTTCGACAACTTCGCCGCCGTGCTCGCCCAGACCCAGCAGCGGCTCAATCAGGCGAACGCCGAACTCGACAAGCTGGTCGGAGTGCGCACCCGGCAGATTCAGCGCCGGCTGCAGGCGGTCACCGAGGTGGAGGCGGCGCAGCCGCTCCCGGGCGGGCAGGCGGAGCACGGCCTGCCCGCAACGCCCTGAGCGGGGGAATCTGCTGGCCGGATGGCTCGGTAGGTGTGGCGCTCCAGCGCAAGAACGGCGCGTCCGGCACCGCCTCCGAGTAGCGGGTGCAGGCGGCATACCGTGTGCTCTGCGCCGTGCTCCATTTGGGGCAGGCAGCCCGATAAACCGGCGGCGCCCGCCCGCGCAGAGCATCTTTGCCGCCTGCGGCCGCCCGGCCTTTTTGGGGCTGTCTTTGGCACCCCGCTCCGGCGGCTTTTCCGGAAACACCCTGCGCCCGCGCTGCCTTATACAGTGGAACCGGATGCCCACCTGGCGGAAAATCCGGGGAAGTTGCGCGCAGAGAGAACTGCGCCGCCGGGGAACCAGCGGCACGCGTCCGGCGCAGCCTCCGGGGAGCGGGCGCAGGCGGCATGCCGTGCGCTCTGCGCCGCGCCGAATTAGGACGCGCTTTTCATTACCCAATCCACCGTGCTCCCATTCTTGGCAGGCAGCCCGATGAACCGGCGGCGCCCGCCTGCACAGAGCATACCGCTGCGCCGCTTTTACAAATTCTCGAAAAGTGCCCGATTCGCCAAAATTCGACAGAATATGACCTTTTTCCTGTGCTATTGTAAGGAGCGGGGGGGCATGGATCATGAGTCGGTATGGGGTAACAAGGTCGTTTGAACGGGCGGAGGATGGCGGATGGGTTTGCTGTTACGGCGTGCGCATGCCAAAATTGCCGGACATCTGCTTTCGGCGGGAGCGGCACAGCCTGCGGCGGCTGGTCAGGCGCCTGAACCTGGAAAGAGCCGAAACGGGGCAGGCCATGTATATGCTGGAGGATTTCTGCATTTACTGGTCTACCCCCTGGCGGGAAAACCGCCCGGTGCGATGATGTAGGGGCGGCAAAGGCGCTGGCGGGACGCCGGGCTTCTGCGCAAAACCGCCGGCATGTCCGCCGCCGGGATAATACAGACAGAGCCGCAGTATTCGTCGGGGATACTGCGGCTTTTTCTGTGTGGCCAAAGCGCCGAAAAACAGTGACAAACAGTCCCGGTTTGTGATACACTCAAAAGCGGAAGGACACGGGAGGGCCGGTTGATGGAGAGGAACAACTGGGAGCACCATTTTATTGAAAAAATTCTGACGCTGCTCGGAATTCTGCAAAAGAAGCAGGTGGATATCGGCCGGATGGGCGAGGCGGAGATCCGCGCGGCTCTGGCCGGCTCCGAAGCCGGGGCGGAGACCGAATCCGCCTATGATATCCTGCGGTTTATGGACGAGATGCCGGGCGGCTTTTTGATTTATGCGGCGGACGAGGCGGAGCAGATCATCTACGCGAACCGGGGGCTGCTTGAGATTTTCCAGTGCCGGTCGATGCGGGAGTTCCGGGAGATGACCGGGAACTCGTTCCGCGGGATTGTCTATCACGAGGATCTTGAGGAGGTGGAGCAGAGCATCCGCGCACAGATTTCCGCCAGCCACCTCGATCTCGACTATGTCGAATACCGCATCCAACGCGCGGACGGCGCGCTGCGGTGGATAGAGGATTACGGCCACTTTGTCCGCAACGAGAACGCCGGGAATTTCTTCTATGTTTTCATGGTTGACGCGACCGAAAAGCGGGACAGAATGCAGACAGAGCGCGCAATTCTGCTGAGCGAATCGCGGGAAAAGGAGCAGCGGATCCAGAGCCTGATTGAGAGCTATGACAAGGAGCGCGCGCTGATTAACCAGGAGTATCTGCGCCGCCTGGAGGTCATCGAGGGGCTGAGCATCAACTATGAGTCCATCCTCTACGCCGACCTTGCGGCGGATCAGGTGATGCCCTACCGGCTCAGCAGCCGGACGCAGCCGATGTTTGAGGAGCTGTTCCGTATCCGCTCCTACAGCGGCTACTACGCGGACTATGTGGCAAAATGGGTCTGCCCGGAGGACAGGCAGACGGTTGAGGAGATGACCTCGCCCCCCTATATCCGCGCGCATCTGGCGCAGGCGCCGTCGTATTACCTCAATTACCGCGTGCTGATTGGCGGTGAGGAGCAGTATTTGCAGCTCCGGCTGGTCAATGTGGGGCGGCAGGGCGGCTGCACGCAGGTGGTTCTGGGTTACCGGAGGGTGGACGAGGAAATCCAGAAGGAGATGGAGCAGAGGCGAACCCTCGCGCAGGCGCTCAGCGACGCGAACGCCGCCATGACGGTGAAGAATACCTTCCTGTCCAATATGTCCCACGATATGCGCACGCCGCTCAACGCGATTCTGGGCTTTATTGCCCTGGCGCGCAGGTCAATTGACGACCCCGGGAGCGCGCTCGGCTATCTCGACCGGGCGGAGGCTTCCGCCCGGCAGCTGCTTGACCTGATTGACAAGGTGCTGGAGCTGGCGCAGGAGCGTTCCGAGCAGGCGCATGTCCCCGATTCCCTGTGCAGCCTGTGCGATATTTCGCGGGAGGTTTACGCCTATTTGCAGCCGCAGGCGGAGGAAAAGCGGATCGACTTTTCGCTTGACCTTTCCGCGCTGCGCTGCCCGGAGGTGTACAGCGACCCCGAAAAGCTGCGGCGGATGCTGCTGTACCTTGTCAACAATGCGCTGACCTACACCAACCCGGGCGGCCGGGTCGGTGTGCAGATTGAGCAGGGCGCCGGCCTGCCCAACAATGTGGACGAATACAGAATCGTCGTCTGGGATACGGGAATCGGCATCAGCAGGGAATTCCTCGACCGCATCTTCGACCCGTTTGCGCGGGAGAGGAACACGACCCTGAGCGGGGTTCACGGCGTCGGCCTGGGGCTGACCATCGTGCGCAACCTCGTCGACCACATGGGCGGAACCATTGAGGTGGAAAGCGAGCTTGGCGCGGGGAGCCGGTTCACCGTGACCCTGCGGCTGCGCCGCCAGGTGCAGACGGAGCCGGGCGAGAAGAGCGCCCGGCCGGCGGAGCGGGTCGGGGGCGGGTCGATTCTGCTTGTTGAGGACAACGAAATCAACCTTGAAATTGAGATGATTCTGCTGGAGGAGGCGGGCTTCCGGGTCGATACGGCGGAGGACGGCCGCGCCGCGCTGGAAAAAATCAAAGCGGCCGCGCCGGGTCAGTACGATCTGATCCTGATGGATATCCAGATGCCGGTGATGGACGGGTGGCAGGCCGCGCGGGCAATCCGGAAGCTGGAGAATCCCGCGCTGGCCGGCATCCCGATCATCGCGCTGTCCGCCAACGCGCTGGACAGCGACGCGCGCCGCTCGCTTGAATCCGGGATGAACGCGCATATGAACAAGCCGCTGGATATGCCGGCGCTTCTGGACAAGATTGACGAGGTGCTGCACGCGGGCGGCTGAGCGGTCTGCCGCGGCCGATTCTCCGGCAATGTCTGCGCCTCGCGGTACCTCTCTGCGCCCCGCGGCAGCCGCGCCGCCGGTTGG
>CAZYAV010000010.1:0-40092 GCA_964645785.1 uncultured Oscillospiraceae bacterium
TCATCCCGCCCGAAGAGATTCAGAACGCGATGGAGAAGCAGATGAAGGCGGAGCGGGAACGCCGCGAGAGCATTCTGCGCGCCGAGGGTGTCAAGCGCAGCCAGATTCTGGAGGCCGAGGGGCAGAAAGAAAGCCAGATTCTGGTTGCCGAGGCGGAAAAGCAGGCCGCCATCCTGCGCGCCGACGCCGTGCGGGAACAGAAGATCCGGGAGGCGCAGGGCGAAGCGGAGGCAATCCGCATGACCCAGACCGCCCTTGCCGAAAGCATCCGGATGCTGAACGAGGCCAACCCCAGCGGCAATGTCCTCTCGCTCAAGGGCATGGAGGCGTTCGCCAAGGCGGCGGACGGAAAGGCGACCAAAATCATCATCCCCAGCGAGCTGCAATCCCTCGCCGGGCTGGCGACCTCGCTCAAGGCCTTCATTGAGCCGGACGGCGACGCGGCCAAATAAACCGCTCCACAACAGAACACGGCCGCCCGCCCGGGGCAGTATGGCGCTGCCCCGGGCGGGCTTTGTTTTGCTGCGGCTCCCGCAGACAGCGCCGCGCGATTGGTCCGTGCGCCGCCTGACGGTGGCCGCGCACGGAACAGGCTGCTGACCACACACCGCCCCGCTTTGTTTGCCCCCGCCGTTCCTGATTTTTCGCCGGCTGCATGGCGGCCATGCCCGGCGCGGCTCGGTCAAATACACCGTTTGTAGGGCACGGCGGGCGTTCCGGGCTCGGCGCAGGCCGCCATACCCCGCAAAAATCCAAGCCGCTGTTATCTTTTTGCCGTTTTGTGCTATACTGTTTTCGGAGGGATTCGCCGGCAGGCGCTTCCTGCGCCGGATTGATTTTTCTGTCACAGGGGCAAAAAGCTTCCAAAAAGCCGGCGACCGGCGGCCATCCTTTGCCCGGCGGGCATGGGGCTGCTGTCAGCCGGAAGTCAAAACGCCCGCGTCCCGCCTCCCCGTGGCGGTCATCGCCATCCCGGTTTGGACAAGGCAGGGGCAGGACGTGAAAAAACAGCCGGGTCTCTCCCGTTGCCGGGAATATTCCGGGCAAAAGCCCCCAAAGCAGATGGCAAGTGCCTGGAAACAGGGAAAATTCAACCAACTGGAGGAACATGAAAATGAGCAAAAAACTGGTGGCCTACTTTTCCGCAAGCGGCGTGACAAAGGCCGCCGCCGAGCGTCTGGCGAAAGCGGTGGACGCGGATTTATTTGAAATCAAGCCGCAGGTTCCCTACACCCGCGCCGACCTTGACTGGACAAACAAAACGAGCCGCAGCTCCGTCGAGATGGGCGACCCCAATTCCCGCCCCGCCATCGCGGAGCCCCTTGCCAATCCGGGCGATTACGACACCGTGTTTCTCGGCTTCCCGATTTGGTGGTATGTCGCGCCGACCATCATCGACACCTTTGTGGAAAGCTGTGACTTTTCCGGCAAGACCATCGTTCCCTTTGCGACCAGCGGCAGCAGCGGCATGGGCAAAACGGTCGACGTCCTCAAGGCGCTCTGCCCCGCCGCAAACTGGGCGGAGGGCAAGATGCTCAATCATGTTTCGGACAAGGAGCTGCAGGACTGGGCAAAGCAGTTCTGAGCCGCAGCATAAAGCCCTGACCCGGCCGCGCGGGCGGCGGATTCTGCGGGGAACCGCTTTGCCGCCCGCGCGCTTCGGCGTTTTGCGGCGGCTATCCGCCTGCCGGGGCTGCGCACCCGCCGCCCGGTTCCCGCGATAGAGCGCCTGCGGCCGTCCCGGGAAAGGACAGGCTGCCCTTTTTTATGCGGCAGCCACGCGCCCGGCAGGGCTGTGTTGCCCGGATGGGCGGTATTTCGTCGCCGCCGGGGCTGCGGCCGGTTCGCGTCACAGGCTTTGAAAGGGAGAATGGAGATGGATTTACGGATTACCGACCCGGAATTTGTGGAGCGCTTCGAGCATTTTGCCATGGACGAGGTCCCGAATGACGAGAGCGCCCGGCTGGATGACAAGACCCGCTATATGGCGATTCTCGCAACCCTGATCGGCTGCGGCGGCACAGAGGCATACCGGGAAATACTGCCGCAGGCGCTTAAAAGCGGGCTTACGCCGGTGATGGTCAAGGAGATTGTCTATCAGGCGACCGATTATCTGGGCTATGGCCGGATGCTGCCCTTCCTCCACTGCACCAACCAGGTTTTTGAGCAAAACGGCATCCCGCTGCCCCTCGAGGGGCAGGCCACCACGACCCTTGAAAACCGGCTTGAAAAGGGAATTGAAGTGCAGGTGAAAATCTTCGGCGAGCATATGCAGGAGGCCTGGAAGGCGGGTTCAATCAACCGGTTGCTGGCGGCAAACTGCTTTGGGGATTACTACACCCGCAAGGGGCTTGCGCTGGCCGAGCGGGAGCTCATTACCTTTTGCTTCCTGCTGGCGCAGGGCGGCTGCGAGCCGCAGCTGACCTCCCACGCAAAGGGGAACATGAACATGGGCAACAGCCGGGAGTTTCTGATGAAAGTGGTTCTGCAATGCCTGCCGTACATCGGCTATCCCCGCAGCTTAAACGCCATGAGCTGCATCAGCCGCGCGGCCGAGCAGTGAGGCCAAAGGCCGCCGCCCGCCGGGCTGCCGGCCTTCCCTTGCCCCCGCGCCGCTTTTTCTGACGGCCGGCGCGCTTTGCGGCGGGGGTGTATAAAGAAAGCGAAGAGGTAGCGCATGATTTTTATCGGCGAAAAAATCAACGGATCCGTCCCCCGTGTCGCGCGGGCAATCGCCGGGCGGGATGCGGATTATATCCGCACGCTCGCCCGGGCGCAGGCGGAGGCGGGCGCGGCGTACATCGACGTCTGCGCGGCCGTCGAGGATGCGGCCGAGCTTGACGTGCTCGAATGGCTCATCGGGCTGGTGCAGGAAGTCACCGAGCTGCCGGTCTGCGTGGATTCCCCAAACGCGGGCAGCTGCGTCGCCGCCATGCGCTTTTGCAATCGCCCCGGCATCCTCAATTCGGTTTCCGGCGCGGGCGGCAAATGCGACATTATTTTCCCCGCCATCGCCGGGACGGGCTGGCAGTGCATCGCGCTGCTGTGCGAAAGGGAGATTCCCGCCTCCGCCGCCGGGCGGCTCGAGGTGTTCCGCCGAATCCTCGACAAGGCCGACCGGTACGGCGTCCCGCCGGAAAAGCTGTACATTGACCCGATGGTGGAGATGCTCTGCACCGCGCCAAGCGGCATCGGCACGCTGCTGGAGGTCATGCGGCAGCTTCGCGAAGAGCAGCCGTCCGTCCACATCACCGGCGCGGTTTCCAACATCTCGTTCAACCTCCCGGCGCGGCGCCTGCTCAACCAGGCGTTTGTGCTGCTTGCAATGCAGGCGGGGATGGATTCCGCCATCCTTGACCCCACCGACCGCGACATGACGGGGATGATTTACGCGGCCGAGGCGATGCTTGGCCGCGACGAGTTTTGCCTGGACTATATCGCCGCCTATCGCAGCGGGCTGTTCGGCGGCAGGGGCTAAAGCCGCCGAGCCCGGGCGGAAATTGCCCGAAACCAATTAACATTTTCGAGGGGGACTGCATGTATGTCCAAAATCAAAGAGGTTGCGGAGGCCGTCCAATACGGCAAAGCAAAGCTCGTCGGCGGGCTGGTTCAGGAGGCGCTGGACGCCGGCTGCGACCCAAACGACATCCTCAACCAGGGCATGATTGACGCGATGCAGGTTGTCGGCGAGAAATTCAAAAACGGGGAAATTTTCGTCCCGGAAATGCTGGTTGCGGCGCGAACCATGAAAAAGGGCGTTGCGGTTCTCAAGCCGCACCTCGCCGCCGGCGCCGCGGGCGCATCGGGCAAAATCATCCTCGGCACCGTTGCGGGCGACCTGCACGATATCGGCAAAAATCTCGTCGGCATGATGTTTGAATCCGCCGGCTTTGAGGTCATTGACCTCGGCGTGGATGTCCCAATCGAGCGGTTTATCGAGACCTATCGGGAAAACCCGGACACCAAAATCATCGCCTGCTCCGCCCTCCTCACCACCACCATGCCCTCGCTGGAGGCGACGGTCAAGGCGATTAACGATTCGGACTTCCGCGCCAAGGTCAAGGTGATGGTCGGCGGCGCGCCGATTACGCAGGCGTTTGCCGACAAAATCGGCGCTGACGCCTACACGCCGGACGCAGCCTCTGCGGCGCAGAAAGCGGCGGAGCTCGCCTGACCGCGTCCCCTGCCCGCGCCCGCTCACCGGCGTTCTTCTGCCGCAAAAGGCGCGGCGGCGCGAGCCGGTCTTTTCCCGGCGGCGGGCGAACCGAATCCGGCGGCCGGGGCGCATCCCGCGTGCATCCGTGCGGGTTTTCGGCAAAGCCGAACCGTCCCCTGCTCCCCTCGGATACCGAACCGATTCCGTCCGCAGGGTATCTTGCCTAGCTCCCGGGCAAGCCGCAAAAGCGCCAATTCGCGCGTTGATTTTCCGGAATTCCCGCGGCTTTTCTGTTTGGAGGCGACGCCCTCCGCGCAGGCATTCGTACGGGCGGCGGCCGGAGTCCCGACAACACAGTCCAAAAGAGCCTCGACCGCCAAGCCGGGTCGGGGCTCTTTCTTTTTGCCGCTGTTTCCCCCTCCGGCCGCCGGTTTATCTGCAAAGCCCGGCCGCCTGGCTTTGCGGGACGGTTGGGAATCCGGACAATGGCAACTGCACGCGGAATAATCGGGGCGCCGTCTGGTCTGTACCCGTGGCGGCCGTAAAGTCCAAATCCCGGCATTGGCAGGCGCATGACCGGCACAGCCGATGGTACGGGCACGGTTACAGGGAGATAATAAGCGATTCTCTGCGTCCAAAAGGGCGCGGCAGCCGCCGCTTGGGCGGCTCGCGCACAGCCCCCGGGAACCGCGGGCACTTTTCAACTTTTCCCTGCACAGGAACTCAACTATATTGTCGGGTTGGAAAGGGTTTTGTCCGGCAGCCGCCGCACACCGGCCGACAAAATGACCGGGGTAATGCAAATGGCAGGGGCAGGCGGCGCGTGCCCCGTTCCTTTACGCGCATGAATGCGGCGGACAGGGGCGCCGGCGGGGCGCGGCAGCCGCCGCTTGGGCGGCTCGCGCACAGCCCCCGGAAATCGTGGCGCTTTTCCGCTCCCACCCTTGCACAGGAATCCAACGGACGCGTATTCCCGGCAAGCCCTTTTTGTGCAAACAAAAAGCGCCCGGATGTCAAAATCCGGCCGCTCCCTTTGCCGGCTCCCAAACCGGCCAAACGACCCGGCGGCCGCAGGCACCGCCGGTCGCTCAGAGATACTTTTCGATTGTGATAAAGGTGCGGCCTTTTTTGCTCTGTCCGCCAACGGCGGAGAGGCGAATCTTCCCAAAGCCGCGCGCGGAGACCCTGTCCCCCGCCTCCAGCAACTTCGCGGGGGAGGTACAGGGCTGCCAGTTGAGGGACACAGCCCCCTGCCGGATCAGCTCGGCCGCGCGGGTTCGGGACAGGCCAAATCCCTCGGCGGTCACGCTGTCCAGCCGCACCGACATAACCGTTGCCGTCTTTTCCGCAAATTGCGGCGCGGGCACGGCGTCCAGGCTCCCCGGGCGCGCCTGCACGCTCACCCGCCCAATCCTGTCCAGCTGCTCCATGATATACGGCGCAATCTCCTCGCCGCAGATCAGTATCGGCGGGTCGGCCGACGCAAGGATGTCCCCCAGCTTTTCCCGCCGCAGCCCAAGCGCCATCAGCGAGCCGAGGATGTCCCGGTGGCCGGGCGTCTCCCCCTTTGTCACCAGCTCGAGCGCGGCAACCGGCGCGGCGACCTCGTAATCGACCCCATACGGCCGAAAGACGCCCAGCGTGCGCTCCGCCTCGGGGTAGCCGCCCTCGAACGAGAGCGCAGCGTATTCCGTCAGCTCCCGCACGGCGGCAAGCAGGCCGCGCTGCGCCGGGGTCAGGAAGTCGGTGAATTCGTAGCTGCCGCGCGCCTGCGCGCGGCGCGCAAGGTCAAGCGCGCGGCAGATAAGCAGCCGGTCGTCCGGGTCGGCGGTGTATTTCTGGGCAATCTGCGCGTTGTTCATGCCTGCCCGTCCGTCCCGCGCGCCGTCCCCGGCTCCCCCGCGCCGTCGCCCGGCCGCGGTTGGGCGTCCTCCAGCTCCCGGATGCGCTTTTCCAGGATTGCCATGCTCTGGATTAGCCGGCGGTTCGTCTGGCTGAACTGCGAGACAATCGAGGTCAGCGAGAGCAGCAGCAGCAGCGAAATGCCCGCAAACAGCAGGAACACCGCGTTTACCGGGTTGGACACCCCGATCAGGTCGGAGGTTTTGTAAAGCACCTCCGGCCAAAGCAGAAAGATCACCAGCGCCAGCCCGCCCGCAATCCACAGCAGGGCGTATTTCAGAATCAGCCGCCCCTTTTTCAGCATGTAAAACAGCACGACAAAGTACAGCAGGATCCCGATGCTGAGAAAAACCCGCAGGCTTATGTCCATCAGCGTGTCCTCCTTTTTACCGTAAACCGCGCAAGCAGGATGGCGAGCGAGACCTTCACCATGTAATAGGTCGATTTAAACGGGCTGATCGACGAGCTGCCGGTTGTGCGCTCCCGCATCTCCACCGGCGCCTCCGCCACCCGGAAGCCCGCCATCGTCGCGGCCATAATCGCCTCCGGTTCGGGGTAATCCTGCGCGTAATTTTCCGCAAAAAACGCGGTCAGCTCCCTGCCGCAGGCGCGGAACCCGCTTGTCACGTCGCTCACCCGCACCCCGCACAGCAGCCGCAGCAGCGTTTTGAGAAAGTTGATTCCGAACCGGCGCATAAAGGAGGTCTGGAACCCGCGCTTTTCGATAAAGCGCGAGCCGATGCACATGTCGCATTCCCCGCGCAGCACCTTTTCCACCAGCAGCGGCAGGAATTCGGGCATGTGCTGGCCGTCGCCGTCCATCTGCACCGTGACGTCGTACCCCTGCTCCACCGCGTAGCGGTAGCCGGTCTGCACGTTGCCGCCAATCCCGAGGTTGCAGGGCAGGTTGATGTGGTTGAGCCGGTTCTCGTGCAACACCCGCAGCGTCCCGTCGGTGGAGCAGTCGTTCACAACAACATAATCATACTCTGGGCAGACTGTGCGCAGCTCCTGCACGACCTGCAAAATGCACCCTTCCTCGTTATAAGCCGGGATAATAATCAATACGCGTTTGTCCATGAAGCCCTCACTGTCCTTGCGCGCGGCGCTCTTTCCGCCGCCGGTTCGCGCTGCATTTTCGACCGCGGCCGCCCTCAGGCTCTGCCGCCGCGCCGCTTTTCGCCGTATGCCTCAACCGCCTGCTGCAAATACCGCTCGAGGCTTTGCAGGATGCGCTCGCGGTCAAACTGCGCGGCGCAGTAGCGCCTGGCGTTTTTGCCCAGCCGCGCAAGCTCCGCCTTGCCGGTGTGCGCAATCTGCTCGATGGCCGCGCACAGGGACGGCGCGTCCTCCGCACGCGCGACAAAGCCGCAGTTCGCCTCCCGCACCGCGTCCGCGCCGGCGCCGTTCATAAACGCGAGCACCGGCTTGCCCGCGTCCATATAGGTCTGCACCTTGGCGGGCAGAACGAGGTTGAGCACCTCGTTGTCCCGCAGGCAGGCGAGCATCACGTCGCACAGCGCGGTGTATCCGGCAACTGCGCCGCCGTCCACCCAGCCGGTAAAGACGAACCGGTCGGCCACCCCCGCCTGCGCACACTGCGCCTTGAGGTTGAGCAGCTCGGACCCGTCCCCGACAATCAGGAACCGGACGCCCCTGTTCGCCCCTTTGCGCATGGCGGCCGCCTCGACCACCTTGTCCAGCCCCTGCGCCTTGCCGATATTCCCGGCAAAGCCGATCACCGTGTCGGTTTCCGAAAGCCCCAGAGACGCGCGGGTCGGCGCCGGCTGTTCCCCGCGCGGCGGGACGGGCTCGGCATAATTGGGAAAATATTCAATGGTATTTTCCAGCTTCATCTGCCGCAGCCTGGGCTCCATCCCGCGGGAGCTGACCAGCAGGGTCTGCGCCCCCGCGTACAGCCACCGGCTGACGGCGAAGCTGATGCGGCGGAACAGGGTCTGCGGCGCGCTGACCGGCATCCCCAGCAGAAAATACATCGAATCCGGCCAGATATCCAGCACGAACACCACATAGGGGATTTTTTCGCGGTTTGCGTACACCCGCGTCGGGTAGATAGAGGAGACCGGCGAGTTGTTGAAATTGAACACCACGTCGTAACCCCTGTGCCGCAGGTGCGGCAGGTGGAACAGCGCGTTGAACGCGAAGGACGCGCAGTTGAGCGCCAGCCGCACCGGCTTGTCCCGGCCGCGGCGGATGACGTCGACCCGCTCGATGCCGACCCCGTTGTGCCGCTTTTCCCCGTGCCGGAACCAGCCGTAGCCCTCGTAAAACTCCCCTTCGGGGATATTGGGCACGCTGGTCAGCACGTCCACCTCATGCCCGCGCGAGACGAGCCATTCGCAGATATCGGTGATGCGGAACGGCTCCGGCCAGTAATACTGTGAGACAACCAGGATTTTCAATGCTTTTTCCACACAACGTCGTTGATGATTTTGACATAGCTCTCGATGATTTTGACAACCTTCACCGAGACGTTCACGTCCTCGTAATCCGGCACCGGCGCAACCGGCTCGCCGTTTTCGTACATGGCGACGCAGAGGTTGACCGCGTCAATCACGCTGCGCTCGTCGATGCCGCCGATGACCACCGTGCCCTTGTCCAGCACCTCCGGCCTCTCGGTGGAGGTGCGGATGAGCACGCCGGGGAACCCGAGCATCGCGCTCTCCTCGCTCAGGGTGCCGCTGTCCGAAAGCACGCAGTAGGCGTTCTGCTGCAATTTGTTGTAGTCCATGTACCCAAACGGCTGCATGTTGCGCACGTTTTTGTGGAACACAAAGCCGCGATCCTGGATCCGCTTGAGCGAGCGCGGGTGGGTGGAGTAGATCACCGGCAGGCCGTAGGTCTCCGCAACCCGGTTGATCGCGTTCATCAGGCTGTAAAAGTGCGGCTCGATGTCGACGTTTTCCTCCCGGTGCGCCGAGACAAGGAAGTATTTTCCCTTTTGCAGCCCCAGCCTTTCCAACACATCGCTGCGCTCAATCCGTTCGCGGTTGCGCGCAATCACCTCGCGAATCGGCGAGCCGGTCACATAGATATGCTCCTTGCGGATCCCCTCGCTGAGCAGATAGCGGCGGCTGTGCTCGGTGTAGGGCAGGTTGATGTCGCTGATATGGTCGACAATGCGCCGGTTGGTCTCCTCCGGCACATTCTGGTCGAAGCAGCGGTTGCCCGCCTCCATGTGGAAGATGGGAATTTTCAGCCGCTTTGCGCCGATGGCCGCCAGCGCGGAGTTGGTGTCCCCCAGGATAAGCAGCGCGTCCGGCCGCTCCTTTTCCAGCACGGCGTAGCTTTTGGCGATGATATTGCCCATCGTCTCGCCCAGATCGGTGCCCACCGCGTCCAGGTAATAATCCGGCTCGCGCAGCTGCAAATCCTCAAAAAACACCCGGTTCAGGGTATAGTCGTAATTCTGCCCCGTATGAACCACGATATGGTTGAAGTACCGGTCACAGCATTTCATCACCTCGGAAAGCCGGATAATCTCCGGCCGGGTGCCGATAATGGTCATCACTTTCAAACTGGATTTTGGCATCAGAACCTCCATACAGACAAATCGCCGGACGCGCGGACAAAAGCGCCAGAGCTGCCGGGCTGTGCGCCCGGGCGCTCTATTCCTCCGCCTTGCAGAAATAGGTGTCCGGCCGGTCGGGGTCGAACATCTCGTTCGCCCAGATCAGGGTGACGAGGGTGTCCTCCCCCACATTTGTAATACTGTGCGTATATCCAACAGGGATATCAACAACTTCCGGCTTTTCGCCGCTGACCTTGTACTCGATCACCCGGCTGTCCCCCACCTGCCGGAAGCAGATGCGCGCCTTGCCGGAAAGCACGAGGAATTTTTCCACCTTGGTGTGGTGCCAGTGGTTGCCCCGCGTGACGCCGGGCGCGGTGGTCGATACGCTCCACTGCCCCGCGCCCTGCGTTTTGAATATCTCCACAAAGCTGCCGCGCTCGTCGGTATTCTGCCGCAGCGGATAGGCAAAATCCGCCTCGTCCAGATAGCTGAGATAGGTGGAATACAGCGCCTTGTCCAGCCCGTTTTGCAGGCTTGGGAAAACCAGAGTCTCGCGGCTGCGCCGGAATTCATACAGCTTGTCCGGGATGTATTGCAGCGGGCAGGAATAGGTCACCGGGCAGCCGCAGTAGCCGTCCTGCCCGGGGGTCACCCGGCCGTCGATTGCGCCGCGCAGCAGCGCGATGAGGTCGTCGATGTAAATCAGGGTCATGACCCGCGCGGGGTCGTTGACCTGGACGGGCAGCCCGTGCGCGATGTTGTGGCAGAAGGTCGCAACCGCGCTGTTGTAGTTTGGCCGGCACCACTTGCCGAACACGTTGGGCAGCTTCCAGACATAAACCGGCGCACCGGTCTGCCTGCCGTACGCAAACACGGCAGCCTCCGCCGCGGCCTTGCTGCGGCCATAGGGGTTGTCCAGCTCGGACTGGATCGAGGAGGTGATTGCAACAGGCGCGGTGTTGCCGAATTCCCGCAGCTTATCCAGCAGATAAATCGTGAAGTTTGTGTTGCCCTCGGCAAATTCCGCCTCGTTCTGCGGCCGGTTGACTCCCGCAAGGTGCACGACGAAATCGCACCGCCGCAGCCCGTCAAACAGCGCGTCGCGGGGCGTGTCGATATCCGCAGGCAGCAGTTCGTATTCCTGCGGATATCTGGCAAGCTCGGCGGTCAGGTTGCGCCCCACAAACCCCTTTGCGCCGGTAATCAGCACTTTTTTCATTTAAACCAGTCCCCTGTCCTGCGCGTCGCCGCCCTCCAGCTGCGCCTGAATATAGGGCAGGGTCAGCAGCAGCTTTTTGATCCCCGCGACGTCCAGCAGCGACTGATTGGAGGTGTAGTCGCGCAGCTCGGTGACGTCCGCGTTGCCCGCCGAGGTGTATTTGTCGTAGTTGAGATCGCGGGTGTCGTTGAAAATGCGGTAAAAATTGTCGATCCGCTCGGCGTGGACAAGCTCCTCGCGGTTGATGAGGGTCTCGTGCTTTTTTTCTCCGTGCCGGGTGCCGATGATGCGCACGCTGCACCGGCGCTCGGGGTCAAACAGTTCGATAATCGCCTCGCCCAGATCCTTGATTGTGCTGGCGGGCGCGGTGGGGATAAAGGTCTCTCCCTGGCGGCCGTTGAGGAACGCGTACAGCACAAGGTCGACCGCCTCGTCCAGCGACATGAGAAAGCGGGTCATCTCGGGGTCGGTCACCGTGATGTCCCTGCCCGCCTTGATCTGTTCCACAAACAGCGGGATGACCGACCCGCGCGAGGCCATGACGTTGCCGTACCGGGTGATATTGTACACCGTGCCTCCCTCCGGCACGGTGCGGGCATAGGCGCGCACGATCTTTTCGGCCACTGCCTTGGTCATCCCCATCGTGTTGATGGGATAAACGGCCTTGTCGGTGGACAGCAGCACAAACCGCTTGACCCCGTTGTGGTGCGCGGCGCGGATGGCGTTGTCCGTGCCCTGCACGTTGGTGCGCACCGCCTCCATCGGGTAAAATTCGCAGCTGGGCACCTGCTTGAGCGCGGCGGCGTGAAAGACGAAATCCACCCCGCTCATCGCCTGGTTGATGCTCTCGTAATCCCGCACGTCCCCGATGTAAAACTTGACCTTGTCGTTTTGCAGCCGGTGCCGCATCTCGTCCTGCTTCTTCTCGTCACGGGAAAAAATGCGGATCTCCCGCAGGCCGCTGTCCAAAAAGCGGTTGAGCACCGCGTTGCCGAACGAGCCGGTCCCGCCCGTAATCAGCAGCGTTTTGCCGTCAAACTCCGGCCCGACCTTTTTGTCGATTCCCTGTACCAGCATCGCAATACCTCTGTTATCCTGTTAAATTCTGTCCTTTGTTCCGTTATTTTTGCACGCAGCTGCGCGGCAGGCGGGCGTCGCACTATCCGGCCGCGCCGGGTTCCCCGTCTTTCCCGACCCACACACGAGCAGGCCGTCTCCCACAGGCCATCCGCGACCGCCGCCCTAGGCGGGGCGGTACCGCCCCACAACACCGGCGCGGCAAACAGCGCTGAAAGCGCCGGGCCGGCAACCGTTCCATCCGATAACCCGCCGCGCCAGGGCAAAGCGCCTGTTCTGTCCTCTCTTGAGCTGCTCTGTTTTCCGGCCGTCCGCTGCGCCGCAAGCAGTGTCCGCCGGTTGAAAAGCCGCGCGCCGCCTGCTATTGCCCGCACGCAGCGCTCCGCTTTACAGCCCCAGCTTTTCGCATACCTCGCGGAAGGAGGGCTGCGCCTGATCCTTTTGGGAAAGCAGCAGCGGCGCGCCCGGATCCGGCCACGCAACGCCGATGTCGGGGTCGTCGAACCGAATACCCAGCTCGTCGGCCGGGTCGTACAGCCGGGTGCATTTGTACACGAACTCCGCCGTGTCGGACAGCACCACAAAACCGTGCGCAAATCCCTCGGGGATAAACAGCTGCTTTTTGTTTTCGGCCGAGAGAATCTCCCCGTACCATCTGCCGAACGTCCCGCTGCCGCGGCGCATATCCACCCCCACGTCGAACACCTCGCCGCTGATGACCCGCACCAGCT
This sequence comes from uncultured Oscillospiraceae bacterium, assembly GCA_964645785.1. GTDB lineage: Bacteria > Bacillota > Clostridia > Oscillospirales > Ruminococcaceae > CALWZE01. The sequence goes on from CAZYAV010000010.1 coordinate 12,621, forward strand.
TGCCCTGCGGGTGGTTGACCTGCATGTGCAGCCCGCGCAGCACCCCGCGGCTCGAGCGGGACTGGTTGTCCTGCACAAAGCGCAGCAGATGGCCGTTGTCGGCGAATTCCTGCTCGTTGTAGGTCTCCATAAAATACCCGCGCGCGTCCCCGAACACCGTCGGTTCCACCACAAACATGCCCGGAATACCGGTCTCGGTAAACTTGAATTTTGCCATTACTCCCTGTCCTCACTGACCGCCTTGACAGTCGACAGCATCAGTTTGATGTCGCTGAAAAAGCCAAAATTGCGAATATATTCCAGATTGTACCGCATCTTCTGCGGCAGAATCTCGTTGACATACACCTCGTCCGCGTCCGCCGCGTTTTCAAGCAGCGCGGCCTCGTCCCGGAACCTGATGCTGGCAAGGGAGGTGACCCCCGCCGGCATCAGCAGGGTCGCCAGCATCTCGTCGGTGTACCGCTCGACATACTTGCCCACCTCAGGCCGGGTGCCGACGAAGGACATATCCCCCAAAAACACGTTGATGAGCTGGGGCGTCTCGTCCAGCCGCGTCCGGCGCAGCCACGCGCCCGTCCGGGTGATGCGGTCGTCGTTTTCAACCGTCACAAGCGGGCCGCGGCTCTCCGCCCGGTCGACCATCGAGCGAAATTTGAAGATGCGGAACGGCCGCATCCCGGTGGTATACCGCGTCTGGCGGAAAAAGACGGGGCCGGGACTGTCCAGCTTGATGCACACCGCGATGCAGGCAAAGACCGGGCTGAGCAGCAGCAGCATAACCCCGCTCACCACAAGGTCAAACGCCCGCTTGAACGCGAGCGCCCCCTTTTTGTGCGCAAGCAGGTCGTAATACTCCCGCACCTGCCCGTTCTGCATCCGTTCAGGAAGCTGTTCAAACCGCATACGCCTATCCCCTGACCTGCGCAATCGCATCCAGCAGCGCCTGCGCCGTAAAATCGATCTGCTCGTCGCGCAGGCAGGTGTGCAGCGGCAGGGTAATCTCCCGGCTGAACAGCGCATAGGCGTTGGGATAGTCCACAATCGCAAAGCCGAGGTTTTTATACGCCGTCATCATGGGCAGCGGCTTGTAGTGGACGTTTGCGCTGACCTCCCGTTCGGCCATGCGCGCGATAATCTCATTTCGCTGTTCAAGGGTCGCGCCCTCAATTTCGGTTATATAGAGATGGTGGGAGCCCGCAAAGTCCGCGCCCGTGTGTCGCAGCGGGCGCACCGGCGAATCCGCCAGCCGCTCGCCGTACCGCGCGACCATCTCCCGCCGCCGCGCCAGCATCCCGTCGTACCGCTCCAGCTGCGCAAGCCCGATGCCCGCCATGATGTCGGTCATGTTGCACTTGTACGCGGGGTAGACAATGTCGTATTCCCACGCGCCGAGCCGCGTTTTGGCAAGCGCGTCTTTGTTCTGCCCGTGCAGCGACCAGAGCATGAGCTTTTCATAGAGGTTGTCGGCCGAGATCTGCCCGATGTCGTCAAACGCCACCGCGCCGCCCTCCGCCGTCGTGAGGTTTTTGACCGCGTGGAAGGAAAAGCAGCAGAAATCCCCCTGCTTTGCGACGCTTTCGCCCCGATAGAGCGCGCCGAAGGAGTGGGCGGCGTCCTGCACGATGGCCACCCGGCCGAGCGCCTGCTGTAACGGGTTGTCCGACGGGCAGAACACCGGCTTGCGGCGCTCGATTGCAGCGCGCAGGCCGGCGTAGTCGACCGGCACCCCGCCCACGTCGATCGGGATCACCGCCTTGGTGCGCGGGGTAATCGCGCGCGCGACCGCCTCGGGGTCGATGTGCGGGTCGCCCGGCAGGCAGTCGACCATGACGATGGTTGCGCCGACGTGGTGAATCACGCTGGCGGACGCCGTATAGGTGTAGGCGCAGGTGATGACCTCGTCGCCCGGGCCAATCCCCAGCATCCGCAGCGACAGCTCCATCGCCGCCGTTGCCGAGGCGAGGCAGGCGGCGCGCCGCACCCCGCAGTACGCCGCAATCCGGCGCTCAAATTCCTTGGTTTTGGGGCCAGTCGTAATCCAGCCGGATAGAATCGCCTCGCTCGCGTACTTTGCCTCAAGCTCGGACATGTCCGGCGGTGAAAACGGCACCTTCATCCTGATTCAGCTCCCTCCTGCCGGCGCGCGGCGCGCCCGGCTCATCTGGATTTCTCATGTTCCTCGCGTATAAAGGTCGGCACCATGTTGATGACCTCCTCGACGACCTGCTCCCGCTCGTTGGCGTAGGCGAGCGCCTTGAGCTGTGCCAGCCGCTCAAAGAAGCTGTCGCGGTCGATGTCGCCCGGGTTGCCGATGAAGATTTTATCAAGGCTTGTGTCGGTCACGCCCTCCTCCGAGAGCAGCAGCTCCTCATACAGCTTCTCACCGGGGCGCAGCCCGGTAAAGACGATGGGAATGTCGCGGTAGGGCAGGAAGCCCGCCAGCCGGATAAGGTTTTCGGCAAGGTCGAGGATGCGCACCTGGTGCCCCATATCCAGCACGAAAATTTCGCCGCCCTTTGCGATGGTGCTGGCGCGGATAACCAGGCTGACCGCCTCGGAGATGGTCATAAAATAGCGGACGATGTCGGGGTGGGTGACCGTCACGGGCCCGCCGGCCGCAATCTGCTCCTTAAACAGCGGGATTACCGACCCGTTTGAGCCCAGCACGTTGCCGAATCGCACCGCGACAAACCGCGTGCCGCTCGTCTTGGCCATCGCCTGCACAATCATCTCGCAGATGCGCTTGGTGGCGCCCATGATGCTGGTTGGGTTGACGGCCTTGTCGGTCGAGATGAGCACAAAGGTGTCCACCCCGTATTTATCCGCGCTGCGCGCGAGGTTCCAGGTGCCGCAGACGTTGTTTTTGACCGCCTCCTCGGGGCTTGTCTCCATCAGCGGCACATGCTTGTGCGCCGCCGCGTGGAAGATCAGCTCCGGGCGCAGCTCGTCCACCAGCTCGTCCATCTTCTTGCTGTCCCGCACCGACGCGATGCGCACGTCCAGGTCGAGCGAGGCGCCGTATTTCATCAGCAGCTTCTGCTGCACGTCATAGGCGCTGTTTTCGTAAATATCGACAATAATCAGCTTTTTAGGCCGGCTTGCGGCAATCTGGGCGCAGAGCTCGCTGCCAATCGAGCCGCCGCCGCCCGTCACCATGACGACCTTGCCGGTTGTGCTGGTGCAGCCGTCCTCCCCCTCGAGGTCGATCGTCTCCCGCCCCAGCAGATCCTCAACCTTGACCTCCCGCACCCGGGTGAGCAGATCCTTGCCGTCGTTTATCAGCTTGGCGATGTCGGGCAGCATTCGCATGTTGCACGCCGTTTTGGAGCAGATCTCCAGGATCCGGCGCTTGTTCTCCTCGTCCGCCGCCGGGATGGCCAGCAGGATCGTGTCGATGTCGCACTGGGTGACCAGCGCCGGGATATCCTCGGTCGACCCCATGATTTTGACGCCCATAATCGTGCGGCCGATCTTCTGCCGGTTGTCGTCCACGGCGCAGACGACGTTGTAATCCGTCTCGACATCCCGGAAAATCTCATGGATCAGCATGGACGCCGCGTCCCCCGCCCCGACAATCAGCACCCGGCGGCGCTGCCTGCCCGCGTTGGTGATGGTGGTGTTGCGCAGCATCCGGTAGGTCAGCCGGGAATAAAGGGTCAGCGACGCGGCAAAAATCGCGGACATGAGATAGACCGAAATCGGCACCCGCCGCTCCTTGTAAATAAGCAGCGTGATGCCCACAAAGGCGCCGATGGCGAGCACCGAGGCGAGCGCGCAGCGGAAAAACTCGTAAATTTCCGCGTACCGCCACAGGCTGTCGTACATGCCCATCATGACAAAAACAATCACAAAGCAAAGCACAAAAAGGACACAGCTTGAAAAAAGCAAGCTGCGATACTCTGTGAGCGACGCGCGGCCGGAAATCATCATCCAGGTGATGAGATAGGCCGCCGTAACGCACGCCACATCAAGCAGCAGCAAAAGCAGCCGCCTGTTGCGCTGGATAAATCCCTGCTTTTTTTCTCTCATAAGCTTCCCAATGATTTTTGGCGTAGATTGTATATATTATACATAGATTGCCCCCAAAAAGCAAACGCCCCGCCCGGGCAAAACCCGCCGTGCGCCGGGCGCTTTCCGCCGGCCGGGGAAAGGGGGGATTCCTTGAAAAAAGGCTGCCGCGACGGGGCGCTTTCGACCGCGCTCCGGGGCGGCGGGGCGCAGCCATCCCGGCGCAAACGAGCCGCCCGGCCGGGAGTGCCGCAGGCGGCGGCGCGCAGCGGCAGATGAAGCGCGACGCGCCGCCGGTTTTACCGTGAATTCGCCGCGCGCTGAATCCCATACATCCGAGTGCGGACGGCCACCCGGCACGCAGGCAGGGGGCAGAATGCGGTACCTCGTGAAGGCTCTTGCCCGGGGCGCCTTTGCCGGGCAAAGCCGGCTCGCACGGCTCCAGCGGGGCGGCCGCGGTAAGGCACATTCCGGCCGTGTTATGGAGAGACCGGACGCGCGCGGCGCCACAGCACCCAAAAACGGCGCCGCGCGGGCGCCGTTTCGGGGAAAGCCGCCTGAACAGGCTGCGGCCGGGATGCAGCCCGCCGCGGGGAAGCCTCCGGCGGGTTCTTCGCGCGCCGAAGCATCGAGAACCGGCGAGGCCACGGGCATTGTCCCGGCAAGCGGCGTGCGCTCCCATTAAGCCGCCGCACGGCAAAAAGAGCAGACCCCACCCGCATGGCGCTGCGTGCGGATCTGCTCTTTTTGCCGGAACGGGAAGCCGCCGGCCGGCCATACAGACCGGGGAAGTGTGTGCCGCCGACTCTGTTTATTCAATACAAGATTTATACGTATCCGTTGAATACTAATCGGCCAGTCTGATTCGCCCGGCTGTATCTTTACGGACAGAAGCCAGATAAACCGCACCTTCCTCACAATTCAATCCGCAATATGCTGAATTCTTTAAAACACTGCCTCCCCTAAATATTTGTCATGCGGAACGATTAAACATCTTTCAATCGCTTTCCAATAGCTGTTGTAAAGATTTTTCTGTGCCGCCCCATAACTTTCTTTCGTATCAAATTCCCAATAGAGCAGATACTTAACGCTTTTTACAATGCGGGTGATTTTTAGGGGTGGAAGCCCCTCTTTAATTTGTTCCATGTCTATGTGATACCCTCTTTTGACAAGCCGGAGCAGAAGCAGTCCCTCCTGTTTTTCCAAAAGGCTTTTAGCTTCAAGCATTAACGCTTCAAATTCCTCTGCCTTTTGTGGCTTGACTTGATAAACACAGATTTCTGCAAACGGCATATCCATATCTTCCTTGTGTGGATTTCAGCATTAGGAATATGACAGCAAGCGCGTCGTATTCCCCTGCCATTTCAAGGGTAATAACAGAAACATGGCTGTTCTCGTTTTCGGTTAAAAAGAAAAGACGCCGCGCGCGGGGAAACGGCTTTCACCGGCTCCCCGCCTCCGGCTGGCCGGGGCGCTCGCCCGCACCCAGTCGTTTTGCACGGCCGGGGCGTGCAAAGCACAGCCGCGCAAGCCCCACCGCCGTGTTGACCGTCATGACAAAGCAGAGCACGGTCACCGGGAAGCCGTAGCGGTCGATGCACTGCGCAGTGACCGCGAGGAAGGCGGTCTGCAAAAAAACGGTCAGCGCGCAGACAAAGTTGACCGTGTGCACCCCGGCATTCCAGCCCCGCCTTCTGCACAGCAGCGCGCCCGCCGCGCTCACAAGGCAGAGCAGCGGCGCAAAATGGGTCAGCGCGCCGTATTGCAGGTTGGCCAGCATATAGTAATAGGTGTTGAACGAGACCCGCCGGACAGGGCTTGCGTTGTACGCCGCCGGGTCGGCCAGGCCGCCCTGCAAAAACTCGCTGGTGGTCAGCGACGCGTCCGCCTGCCGGAAATGCTCGCACCACAAAAAGGTCTCCTGCGACCAGCCGAAGCGGATATTGCCGCTGACGGCGGAATACGCCCGCCCCTCCCCGGTCAGCCCGGTGGGCTCGGTTGTGCCGGCAATAATCCGGTAATTGTCCACATATCCGGCCAGCACCCGCGCGGGATCCCGGGCAAAGCATTCCCGCCAGAACGCGAGCGTGTTGCCCATGCTGCCGTCAAACGTCCAGCTGAACTGCCCGTGCGCCGCGCTGTAATCATACGCCATCAGCTCGATGGTGACCGGCCTGCCGGTGACCCCCCGCTCGGCGGGTCGGAAATAGCGCAGGCCGTCCACCAGGAAGCTTGCGGCATAGCTCTGCGCCGCGCTGCCCTCCACCGTGTTGCCCTGCATGGCGCGGTTCCACACCCGCATATAGCCGCCAAGCAGCAGCAGCGCCGCCAGCACGCCAACCGCCGCGCCCGCAAGCCTGCGCGCCACCCGCCCTGCCCCGCGGGTGCGCACGGCCATGACCAGCTCGCAGGCGCCGTACAGCGCAAGCACCGCGGGGAACGCCGCCTGCTTTGTCGCGTACATGCAGACCACGCTCACGCTAAGCGCCAGCGTCTTTTTTACCCCCGCCCGCGCGAGCCTGCCGGCCGCCTCCGCCTGATAGAGCCGCGCGAACAGCAGCGCCGTCAGGGTCAGCAGCAGAAGCGCCGGGAACTCGGTCAGGCAGAGGTGGCTGTAGGCCACGACATGCGGGTTGAGCATCAGCGCAAACACAAAAAACAGCCAGCCGAGCAGGGAAGCCCTGCCCCGCATCAGCCCGAGCGCACAGAGCAGCGCATAGGCTGCAAGGTAAAAGGCCGTGTACAGCACAAACCAGCACAGGCGGACGGCGGTCACCGTCTGCCCGAACAGCGCAAAAAAGGGCAGCAGCAGCAAGCTCAGCCCCGGGCCGCGGAAGCCCGGCTGAAGCGCCCAGCCCTGCCCGGCCAGAATGCCCTGCGCCCCGCGAAAATAGGTTGCGGAATCCGGCGCAAAGCCCATCGGAATGGCAAAGTAATATGCGCTCAGCAGCAGCCAGACCACAAGCAGCAGCCAGCGGTCTTTATTGCGTTCCCGCAGGGAATGCAATGCGGAATACGTGTTCCGCGCTGCGCCGCCTTCAGCTATATCCATCTCTCCCCTTCCCCTCCTCCTGCGCCGCGGGCTCGTCCCCCGGCCGCGGTCACGCGTCGTAGCTGATGCTGTTTTTGCCGAAATTGCGGTTGTAGTACGGGTCGCCGGGGATTTCCTCGTAATAGGCCGGCCATTTTTCGCGCAGGATGACCTTTTCCCGCTCCATGCGCGCCTTTTTCTCCCCTTTTTTGTCATACCCGCGCGAGCGGCTCTCGTAGTGATAGCACTCGGCCACCGGGTTGAACACGATCAAATAGCCCTTTTCCCGCAGCTTGAGGCAAAGGTCGACGTCGTTGAACGAGACCGCGAGCGTCTCGTCAAAGCCGCCCACCGCGTCAAACGCGTCCGCGCGCACCATCAGGCAGGCCGCCGTGCACGCCGACATGTTGCTTGCAATCGCAAGCCGGCTCATATACCCCTCGTGCGCCCGCGGGAACAGCGGGCAGAGGTTCGCCGCGCAGCCGCAGACCCCCATGGCGATGCCGCCGTGCTGCACCGTGTCGTCCGGATACAGCAGCTTGATGCCGCACGCGCCGACATCCGCGCGCTGGGTAAACATGACCATCTCCTCCAGCCACTCGGGGGTGATCACCTGAATGTCGTTGTTGAGGAAGAGCAGCTGGGAGCCGCGCGCGAACCGGCGCGCAAAATTGTTGATTGCGGAAAAGTTGAATTCCCGCTCCCAGCGCACCACCTGGATATTCGGCCTGCCCGCCAGCGTGTCGTAGTACGCGAAGGTCTCCGGCCTGGCGCTGTTGTTCTCGCAGACGATAATCTCGTAATTTTTATAGGTGCTGCGCTGCTCGATTGAATCAATGCACTGCCGCAGCAGCTCGGCGTGGTCGCAGCTGGGGATGATGATGGAGACAAGCGGCGTGTCCGGGATATCGTAAATCACCCGCACCATCGGCACGGCGGTGGACAGCACCGCCCGCCCCCGCAGGCCGACCCGGTCAAGGTGCGCCTGCACCGCGCGCCGCCCTGCGTCCCACGCCTCCGGCTTTGCCGAGATATCGCTCGCGGTGGAGCCGGCGTGGATGCGCCAGTAATAGAGCGGGCGGGCGAGGTGGACGATCTGCTGCGCCTGCTCGGTGACCCGCAGGGTAAAGTCGAAATCCTGCGCGCCGTCGTATTCGCTGTTGTACAGCCCGACCGTGTCCAGCAGCGAGCGCCGGATGACCGACAGGTGGCAGATGTAGTTGCACCCGCGCAGGTAATCGGGCGAAAAACAGGGCTTGAGGTGCATCGAGCGGCTGTCCGCCGGCTTGACGCTGAAGGTCGCCTCGTCGGTGTACAGGAAGGGCGCATCCGTCTCGTTGATTGCCTCGACAACCTCGTACAGCGCGCTTTGCGCCAGCAGGTCGTCGTGGTCGAGCAGCGCGATATAGTCCCCGTCCGCAAGGCCGATGGCTGCGTTTGTGTTGCCCGAGATCCCCGCGTTTTTTTCAAGCTTTCGGTAAACAATCCGGCTGTCGAGCGCGGTGTATTCCCGGACGGTTTCCCCCACCCCGGGGTGGGCGCCGTCGCTGCCGTCCGCAAGGCACAGCTGCCAGTTCTGATAGCTCTGCGCCGTGACCGACTCGATCATCTCGCGCAGGAATCTGTCCGGCGTGTTGTACAGCGGCACAATCACGCTTATTTTGGGCATATACCCAAAGACCCGCCCCGTCTGCTGCGCGCGCTGCTCCGGGGTGAGGTAGAATTCCCGCTTGAGCGCCCGCAGCTTAAAATACCGCCGCGTCACATACCGCGCCGCAAACACCGTCTGCTTCAGCCCCTCGTTTTTGAGCATCCGCACCGTCTTGTATCCGAGCCTGAAAAGCTGGTTTTTGTCCGCCCACGCGGGGACGGGCTTTGATCCCTTGTCCATTCTTCCGGTTCCCTTGTTTTGATGATTGCCCCGTCAGCTTCTGCGCACGCGGAACGCAAGGCGCAGGGTCGGCTCGTCCCGCCAGGCGCCGTCGGTGTCCAGCTCATATACAAAGCCGTTCTCCGCCTTTTCATACAGCCCATAGCCGACGTCGGTAAAGCCCGCCTCCTGCAATGCGGTCAGATAGGCGGCATACGCCGCCCGGGTTTCCTGGTAGCTGGTCAGATACAGCGTCTCGCCGAGCATGTCGTCCTCGTCCTCCAGCTCCATGGTGCCCTCCCCCGCGAACGGCGGGAAGGCGGAAAACTCGCGCGGCCAGGCGGCGGGCTGATCCGCCGCGTCCAGCTCGACAATGACCCGGTAATCCGCCGCGCTGCCCGCGCTCTGGCGCAGGGTCGTCACCCGCAGAATCCACACGCCGTTGACGCTCGGCTCGCTGTCCGAAAAGCCGGCGGCCTGCAGCGCCTGCCGCCAGGCGTCCAGCTCCGCCTGGGTCATGAGATACTGCGCCTCCACCTCGCCGTCCTCGTCCCGCTCCTCCGCAATCACCGTCTGGCAGTCGGGTGCGGGCACGTCCTGCGGGTAGACCGACAGCCTGCTTGGGCTGCCCTGCCCGGCGGGCGGCTGCGCGGGCGTATCGGGGGCGCTGTCCGCCCCTGTGGCGGGCGGCTGGGTCGGATTGGCCGGCTCCTTTCCGTCCACCGGCTGCTGCTCCGGGCCGGCCGGCTGCTGCCCCGCGTCGGGGGTCTGCGCCGGGGTCTGCGGCTCCTCCTGCGTCTGTTCCGAGCCGGGGATGCGCATCCGGTCGATCATTCTGTCATAGCTCTCGGCCGCGTCGCACCCCGAAAGCGCAAGGCAGCCGCAGAGCGCAAGCACCGCTATCCACTGGTTCCGTTTCATGGTTTATCCTCCCGTTTGCATTCACCGGCGCGCTCGGTCTGCTCCAAAGCCATCCGCTGGGCGAGCCGGTTCACCTTGCTTTCCAGCTGGCTCATCTTCGCCGTCATGGTAAACAGCTTGACGAGCAGCACAAAAATCATCACAAGATAGACGACGTTGATGGGCGACTGTACGTTGAGCAGCTCGCCCACCCAAAACGCAATCTGCGGAAAGAGGCTGAGGAGCACAATCATCACGGAAAAGAGGATCCAGAAGATCGAATCCTCAATCCGGATCCTGGACGAGCGGATCCGATGCAGCATAAAGCCCATCGTCACAAATGCGCCGACGATGAGAACCACCCGAATTTCCCAGTTCAGCATCTGCCGCTCACCTCATTCCCTTTCTCCGCCTGCGGCGCTTCCCGCTTGCGGAACCACTGGACGAACAGGATGGACACCAGCATCTTCACCATATAGCGAAGCGAGCCCACAAAGCCAAGATAGCTTTTGCCCGCCGTCCGCTCCCGCATCGAGACCTGCACCTCGCAGACCCGCGCGCCGTTTTTGATGAGATAGCTGATTGTATCCGGCTCGGGCGGGTAGTTGACCCCCGCCGCAAATTCCTCGATCATCCCGCGGTTGTACATCCGCATCCCGCTGGTCGGGTCGCAGATGCGCTGCCCGGTCATCAGCGTGATTGTCCAGCTGATGAGATAGCTTCCCAGCACCCGCAGGCTCTTGGGCTTTTTGACCTGCAAAAACCGGGAGCCGATCACGATGTCCCATCCCTTTTCCAGCTCCGCCAGCATCGGCGCGATGTACTCCGGGCGGTGCTGGCCGTCCGCGTCAAATTGCAGCGTGCAGTCGTAGCCCTGCGCCGCCGCGTACATCATCCCGGCCTGGAACGCGCCCGGCAGCCCCAGGTTGACCGGCAGGTCAATCACCCGGAAACCGCGCGCCCGGCAGATTCTGCCCGTCGCGTCGGTTGAACCGTCGTTGACCACGACATAGTCATACTGCGCATAGCCCTCCCGCAGGGCATCCAGCACCTGCCCGATATTCTCCTGCTCGTTATGCGCGGGAATGATCACCAACAGCCTCATATCCGGCTCCCCTCTTCCGCATGTTTCCCGCCCTGCATGGCGTCGCGCAAGGCCTCGCACAGCCTGTCCGCACTCTTTTCCCAGGTAAAGCGGGCTTGCAGGCGCTCCTGCGTCCTTTTCGCCGCGCTTTCCCGCCACGCCGGGTTCTGCAGCGCCGCGATGCAGCCGCGCGCAACCGAGCCGGCGGCCATATCCGGCAGCAGCGTCCCGTACTCCGCGCCGGGCAGCAGCTCGACGCTCCCGCCGGTCGGGGTGGTCACGATGGGCGTCCCGAGCGCGGCCGCCTCCAGCACCGTGCTGGCAAACCCCTCCGAGCGGGTCGGCAGGCAAAAGACGTCGCACTGCGCAAGCAGGGAGAGCGAATCCGCATGGCGCACCACGCCCGGCAGGAACACACCCTCGTACCCGGCGGCGCGCAGCGTCTCAAGCAGCGCGCCCTCCCCGGCCAGGACGGCGACCGCGCCCGGAACCGCCGCGCGGATCTCCCGCATGGCGGCACACAGCCTGTCCGCCCCCTTTTCGGGGATGATCCGGCCGGAAAAGCCGACAAGCGGCGTATCCGGCGCAAGGCCGTATTTTGCGCGCCAATCCGCCCCGTCCGCGGCGAGGGCGTTCAGCTCCGCCGGGTCGACCGCGTTATATATCACGCCCGCCGCCTCGATGCCGAACGCCTGCCGCAGCCAGCCGGCGCCCTGCTGTGAAACGGCGTAAATCCGGCTGCACCGCCGCGCAATCCACTGCGCCGTCATCCGCTCGTACACCCGCCCCAGCCAGGCGAGCACCGGGTTGCCCACCATGAGATACTGCGTCCCGTGGTTGATGAGCAGCAGCGGGAGCTTCCGCCTGTTTGCGGCGCCCACGGCGTACACCGAAAGGGGGTAAAACAGGTTGTTTGCGACGATGCAGTCCGGCCGCAGCTGCGTCCAGAGCACCTTTTCCAGCCTGCGGAAGGCGCCGTTCGGCCGCACAAGCGGGAACCGCCCGTGCATAAGCGGCACGCAGGGCAGCCGCAGAATCTCCACCCCCGCCTCGCCGGTCTCGCGCGCGGGCAGGCCGGGCAGCGCCGAGGTCACGACGGCCACCCGGTGCCCGCGCCGGGCGGCGCGGCGCGCAAGATTGTATGTATACCGCTCCACGCCGCCCGCCGTCGGCAGATACTGCGCGGAAAAAAAACAGATCGTCATCGCAGCTTCCCTTCGCCGCCCGGCACACCCGGCGGCAGCAGATAGATACGGTATATTATATACCATTTCCGCCGCCTCTGCAAACGGAATCGGGCGGCTTGTGAGCTGTGCGGCGACCGCGCCGCCCGATTCCCCGCCTCCAGCGCTCGCCCGTCCCCGCCGCTTTCCCGCGCAAGGCCGGCACTTGCGGTGCGTCAAAGCGTCCCCGTGCCAAAAGGCCGGGCAGCTGCCGCCCGGCCTTCCAAATTGCGCGGGCAGGCGCGGCGGCAGGCGGCATCGCGCCGCCCGATTCCCCGCCCTCATCGCTTGCCTGCGCAATTCTGTTGTGCCCTGCGCACAAAAAAGACCGCACCAGATTCCCCGCCGGGAAGCCCAGTGCAGCCGCTCTATGCTGTTTTTATCCTAATCTGCGCACAGCCGAACCGGCAGGCACGCCCCGCGGCAAGCCCGCCGACCGTCCCGCGCCTTGCCCCGGCATCCCCGCAAAAGCCGGGCAGCCGCCTGCCGCCGCGCCGCCCGATTCCCCGCCCTCATCGCTTGCCTGCGCAATTCTGTTGTGCCCTGCGCACAAAAAAGACCGCACCAGATTCCCCGCCGGGAAGCCCAGTGCAGCCGCTCTATGCTGTTTTTATCCTAATCTGCGCACAGCCGAACCGGCAGGCACGCCCCGCGGCAAGCCCGCCGCCAAGCAGGGCACAGCCCGCCCCCGCAGCGCGGCGCGCAGACATCGCTCAGATATACAGGTCGAGGTGTCCCTGGCTGGTGGCCGGAACCATCACCGTCTGGGTCATCTGGCTGATCAGGTTCATCGCCTGCTGCTCCATGCTCTCCATGGACTTTTTCAGCACGGCCGTGCTGTACGCCGTCTCCAGCTGCATCTGGCTGATACTCATCGACGCGGCGGCAATTCCGCTCACTGTATCCATCCTTCAATCTCCTTCAACCGAACAAATACCGATAAAACTTTATCATAGAATAGCATATCCAAAAGCTTTTTTCAACCCCCTGCCGCCAGCGCAGGGCTTTTTGCAAAAGCACCCGCAGCCGCACGGGGCGCAGGAACGGCGCTGTCTCCGCCCGCCGGGTTCAGCGGGATTCCACGCCCCCGGCTGAAAGGGCGTCCGCCCCGCGCCGGCAGGTTTCCCGGGCGCGGCGGCGCCTGCGCAGATGCATGCGCCGCGGCAATCCGCCCGTTGTCCGCCGATTCCTCCGCCGCGGCGGCGCTCGCCCGAATCCCGCTTACCGCCCCAGCGCGCACAGCGCCTCGATGGCGAGCTCGTAGCCGTGCAGTCCCTCGCCCATAATCGTCCGGAAGCAGGCCGGCCGCACGTAGGAGACCTGCCGGAACTCCTCCCGCCTGCTGACGTCCGAGATATGCACCTCGACGGCGGGCAGCGCGACCGTCTTGAGCGCGTCCAGAATCGCGACGCTGGTGTGGGTGTACGCGGCGGGGTTGATGACGATTCCCTGTGTGCCGTCGCTGTAGGCCGCCTGAATCCTGTCGACAATCGCGCCCTCGTGGTTGCTCTGGAAGCACTCGCAGGCCGCGCCGTGCGCCGCGCACGCCCGCTCGCAGAGCGCCGTCAGCTCCGCATAGGTCTGCGCGCCGTAGATGGCCGGCTCCCGCACCCCCAGCATATTGAGATTCGGTCCGTTGATCACCAGTATTTTGTCCATTCCGTCTCCTTTTCCATTGACCTGTGCCGGGATATGCCCGCCGGTGCTGCGCGCAGGGGGGCGGCGCTTACTCCCCGCCTTCGCCGCCCTGCCGTACCGCGAGCGGCCGCGCCAGAAAAACGTCGGCCTTCGTGTCCTCGCGGTAGCGCGGGATGGGTGAAAAGCCCGCCCGGCGGTACAGCGCAATCGCCCGCACGCTGCCCGACAGGGTCTCGAGCCGCATCTCCCGATAGCCCGCCGCCCGCGCCGCCTCCATCGCCGTTTGCAGCATCCGCAGGCCGAGGCCGCGTCCCTGGTACGCCCGGTCGAGATACAGCGCCTTCAGCTCGCAGCAGCCGCCGGCCAGCGGCCGGTAGGCGACCGTGCCGATCAGCGTCCGCCCCTCGAACAGACACCAGAACCGCTCGAACGAATGCGGGATATCGTAAAACGCGCGGTGCCAGCCCTGCGGGTCAAACCGCCTGCCCGACTGCGGCAGGCAGCGGGTCAGGAATTCCGGCACCGCCGCGCCGAATTCCGCCCGGAACGGCAGCAGGCGGGCAGGCGCCCCGCCCCGCTCCCGCATCAGATAAAATCCGCCGCGATGCGCCCGGCGGCCTCCTGCGGGTCACCGTCGTTCTCCACCACGGCGTCCGCAAACGCGCGATAAAGCGGCTCGCGCTCGGCCAGCATCCTGCGCATGGTCTCGTCGTCCCCTGAAAGCGGCCGCTCGGAGCGGTCCAGCTTGTCCAGCGAGCGGGTCAGCCAGTAAACCCGCGCGTTCTGCCGCAGCCGGTCGCGGTTGGCGGGATCCTTGACGACCCCGCCGCCGGTTGCCAGCACAATGCCCGCGCGTTTGCCGAATTCCTGCGCGAGCGCGGCCTCCCGCGCGCGGAACGCTGCCTCCCCCTCCTCGGCAAAGATTTGGGGGATCGGCTTGCCCGCCTGCCGCGCAATCTCCTCGTCAAGGTCGCACAGCTCCCGGCCGAGCAGCCCGGCCAGCAGCTGGCCGACCGTCGTCTTGCCGCAGCCCGGCATCCCGACGAGCACGACGGAGGCGGTCTTTTTCTCCAGCTGCGCGAGCACCCGCTCGATCTCCCCGTCCGGAATCTCGCAGCCCCGGAACCGCTCGCTCGCCCGCTTCGCCTGCGCGACAAGCATCCGCAGCCCGCCCGAGCAGCGCAGCCCCAACCGCTCCGCCTGCAAAAGCAGCCGCGTCCGGCGCGGGTTGTACACCACATCGAGCACCGCCTCCAGCCCCGGCAGCCGCGCAAGGTCGACCGCCTGCGCGTCCGTGTTGGGGAAGGTGCCGAGCGGGGTCGTGTTGACCAGCACCCGGGCGTCGGCGTGCGCCTCGATGTGGGCGTAGTCGTTTTCCCCGCTGCGGGAGATGACAACCGGCTCGCCGCCGCTGTCCCGCACCACCGCGCACGCCGTCCGGCTGGTGCCGCCGCTGCCGAGCACAAGGGTCTTTTTGCCCGCGAACGACACGCCGGCGGCGCGCGCCATATACTGAAAGCCGTAATAATCGGTATTGTCCCCATACAGCGCGCCGTCCGCCCCAACCAGCAGGGTGTTCACCGCGCCGATGGCGCGCGCCGCGTCGCTCAGCTGCGCGCAGTAGGGAATCACCGCCTGCTTATAGGGAATGGTCACGTTGAGCCCGCGAAACGCCCGCGCGCGCAAAAAGCCGTCCAGCTGCGGCGGCGCGACCTCGACAAGGCGGTAATCATAGCCGCCAAGCATCCCGTGAATCTCGGGCGAGAAGCTGTAGGGGAGCTTTTCGCCCAGCAGCCCGTATTCCAGCATCGCGCCTTACACCTCGCTGTACGCGCCCAGGAACACAAAATGCGCGCTCTCCCGCTCAAGGTCGCCCAGCACCCGCACGACCTCCTCGTCGTCCACCGTGGCGGCGACGTCGAAATAGAACATAAACTCAAAGTCGGTGCCCTCAATCGGCCGGCTTTCCAGCTTGCTCAGGTTCAGGCCGAGCGCGGCGAACTTTGCCAGCATCGCGTTGAGCGCGCCGGGTCGGTGCGCAAGGCCGGTCATGACGCTGATGCGGCTGGAGCCGGGGAAAATCTGCATTTTTTTGGAAATGCAGATGAACCGCGTGTCGTTGTCGTCGCTGTTCTGGACGCCCCGCTCGAGCGGTTCAAGCCCGTACAGCCCCGCGCAGGCGGGGGAGGCGATGGCCGCGATATCCCGCCGGTCGGATTCCGCCACCAGCTTCGCGGCTCTGGCCGTGTTCTCGCACCGGCTGACCTGCACCCCCTTGAACTGCTTGAGGAATTCGCTGCACTGCCCGATTGCCTGCTCGTGCGAGAGGATTTCCCTGATATCCTCCCGCCGGACGCCGGGCTTTGCCAGCAGGTCATGCCGGATGCGCAGCCGGGTGCTGCGCGCGATGTGGAAGCTGTATTTCTTCATCAGGTCGTACACCTCGTTGACCGAGCCGTAGGTGCTGTTCTCAATCGGCAGGATGCCGTATTCGCACATGCCCCGGTCGACCGCCTGAAACACGGCCTCAAAGGTGTTGAAATACAGAATGCTCGGCAGCGCAAACAGCTTGTCGCACGCCTGCTGGCTGTACGCCCCCTCGACCCCCTGGCAGGCGACGACCGCCTTTTTGGGGAAGAGCGCGGGGGTCTGCGCCCTGGCCTGCTCAATGCGGTTGGCAAGCGGCGTATCGGCCGACAGCAGCGCGGTCTGCCGCGCGCGGCTGAGATCGAACAGGGTGTTGAACAGCAGCTTTGTGTATACGCCGAGCTGTTCGGGGCACTGCCCGCACACCCGCTCCAGCACCTCCCGCTCCCGGCTGGTGTTGAGCACCGGCAGCCCGTTCTCCTTTTTGTAGCGCGCCACCTGCTCCACAATCTCCATGCGCTGCGCGAACAGCGCGCAGAGCTGGTCGTCGATCCGGTCGATTTTCTCCCTGCATTCCTTCAGATCCATGCTGTAATTCCTTTCCGTGTCCCGCGGGCCTGCCCGCGCCTTGCCCGGGTGTCCGCCCCATATGCTCCCAAAAATTCTCTTTTCTCCCGCCCCCGCGCGGCTTCGGAACCGCCGGGGGAATCCCGCGCCGGGCGACGCCCCGGCGGGCTCTTCGCGTTTTTGCGGCTCTTCGCCGCAAAGCCCGCGCCGGTTTTTCGCCCCGGCGCGCCGGCCGCGTCTCGCTGCCCGGCTCAGCCCAGCCCGGCGCCGCGCATCAGGTCGTACACCGCAACCGCGGCCGCCGCCTCCACGCAGGGCACCGCCCGCGGCACAACGCAGGGGTCGTGCCTGCCGCGGATGACAAGCTCGCTGTCCTGCCCGGTAAGAAGATTGACCGTGCGCTGGGGCTTTACGATGGACGGGGTCGGCTTGAACGCCGCGCGGAACACAAGCGGCATCCCGCTTGCAAGCCCGCCGAGGATTCCGCCGTGGTGGTTCGTGCGGGTTTTCACTGCGCCTGCCGTGTCGTAATAAAAGGGGTCGTTGTTTTCGCTGCCGCGCATGGCCGCAGCGGCAAAGCCCGCGCCGAATTCGATCCCCTTGACCGCCGGGATGCCGAACACCGCCGCCGCGATGCGGTTTTCCAGCCCGTCGAATATCGGCTCGCCGAGGCCGGCCGGCAATCCGGTGATGCCGCATTCCACCACGCCGCCGACCGAGTCCCCCTCCTTCGCCGCCGCGGCGATGGCCGCCCGCATCCGCGCGCCCGCCGCCTCGTCCAGCACGGGGAACGCCGCGCGTCCCGCCGCCGCCAGCGTCTGCGCCGTCAGCTCCACCGGGTCATACGGCGTGTCCAGCACCTGCGCGACCGCGGCGATGTGCGCCCCCACCGTGACCCCGCGCCGCGCCAGCAGCTGCACACACAGCGCCCCCGCGAACACGAGCGGCGCGGTCAGCCGGGCGGAAAAATGGCCGCCGCCGCGGATGTCGTTGCAGCCGTGCGTCTTGACATATGCCGGGTAATCGGCGTGCGCCGGGCGGGGCAGCGCCCGCAGCTGTTCATAGTCCTGCGAGCGGGTGTCGCTGTTTTCAAACACGGCGCAAAGGGGCGCGCCGCAGGTTGTCCCCTCCACAAGCCCGCTGAGGATGCGCGGCGCGTCGCTCTCCCGCCGCTTTGTCGTATACGCGCCCTGCCCCGGCGCGCGGCGCGCCATAAACCGCTGCACGGCGTCCATGTCCGGCGCAAACCCCGCCGGCAGCCCGTCGATCACCACCCCCAGCCCCTCCGAATGGGACTGGCCGAATATCTGTATCTTTACCGCATTGCCAAAATTAGAGGACATCGGTTTTCCCTCCGAGCGCTTCAAAATCCCGCCAGAAGCCGGGATAGGATTTTTCAACCGCCTGCGCCCCGTGCAGAACAACCGGCTCGCGGCAGAGCGCGGCCGCAACCGCTGCCGCCATCGCGATGCGGTGGTCGTTTTGGCTGTCCGCCTCGCCGCCCCGCAGGGCGCCGGTGCCGCGGACAAGGATGCTGTCCCCGTCCGCGCGGGCGTCCCCGCCAAGGCCGCCGATCAGCCCGCACACCGCTGCGACCCGGTCGCTCTCCTTGAGCCGCAGCCGCGCGCAGCCCGCAATCACCGTCTCGCACCGCGCACCGCAGGCCAGCACCGCCAGCGCCGGCACAAGGTCGGGGATATCCCGCGCGTCGATCTTCATCGGCGCCGTGCGCGGCGCGCCCGCCCGGACACACAGCAGCCCGTCCCGCCGCTCGACCGACGCGCCGTAGGCCGCCGCCAGCGCCGCGGCCGCGCTGTCTCCCTGCGCCGTCTCCTGCGGCAGACCCCGGATGGCGATTTCGCCGCCCAGCGCGCCCGCCGCCACCCAGAACGCCGCGTTGCTCCAATCCCCCTCAACCCGGGAATCCCGCGGCGCGCGGTAGTGCTGCCCGCCCGGGACATGCCAACCCGCCGCCGTTTTCTGCACCGCCACGCCGTAGGCCGCCAGTGCGCGCAGGGTCATCTCCACATAGCCCGCGCTCTCCAGCGGAGCCGTCAGCACAATCTCGCTGTCCCCCACAAGCAGCGGGAGCGCGAACAGCAGCCCGGAAATGTACTGCGAGCTGACGTTGCCCGGCAGCGCGTACCGGCCGCTTTGCAGCCGCCCCGAAAGGGTGATGGGCAGCCTGTCCGCGCTCGCGGCAGCCCCGTGCGCCCGCAGCAGCGCGCACAGCGGCGCCATCGGCCGTTCCGGCAGCCGCCCGCCCCCAACAAAGGTCGCGCGCAGCCCGAGCGCCGCCGCAACCGGCAGCAGGAAGCGCAGGGTCGAGCCGCTCTCGCCGCAGTCCGCCACACAGGGCGCGCCGGCCGCCGCCGCGCAGGGGGTCACCGCGTACCCCAGGCTGTCCCGGCAGAGCCGGGCGCCGAACGCGCCGAGCGCCGCCGCCGTCGCCTCGATATCCCGCGAGCCGTCCGCGAGCTCGACCCGCGAGGGCGCCTGCGCCAGCGCCGCGCAGATAAGCCGCCGGTGCGCGTCCGATTTGCTCGGGATGGCCGCAACCGTGCCGCTGAGCGCGCCCGGGTAAATTCGCCTGTCCATCCCGCTCACTCCAATCCGATCCCGATAAAGCCCTCGAGCATATCCATGTTCAGCTTATACAGCATACAGTCCCCGATCTTCCGCGGCACAACGAGGGTGATTTCGCCGCCCGCGCGCTTTTTATCCCGCGACGCAGCGGCCGCAAGCGCCTGCGCGCTGTGCGCGCAGCCCGCAGGCAGGCCGAGCACCCGGTAGGCTTCCAGCAGCCGCTCCAGCGTGCCCGGCTGCGCGAGGCCGAGCGCCTGCGCCGCCCGGGTCACCGCCGCCATGCCGATGGCCACCGCCTGCCCGTGCAACACCGAGAGGCCGCTGCACTGCTCAACCGCGTGGCCGATTGTGTGCCCCAGGTTGAGCAGCTGGCGGCGATCGGTGTCCCGCTCGTCCCGCGCGACAATCCCCGCCTTGATCTCCACGCACCGCGCGATAACCGCCTCGAGGTCGTAGCCGCCGCCAGCGAGACTGTCGAACAGCGCGCCGTCGCACAGCACCCCGTATTTGAGCGCCTCCGCAAGGCCGCATTTGACCTGCGCATCGGGCAGGGTTTGCAGGGTGTCCACGTCACACAGCACAAGGCTGGGCTGCAAAAACGCGCCCGCCAGGTTTTTGCCCTCGGGCAGGTCGACAGCCGTCTTGCCGCCCACCGAGGAATCCACCGCCGCCAGCAGGGTGGTTGGCAGCTGCACGTACCGGATGCCGCGCATATAGGTCGCGGCGGCGAAACCGGCGATGTCCCCCACCACCCCGCCTCCGAGCGCGGCGAGCAGGTCACCGCGGCCTATTCCGCTCTCCGCCAGGAAGGAGAGCAACCGCGCGTAGGTGTCCAGATTTTTGGATCGTTCCCCGTTGGGGAAGGTGAAGGTACAGACCGAAAAACCCGCACGGGTCAGCGAGTGTTCAACCCGCGCGGCGTACAGCGGCGCGACCGCATCGTCGGTCACCACGCAGACGCGGCAGGGCTCTGTCTGAGAACGGAGCAGCTGCCCCGCCCCGTCCAGAAAGTCCCGCGCAATCAGCACCTCATAGGGCTTCCCCGTCTCAACCTTGATGACTCTCATTCCCGCAAATCCCCCTTGTCCGCGTTTTCCTTGCACTCCCGGCCTTCGCGCAGCAGCTGTTCAAGCGCCGGCGCATCGTTTTGGTCAATCGCCGCCCGGAACTCCTGCAAGTGCCGGATAATCTCCCCGATTTCCGCCGAAAGCGGGGCGGCGTTTTCCAAAAACAGCTCGGTCCACATTTTTTCGTTCAGCCGCGCCACCCGGGTCATGTCCTTATAGCTCCCCGCCGAAAAGCCATGCTGCATACACGCCGTCGGGCTTTTGATGTACGCGCTCGACACCACATGCGCCAGCTGGGAGGTGAACGCGATGCGCCGGTCATGCTCCTGCGGGGTGGTGATCTCCACGTTGGTAAAGCCGATTGCGCCCCAGAATTTCTTGACCCGGCTGAGCAGCTCGATGCCGGTGCCCGGCGGCGGGGTCAGGATAATCGACGCGTCCTGGAACATGGAGCCGCGCGCGTTGTCAAAGCCGCTGCGCTCCACCCCCGCCATCGGGTGCGCGCCAATAAAGGTCGCGCCGCTTTGCGCGAACAGCGGGAACAGCGCGTCGCACACCACTCCCTTGACCCCGCCGCAGTCCATAACCAGGCAGCCCGGCTTCAGCCGGCCGATATGCGCCCGCGCCCACTCGATGATGTCCCGCGGATACAGCGCGAGGATAAGGACGTCGCAGACCGGGATGCGCTCCTCGGTCAGCTCCAGGTCGATCGCCTCCAGCAGCTTTGCCTTGTCGATGACCGAGCGGACGCAGTCGGTTCCCATCACCGTGTCCGGCGTGTTGGCGCGCAGCGCCTTCGCCACCGAGCCGCCGATCAGCCCAAGGCCGACAATGCCGATGTTCATACCCTCACCTCCTGCGGTTTACCCGTTCAGCTCGTCCGAGGTCATCGCGAACGGGCGGATAGCGAACACCGCCCTGGCGACGTCCGCGAATTTTGCCGGCGTCAGCGACTGCGCGCCGTCGCACAGCGCGTGCTGCGGGTCGTTGTGCACCTCGATCATCAGCCCGTCGCAGCCCGCCGCCGTCGCCGCAAGCGCGAGCGGCTTGACCAGGTCGTACCGGCCGGAGGCGTGGGACGGGTCGACAATCACCGGCAGGTGGGTTTTCTTTTTGAGCA
This sequence comes from uncultured Oscillospiraceae bacterium, assembly GCA_964645785.1. Classification (GTDB taxonomy): domain Bacteria; phylum Bacillota; class Clostridia; order Oscillospirales; family Ruminococcaceae; genus CALWZE01. The sequence continues at coordinate 34,082 of CAZYAV010000010.1, forward strand.
CCGGCACGGCCGAGATGTCCAGCGTGTTGCGGGTGGCCGTCTCAAAGGTGCGGATGCCCCGCTCGCACAGCACGACCCGGTCGTTGCCGCCCGCCATGATGTATTCCACGCTCATCAGCAGCTCCTCGATCGTGTTGGCAAGGCCGCGCTTGAGCAGGATCGGCTTGCCCGTGTGCCCCATCTCTTTGAGCAACTCGAAATTCTGCATATTGCGCGCGCCGATCTGGATCATGTCGACGTCGTCGAAGTATTTGAGCTGCGAAAAATCCATGATCTCGGTGACGACCGGCATGTTCGCCTGCCGCGCCGCCTCAAGCAGCAGGGTAATCCCATTGCCGCCCAGCCCCTGGAAGGAATAGGGCGAGGTGCGGGGCTTGAACGCGCCGCCGCGCAGGATGGTTGCGCCCGCCGCCTTGACGTCCGCCGCGACGCCGCACATCTGCGCCTCGTTTTCCACCGAGCAGGGGCCGGCGATAATCTGGAAATGGCCGCCGCCTATCTTCACGTTCCCCACCTCGATTACCGAATCGAGCGGGTGGAATTTGCGGTTGGCGTTTTTGTACGGCTCCTGAATCCGCTTGACGTCCTCGACGATATCCAGCGAGCGGATCAGCTCCATATCCACCACCGAGGTGTCCCCCACCAGGCCGAGGATGAGGCTGGTGGAGCCCTCGCTGCGGTGGATGGCCAGCCCCAGACCCTCCAGCCAGTTGGTCAGGTTGGTCAGCTGACCCTCGTCCGGGTTCTTTTTCAGTACGACAATCATCTTCCGTTCCTCCCGTTTGCCATTAAAAAACCCCGCGGCGTGTACCGCGGGGCTCCGGTTTTGTTTTTGACGGACGGCGCAAACCCGCGCCACCCTCTCAAACAGCCAGACGACTTGCCGCAGAACACGAAAACGCCTTACCAAAATAAAAGTAGGTAAAGCGGAAGCTAAAGTATTCGGCGGTGTAGCGGTGTGACTGCATCGGAAACGACTCCACATTCCGTTTGATTGTCGTTATTCTATCACAGCCGCGCGGGATTGTAAAGCGCCTTTTTTCTTTTTTTCGCAAAACCGCCCGCGCGCCCGGGGCTTGCGCCCGCCTGCCCGCGGCGCTTTCCCGGTCTGCGCCCTAAGCAGGTTCGGACGCCGCAAGCGCGCGCTTCCGGCCATTCGCGGCTTCACTGCGCCCTGCCGTGTGGGGCGGCGAATCCCCAAAGCGCACGGACGGGGCGCGGCCGGGCGCCGCGCCGCGTTTCCGCCCCGCCGGGCTTTGCTGCGCGCAGCACATATTCCCCGCGCGTCCCTCATAAAATGGGACAGAACGACAGCAAGGGTTACAGGCTGACGAGCGTGTGTCTTGCCCCGGACAAATCCCCCAAAAAACAATGAGGTGAGAGGTTTTTATGGATAACGTGCGTATTTACAAGGACATTGCGGCAAGGACGAACGGCGAGGTTTACATCGGGGTCGTGGGGCCTGTGCGCACCGGGAAGTCGACGTTTATCAAAAAGTGCATGGAAAAGCTGGTTCTGCCCAACATCGCGGGCGGGCTGACGCGGGAGCGCGCCATCGACGAGCTGCCCCAGTCCGCCGCCGGCAAAACCATCATGACCACCGAGCCGAAGTTCATCCCCGAGGAGGCGGTCAGCGTCGAGCTGGAGGAGAACGTCAGCCTGCGGGTGCGGATGATCGACTGTGTCGGGTATATCGTGCCGGGCGCGCTCGGCCACATCGAGAACGAGCAGCCCCGGATGGTCGTCTCCCCCTGGTACGACCAGGCGGTGCCGTTCGACGTCGCGGCCGAGACGGGCACCCGCAAGGTCATCACCGAGCACTCCACCATCGGCATCGTCGTGACGACCGACGGCTCCATCAGCGACATCGCGCGGGAGGATTACGAGGCGGCCGAGGCGCGGGTCATCAACGAGCTGAAGCAGATCAACAAGCCGTTCGTCGTGGTGCTCAACTGCGTTGACCCCAACAGCGAGCAGAGCCACAACCTCTCGCAGGCGCTGCGCGAGCAGTACGGGGTTCCCGTCGTGCCGCTCAACTGCCTCGACCTGGAGGAGCAGGATATCTGCGGGCTGATGTCCTTAATCACCAACGAGTTCCCGGTCAAGGAAATCGACATCGACATGCCCAAATGGGTCTCCTCGCTCAAAACGGATCACTGGCTCAAATCGGCCATCTTCGAGACGGTCGGCAGCTTTGCCAAAAACGTCAGCCGGATGCGGGACGTTCCCGAGCAGCTTTACACCCTTGGGGACTGCGAATATGTCAAATGCGCCCGGCGCGAGCAGACCGACCTGGGCGCGGGGGTCGTGCGGGTTGGCATCACCCTGGGCGACGAGCTGTTTTACCGGGTGCTGGGCGAGGAAACCGGGCTGGAGATCAGCGACGAGGCCAGCCTGATGCCCTGCATCCTCGAGCTTGCGCAGATTCGCCGCAAATACCAGAAAATCGAGGGCGCGCTCAAGCAGGTGGAGGCGACCGGCTACGGCATCGTGATGCCCTCCATCGACGAGCTGCGCCTGGAGGAGCCGGAGATGGTGCGGCAGGGCGGCAAATACGGCGTCAAGCTGCGCGCCTCCGCGCCGAGCATCCACATGCTGCGCGCCGATATCACAACCGAGGTCAGCCCCATCGTCGGCAGCGAAAAGCAGAGCGAGGAGCTTGTGCTGTACATGCTGCGCGAATTTGAGGAGGATCCGATCAAGATCTGGTCGAGCAACATTTTCGGCAAATCTCTCAACGAGCTGGTCAACGAGGGGCTGCAAAACAAGCTGTACCGGATGCCGCCCGACGCGCGGGTCAAGTTGCAGGAAACGCTCGAGCGGATCATCAACGACGGCTGCAACGGCCTGATCTGCCTGATTCTCTGAGCCGGGCGGCGGGTGCGGGAAAGCGGCGGACTATTTACGCGCAGCCCCCCAAAAAATGCTTTGGCCGCATGGCGGTATGGGAAAGCGCCGGTTGGGCGCGCGCTGCCTGTTGTGCGGCGGCAGGCGCGGCCGATTTCGGCTCCGCCGCAATTCCCTATTTAAGAGAAACCGACCGAGCCGCATCCCGACGGACGCGGCTCGGTTCTCTGTTCCAAAGCTGCGCTTTGTCTGCCGCCGAGGCCGGGACGCCCCGCCCCGATGAAAACAGCGCAAAACAGCCCACACCCCCGCCCCGCCGCTTAGGCCAAACAGAAACGGCGCAGCCCTTCACCGGGCTGCGCCGTTTTTTCGTATATCCTGCCGTTGCGTGCGGCGGCCTTGCCCCGCCGCTTCGCTTTTGGGGAGCTAAAATCCCGCGGCTTACGCCTTGTTGGCGCTGCCGAGAACGGTGTTGATTTTGTGCATGACCATCTCTTTGATTGCGGTGCGCGCCGGTCCGAGGTACTGGCGCGGGTCGAAGTGGTCGGGGTGCTCGTTGAGATATTTGCGGACGGTCGCGGTCATCGCGAGACGCAGGTCGCTGTCGATATTGATCTTGCAGACCGCCATCTTGGCCGCCTGGCGCAGCATATCCTCCGGGATGCCGATTGCGTCCGGCATGTTGCCGCCGTTCTCGTTAATCATCTTGACAAACTCCGGAACGACAGACGACGCGCCGTGCAGAACGATCGGGAAGCCGGGCAGGCGCTTGGAGACCTCCTCCAGAATGTCGAAGCGCAGCTGCGGTTTCTGACCCGGTTTAAACTTATACGCGCCGTGGCTGGTGCCAATCGCGATTGCGAGGGAATCGACGCCGGTGCGGCTGACAAACTCCTCGACCTCCTCGGGGCGGGTGTAGGAGGCATCCTCGGCGCTGACATTGACCTTGTCCTCAATGCCAGCCAGGCGGCCAAGCTCGCCCTCGACCACCACGCCGTGGTCGTGCGCGTAATCCACCACCTGCTTGGTCAGCGCGATGTTCTCCTCAAAGCTGAAGTGGCTGCCGTCGATCATGACCGAGCTGAAGCCGCCGTCGATGCAGCTTTTGCAAAGCTCAAACGTGTCGCCGTGGTCGAGGTGCAGCGCAATGGGCAGATCCGTTTCCTGAAGCGCGGCCTCAACCAGCTTGACGAGGTAGGTGTGGTTGGCGTATTTGCGCGCGCCGGACGACACCTGAAGAATCAGCGGCGAATGCAGCTCCTTGCCCGCCTCGGTGATTCCCTGGACAATTTCCATGTTGTTGACGTTGAACGCGCCGATGGCATAGCCGCCGTCATACGCCTTTTTGAACATCTCGGTTGTGGTTACGAGTGGCATAATCTGTTCTCCGTTTCACAAGTATTTTATGGTTGTTTTTATTGTACCATTCCTGCGCGTAAAATCAAGCCTTAATCCCGCTTTCGGAGCCCCGGCGCGCCGGGACGGCGGCAAAATCGCGGCGCTGTGCGTGTGCCGGCGGTGTCGGCGTATCGGGCGGCGCCCCGTTTGATCAGGGCTGCCGCCGGGGGCTTCCGCAGCCGGGCGGGCATGCAGATCCCGGCCGGCCGCGTCTCGCCGCGTTTTGCCCGGCCGGCCGGGATTCGGCGCATACCATATTGAATTCGGCGTCTCAAAATGATAAACTGAAAGCAAGGAAGGCGACGGCGGAGCCCGGCTCCCCCGCACGCAGCTTGTGAAAGGAGAGTTATTATGAAACAGCTTAAAGGCGCCTGTGTAATCGGCCAGTCTGGCGGGCCGACGGCGGTCATCAACGCCAGTGTCTGCGGCGCCGTCATGACCGCGCTTTCCAACCCGAACATCACCAGGGTTTACGGCGCGCAGAACGGCATCGAGGGCGTTCTGAAAGAGCGGCTTTTTGACTGCGGCAAGGAGAGCGAGGCCGAGCTTCTGCTGCTGAAAAACACGCCGGCGGCGGCATTCGGCTCCTGCCGGTATAAGCTCAAGGACGCGTCGGCCGACGAGACGGATTACAGGCGAATCCTCGAGGTGTTCAAAAAATACGACGTGCGCTATTTCTTCTATAACGGCGGCAATGACTCGATGGACACCTGCCACAAGGTCGCGCAGTATTTCAAGCAGGTCGGCTATGACTGTAACGTCATCGGCATCCCCAAAACGATCGACAACGACCTTGCGTGCACCGACCACTGTCCCGGCTATGGCAGCGCGGCAAAGTACATCGCAACCTCGGTTTCGGAAATCGCGCTTGATGCCGGTGTGTACGACCGCGGCTCGGTGATTATCTTTGAGATTATGGGGCGCAACGCCGGCTGGCTGACGGCCTCCGCGGCGCTGGCAAACGAGATCGGCTGCGGCCCCGACCTGATTTATCTGCCCGAGAACCCGTTTGACCTCGAGCAGTTCGTCCGGGATGTCGAGAAAGTTTATTACGACAAGGGCAGCTGCTTTGTCGCCGTGTCGGAGGGTGTGCACGACCTCGGCGGCAAGTTCATCTCGGAATACGGCAGCAGCCTTGCCAAAAGCAAGGACGCGTTCGGCCACAGCCAGATGGGCGGCCTCGCGTCCACCCTCGCGACCCTGATTAAGCAAAAAACCGGCGCGAAAACCCGCGGCATCGAGTTCTCGCTGTTGCAGCGGTGCGCGGCGCACTGCGCCTCCCAGACCGATATCGACGAGGCGTTTGCCGCCGGCAAGGCCGCCGTCGAGCGCGCGGTGGCCGGTGCGACCGACTGCATGGTCGCGTTTGTGCGCGGCGGCGGGGAGCCCTACAGCTGCAAGACCGAGCTGTTTGAGCTCGGCGAGATTGCGAACGTCGAAAAGACGGTGCCGGCCTCGATGATGAACGCGGCGCGCAACGGCATGAGCGAGGAATTCACCCGCTACGCGCTGCCGCTGATTCAGGGAGAAAGCGCCCACCCGTCCGAGAACGGTCTGCCCCGCTACGCGCGGCTCAAAAAGGTGTTCACCGTTTAAGGCTTCCCCCTGCGCTTCATGCGCGTGCCGGCCGGGCGTTTCAGGCAGGGCACGGTTCCCGGGATAGGCGAAAAGCACCGGATCTTATATTATAAAACAGAGAACCGGCACACTTTTCCGTGCGCCGGTTCCTTTTATATTGTATGGCGTAAGCCAAAAGCGCGGCGGAT
>CAZYAV010000010.1:40192-41398 GCA_964645785.1 uncultured Oscillospiraceae bacterium
CGGCGGATTATTGCTCCGCCAGAATCTGCGCCTTCTTTTCAAGAAGCGCGTTGCCCAGCAGGGTCTTTTCAACCGTCTCAAACCCGATGCGGTCGATGGTCTCCGCGAAACGCTCCCCCTGCCTGCCCTCGGATTTGTAGAAAAGAATCGCCTTCTCAATCAGGTCAAGCACCTCGTTCTCGTCGGTGAAGATCCTGCGCATGGTGCGGCCGACCGCGGTCTTTTTGCCCCAACGCCCGCCGAGATAGACTTTATAGCCGAACTGCTCGTTGCTCAGCGCGGCAAAATGGCATTTGCCCGCGCACCGGCCGCAGTTGTTGCAGAGCGCCGGGTCGATGTGCAGCACGCCGTCGACGACCTTTGCGGCATGCATCGGGCAGGCAAGCTCCACGCCGCATTTTTTGCAGCCCTTGCAGGCCGCCGCATCCAGCTTGGGCAGCCGCTGGCCAATCACGCCGAGATCGTTGAGGTCGGGCTTCATGCAGTTGTTCGGGCAGCCGCCGACCGCGATTTTGAACTTGTGCGGCAGTTTGACCGCGCCGTACCCCTCGTAAAAGCGCTTATGTATTTTTTCGGAAAGGGCGAATGTATCGATCAGGCCGTACTGGCAGGTCGTGCCCTTGCAGGAAACGACCGGACGAACCTTCGCGCCGGTTCCGCCGGTCACAAGCCCCGCGGGCGCGAGGTATTCGCGAAACGCCTCGATTTTATCAAACGGAATGCCCTGCACCTCGATTGTCAGCCGCGCGGTCATCGTGACATTGCCGTTCCCGTAAAGGGAGGCCGCCTCGGCGATCCGCTTGAGCTGCTCCGCCGTAACCTTGCCGTTGACCGTGATGATGCGGCCGGAAAAATTATCCGTGCCTTTGTTGCTCAAAAAGCCGATCCCCTTGACCCGCTTTTCCTCTTCGGGGCTGATTGTCAAACTCGCCATACTCCACATCCTCCGCATTTTTGCTGCGTTTAACTGCCTCAGAACAGCATTTTTCCGATTCTGCCCTGCGCAGAATCGTTATCTGTTCTGTTTTATTATACTCACTCCGACGCGCATGTCAAAAGAATTCAGCGAAAAAAGTCGCCTTTACAAACCAATTCTGCGGCCCTTTCGGCGCGCCGGTGCCAGCCGCACAAAAGCGGAAGGGCGGGAGAAGGAGACAGGAGCCGCACCCGGTTTATACCCGCCGCGCGGCCGTCCGCGGCCGCCGG
>CAZYAV010000010.1:41498-45690 GCA_964645785.1 uncultured Oscillospiraceae bacterium
CGGCCGCCGGTAAAGACCGGCAAAACCGCACACCCCGGGGAACAGCCCGGAGCACCCGCGCGCCGCACCGGGAAATGAAACAGGCGCCATTCGCACAGGGCGGGAAGCCATGTCCGCACAGCCTCTAATCCCGCTGCGCCCGCGCGCGGTCAATCGAACAGGACGCAGGCGGAATAGGTAATTGTCCGCGCGCCGTGATAGTACGGGACGCCGTTGTCCCGGCAGACCTGGGTGACAAACAGGCCGTACGCCTCCATGGACGAGCAGGCCTTTTGCGGAAACCGGCAGGGGTCTGGGTAGGCGCAGCTGCTGCAAACCGGGCATCCGCCCGCGCCAAGACAGAGCGCGTCGGGGTATTCGGCGCGGATTCTTTCCGCGAATGCCAGCAGCTGCGCGGCGTGCTGCTTCATCGCGTCGACATATCCCTTTGTGTCGATTGTCCGGCTCAGGCTGCCGACCGTTTGCAGCAGCAGGCCGTGCCCGTACCGCCGCATCCGCGCGGTGCATTCCTCCAGCGTGCCGCACTCCGGCGGGCAGGTCCAGTTTTTGCCGTAGCTCCCGCACCTGTCCGCCGCGCACATATCCCGGACGCTGGGCAGCGGCTTGAGGGTGGAGACATCAAGCGCGGCGGCCTGCGAAAAGCCGATTTCCTTTGCAAGCGCAATCCATTGTTCCAATTCTTTCTCTCCCTAAAGGGCGGCCGTTTTTCCCGGCGCACACGCCCCGCGCACGGGCTGCGTCCCGCCCGCGGCGCGCCGCCCAGCCGCCGTTGTTACGCACGGGGCGCGCCCTTACCCGAAATTCCGGCGGCGCGCCCCGCTTCTTTCGTCTGTTATTGGACGCTTTGTTTGCAGCACCGCTCAAGCAAAGCGTAAAAGCGGTCGTGGTCGCCCGCGTAAGCGACATAGCAGTTGGCGGTTTCGTCGTTCCGGCTCGCCCAGTCGACAATCAGCTGCCCGTCCGAAAAGCCGCCCGAAAAGTCCATGTTGCATTTCTGCCGCCGCATATCGGTCACAACCGCCGGGTCAAGCAGCCACGCAATCGCCATGGCGTCGTGGATCGCGTCGCTTTTCCCGTCGCTCCAGCCCATCATTTTGGAAGCGAGCGCCCGCATCCGGATTGTCTGCGCGGCATACCGGCCGGTCGGGGTGCCCAGCGCCTCCAGCCTGTCCGCGTCTTCAAGGGTCAGCTCGGCGCTGTGGGTTGCGTTGAGGGTGATGAACACGCACTCCACCCCGCTGTCCATGACAATCTTAGCCGCCTCCGGGTCGTGGAACAGATTGGCCTCCGCCACCGGCGTGACATTGCCGCGCCCCACACTGCCGCCCATGAACACCACCCGCGCCACCTTTTGCGCGATGGAGGGATCCATGCGGAACGCCATGCCGATATTGGTCGGCGGCGCGACCGTGACGATTGTCACCGGCTCGGGGCTTGCGTGAACCGCCTCCAGCAGGAAGGTGCAGGCGTGCTTGCCCTGCGGCGCGCACCGACCCTGCGGCAGGTCGACCGTCCGCGGGTGGATAGTGTAAAGCGTGCCGTCCACGACCTGCTCGATCCCCCCGGTGGGGTTGTTCGCCAGCCGCCCGGGCGAGAGGTTGCGCACCATCGGTGCGGGGCATCCCGGGTAAACCGGAATATCCTCCCGCCCGCAAAGCCGCAACACCCGCAGCGTATTGTCCACGCAGCACTCGAGCGGCCGATTCCCCTGGGTCACCGTGATGCCCAAAATCTCAAACTCCCCGCAGAGCGCTGCCATCAGAATAGCAATCGAATCGTCCGAGCCCGTATCCACATCCAGAATAATCCTGCGCTTTTCCATCAGGCCTTCCCTCCCGTATACCGGCGCGCGGGCACACGCCGCTTTTTCCGCCGGTTTTGATACTATCACTATACCGTTTTCCGCGCAAAAATACAATCTCCGCGCACCCGGGTGGGCGCTATACGCGCATCATTCGCAAAGCGCCCGCATGCGCCGGATTTTGCCGCCCGGCCCGCCCCGCTGTTTTGCCTTTCCCGGCAGTGTCTGCTCCGCCCGGTTCGTGTTGACACGGGTTTGGGGCGCGTGTATAATTTGCAGAAAGATTGCAATCCTAATTCGGAGATGTTTATGTCAATTCAAGCGATTGCCGGTTCCGTTTGCGGCCTTGCCGGCACACCGGCGCAGAATACAGCCCGGCCGGCCGCAGCGCAGCGGGACGCGGCGCCCGAGCCCGCCGTGCCGGTTCGCGATGTCGGGATGCGGGATACCTATACCCCCGCCCCGCAGGCAGAGCCCCAGACCGCCGGGGTGTACCGCGTGACGCGGGGCGCGGACGGCAGCCGCAGGATCGAGTTCGATTCCCCGGCGCGCGGCGCGGAACAGTGCACCGCGAACACGGACAGGGTTGACCGCGAGCTTGCGCGGCTGCGCGAGCAAAAGCAGCAGCTTGAACAGCAGCTGCGCGCCGCCGACCCCCAAAAGGCCGACGATTTACGCCGCCGGCTCGCACAGCTCGAGCGCGAGCTGCTGCAAAAGGACAACGACGCCTACCGGCGGCAGCACACCGTGTTCCGCTGAGCGGGCGCGGAGGTCTTTTTTCGCAGCCCGTGCCGCGGCGTTCCGGAAACGCAGCGGCCGCAAAAGCCGGCTGCACACCGCCTTTTGGGCGTGGAAGCCTCGCGGGATGCTCTCGATCAATCATAAGGCCGCTCGGGCGCCGTGAAATCTGAAGCACAGCGGCGGCGGAAATTGCGGGGTTCGGCGCCGGGCGGGCACACGGATTTGCCGCAGTTCCGTTGCCTGCGGGCAGCTTCGGCCGCTTCTTTTTTAACCGCGGCGGCTTTGCGGCTCCCGCGCGGGACAGGCTCCGCGCCGGTTCAGGATAAAATAAACCGCGCGGACATCGCGCCGCCGTGCCGGGCAGGAGGTATTTTTATGCCATATGATTTTAAAAAAGAGCTGAAATCGCTCTACTGCCCCAAAACGCAGCCGGCACTTGTGACCGTGCCGAAGGCCAATTACATCGCCGTGCGCGGGCAGGGCGACCCGAATGAGGCGGACGGCGCCTACCAGCGGGCAATCCGCGTCCTGTACGCCGTTTCCTACACCCTGAAAATGGCCGAGAAGGGCGGGCGCGCAATCGCCGGCTTTTTCCCCTACGCTGTGCCGCCGCTGGAGGGATTCTGGCAGCAGGAGGGCGGCGCGCCGGTTGATTTCGCCAACAAGGCCGGTTTCCGCTGGATCTCGGTCATTCGCCTGCCCGATTTTGTGACCGAGGCGGATTTTGCGTGGGCAAAGGAGCAGGCCGCCAGCCGCAAAAAGCTGGACTGTGCGGACGCCGAGTTCCTGCCGGTGGACGAGGGGCTTTGCGTGCAGGCGATGCACCTCGGCGCGTTTGACGACGAGCCCGCGACGGTGGAGCGGATGAACCGCTTCCTCGAGCAGGCCGGGTACGAGACCGACCTTTCGGACAGCCGCTTGCACCACGAAATTTATCTTTCCGACCCCCGAAAAGCCCCGCCAGAAAAGTGGAAAACTGTGATCCGGCACCCTGTCCGCCAAGTTCCCTGACCCGGCCGAGCCGTTCTTGCCCGCCCTTTCCGCCGCACCGAGCCGCCGGCGCAAACCGCGAGGCTCCGCCGCATAGGGACAGTTTCGGTGCGATACAAAACCCGCGTCCTCTGTTTGACGCGGGCTTTTTTCAAATGCTATACTATTTAAAAAGCGTCGTGCGTTTGCGTCGTGTACCGGTGCTTATCCCGGCTTTGCCGCGCACACGGGACGGGACGGCGGTACCGTTGCTGTCCGCTATTCGCGCGCGGCGGGCTGTGCGGTGCGGTTGTACCTCATTCGCCCGCGGCAGGTGGGTGCCGCGTGTCGGGCGCATTCGCCATTTCTGCCGCAGGGCAAGGGACTCCTCCGCTGCCTTTGACCGCGCGTCTGCCGGTCTGCGGGGTTGCCCGAGCTGCCCGCGGCGGGCGGCACATACCGCCGTTCCGGGTGTGGCAGTGCGCGGCGCTGTCCGCGGTTTTCTTTGCGCGGCGGGGGCATTCGTCATTTCTGCCGCGGGGCAAGGGACTCTCCTGCTGCCTTTAACCGCGCGCCTGCCGGTCGCGGGTTGCCCGAGCCGCCCGCGGCGGGCGGCGCATACCGCCGGTTCGGGCGTGGCGACGGGCGGCGCTGTCCGCCGCTTTCTTTGCGCGGCGGGCG
>CAZYAV010000010.1:45790-57121 GCA_964645785.1 uncultured Oscillospiraceae bacterium
TATGAATCAGCCCATTCTGCTCCATGTCGGCGCGGGTGCGGACGGCGTGCAGGCCGCACAGCTTGCGCAGCGTCTCGACCCCGCTTTTCTGGAGGCCACGGCGGCGACCCCGGCCGATGCAAGCAGGCTTGCGGACGCCGTTCCCGGTCTGCGGCCGGCTGTCGGCACGGCGCTTCCCATCCTTGCCCCCCGCACCGCGCAGGACGCGCAGGCCGCGGCTGTCCCGGGCGAGCGGGCGTGGGAGCGGATTGCCCGCGCCGCAAACGAGGCGGGCGGCGCGCTCGAGATTGTCAGCCTCGGGGCGCTCACCAACCTCGCCATTGCGCTTGTGCGCCGCCCCGAGCTGTGCGGCGCAATCCGGCGGGTCGTGCTGCTTGGCGGCAGCGCGGAAAGCGGCGACGTGACCCCCTTTGCGGAGCGCAGCATCCACGCAGACCCCTGCGCCGCGGAGATTCTGTTCAAATCCGGCATCCCCGTCCTCCTGTTCGGACTGAACTGCCTGCGCGGGCTGGACACGGCGGCGGTTTACGCCGCGGCCGGATGCGCGCAGGATACCCCGCAGACGGCCGCCGAGCTGCTGCCTGTCGCCGCGCTGGCGGACAGCGGCTTTTACAGCGCCGCGCACTGCTTTGTCGGGGTGGAGACCCGCTCCGCCAAAACGCGCGGCATGACCGTGTGCGACCTCTACGGCCGCAACGGCCGCGAGCCCAACGCCGACGTCGTGCTTTCGCTCGACCAGCCCGCGCTGCTGGCGCTGCTCAAACGCATAAACGGAGGTGACCGCGCATGAACCGCATTCCCATCATTCTGGACACAGACCCGGGTCACGATGACGCGTTCGCGATTATGATGGCGCTGGCGAGCGACCGGCTTGAGCTGCTTGGCCTGACCACCGTCGCCGGGAATTCTCCCATCGAAAACACAACCAAAAACGCCCTGCGCATTCTCGAACGGGTCGGCCGAACCGATGTGCCGGTCGCACAGGGGCTGGGCAAGCCGATGTGCGATCGGCTGCGCTGCGAAGTCGCCAAAAAGTATCACGGCGAATCCGGGTTGGAGGGACCGGAATTCCCGCCGGTAAAGACCCCGCTGCACCCGCTGCACGCGGTCGATTTCATCGCGGAGGCGCTGCGCGCCCGCACGGACAAGGTCACGCTGGTGCCGGTCGGGCCGTTGACCAACATTGCCGCGTTCCTGCTGTGCTATCCTGAGCTTGCCGGCCGCATCGAGCAAATCTGTATCATGGGCGGGCTGACCTATCCCAGCCCCAACGGCGCGACCGCCAGCGCGGAATACAATATCTATCAGGATCCCGAGGCCGCGCACATCGTCTTTTCGTCGGGCATCCCGATTATCATGCACAGCATCAACTCGACCGGGCTGGGCAAGGTCACCGACGCGGAGGTCGACCGGATGGCCGCGCTCGGCAACGCGGGGCGGTTTGCAGGCGAGCTGATGGCGTTTTACCGCCGCATTTTCCAGAGCTCCGGGCAAAGTTCCTATAATATCTGCGATTCGCACGCGATTGCTTACCTGATCGACCCCGATATTTACACCGGGCGCTGGGCGCATGTGGAGATGGATCTCGACGGGGAATACACCCGCGCCATGACCGTCTGCGACCTGCGGGACGGGCAGGAAAAGGATGCCAACTGCTTTGTTGTGCTGGACTGCGACAACCAGGCCTATTTCAAGCTGATGTTCGATTGTCTGCGCGCGCTCGGCTGAGACTGCCCAGCTTTTTCCGGCATGTGCCGCCGTGCCGCCGCAATCATCAAGCCCGCCCCGGCTTTCTCCGCAAGGAGAGCCGGGGCGGACTTTTTGCGCAATGCGCGGGGCGGCTCCGCATACGACGGCGTGTGTCGTGCGGGGAGCACGGCTTGACCTCTGCAAATTGAGCCGTTTTGGTTCAAAACATCCAGATTTGAAAAATACATTGTTCTTATCTGAAGCATTTAATAACCATGCAATGGTAGCGCTCAATCATTATGATTTGCATACATGGACCATTGGTTTTCTTATTTTGGAACCTGGTGCAATAAGAACAATACAACCACAAACACACATGGACAATATGATTCATCCGAAAATAATGCTACAATATCCATGTCCTTACGCATTATGATACCGGCGCACCCGCCATGGGTTTTCTGGGAGTGCTTCACCGGCATTAGGCCGACATTCGCGGCATACGGTCACGCATGGTTTAATGCGTCAGAGTGCTCGTTTTGCACAGCAGCATAAATTTGGCATAACAAAAGGCTGTGGAGCACAGAACCCCGCAGCCAAGCAGCACGCCGCAGAATGAAACCCGCCCGATTGGGCGGGTTTTCTGTGTACAAGAAAGAATCAACGTGGGGTCAAATACAATGTGCCCTTAAAGTCAAAAAATCCCAAAGCGTAAGCTGCCGTAAAAAGCCTTGCCTGTGCCCTTTGGGCACAGACAAGGCTTTAAGCAGCGCAGCAGCGACGGCTTTTTTCGATGAGGAGGAGCAAAGCAAGCTTTGCTCCGATCTGGTTGCGGGGACAGGACTTGAACCTGCGAACTCCGGGTTATGAGGGCGGGGATAGGGTGCTAAAGAGTGTTATACAGTGGCAAATAGCGCGTAGTTTGGGCGCCTTTCGGCGGGAGAAATGCCATGGAATGCTATATGGTGATGCCTGGTGCGTGCACGGCGGCATAAACTTGGCATACAGCATCATAAAATCACTATGATTTTGCAAACGCAAATATCCGATATTTTGAATGCGATGATTCACTTTCTATTATTTGCAATTTGCATATAGATTACTTGATAAAGCGCAGAAGTCAAGATGAATTCGCCTTTCTATGAAAGCACAAAGAAGTACACTACGTCATCCTGCGTTTCGCATCAGACCGCCGGTATCGGAACAGGGACAGCAACCCCATCACCGGCTTCATCAGCGTGAAGGCCAGCGGCGGCATTGAAACCATCGCCTTCGCGGATGAACCCGGACGACATCTCTTCCAAACAAAGAATCCGAACCCAAGCTTTCCAAAGGGAGCCGGGATCGGATTCTTTGTTTTTTTTCTAATATCTGAGCCGGTCGACAGGCGCATTTTATCACTGGTCAGCCCGTCGGATCAGATATTGCTTTTTTCTTATTCCAGCCAGTTCTTCTCGGTGATAACGCAGTCATATCCGTGAATCTTGACCTTATCGCCGATTTTTAAGGCGCCTTTTTTAGCAAGGATATAGCCGTTGTTGACCTCTTTGACATAGGAGTAGACCAGCTTGGACACACGACCGACCTCTTCCTCCTCCGAGTCGATAAAAACAGCCTCTCCGGGGCCGCCGTACTGTTTGGAGCGGATGTAAAAATCGTCGGCCAGCACCTCGAAGCCGACCATTTCCCGAGCGGGGCCGGTTTCCTTTACTTTCAGCAACGCTTCTTTTCCGATAAAGTCCTTGTCCCACTTGATGTTCTTATCCAGGCCGACCTCAATCGGGTTGGTGTGAGCCAGGTCGCGCATATAGTAGATGCCGGCCTCGGTGGGCAGGGTCCACGCCATGATCTGGAACTCGGTGACGCGCTTGCCGCCGTTCTTTATGACCTCCGCATCCACCAGCTGTTCCATTGTCTCCAGATCGTCAGGAGATACATAGATCTCATATCCCCATTTCTCTCCGGTAAAGCCACCACGGTTGATTTTGACGGGGATACCGTTGATCTCATTGTCCCGGATTTCAAAGAACTTCTGACCCTCTACGGAGTCGGAACAGAGGGCTTCCAGAACAGCCTTGGATTTGGGACCCTGGACTGCCAGCATCTGCCAGTCCTCGGTGATTTCCGTCCACTCCACGTCGTAGTCTCCCTGATGGTAATACCACCAGTCATCCGCCTTGGTGGCATACAGCGTGGAGACCCAGTAGGTATCCTCGGAAACCCTCATGATCACCACGTCGTCGATAATCTCGCCCTGCTCGTTCAGCATGGTGGTATAGCGATCCCGTCCCACAGCCAAGGAGGCAATGTTGCCGGTATAGAAATAATCCAGAAATGCCACCACATCCGGGCCGGTGACCTCTATGAGCTGATGGGTCCAGAAATACCAGCCTACGCTTTTACGGACAGCCATGTGTTCGCTGCGTTTCATATCATCGTATTTGAAAATATTTTTATACATGGTGCGTCCTCTCCATTACGCGAACTTGTCGATTTTCTTGGCGATCTTGATGCGGAGCTTCTTATCCGGCGAATCCTCCTCCCAGCAGGACCACTGGGCGTTAATCAGGGTTTTGGACATGCCGTACCACATGGCCAAGTGCGCTTCGGGTACATCCTTAGTGCCGGTGATTTCCAGTCCGCTGCGGTCGATGACCAAAATGCACTCCTTTTCGTTGAAGGCCTCCACCTCATAGGAGCAGACCAGAGATTGCAGCTGGATCTCAATAAGACCGGCAAGCAGACGGCCATCCTCTCTGATGCTGTTGGGCACGCCCATCCAGTCCCGCAGAGCCTTAATGGCATAGCGCTCGCCAAACATCGCCTTTCCGGCGGCTTCCAAAACGCACCAAAGGATATGGTCGGCCTGTTCCCGGGTCACATACCCGCGCTTGACCGTTTCGGCAATGGCGGGCAGCACATACAGAGAGGCGGCAGTGGACATATTCATCATCTGGTTGGAGGAATCCGTCTCATTGTTTGTGCCGTTGACAAAGTGATAGTTGCACTCCTCACGGAACATCATCGACTCTTCTGTGGTGTCCTCTTCCTGGGTGAACTTCTTATAGTCGTCGGTGACGGCAGGGCCGAAGCTCTCCCAAAGGGCATGAGGCGGGGCGGGATACTTTTCGCGGTTTTCTGCGATAATGCGGCAGTGGCGGTCGCCGCAGCCCTTTGCCTCAACCATCATGTAGTCCAGCGTGGGACCGTCGGGGCGGCGTTCCCGGGAGGCCTTGGCCTGCCCCTGCAGGGACA
Organism: uncultured Oscillospiraceae bacterium; assembly: GCA_964645785.1. Lineage (GTDB taxonomy): Bacteria > Bacillota > Clostridia > Oscillospirales > Ruminococcaceae > CALWZE01. Next base: position 50,735 of record CAZYAV010000010.1, read on the forward strand.
TGGTAGTGGTCCGGCACAGCTCGGAGCCGACAATGTCCCAGTCGCACACGTCCAGCTCCTTTTCGCACCGATAGGTGCCAAAGTCCTGGCAGCGGCCACACATCAGCAGTGCATCATCGCCTTTGTCGCCAATGAGTGCACCGGGATAATCACCGCGCATAAAGGGATGGATGCCGAAGCCGTCGTCGTCGCCGTAATATTTACCGGTCACGTACAGACGCTCAAATGCCTCCTCACACATCAATTGGGCGCGCTCGGGGTAATCGGGCACTATAATCCGCAGCGCCTGAAGGGTGGCGGCGGAGAGTACAGACTCAAAGCGGCTGATATAGTGCATGGCTTCCTGATAGCTGATCAGCTTGTTCCAGGGAGACTGAACCGCCACATACTCCTTGATTCCGGCGCCAACGCCGGAATCCTGCGGGATTCTTTCGTTGATTTTCTTGCTCATAATTGAATTCCTTTCTCAGTCTTCGGGAGGATACTGCTCAATGGCGGGCTGGAACCGGAAGATATTGTGGCTTGCGCCGGAGTCCGCAATCACGCATTCGCCGGTGATGCCGTCGGCCATGGGGGTGGCCAGTGCATAGGCGATGATTGCCACCTCGTCCACCGGCTGCTGCCCGTCGGTCTTCCAGACCATCAGCTCGTCGTAGAACTCGTCCTGCTTTTCTTCGGGCAGCAGCTCGGAAGCCAGGTTTCCTGCCGCACCCGGGGTGACCATGCCGCCGGGCGCCACGGCGTTGACCATGATGCCGAACCGCTTCAGCTCTTTGGCAGCCTGGGTTGCCAGCGCCACCACAGCCCCCTTGCTGGCCGCATAGTGGGAATAACCGCCGAACAGTGGGTAGGGCATCCACGGACTGTTGGAGGCAATCAGGACAATCTTTCCCTTTACGCCATTGTCCACCATATAGCGGCTGACCTGCTTGACCAGGAAGAAAGCGCCGTTGACATTGGTGTCCATGACCAGCTCCAGATCCTCTTTGGGCAGATCATAGATATGCGCGTAATTCCAGATAGCCGCAGAGTTGATGAAGATGTCCAAACCGCCAAAGGTCTCTGCGGTGAACTTCACCAGATTTTCCACCTGCCCTTCCTCACGGACATCGCAGAAGCAGAATTTCACCATGTCGCCATAGCCCTGCTGCGTCAGCAGCTCCATGGCGGCTTCTTTTTCTGTCTCGGAGTTTGAGGCAATGACGACTTTGGCGCCGCCCTGCAGCAGACGCAGGGCAATGTCAAAGCCCAGGCCGGAGCTTCCGCCGGGAACCAGAGCGACCTTCCCTTTCACCGAGAACATGTCCTCAAGAGGGCGGGCTGCTTTGATGTAGCCCTCCAACATAGCCTTATCGCCGGGCTGAAATGACATAGAGATTCCTTCTTTCTGTTATCCCGTCGTTTTGATGGGACAAAAATTATGTGTGTGTGGTTTTGAGATCAGACATCTCTTATATTGTAGATGAGCCTTCAAATATTGAATATGCGCAAAACGAAGGGTTTTACCGTGGGAAAACCCGACAAAATAACGGCATATGCATTGACATTTTTGGTTAGATTCTCCTATAATGAGGGCGAAAACCACAGAGGGAGGGAGACCCATGAAGTTGAATGCAGATCTTGTATTCAGGGCATTGGAAGAACGGTATCCCATCAGCATGACGGGGCCGAAAACGGCAGAGCTGAAGATTTCTGGGCCGGAGCTGTATCTGGATAATGAGACGGAGTTTTTGTCCAATCACCTATATCTGGCAACGGTGGATCATCTCCCCATTCATCCCCACCTCCATAGAAACGTGGTGATTATTGTCATCGGCGAGAGCGCAAAGCTCTCTTACTACCGCGAGAAAAGCTGCCTGATGGTGATTCGGGAAAAGGCGGATTTTTTCGGGGTTCACAAACATCTCTGCCAGATATTTGATCGCTATCGTGAATGGGAGGAAAAACTGTTTGACATCTTTTTAAAATCTGCCGACCTGCAGGAGATTGTGAATTGCAGCGTGTCGATCTTTGAGAGGCAGATTCATGTGATGGACGCCTCGTTTCGCTATCTGACCCGGATGGAAGGACAACCCCGGGAGGTTCGCTTGGATCCGCAGGAAATCAGCAGCTATCTTAAATCCTTCGAGCTGGCAACGGACAGACATGGGGCGGTTCTTCTGGATATACAGGACGCACAGTATTTGTATATCAACCTGTTCAATGATGCGGGAGACTATATCGGCTGTATTTATCTGGAGGGGGGAAGCCGCCCGTTCAATGAGGGGGAAAAGGCGCTGGCGGAGTTTTTAGGTGGCTTAATGGAAAGAGCCATCGAAAGAAATCCATCCATGATCACAAACGAGCAAGCTATCCTCAAAAGCGCCCTGCTTAACCTGGTCAATGAATATCCCTTAACGGCTAACCAAAAATGGAGCCTGAACATGGGAAGAAGCGGCCAGCGCTTTGTCTGCATCACGCAGCACAGTGCCAATTACTTTTCGAGACTGCCGAGGGAATATATCTGCGGCGCCTTTGAAAGCGAGTTCCCCGGCTCCGCCGCGTTCGCCAAGGAGAATGTGATTGTCTGCTTTTTGGAGGTTTCCCGTCTGGCAGACAGACAGGGCGCTTATTATGCCGGCCTGAACAGGAGCCTGAAAAAATTTTTGGCGGAAACCAGCGGGATAGCCGGGCTCAGCAACACCTTTACGAACCTCTCAGGCGCGAGAATTGCTTATATGCAGGCAGAAGCGGCCATCGAAAACGGACGGGTTACCAATCCGAAATCGTCGATTTTCTATTTTCGCTCCTATGCCCTTGTGAGCATGGTTATCAATGCATCGGGCAACCTGCCCGCAGAAGCGTATTTTTCCGAAAACCTGCAAACGCTCATCGAACACGACAAAAGCGCGCCTATCTCCTATCTGCAAACGCTGCGGGTGTTTTTGTGCAACAGCATGTCCTATTCCCGAACGGCCGAGGAGTTGTACATCCACCGCAGCACGGTGGTGGATCGAATCAACCGTATTGAGCGGGAACTGGAGATAGATTTGAGAGACCCGGACACCCGGCTACAATTGGAAATCATTCTGAAAGCCATGGAAATTGAGGACATGGTACGCCGAGCGAGAGAATAAAGAACCGCCGCAGGATTTTCCTGCGGCGGCAGCTTTCTTTAGAAAAGGCGCGTCAACGAGAGCACTTTTTCAGCTCCTCGTCGATCTGGTCGGCGAACTTTGCGACTTCGGCGGATTCGGGGTAGGAAAGCAGGGTGCGATAGGTCAGAGCGCCCACCAGTTTCATGCGGGGATCCTTGCTGGAGCCGGGCGCGTATTTTTCCATAACCTCCTTGCCCTCGGGGCTGCGCATAATATCGCGAATTTTAGAATCCAAAGACAGTGCCATATTTGTTTCCTCCTGAAAAGAAAAAATGCAGTCGAGAATACCTCCCGATCATCTAACTGCATTCAATATACCGTATAGTCGCGAAAAACAATATCCCCAAAAATGAGGGAGATTTCTGCAAAAAAAGCAACATTTTGATGGGGGTGTCTGAAGCTGAACCGGCCGAACAGGCATAGCATTCAGAATACTCTTTGGGATCCCGGCGCGGTTCCTGTCTCTTTTTCATCCGTTTACATTGCTTTATACTCATGCCGCAATTCCGCCAGACAGGTTTCGTCTTTATTTATCTGTATTCTAAGATACGAGGCGGCAGCGTATGGTGCGAAAGGGGGTGTTGTTGTCAATGTGCCAAATCTTCGATATTAATCATTTCGACAGCGGTGCTTCTGTGGCCATTCTCCAAATTCACACGCCTTATCATCGCTCGGAACCGGGTATACAGGCTTCCATTTGGAAACATCCCCAAAAATCGGGGGCTTTGAATATGTGCGGTACGCGGCGTATGTGGAGAGCTACCGCGTGCCGAAGCCTCGGCATGTTCCCGTTGAATGGCACAGCCCTGTAAGAAGAGGGCTCGAGAGATAATGCGCGCAGTATGCGCTGATCTGCCCGCGCAAAGCCCTTTCCTCCGGGCATCAACGGCGAGCCGTTGACTGCGCAAGCATAGCATGGATGCACATCCATGCCGCTTGCCGGGGAATCCCCGAATCCCCTATGCCGCCTGTAGGCGGAAGAAAGGAAGAATATGAGCAAAATACACTTTCATTTGGTACTTACCAGAGAGGAAGAAGCCAAGCTCACCACAGATTCCGAAACCTGCGGCCTGACCAAATCCGCCTATCTGCGCCGCCTCATCACGGGCAATACGCCGCGCGCCCGACGCCCGGATGAAATCCGAAAGCTGGTCGCGGAGATCAACAAGATCGGATCCAACGTCAATCAGGTCGCCTGCGCCGCCAACACGGGGCAGATGCGAAAAGAGGACGCGCGCAATCTGCTGTTCCTGCTCGACCAGGTTTACCAGCGGGTAGATGAGATTCTCAAGCTGTGATGTATAGATGAAGTAAGCTCTGATTTGTTGAAAACCACTTTTGGCAACATTGCCAAACCCGATTTTCAAAAAGGCATGAAGAAAGTCGAGAAATTTGCCTTGTGGTTGAACGTTTTCTTCGGGAGGATTATAGAGGGAAAAATGAAAAAACTGCACAAGGTACCGAAGATCAGAGAAATTTATTGTGAAAAACAATGAATTCCCAGAAACAGGGTATCCACTGCCCTGTTTTTTCGGGAGGGATAGTGAGGGGCGTTTTTCTTCCCCCTCGCAGACCCTTGACAACCGAATACCCGCGATACGGGGAGACGCCCGAAGAGCGAGCGGCGGTTGGCGACTCTTCCCGGTGCACGGTATCACCACGCGGCGATTGCTGCGCTGCCCGAATGCGACATCGCACAGAGCGAGACAGAAATAGAAACGTTTCTTCAAAAGAAAAGGGGACGTGAAAATGGAAGAAAAGCATATGGAGATTCCGGCTTTTTTCAATGTCATGGAAATGGCGGCGCTGTTGGGAATCTCCCGAACGACCGCCTATGCGCTGGCGAGAACGCCGGGATTTCCCTGCGGGAGAATTGGAAACCGAATTGTAATCAGCCGGGACTTGTTTCTCGCATGGATCGATGAGAATTTTTGCAATCAGTATATTCATATTAAGTAGAGGGGGGCGGCGGGAATGGCGCGCCGAACAAACGGCGAGGAAACCATCTATAAGGACAAGCGCGGATATTGGGTTGGACAGTATCGCGTGGACGGAAAGAGAAAAACCGTCAGCGGCCGAACGCAGGCCGAGGTGCGCGGTAAATTGCGCGAGCTGCGCAATACGGCGGAGAAGGACGAGAGTATCGAGCCGGTCGGCGACACCAATCTCACGGTAGGGGAGTGGGCGGAAAGATGGCTCGAAATCTACGCGAGGCCCTCGGTGAAGATCACGACCTATGAAAGCTATGAGGCGTATGTTCGCAATCAGGTCAAGCCCCATATCGGCAATATCCCATTGGCAAGACTAAGCGCGGATGCACTTCAGCGGTTTTTCAATATGCTGGCAGAATCCGGGAGCGCCAGCGGCGAGCCGCTCTCGGTGAAAACACTGTACAGTATTCGAAATTTTCTGCATTACATGATAGGACAGGCAGTGGACAATCACATGATTCGATATAACTTTGTCGAAGCAATACGGTTGCCGAAGCGCGGGCATGTGGAAATGCGCGTGCTGAGCCGTAGGGAGCAGGAGCAGCTCATAGAAGCGGTGAATCAGTCGGAGACCCATGCTGCGCTCGGCATCAAATTTGCGTTGTTTACCGGCGTGCGAATCGGAGAGCTGCTGGGTCTGAAATGGAGCAGTGTAGATTTAGAAAACGACCAATTTCGGGTCAGGGAGATTCTTCGTCGGGTGACGGATTTTCAAAATGAGGGAGAGAGTCACACCATTGTAAAATCGTTGCAGACAACCAAGACCGACAGTTCCAATCGAACGGTTCCAATCATTCCCGAGTTGAAAGCAGACATGATTCGATACAAGCAATGGCAGGATCGGATGGCGGAGCAAAACCCGGCGTTCAATCCGCGGGGCTTCGTGTTTGCGACCGAGGAGGGCAGCTATATTGAGCCGCGAACCTATCAGGATCTGTTCAAGCGAACGCTGAAACAGGCGAGAATTGAGGACGCGAATTTTCACTCGCTGCGGCACACCTTCGCCACGCGCGCGATCGAGCAGGGGATGGACGTGTTGGTGCTTTCAAAAATACTGGGGCACGCGCAGCCGAGCACCACGCTGAACCTGTACGGTCATGCGTTACCGGATCACAAACAGGAGAGCATGAAAAAGCTGCGGGCACTGTACGAAGCGCGGAACCCGGCCGCCTCGAATGCCAGGCACAGCCGCAAGCAGCAGCTCGGCAATCGAGAGCGATAAAAACAGGGACGACATATCTGCTGCGAATGCTTAACAC
>CAZYAV010000011.1:0-32608 GCA_964645785.1 uncultured Oscillospiraceae bacterium
CGGGCATCTAAGGGGGTGACAGGCGGTTTGCAGAGCAACTGCGGCGCAAACCGCCATCAAGAGGGGGATAATCCCCCTATGAAAAATCCCGTCCGCTTGCATGACAAGCGGGCGGGATTTTGGAGCGGATGACGGGAATCGAACCCGCGACCTCAGCTTGGGAAGCTAATGTTTTACCATTAAACTACATCCGCATTGTTGTATAGTATACCCGTTTCCACCGCGTTTGTCAATCCAATTTTCTCCGCGCGGCGCAGGGATTTGTGCAGATTTTCCAGTACCGCGCCGCAAAAGGGGGAAAACAGCGAGCAGGGTCGGTCTGCGATACAGGAGCCAGGCCGAGAGGCAGGCGTCCTCCTGTTCGCTGTGGGGTAGAGGCGCAACATACACCACTCGGATTCCCCGCCAGGCAAAATCGCGCCAAACAAGCCGTAAAATCCGGCAATCCATTCGCTTTTCCGCCGCATCTGCCGCGGCCGCGCCGTCGGGATGGCCAGAATTGCGCGGGGTGACCCCTCTATTTCTGTCGCTTCGGGCGAAAACCGCGGCAGACGGTTGCGCGGGGTTTCCTTTTAAGTTAAAATAGTTTTATGTTAAAAGGAATTGAGGCGCCATGACAGAAGCACAGTTTGCACAGCTGAACACCTTTTTTGTGCGCACCTTCAACGCCATCCAAACGCTGGAGGATCGCGCGCTCTCCCATGCCGGGGTCACCGACCTTTCGGTCAGGGAGCTGCATACTCTTGAGGCCGCCGCGGAGCTTGCCCCGTCGGGGCGCAACACGATGTCCAGCATCGCCGCCCGGCTGCGCGTCTCGGTCGGCGCGCTCACCACGGCCGTCGGCGTAATGGTCAAAAAGGGCTATCTTGTCCGCGTCAGGCGTCCGGACGACCGCCGTCTGGTATTCATTGAGCCGACCGAGGCCGGGCTGCGGGTCAACCGAATACACGCGCAGTTTCACAAGGATATGATTGCGTGCGTGAGCGAACAGCTCGACGATACAAGCCTGCAGGTCCTGTGCGCGGCGCTCGGCCGGCTGGCGGATTATTTTGACGGCTGCGCGCAGAAGTAGGCGTCGTTTTAAGGAGATGATTTTATGCCCGTTATCGTAACAGACAGCACCTGCGACCTCTCGCTGAATCAGCTGGCGTCGCTCCAGGTGACCCTGCTCCCGCTCACCGTCCGGTTTGGGAACGAGAGCTATATCGACAAGGTCACCATCACGGACGACCTGTTTTACGATAAGCTGGAAAAGTGCGACGAGCTGCCGTCCACCGCACTGCTGAGCATCGGGGAATTTCTCGAGTGCTTTGAAAAATACCCGCGCGACGAGATTGTTGTGCTGACCATCTCCTCCCGGCTGAGCGGAACCTATCAGTCCGCCTGCGCGGCGGTGGAGCTGAGCGGCCGCGCGGACATTTATATTGTGGACAGCATGACCGTGACCGGCGGCCTGGCGCTGCTGGTGCAGCGGGCGGCCGCGCTGCGAGACGCCGGCAAAAGCGGCCGCGAGATTGCACAGGAAATGGAGGAAATCAAGGGACGCGTGCGCATTTTCGCGTTCATCGACACCCTCAAATACCTCGTCAAGGGCGGCCGGCTTTCGGGGGTCGGCGGCGCGGTCGGCGGGCTGCTTGGGCTGCGCCCGATCATCTCGGTGGAGGACGGCGCGGTGCGCAATCTCAGCAAGCCGCGGGGCGTCCCCGCCGCAATCAACGAGCTCGTCCGGCTGATTACCCAGGAGCACCCGTATGACCCCGCCCAGCCGTGTCTTTTTGTGCACACCAAAAACCCGGACGCGGTCAAGCTGCTGGCCAAAGGGCTCGGCCTCTCGCGCAAGTCCGTCCCCGTCCAGATGCTCGGCAGCAGCGTCGGCACCCATGTCGGCCCCGGCGCGGCCGGCTTCTGCTATTTTGAAAAGGCGGAATAAGGCTACCGGCAAAGGCGGGTTTTCCGCCGCCCGCCGCGGGGTGGGCCGCTCCGTTTCTGCCCGAGCCGCCCGCCTTCCCTTTCCGGCTCCTTTGGGCACGGGCGGTTTGTGCCTTTGGCGCGCTGCCGGGTTCTGCGCGGCAAGCACGCACGGGCGCGCGGGCAGCGCGCGCCCCTTTTGCTGTGCACCTCTGCGCAAACAAACAACCGCTGCGTCCGCTTGGCATCCTGTGCTTGTGTTTATGCGCACCCACAGCGTTACCGGCCAAGCCGCACCCCCTGCTGGGCATAAGACGGCGGCAAACCGTCCGGTTCGCCCGGACGCCGAAAGAGCCGGAATTCTCCAATCCCCTCCAAGGAAAATCGAAAGCCGGCAGTCTGCCCGCAATTTCCGCGCTGCAAGCGGGCTCGCAGCGTTGCCCGCTTTAAAAACCCAGTCTCTCCCCGCTTCGGGTCATTCCCCCTATTTCGCCGCTTCCCTTTCCCGCCCCGGGTTTCGGCAAAACCATCCGCAGCCCGAGCAGCAAAAACCACCGCCCGCCGGTACGATACCCGGCGGGCGGTGGTTTTCTGTTCAACCGTTATTTTTTGCTGATCTTCGGGCCGTCCTTGGTATCCTCAAGGATATAGCCGCGCGCCGTAATCTCGTCGCGCAGCCGATCCGCCGCCGCGAAATCCCGGTTTTTACGCGCCGCCTGGCGCTGCTGCGCCATCTCGAGGATGTCGGCGGGAATCTCCTCTTTTTTGCGGTTATACAGCAACCCGAGCACGCCGGTCAGCTCGTCAAAGACCTGCGCCGCGTAGCACAGCGACTCCTTCGACTCCCCTTTGGCGCTGTTGATTTCCCGCACAAGCTCGAACACTGCCGCGATGGCGTCCGCCGTGTTGAGGTCGTCGTCCATCGCCTTGATAAACTGCGCGCGGCGCTCGTCGCAGGCGGCCTTCAGGGTCTGCACCCCGTCCTGCGGCGCGTTCGCAATCGCAAAATCCAGGTTGTCCCGGCAGGTGTACAGCCGCTCAAGCGCCGCGACGCACTGCTCGATGACCTCGACGGAGTAGTTGATCGGGCTGCGGTAGTGCGCGCTGATCATCAGGTAGCGGATCGGCTCATAGCCATACCGCTCGCTGATCTCCCGCACGGTGAAGAAGTTGTTGAGCGATTTGGACATCTTGCGGTTGTCCACATTGATATAGCCGTTGTGCATCCAGAACCGCGAGAAGGTCTTGTGGGTGCAGCACTCGCTCTGCGCAATCTCGTTTTCGTGGTGCGGGAAGATGAGATCCTGCCCGCCGCAGTGGATGTCCAGCGTGTCCCCCAGGTAGCGGCGAGACATGGCCGAACACTCGATGTGCCAGCCCGGGCGCCCCTTGCCGTAGGGGCTGTCCCAGCAGATTTCCCCCGGCTTGGCCGCCTTCCACAGCGCAAAGTCCATCGGATCCTCTTTGGTTTCGCCCACGCCGATGCGCGCGCCCGCCTCCAGCTCCTCCAGGGGCTGGTGGGACAGCTTGCCGTATTCCTTAAAGCTGCGGGTGCGGAAATAGACGTCGCCGTCGCCCGCCTCATACGCGTACCCCTGCGCAACCAGGCTGTTGATAATCTCCAGAATCTGGTCGATATTCTCGGTCGCGCGCGGGTGGGTGGTGGCGCGCCGGATGTTCATCCCGTCCGCGTCCGTCCAGTACTCCTTGATGAACCGTTCGGCCACCTCGGGAACCGTGATGCCCTCCTCGTTCGCCTTTTTAATCAGTTTGTCGTCCACGTCGGTGAAGTTCTGGACAAAATTCACCGTATAGCCGCGGTATTCCAGGTACCGCCGCAGGGTATCAAACACGCACAGCGGCCGCGCGTTGCCGATGTGGATATAGTTGTATACCGTCGGCCCGCAGGCGTAAATCTTGATTTCATTGCCCTGCTGGGGGGTCAGCTCCTCTTTTTTTCTGCTCAGTGTATTATATATTTGCATAATTACCTCTTGTTATTTTGCGTCCTTGAGCAGCGAACCGTTCTGCCAGAGATAGATGCATCCCGTAAAGCCGGTAAACGCCGCCAGCACCCACATAATAATGTTGGACCACTGCTGCACCGCCGCAAGCTCGACCGTCTGCGCCGTTTCGCTGACATGCATCAGCAGCATCACGCAGATAATCGAGACCATCTGCAGCGCGGTCTTGATTTTCCCCCACCAGTTTGCGGCAATCACCTTGCCGTCCGAAGAGACGGCGATCATCCGCAGCGCCGAAACGACATAGTCGCGCGCGATGATGATAATCACGGCCACCGGGCTGGCAAGCCCAAGGGCGACAAACGCGACAATCGCGCAGGTCACCAGCACCTTGTCCGCAAGCGGGTCGAGGAATTTACCGAAATTCGTCACAAGGTTGTATTTCCTCGCAATTTTGCCGTCGAGAAAATCGGTAAGGGAAGCGGCGGCAAAAATAATACACGACCACAGATAGTTGTTCGGGATTCCGTCAACCAGCAAAAAAAGGAGGAAAAACGGAACCAGTACCGCGCGCATTACGGTCAGCTTGTTTGGCAAATTCATCTGCGAACTCTCCACCTGTCCATTTCATTGTTCAGGGCATGAATTGCACCTGATTTTTTTATTATACCAAAATCATCCTGAAATGTACAGCCACCCGCGGCGTTTCCCCGCCGCTGCCCTTTTGCGCGGCAAAGCGGCGGCTCTGCCCGGCAGGCAGGGCACCGCCATACCCGCCGCCGGCCTGTCGTCTGTCCGCGGGGCACGCCGTACCCGGCCAGAAAAGCGCCGGGCGCCTTTTTGCGCCGCCGCCGCGGCTCAGTCCGCCGCCAGCTCGGCGTACAGGTCAAATGTGTCCGCGCCGGTGACCCGCACCCGGTAAATTTCACCCGGCATCAGGTCGCTTGCGGGCGGCAGCCAGATGTTGGTGTCAATTTCCGGCGCATCCGCTTCGCCGCGGCAGGCAAACAGCTCCCGCTCAAAGTCGAAGCCGTCGCAGATCACCTCGTATTCCCGGCCAATCTGCTTTTGGCGGCTCGCCGCAAGCAGCTCGGTCTGCACCAGGGTGAACTGCTCCGCGCGGCGCTGCTTGGTCTCCTCGTCCAGCTGCGGGGTCAGCTTCTCGGCCGGCGTCCCCTCCTCGCAGGAAAACGCAAAGCAGCCCGCGCGGTCAAGCCGCGCCTGCTTGAGAAAATCGCACAGCTCCAAAAACTGCGCCTCGGTTTCCCCCGGGAAGCCGACAATAAAGGTCGAGCGCAGGGTGATGTCCGGCATTGCGGCGCGCAGCCTGCCGATCAGGCCAAGCAGGGTCTCCCGGTCGCCGAAGCGCGCCATCCGCCTGAGCACCGCCGCGCTCGCGTGCTGCATCGGGATGTCGAGATACCGCGCGATTTTATCGCTCGACGCCATCGTCTCGATCAGCTCATCGTCGATCTGGTCGGGGTAGGCGTACAGGATGCGGATCTTCCACAGCGCGTCGATTTTGCACAGCGCGCGCAGCAGGCCGGAAAGGGAGCTTCCGTCCCGCAGGTCGCGGCCGTAGCTCGTCGTGTCCTGCGCGATGAGAATCAGCTCGCGCACCCCGCGCGCCGCAAGGCGCTGCGCCTCAGCCAGGATATCCGCCTGCCTGCGGGAGCGGTAAGCGCCGCGGATGGCGGGGATGGCGCAGTAGGTGCAGTGGTTGGAGCAGCCCTCCGCGATTTTGAGGTATGCGTAGTGCGGCGGGGTGGACAGCGCCCGGCTCCCCTCCACAACCAGCTCTTCGGGCGCCCCGAACGCCGAGAAGCGCGCGCCCGCAAGCGCCCTTTCAACCGCCCCCACAATGTCCGCGTTGCCGCAAAGGCCAAGCACCACGTCCGCCTCGGGAATCAGCTCGCACAGCTCCGCGCCGTACCGCTGCGCAAGGCAGCCGGTCACCACAACCGCGCGCAGCCGCCCGGCCTGCTTTTCGCGCACCATGTCAAAGATGCTGTCAATCGCCTCTTTTTTCGCGCTCTCGATAAACCCGCAGGTGTTGACAATCGCGCAGTCCGCACCCTGCGGCTCGGCCACGACCCGGTGCCCCGCCCGCAGCAGCTTATCCGCCATAATCTCCGCGTCGATGCGATTTTTGTCGCACCCGAGCGACACAAAATAAATGTTCGCCATCAGCACTCCTCAAAACTCTCTTCCGGCTGCCCCTCGAAGGACTCCAGCGCCTCCCGCACGTCCCCCGGGGGAAATCCCCGGCGCAGCAGCGCGGCGTAGACCAGCCGCCGCCCGTCCGGCTTTGCCAGCTTGAGCCGGTATTTTTTATCAATGAGCGCGCGCAGCGCGGCGCGCTCGTCCGCCTCGCAGCCGTCGAGCGCCGCCTGCGCCGTCTCGCGCGGGACACCCTTTTCGTACAGCTTCTGCTCGACCTCACGCCGGCTTTTTCCCCTGCGGCCGATCATCTCCTCGGCGTAGCGCCGGGCAAAGCGCGCGTCGTCGGTCAGCCCCAGCGCCCGCATCCGCTCCACCGCGCGCGCGGCGGTTTCGGGGTCGAATGACCGCTCCAGCTTGCGCGCTAGCTCCCGCTCGGCGTGCTCCCGCGCCGACAGCAGCTCCAGCGCCCGGCTCTCGGCGCGGCGCTGGTCGCTCCGGGCGCGCAGCGCCTCCAGCTCGCCCGGCTCGAACCGGCTGCCCTTGCCGACCCCGAACCGCACCAGCGTGTCCTCATCCACCGAAAACAAAAAGCCGTCGGCGCAAAAAAGGGCATATCTGCCCTTTTTTGTCAGCTTGATGCGGGTAATCTCCGTCCCGCTCATTCGATATCGTCCACCTCAACGTCAATGGGCGTCGAGGAGGGGATAATCACCGGCTTTGCCGCGCTCTCCTCCGGCGCGGCCTTCGCCGCCTTGCCCGCACCCTTCACCGCAAGCAGCTTGTCCTTGTTCTCCATCACCTGTTTTTCGATATCCGCCATCAGCTCGGGGTTGTCGCGCAGATATTTTTTCGCGTTATCCCGCCCCTGCCCGAGCCGCAGCTCGCCGCAGTTGAACCAGGCGCCGGATTTCTGGATGATGTTGAGCTTGTCCGCAAGGTCGATAATCTCCCCGACCTTGGAGATGCCCTCGCCGTACATGATGTCGAACTCGCCCGATTTAAAGGGGGGCGCAACCTTGTTTTTGACCACCTTGACCCGGGTGTGGTTGCCGATGATGTCCGAGCCGCTTTTGATCGGCTCCGCCTTGCGCACATCCAGCCGCACCGAGGCGTAGAACTTGAGCGCGCGGCCGCCCGGCGTCGTCTCAGGGTTGCCGTACATCACCCCAATTTTTTCGCGCAGCTGGTTGATGAAGATGCAGACCGCGTTGGATTTGCTGACCACGCTGGTCAGCTTGCGCAGCCCCTGGGACATCAGCCGCGCCTGCAGCCCGACATGGGTGTCCCCCATGTCCCCCTCGATTTCGGCGCGGGTGGTCATGGCGGCGACCGAGTCGATGACAATCACGTCAATCGCGCCCGAGCGGGTCAGCGCCTCCGCAATCTCAAGCGCCTGCTCGCCCGTGTCCGGCTGGGAGACAAGGAGATTGTCGATGTTGACGCCCAGCGCGCGCGCATAGGTCGGGTCAAGCGCGTGCTCCACGTCAATGAACGCGGCCTCGCCGCCCTTTTTCTGCGCCTCGGCAATGACGTGCAGCGCCACCGTCGTCTTGCCCGAGCTCTCCGGCCCGTAAATCTCCACAATCCGGCCGCGGGGCAGCCCGCCGATCCCCAGCGCGATATCCAGCGAAAGCGAGCCCGTCGAGATCGACTCGACGTTCATCGCGGCGTTCTGGCCAAGCTTCATCACCGCGCCCTTGCCGAACTGCTTTTCAATCTGCGCAAGCGCGGTGTCCAGCGCGGTCTTTTTGTCTGTTGCCATGTTTTCCTCTCTCTGTCCACCCGGGACCTGTTCTCAAAAATAGAACCTTTGTTCTTGTTCTCTTTCTGGATTATACACGATACGGGCGCAAAATACAATGACTTTTCGGAATTTCCGGTTTTATGCGCCGCGCGCTCCGGCGGCCGCGCAGGCTTCCCCGGCCGGGTCTGTGCGCCCTTTCCCGGCGCGGTTCTGCGGCCGCCCTTTACAAGCCGGGCGCCGCCGGTCTGGCCGAAGCGCCGCCGCGGGGTTCGCGCCGCGCCCGGAGCCTTTCCGCGCCCGCTTCTGGCCGGCGGGCAGCCCGCGTCCCTGCGCGCAGAATCAGCCCCGCGGCCGGTAGCCGAGCACATTGCGCGGCAGCCCGAACGGGTCGCGCAGAATCTCTACCCGCTCATAATCCGCGCCCCGCAGCAGCGCCGCAACCGCCTCGGTCTGGTCAAACCCCGTCTCAAAGAGAAGCGCGCCGCCCGGCCGCAGCGCCGGGCGGTAGGCGGGAACGATGTGGCGGTAAAAGTCCAGCCCGTCCTGCCCGCCGATAAACGCCATGTGCGGCTCCTGCGCAAGCTCCGCCCGGTTTGTCTCGTAATCCGCCGGCGTGACATAGGGCGGGTTTGCGCAGATGAGGTCGAGGGCTCCCGGCGCAAGCTGCGCCTGATAGCGGAACACGTCCCCCTGCACAATCTCCAGCCCGTCGCAGAGCGCCGCCGCGTTGCGCCGGAGATAGGCCAGCGCCTCGGCGGAAAGCTCCAGCGCCGCAATGCGCGCCCGCGGCAGCGCGCGCTTGAGCGCAATGGCGACGCAGCCGCTCCCGCTGCAAAGCTCCAGCGCGCGCGGGTTTTTAAGCCCCCGCAGCAGCGCAATCGAACGCAGCGCCAGCTGCTCGGTTTCGGGGCGCGGAATCAGCACCCCCGACCCGACGGCCAGGGTAAAATCCAAAAACGGCCAGCTGCCCGCGATATATTGCAGCGGCTCCCCCGCCGTGCGGCGCGCAATCAGCGCCCGCAGCCGGGTCACGGCCTGCGGGTCGACCGGCTTATCGGGCGGCAGCGCCTCCGGCCGGGCGCCCAGCGCCGTCTCAAACAGCACGTTCAGCTCATTGCGGTTGTACAGCCCGGCCTGCTCCAGCGCCGCGCGGGTCTCCCGCACAAGCGCCTGCGCGCAGGGCATCAGACCTGCTCCCCGCCCTCGGGAATCACCGCGAGCAGCGACGCAATCCCGATTTCAATCATCCCGTCGTCCGGCTCATAGGCGGTCAGCCGCTGCACCAGCAGCCCGGGCGCGGAAAGCGCGCGCGCAAGCCAATTGTCGTGGGCGCCCGCGTACTGGATCACCTCATACGCAAAGCCCATCACCACCGGCAGCATCGCCACCTTGAGCAGGGCGCGCACCAGCGTGCTGCCCCACGGCAGGAACGAGCCGACAATGATGCTGATGATAATGACGATAAACAGGAAGCTGGTGCCGCAGCGGGGATGAAAGCGGGGGTATTTGCGGACGTTTTCAACGGTCAGCTCCTCCCCGTGCTCGTAGCAGGCAATGGTCTTGTGCTCCGCGCCGTGGTATTCAAACACCCGGTGAATCTCCTTCATGCGGGTGACGAGGAACAGGTAAAGAAAGAAGAAAACCAGCTTGAGCGCACCCTCGATGACCGCCTTGAAGCCCTCAATCGGCGCAACCTTTGCCAGCAGCCCGGTGACCATTGTGGGCAGCACCATAAACAGCACAATGGCCAGCAGCCCGCCCAGCACCCCGCTTGCGACCCCGAGCCAGGAGCTTTCCGCCTCCTTTTTCTTCTTCGCCTTCGGGTCGTTTGCGGCCTTCTCCGCCTCCTCGGGGTAGGCGTAATCCGCGGCCTTCATCAGGTATTTGTACCCGTCAATCAGGCTGATAATCATCGCGACCGCGCCGCGCACAATCGGGATTTTGCGGGTTGGGTTGGCGGTGGTCGGGTGCAGCTCGGTGTGCAGGGTGCCGTCCGGCAGCCGCACCGCAAGGCAGGTCTGCTCGGGTCCGCGCATCGCGATGCCCTCAATCACCGCCTGCCCGCCGATTTTTGATCTGAATTTCTCTTTCATGGTTACTCCTCGTTGTGCGCAAGCAGCGGCAGGCTGACCGTCACGGTCGTGCCCTCGCCGAGCGTGCTGTCAAAGTGAAGGGCGCCGCCGTGGGTTGTCACAATCTCCTTGACAACCGCAAGCCCGATGCCGGAGCCGGTCACCGAATTGCTCGCTTTGAAAAACCGCGTCGAGATCCGCGCAAGATCCTCCGGCGGGATGCCCCTGCCGGTGTCCCGGGTCGCAATATGGACGAATCCGTCCTGCACCCCGACCGTGACGGTGATCTTCCCGCCCGGCTCGGAGTATTTGATCGCGTTGTCAAAGATGTTGGCGAACACCTGCCGCATCCTGTTTTTATCCGCGCGCACCGGCAGCTCGTCATACGGCGAATCCAGCCGGATATGCAGCCGCATCCGGCGCGCGCGCATCTCCACCGTCTGCACGGCCGCCCGCAGCTCCTCCATGAGGTTGAGCGGCGCGAGCTGCACCTTGAGCGCGCTGGATTCCAGCCGGGAAAAATCGAGCAGATCCTCCACCAGAACCGACAGCCTGTCCGTCTCGCTGATGATAATCCGGATGCCCTTTTCGATGTTCTCCCGGTCGTCCTGCCCGAGAACCGACAGCGTCTCCGCCCATCCCTTGATGGAGGTAAGCGGGGTGCGCAGCTCGTGCGAGACGCTGGAGACAAACTCGTTTTTCATGCGGGTCGTCTGGCTCAGCCCCGACGCCATGTCGTTGATGATGTTGCACAGCTCCCCGATCTCGTCGTCGTAGTGGTTTTCGATCCGCACGTCATAGTCGCCGTCCGCGATGCGGGAGGCGGTCTGCCCGATTTCCCCGATGGGGATGACGATGGAGCGGATGAAATAGAGCCCGGAATAGATTGTGAACATCATAACGACCAGATCGACCACGACGATCAGCTCGGTCAGCTTGATGAGCTGCTCGTCCACCCCGCGCAGCGAGCTTGCAAAGCGGATTGCCTCCGCATCCCCAATCGGGCTGTCCAGCAGCTGGGTGACGGCGATGATGTGCTCTCGGTTGGGGGAATAGCCGATATAGACCGCCTGCCCGTCCGCGTTGCGAACCGCCATGGAATAGTCGTCCAGCGGCTCGGTGTTCGCCGGCGAAAAGCCGCTTGAGGTGACGAGGATCCGCCCGCCCGAATCCACCAGCATGAACTCAAACCTGTCCTTTTCCGCAAAATCCTCCACCAGGCTGTGCAGCGCCGAGACGCGATCCTGCCGGCTGGAGCCGGAGGCGGAAATTGCCCGCATGGCCGAGCTGACCCGCCACTCGATCGCCTGCCGCGCCGAGGCGTAATAGCTCTGCCGCAGCGAGATGATAATCGCGGCGGTCGCAATCACCAGAATGACCGCCGTCGACAATACCCCGACGGCAATCCACCGCCGGGTAATGCCCGAATCGCCTGGTTTTTTTACCCTGTGAATCATAGCCCTCCTGCTGTTTGTCCCCGCCATCCGGCGCGGCGTGCCCGATGATTCCGGCCATCCCCCGGCGGTTTATACGCCGCGCCCGGCGTAGGCGCGCCGGAAAACGACAGCCTTCGGTTTCTTCCGGCTATGCCGCGCCCTGTCCCCCCAGCCGCGCTTCGGCGGCTCTTGCTCCGCCTGACAGTGGCGCACCCGCGGATTGTTCCCGCACGCAATCGGCAAGCAAATCCGGCCTCGGATAATTCCATTCGCCGGGGCGGCCGTTTGCCCGTGCGGCGGCGCGGCCGCCGATTCGGCCGCCTGTCCTGTCCGATCACAGCGGGCGCGCAGGCCGCAAAGCGCCGCACCCGGAAAACCGAGCCGTCCAAAGCCCTTTGCCGCAGCGGCCTGCCCGATTTACCGGCCTTCGCCGCCGGAGTGGCCGGGGCGCGTCGGGCTGCCGGGCGCTCAGGCGTTCCAGCGGTAGCCGTAGCCCCAGACGGTCGCGATATGCTTTGCGCCCTTGTCGTCCCCGATCTTGTTGCGCAGCCGGCAGACGTTCACGTCCACAATCTTGATATCCCCGTAATACTCCCTGCCCCAGACCGCCTTCAGGATGCTCTCCCGGTCAAGCGCGACGCCGGGGTTTTCAAAAAACAGCTCCATAATCTGATACTCCACCTGGGTCAGGTTGAGCTCGCGGTCGCCCCTGGTCAGGATGCGGGAGTTGGTGTCCAGCACAAATTCGCCGCTGACCAGCTTTTTGCCCTCCCGCGCGGCGGGGGCGGCCGCCGCGATGCGCCGGTAAACCGCGTCCACCCGCGCAACCAGCTCCTTGATGCTGAACGGCTTTGTGACATAATCGTCCGCGCCGGTTGACAGCCCCTCGATCTTGTCCTCCTCCTGGGTGCGCGCCGTAAGCAGGATAATGCCGATTTTCGGGTTGTCCCGGCGAATCAGCCCGCACAGCTCAAGGCCGCTCATCCCGGGCAGCATGATGTCCAGCAGCGCGACGCCGAAGCTCTGCGGCGCTTCGTTGTACAGCTCCAGCGCGCGCTCGGCGCTCTCCGCGCCCAGCACCTCGTAGCCCGCGATTTTCAGGTTCAGGGTCACCAGATCCCGGATTGCGTATTCGTCCTCCACCACCAGCACCTTTTTCATGGCGTTTACCTCCAGCTTTTTCCTGCGCCCGCGGCGCCGCAAGCTCACAAAACCGAAAAATTGCTTTTGATATAGCTCAGCTCCTCCGGCGTGCAGTCCGCCTGCACGTAATAGCGGAACGAGCCGGACTGGGTAATCAGCTCAAACCCGCTGCCGAGATACGCGGTCGCGTCCTCCCCGATCTCAAGGATTTTCAGCCGCAGGCAGACCGTCTCCGCCTCGAGATCCCGCATCTCGATCATGCGGGGCTCCCCGGGGCTGCCCTGCATCACCGCGACCGAGCGCAGCCACCTGTCCGGGATAGCAAGCGCGATGCCGTAGCTCTCGTCCACATAGCTTGCGCCGGAATACACAATCTCCTCGTCCCGGATGGTGTACCAGTAGGTCCAGCTGTCCGGCTGCCGCACCTCCGCAAAGGGCAGCACCTCGCTCGGGATATAGACGCGGGCGCCGCCGAACACGGCCTGGCAGTTGCGCGCCCCGGCCGCCCGGCGGGAAATCTCGGCCAGCGAGTACCCCTCGGCCAGGGTGACCGGCACAAAGTCCCGGTTGTCCAGCACAAACACCTCGGTCGCCTTCAGCCCGTCCCCGATGCTCTCGTCCACAAACACGGCCTGCCGCCCGTCCGCCAGCAGGCCGGCCGTGATGTTCATGCTGCCCAGCATGGCGCGGTTCAGCTCGCACTCGCCGGTCAGCGCAAGCAGGCCGCCGCTGTTGTCCACAAATTTGAGCAAAAACGGCTTGGTCGGGCTGCCCGGGGTGATATAGCAGAATTCCCGGAACCCGTCCCCGTCAAGGTCATACACCAGAATGTCCGAAATGGTGTCCTCAAACCCGGGCACAATCTGCTCGTCCTGAAAATGATACGCCGTCAGCTGGTTGCCGCTGTTGTTGGTGTTCGACCACTCAACCAGCAGAAAGCGGCCGTCCTCGTCCTCCACCCGGATGACGCTGATGGACTCGACGTCCGTTCCCGCGCCCTGCTGCACGCCCGCCATCCGCCAGGCGCCGTCCGTCTTTTTCAGCACCGCCAGCTTCGCGTACATGTCCTCCGCCGGAACCGAAAAGAACACGACGGCCTCGCTCACGCCGTCCGCGTCCAGATCCACAAACTGAATCGGGGCGCGGCGCTCTCCCGAAGTCGGGTATTTGAGCAGCGTCTTTTCCTGTGTATAATTATCCAGCACGGCCAGCACGGCGCTCTGATCCGCCGTCAGCGCAGGGGCGGAAAGCATGTCCTCCACCGTCAGGCCGGCTGTGCAGCCCGTAAACAGCAGCGCCGCGCACAGCGCAAGCACCGCAATTGTCCGGTTCATTCCGCTCCCCCCTTTATGCCGCCGCGCCGCACGCCCCGCGCCGGGCATGACCGTCCGGTTTCGGTGCGCGCCGTGCTCCCGGCTCTATCTGTCTATAGGATTATTTTACTTACTATATATTTTTTCGGATAAATAGTCAAACGAGTTGACTTTGACGGTCTATTTTGAGAGAATTAAAAAATAGGCGCCCGGCAGCGGGCGCGCTGCCGGCTTGCTTTGGCGCATCCTTTCGCGCGGGCAAGCCGCCGGAACCACCCGCAGACCCGCAGCAAAGCCGCCGATTTGGAGAAAGGACTGCGTTTATGGCAAAACAAAAGCAGTACAGCCGCACCGAGTGGAGTTGGATCCTGTATGACTGGGCCAATTCCGTGTACGCCACCATCATCATGGCGGCCATCTTCCCGACCTATTTTGCCGCCATCGCGCCCGAGGGGGACGTCTGGTGGGCGTGGGGCACCTCGATTGCAACCTTTGTCGTCGCGGTGCTTGCGCCGGTTCTCGGCGCGGTCGCCGACTATCACGGGATGAAAAAGAAGCTCTTTTCCGGCTTTTTGCTGCTCGGGCTTGCGTTCACCGCCGCGATGGCGATTGCGGACAACTGGAAGCTGATTCTTGTCGGGTATATCCTCAGCTACATCGGCTTTTCCGGCTCCTGCCTGTTTTACGACAGCTTTATCACCGACGTGACCACCCCCGCGCGGATGGACAAGGTCTCCGCCATGGGCTATTCCATGGGCTATATCGGCGGCAGCACGATTCCGTTCCTCGCCGCCATCGCGATCATCAACTTTGTCCTGCCGGACAATCTGCCCCTTGCGGTCAAGATTTCGGTTGTGCTGACCACCCTGTGGTGGGCGGTGTTCAGCATCCCGTTTCTCAAAAATGTCTCGCAGAAGCACGACCTCGGCGCGGTTCCCCGGCATTTTTTCCGGGACACCTTCCGCAACATCGGCAGCACTTTCCTGAATATCGTCAAGCAGAAAGCGTTGCTCTTTTTCATCCTCGCCTATTTCTTTTATATCGACGGCGTCGGCACGGTCATCCACATGTCAACCGCCTACGGCTCGACCCTCGGGCTGAACACGTCGGGCATGATTATCGCGCTGCTGGTGACCCAGCTGGTCGCCGCGCCCTGCTCGGTGCTGTTTGCCAAACTCGCGGACAAAATCGGCTCAATCAAGATGCTGGGCATCTCGGTCGCGGTCTATTTTGTCATCTGCACAGTCGGGTTCTACATGGGGTACTCGCTTGAGCCGTCCCAGTTCGCGTCCGAGGCCGCGTTTACCCAGGCGTATACGGCCGCCGCGCCCGCCGGGGAGGAATCGGACGCGCTGCTCGCCGCCTGCCTTGCCGGGCTGAACAGCGGCGCACGGGAAACCGAGATTCCCGCGCTGATTGACGATTCCGGCATCGCGCAGGCGCAGGCCATTAAAGAGGCCGTCGCCCCCGCGCTCGCGCAGATCACCCAAACGGGGGAATACGACGCCGCGCTGCGCCGCAGCAACCTGCTGTTCTGGGCGATGGCGGCGCTGGTCGGCACCTGCCAGGGCGGCATTCAGGCGCTCTCCCGCTCCTATTTCGGCAAGCTGATCCCGCCCGAAAAGTCCAACGAGTACTTCGGCTTTTTCGATATCTTCGGCAAATTTGCCGCCGTGATGGGGCCTGCGCTCTACGCCCTCGTCAAGACCTGGACGGGGCGCTCCTCCTACGGCATCCTCAGCCTGATGCTGCTTTTCCTCATCGGCGCGCTGATGCTGTTCTTGGGCCGGAAGCACTTTAAACAGGCCGAGCAGAGCGCCCGGCAGAATACCGCAGACGCCCAGTAGCAGGAGGATTCCGTTTTGAAACAGCTTATCCCGGTTCTGATTCTCTATTTTATCTTTGACTTTGTCACAACCCTGCTGCGTGTGGAGGGGCCGTTCCAGGCCGTCCACTGGATTATGCTGGCCATGACGGTTGTGTTCGCCGGGCTGCTGGTGCTGACCACCCGGCAGGCGATTGCGGATTACAAGCGGCAGAAGGCCGAGCGCGAGGAGGCGCAGGAGAAGGAGCGCCAGCAGCAGGCTGCCCGCCGCCGCACCATGTATATCGACGACTTTGCGGACGACGCCGCGGCGGACGAGCCGGACGGCGGCGATGCCCCGGCCGAGCCCGAACCGGATGACCCGGGGGAGGATGACCCGGGCGAAGATGGCGCGGGCGGCTATGCGGAATATGAGGGGCGCGCGTCCCGCTGACCGTCTTCCCCGGCGCCGGAGCCGCGCGGCTTCGCCTGTTTGGGGGCTGCATCCGCGCGGGTTCGCCTTTCGGGCGGCATTGGGCATGTATTCTATGTTGATTTTCCGTTATAGAACGGCAAAAGAGGCTGTTACATCAGATTTAACAGCCTCTTTTTTATATCCTGTTTTGGGAAACCGGCCGCTTGCCGGGGCTTGGCTATTGCCGGGAAAGTCGCCCGGCCGGAAAGCACCACCGCCGAACCGCCCGCAATCGGCGGCTATTCCCCCGCGCCGTCCGGCTTTTGTTGAGACAGACAAACAACCGCCTCCACATGCGGCGTCCGGGGGAACAGGTCGACGGGGGTAACGGCGCCGGGGGCGTAGCCGTTGGCGTGCAGATGCCGCAGGTCACGCGCGAGGGTGGCGGGGTTGCAGGAGATCATCACAATGCGGTCGGGGCGAATGCGCAGCAGCGCATCCAGCGCGGCGGGGTCGCAGCCCTTCCGCGGCGGGTCGACAACGGCGATATTGACCTGCCGTCCCTCGGCGGCGAATCTGGCGGCGGCCTCCCCCGCGTCGCCGCAGAAAAACGTGCAGTTTTGCAGCCCAAGCTGCCGCGCGTTTTCCCCGGCATCCGCGACGGCCTCCGGGATTACCTCGACGCCGATCATCGCGGCAAGCGGCCGGGTGCGGGCAATGGAAAGACCGATTGTGCCGGCGCCGCAATAGAGGTCGAGCAGGACATCCCGCTCGCCGGGCGCGGCCAGCTCGGCCGCCTTTTGGTAAAGCAGCTCGGCCGCCGGCGTGTTGATCTGGAAAAAGGAGCGCGGGGAAAGCCGCACCGGGACGCCGCAGATTTCGTCGCGCAAAAAGCCGTCGCCCCAAAGGGTGCGGCACTGCCGGCCGAGGATGACGTTGCCGCGGGCGCGGTTGATGTTGAGCACCACGGTGGAAACCTGCGGGAACTGCGCGGTGATTTTCTGCACAAAGCCCGCTTCATCGGGCAGGCCGTCCCCGTTGATGACCGGGCAGAGCATGACCTGCCCGGTTTTGCCGCTGCAGCGCAAAAAGAGGTGGCGCAGCAGCCCGCGGTGGCTCTCCTCCCGATAGGCGCACACCCCGTCCGCTTCCAGCAGCGCGCAGGCCGCCAGAGCTATCCGGTTCAGCAGTTCGGGCTGCAGCCGGCAGTCCTGCGCCGGGATGACCTCGTGGGTGCGCCGGGCGTACAGCCCAACCGTGAGCCTCCCGTCCCGCTCGCAGACGGGGAACTGCACCTTGTTGCGGTATTCGTCCTGCGCGGGGCTCGGGACGGTTTCCCTCACCTCCAGCGCAAGCCCGCCGATCCGGCGCAGCGCATCCTCGACGAATATCCGCTTGGCGCGCAGCTCGGCCGCATAGCTGAGATGGCGGAAGCCGCACCCGCCGCACCGCCTGAATGCGGCGCAGTCGGACGCAATCCGGTCGGGCGAGGGGACGAGGATTTTTTCGACGATGCCGTACGCAAAGGCCGGCCGCGGACGGACAATTCTGGCAAGAATACGGTCGCCGACCGCGGTGCGCGGCACAAACACGGCCATGCCCTGCACACGGCCGACGCCGTTGCCGTCGTTGGAGATTCCGCTGATTTCAAGCTCTACAATCTGGTTTTTTTCAAGCATACTCCACCTGTCTTGTCCGTTGTTCGGCCGCCGGCCGGCACGCGGCCAATCCGGCGCGGCGCGCGGAGCAAGCGCGCCCAGAGCCGGAGCTTTTCCGCCATTTTCCAGGAATACACCCCAAGCCGCGGCGGCTCCCCTGCTGCGGCCGGATCAGCCCCGGGTAAAAATCACAATTCGCCCCCCGCGGCCGCGCCGGTACAATGCCGGTTTGCGCATCTTTTTCCGCGGCTGCCCCGCGCCGGGGAATTCGCCGTTCCACGACGCCTGAAACAGCTCTCGCGTTCGCCGAAAGCCGCGCAGACGCGCCGCTTTCTCTGCGGGCATCCGCCCGGAAAGGTGCCGGGCGCATTCCTTTTCCGGGCGTGCGAGGATACATGAAGAATTACAGTCCGGACAGCCGAAAGCTGTCCGCTTGCAGGCCGCCGCAGCCACACAGGCACGCCCCCGGCCGCAGCCCGGCGATGTGCCCGCTTCCCCGGCCTATTTCCCGGCGTTTTCGCACCATTCGGTCAGACAGCAGCGCGCGCAGGTATAGCCCCGCGCCATGCAGACCGCCCGCCCGTGCAGCACCAGCCGGTGGCAGAAGTCGTTTGCCTTGTCCATCGGCAGGATAGCGCGCAGCTGCTTTTCAACAACGGCGGGGTTGGTGCTGTCCGTCAGGCCAAAGCGCCCGCACAGCCGGATGCAGTGGGTGTCGCAGACAACGGCGGGCTTGCCGTAAACATCCCCGACAATCAGGTTGGCGGACTTGCGGCCGACCCCCGGCAGCTTGAGCAGCTCGTCGATCTCGTCCGGGACGCGGCCGCCGTATTCGTTGACGAGCATCTTCATCGCGGCGCTGATGTCCCGCGCCTTGGACGCGCCCAGCCCGCAGGGGCGCACAATCTCCTCGATATCCGCCACATCCGCTTCTGCCAACGCCTGCGCGGAGGGGTATTTTGCAAAAAGGGTCTGGGTCACAATGTTCACCCGCGCGTCGGTGCACTGCGCCGCCAGCCGAACCGAGACCAGCAGCTTCCACGCCTCGTCATAGTCGAGCGTGCATTCCGCAAGCGGATATTCCGCTTCAAGAGCCTCAACAATTTTTTCGGCTCGTTCTTTTTTGGTCATGTTCACCACCACCTTGTCGTATTATACCGAAAACGGGCGGCGATTCCAATAGATTTTGCCGGAATTCGCGCGCCGCGCCCCAGGCGGCTTGGCCTATTGCCCCGATTTTGGTATAATAGCTGCGTAGCGCGCCGCGCCCGTTGCCCCGGCAGGCGGCAAAGGCGGGGCGGCCGCGCGTGGAATTCTGCAACATCCGGGGAGGAAACCGATATGGCGAGGACGCCGCTTGCGCAGCTTTTGCGCCCGACAACGCTGGACGAGGTGTTCGGCCAGCGGCATCTGCTGGACAGGGGGCGCGTGTTCCGGGAGATGCTGGAACAGGGGACGCTCCCCAACATGATCTTTTACGGCCCGTCCGGGGTGGGGAAAACGACGGTTGCGCGGATTATCGCGGGGCAGAGCGGCATGTCGCTGTACAAGCTCAACGGGACGTCCGCCTCCACGGCGGACATCAAGGAGGTCATCGCGCAGACCGGCACCCTCGCAGGGGCGGGCGGCGTGCTGCTGTATCTGGACGAGATTCAGTATTTCAACAAAAAGCAGCAGCAGTCCCTGCTGGAGACGGTGGAGGACGGCTCGATCACCCTGATTGCCAGCACAACCGAAAACCCGTATTTTTATGTCTACAACGCGCTGCTTTCGCGGTGCACGGTCTTTGAATTCAAGCCGCTGGAGCGGGAGGACGTGCGCAGCGCGGTCGACCGGGCGTTCACCCTGCTGGAGCAGAGCGAGGGGGTGCGCTACGCGGTTGAGCCGGCGGCGCGGGAGCAGCTGGCGGCCGCTGCGGGCGGGGATGTGCGCCGCGCGCTCAACGCGGTGGATCTGCTCAGCGCCGCGGCCGCGGAAAGGGATGGGGTCAAAGCCATCACGGCCGAGGCCGCCGCGCAGGTGACCAGCCGCTCGGCCGCGCGGTATGACCGGGAGGACGACGCGCATTACGACATCCTCTCCGGGCTGCAAAAATCCATCCGCGGCAGCGACCCCGACGCCGCGCTGCACTATCTCGCGCGGCTGCTGGTGGCGGGCGACCTCATCTCCCCCTGCCGCCGGCTGATGGTGATTGCGAGCGAGGATATCGGCCTTGCGTACCCGATGGCGGCGGCGATTGTCAAAAGCTGCGTCGACGCGGCGCTCCAGCTCGGGCTGCCGGAGGCGCGCATTCCGCTTGCGCAGGCGGCGGTTCTGCTTGCAACCGCGCCCAAAAGTAACGCCTCCTATATGGGCATCAACCGCGCGATGGCCGACGTGGAGGCGGGCAGGTACAGCGACGTGCCCCAGCACCTCAAGGGCACGGGCTACGCGGGCGCGGAAAAGCTCGGCCGCGGCCTGACCTACCAATACGCGCACGATTTCCCCAACCACTGGGTGGCGCAGCAGTATCTGCCCGACGCGCTGGTGGGGACGGTGTATTATGAATACGGCGAAAACAAAACCGAGCAGGCCGCAAAGGCCTACTGGGACGCCATCAAAACAAAGAAAAAGGACTGACGGCGCAACGCAGCCGCGCGGGATGCGGCGTTTTGCGGGGGAAGCCGCAGGCAGCCGGGGCGCTTTATGCTGCACTGGGCGCAGGGCTTTGTGTTCGCGGCACGGAGCTGCGCGCTGGGCGCGGAGATTTGCTTGGGGTGCAGGGCTTTGTGCGGGGCGCAGGGTTTTGTGCGTGAGGTGCGGAGCTTTGCGCACGCGGCGCGGGGCTGTACGCAGGATACGAAGCTATTCGCAGGGCGCAGGGCTTTGTTCGCGGAGCGCGGAGCTTTGTACATGACCCGCTGGGCGCGGAAATTTGCTCGGGGCGCAAGGTTTTGTCTTCGTGTACGGGGTACAGGGCTTTGCGCGGAATACGGGCTTTGCGCGTGGCTCGCAGGGCTTTGCTCAGGATTCAGGTTTTTTCGCAAGACACGGCTTTGCACACAGCGCGCGGGGCGCTTTTGCCGTGCGGCACGGCAAAAGGGACGGGCTGCACGGCAAAAGGGACGGGCGGCCGTGCGCCGTCCGTCCCTTTTTTGATGGCCTGTGCTTACAGGCGGTTTTCCTGGTTCCACTCCCGCATCCGGCGCACGTCCTCGTCGTCGACGGCGTTCGCCTCGACCTCTTCGGGCGTGACAAGGCTGCCGGACGGCGCAAGGGTGCCGTCGTATTCGTCGTAGCTGTCAAAGCCCAGCGAATCCTGCGCGGTCTCGTTATAGCCGTACAGCTCGCGGCGGGTGACCTCTTCCAGCCCGGCCTCCTCCTCCGATTCCGGCCGGTTGAACCAATCGTCCATCCATACCACCTCCTTATGGGGATAGTATGCCCGGCCTGGGGCGGCGGATACCCCTGTCAGGTTATGGAAACGCGGCGCGGGCGGTGTGCGCTGCGGACTCTCCCGGGGTCGGGGCGGGCGGCCATGCGGGCGGAGCAGGGCGCAAAAGCCGCATATTCTGCCCCCAATAAGCGAACCCGCCCCGGGCGTCCTCTGCCCCGCGCAAAAAGGCCGGCGGGGCGTTTACACCGCCGCCGGAATCGGGTATAGTCAATATAAAAACAAAGGAGCGAAAAAATCGGTATGTATAAAAATATTGAGAAGCAGTGCTGCCTGAAGCTGAAGGAGCTGGTGGAATACCAGCCCGGGCAGGTGGTCAGCAAAACGCTTGTGCAGAACGACCGGGTAAGCATGACCGTCTTTTCCTTCGACAAAGGCGAGGAAATCTCCACCCACGCGGCGGCCGGGGACGCGATGGTCACCGTGCTGGAGGGGGTCGGGCGCTTTACGGTGGGCGGCGAGGTTTTTCTCCTGCACGAGGGGGAGACGCTTGTGATGCCCAAAGATATCCCCCACGCGGTGTTCGGGGAGCAGGCGTTCAAAATGCAGCTTGTTGTTTCCTATTGACCCGGCCTGTTCCGGGCTGTATTCGGAGGTATGTCAGATGATTCGACTTGCAAATCCGCAGGATCTGGACGCCGTGGCGGCGAGCTACGACGCGCTGCTTTTGCACGAGCAGGCGCGCGGCGGCCACACCAACTGGGTGCTGGGCGTCTACCCCACCCGGCAGACGGCTGAGGCGGCGCTGGCCGACGGGGCGCTGTACATTCTGGAGGAAGAGGGTTCGCTGTGCGCCAGCATGATCCTCAACCGGGCGCAGGCCGCGGATTACGCGCGGATCCCGTGGCAGTTTGACGCCCCGCCGCAGCAGGTCGCCGTGCTGCACACCCTTTGCGTCCCGCCCGACAGGGCAAAGCGCGGGTACGGCCGCCGCATGGTGGAGTTTGCCCTTGCCCAGGCGCGCGCGCAGGGCTGCGCCGTGCTGCGGCTGGATACCTTTGCCGGCAACGCGCCGGCCGCCGCGCTGTATGAGAAGCTCGGCTTCCGGCTTGCCGGACGGGCGGAGGTACTGCACCAGGGGGTCATCCGGGAGGAGCTGATCTTTTTTGAAAAGCGGCTCTGAGCCTTCCCCGCCCGCCGTATCGGTTCCATGCCCCGCCCCGCTCCCGTGGCGGGGCTTTTCTGCGCCGCCGGTTCGCTTCAAAGCCCGAAGGCGCGGCCGGTCGCCCTGTCCCCCGCTGCCGGCTTCCGAAAAGCCGTTTACCCGGGAAACCTGGCGGCATGGCGCGCACAGCGGCGCGCCGCAAATTGACATGCCGGAATCTGCCCCATATAATTATTGTATGCATACACATTAAACCGGCGCACGGATACAAAACGGAAAGGGGATACGGCTCATGAACAACCGGCGAATCGGGGCGATTGTGCTGCTCGCCTGCCTGCTGCTGGTCTGCCTTGGCGGGTGCGGAAGCGCCAGGCGGACGCTGCGCATCGGCACCGGCGGCGAGGGCGGCGTCTACTACGCCTACGGGAACGCGCTTGCGCCGCTGCTGGAGGATACGGCCGGCCTTGCGGCGGAGGTGCGTAGCACAACGGGCTCGCAGGCCAATCTGCGGCTGCTGCAAAGCGGCATGATCGACCTCGCCATCGTCCAGAGCGACACGCTGCGGGACGCGGCCGAGGGCACGGGCAGCTTTTCGGACGGGGCGCTTGACGGCTACAGCGCGGTGGCGGGGCTTTACACCGAGGCCTGCCAGATTATCGTGACCGAATCGTCCGGCATCCGCACGGTGGCCGACCTTGCGGGTAAGCGGGTCTCGATTGGCGAGGAGGATTCGGGCGTCACCCGCAATGCCGAACAGCTGCTGACGGCAAACGGCCTGACCCCCGACCGGATCCTTCTCAGCCGGCTGTCCTTTGCCGACGCCGCCGCGGCGATGGCGCGCGGCGAGCTGGACGCGTTTTTCTGCACGGCGGGCGCGCCGACAGGCGCGGTGGCCGCCCTTGCCGAGACGACGGACATCCGCCTGCTGTCCATCGACCGGCGCGCCATCGACCAGCTGACCGGCCTGTACGACTGCTACACCGCCTACACCATCCCCGCCGGAACCTATCCCGGGCAGACGGAGGCGGTGACGACGCTGGGCGTCCGCGCGGTGCTTGTGGCAAGCGACACGCTGGACGCCGAGACGGTGCAGGCTGTCACCGCGCTGCTGTTCGAGCACAATGCGGACATTCTCGCCGCCGCCGGCATTGACGCGCCGCTGACCCAGGCCGAGGCGGTGGCGGCCGTCCCGGTCGGGTTCCACCCCGGCGCCGCGGCCTATTACGCGCAGCAGGGCATTTCGGTGACGGTCAGCGAGCCTGCGCCGGGCAGCCGCTCGTTCCGGCTCTCGATCGACATGTACCAGACGCTGGCGCTGGCGGTTGCGGTGCTCTATCTCGGGCATTTTCTGCGCAGGCGGATTAAGCTGCTGGAAACTTTCTGCATCCCCGCGCCGGTCATCGGCGGGCTGCTGTTCGCAATCGTCTCCTGCGTGCTCTATTCCCTGGGCATTGTCGAGCTGACCTTTGACGAGACGCTGCGCAATGTCTGCATGGTCATCTTCTTCACCTCGGTCGGGTTCCAGGCCAACCTCAAGGTGCTGCGCAGCGGCGGCGTCAGCCTGCTCATTTTCCTCGTCTGCGTCACCCTGCTGATTGCCGCACAGAACGGGCTGGCCATCGGCGCGGCCGGGCTGCTCAGCGTCGACCCGATGGTGGGCATGTGCACCGGCTCCATCCCGATGGTGGGCGGCCACGGCACCGCCGGCGCGTTCGGCACGGTGCTGGAGGATCTCGGGCTGGAGGGGGCGACGACCCTGTGTACGGCGGCGGCGACCTTCGGGCTCATCGGCGGCTCGCTGATGGGCGGCCCGCTCGGCAGGCGGCTGATTCTGCGGCACGATCTGCTCAAAACCGCCGTCCCGGCCGACGAGGAGCCGCTTGTTTCGGAGGAGAAAAAGCACCGGCGCTCGGCTCGCGGCTACGCGCCCGCGGCCTATCTGATCGCCGTCGCGATGGGCATCGGCACCCTGGTGTCCTGGCTGCTGTCCAAAACCGGGATGAGCTTCCCGGTGTACATCGGCGCGATGATTGTGGCCGCCGTCCTGCGCAACGCCGGCGAATTCTCGGGCAGGTTTGAGGTTCCGATGGGGGAAATCAACGACATCGGCGGCATCTGCCTCTCGCTGTTCCTGGGCATCGCGATGATTACCCTCAAGCTGTGGCAGTTGGCCGACCTTGCGCTGCCGCTTCTGCTTCTGTTGGCGGCGCAGACACTGCTGATGTACCTGTTTGCCCGCTTTGTTGTGTTCAACGTGATGGGCAGGGATTACGACGCGGCGGTGCTTGCCGCGGGCACCTGCGGCTTCGGGATGGGCGCAACCCCCAACGCCATGGCCAACATGCAGGCGCTGACCGACCGCTATGCCCCCTCGGTCAAGGCATACATCCTTGTGCCGGTTGTTGGCAGCATGTTCGCCGATTTTATAAACAGCCTGGCCATCACCTTTTTTATCAATCTGCTGTAAAGCCGGCCGCAGGCCGGGCGCAGGAAGGGAGAATCACAGACCAATGAACAAGGAAAAACAGCCGCAGCTGACCGTCCGGATCGACGACCTTGCGGTTCCGGAAATCCACATCGGCGATACACCCGCGGATCAGGAGCTGGAGGAGGACGCCGAAGAGATTCAGTACGACACGGTGGCCATTCCCGAATTCCATCCGCACAAGCGGCCAAAGGGGCAAGCCCCGCGCTGATTTGCGATACCGCAGGCGCCCTGCCGGGAAGCTTCCCGGCAGGGCGCCGCTTTGTTCCAGTCCGTCTGTATTGCCGGTTTCTGCGCGGGCTTTGTGCGCGCAGCGCTGCTTTCCACGCACGGCGCAATCACACAGGCCGGGCATTCGGGCGGGCGCTTTTCCGCCGGCGCGCCGCACTTTCCCGCCGCTTTGTTCCGGCTCGGGGTCGGATTGCCCCGGCGCTGGGCGTTGTGTACCCCTATCGCGGATTTTTGCGTACATCCCACACCGCCACCGCGCCACACACAGCACAAACCCGCAAGGCTCCGCCTCGCCGCCGGTTCTGTTCCCAGGGGCGGCCGGGCGCACAGCCGCTTTAAAACGGGCACCCGCACGGTTCAGCCAGGGCATCCGGCAGCAGCCGACAAAAAAGCCGCCCGCGACAGTTCACGCGGGCGGCCGCTGTATTGCTGCCCTGCCGGGCAGAAGCCCCGGCGCGGCAGTTATAAAACAAAAATCGCGACGGCGCCAAAGACCAGCATCAGCGCGCTGAGGATGGTCGCAATCAGGCAGAGCTTGAACGGCGCGTCGGCCACGCCGCCTGTCTCGGAGGGCTTGGGCGCGTTCACCAGCCCGATCCCGCCGAAAATCAGCCCCACCAGTCCCGTCCAGCAGAACACAATGCCGAGAATCCCGAGCGTCCGGCTCCCCTTGGCGGAATTTGCCAGCATCTCGTCGTGCAGGCGATCCTCCAGCCCGACATTTTCCTGCCGCACCTGGTCGGCCATGCCGCTCATAAACTGCTGGAACTGCTCCAGCTCCAGCTGCTGGTAGATGTTGAGATGGTGGAAGCGGTCGCTGCGGGTATTCATCGCGTCCACGTCGAGGTTGACCGGCGACCCGCCGTCCTTGTCCATCAGCACGATGCCGAGGCCGGACAGCATTCCGTTCTTCGTCCGGGTGTCGATTTTGGTCACGCCCAGCGCCTCTTTGGTGACCGCAATCGGCCTGCCCGGGCGAATCTCGCCGTCGTTGAACCCCAGCGGAATCACCCACAGCCGGTTGGCGCCGCTGAACGCCAGCGCATAGCAGTAATAGGTGGTTTTGCGGCTGCGGCCGTAATACTCCACCTTTTCCCAGTGCGCATACACCACCTGATACCCCGTCTCGCCGGGGAGCACCGCCGCCACCGCATCCCGCAGGCGGCTCATGTCCTCGCCGTTCTGCGCAAGGCCGATATTCTTCTTCTCCTTTATTCTTGTGTATACCCAGACGGCGACGCAGAACGCCGCAACGCCCATCAGCACCAGCGTCTTTCTGTCCACAAACACCTGTCCCCTTTCCAAGCCCCTGGCCGTTTTGCTGTCATTATAGCAACAGCGGCGGCAAATGTCTATTGATTTTTCCCGCATGAGCCGCTAAGCTAAAAAGCAGCGGAGCCGGAACGGGCGGCGCGGTTTCTGCGCCCCGTTCCGGCGCATTGAAGGAGGAATTGCCTTGAAACGGTCGTTTAATATCGTCATTCTCATTGTCCTGCTGACCGGGATAGCCGGGATGTTCCTGTGGCAGTCGGTGCCCGAATGGTTTGTCACGATGAAAGCCCCGGTTGACTTCACCGAGATGCCGGATGAGGATATCCGCGCGGGCGTGCATGTCGAGGGCGAGGTCTACGCCCTGCTCGGCGATTTTGCCAGCGAGCAGACCTGGACAGAGCGCGGAGACGGCTCTGTTTCCCCCAAAACCACCTCGAAGGTGTATTTTGTCCTGCCCGTCGGCAATCAGTCGTTCATCGGCGTGCAGGTCTCGTCCGCCAACCGCCGCGCGTACAGCGACATCAGCGACGCCACCCTCGCCTATCTCTGGGGGGAGACCGAATACATCGAATCCGTCCCCGCCGCGTTTGACGGGCGGCTGGTCAAAATGGACGACGCGCTGTATCAATACCTCATCGAGTGGTTTCAGGACACCGAATATTTCGGCACGACCGACGAGGCCGCCATCAAGACCTGCGTCCTGCCCTATCTGATGGTTCCCAAATCCCCCGGGCTGTACACGCTGCTCGCCATCGGCGGCGGGGTGCTGCTGGTTGATATTCTGGCGATCGTCCTCGCGCTGCGCAGACGCAGCCAGCGCAGGGCGCAGCAGGCGCTCGCCGCCCGGATGCCCGCCCCGGTTTACACGCCGCAGCCGGACAATGCGGACGCGCTCCGGCGCCTGCAGCAGTAATTTCCCCGCATTCTGTGTTTGCCCGCGGCTTTGCGGCGTCCACGCGCCCGCCGCGCCGGGCTGCGCGCTTGCGCGGGCGGGGAGGGCTTTGAGCGGGTCGGATTCCCCGCCCTGCGCCCCGGATTCGCCCGGCCGGTTTGCATCTGTGTCGCGGCAAAATAACGCCGCGCAGGGGCGGAGCCGGTTCCCCCGCGCGACGGCCATCGCCCCTTGCGGGGTTTCGGGCGCCGCCGTTGGCCGGCCGGTTGACCCCTGCTCTGCGGCGCGGCGGTTCCCGCTTTTTATCCCGGGCTCGCCTCCGCTTCCCGGCCAAAGCGGGGAAGCCCCCGCAGGCGTCCGCCACGATTGTTGCGCACCGGCGCGCCCCGTGTGTCCGCCGCGCCGCGCGTTTTCTTTTGGAAAGGATTAGTCTGATGTTGCTCGCGATACCTGCGGCCGCAATCAACGCCGTATATATTTTCGCCGCCGTGCTGCCCGCCTTTTTTCTGCTGCGGTATATTTACCGGAAGGATCGGGCGGAAAAGGAGCCGGCCGGCCTGCTCTGCTCGCTGCTGCTGGCCGGTGTTCTCGCCGCCTTTGTGGCCGCCGCGCTCGAGCTTGTCGGCCAGCGAATCCTTGCGCCGCTCAGCAATACGCGGCTGTATCCGGTTCTGAACGCCTTTCTGGTGGTGGCCGCCGCCGAGGAGGGGGCAAAGTTCTATTTCCTCAAGCGGCGCACCTGGTTCGACCCCAACTTCAACTACCGCTTTGACGCGATTGTCTACGCGGTGTTTGTCTCGCTCGGCTTCGCGGCATACGAGAATATCCAGTACGTCATTCGCTACGGCTTATCCGTCGCGCTGCCGCGCGCGCTGCTGGCCGTGCCGGGACACATGGGCTTTTCGGTTTATATGGGCGTGTTCTACGGCCGTGCCCGGCTGTGCGAAAACCGCGGCGACGTTATCGGGCGCAAACGCAGCCTTCTGCTCGCCTACCTAAGCCCTGTGCTGCTGCACGGCTTTTACGACGCCTGCCTGATGGTCGGCACCACCCTTTCCATGGGGCTGTTTGTGCTGTTTGTGCTGGTTCAGTATATTGCCGTTTTCCGGCTTGTGCGGCGCGAATCGGCCGGGGACAGGCCGCTGTGGTAGCGGGGCGGGCGCCGCACCTTCCCCCGCGGCGGGGCAGGGTCGGAGCAGCGCAAAAAATCGGGCAGGGCGGGGAGCCGGCGATGACCGAAGCGGAGCTGATAAGCAGGATGGACGCGCTGCTCGAGGGGCCGGTTTATCTCCTGGACTGCTTCCCGGTCACGGTGCCCCCCAAGCCGGACGGCCGCTATTTTGAAATTGAGGCGCTCCTGCGGCGCGGCGGACGCGGGGAAATCGGCCGCAGATTCACCCGCCTGCTGCTCAAGCTGTACTGCTACTGCGATTTTTGGGTCTCGGCGCGGCCGCCGGCGCAGGAGCTGATGGAAAACCCGGCGCCAAGCCGGCTTGCCGGCCTCCTGCGGCGCTGCTTTGCGGGCAGGCGGCGGGCAGGCGGTGCAATCCGCATCCTTCTGCCGGAGCACGATTGTATGATTACTCTGAGCGGGGAGGATCTGTATATGGCGGTTTATCACCCGAGCGAGCGCCTGAAGCGGCTGTTTTCGGCGCTGGCGCAGAGCGAGGGGCTGTTTTTCCGCGCGGCGCCAAAGGGAAGCTGACACGGCACAAGGCTGCCCCCTTTATCCTATAAAAAAACCGACAGGGCGCTTACCTCCCCGCCGTTCCCGCACGTCCGCAAAAGCGGCGCGGCCGAAGCCGCGCCGCTTTTCTTTTTAACCCGCGAGTTCCGCCGCACACAGCGGAGGCAGCGCCTTTTTGCGCGCTTATTTCAGCATTTCGAGGATTTTTTCTTTGGGCTGCACGCCCACGCTCTGCGCCGTCTGCGCGCCGTTTTTGAACACAATCAGGGTCGGGATGCTCATCACGCCGAACTGGTTCGCCAGCTCGGGCTGGCTGTCCACATCGACCGAGCAGACCTTCACGCCGGGGTTTTCCGCCGCGATCTCCTCCACAACCGGGGAGAGCATCCGGCACGGGCCGCACCAGGATGCCCAGAAATCGAGCAGTACCGGCCGTTCGCTTTCCAGCACCTCTTTTTTAAAGCTTTCGCCTGTGATAGGATTGACAGACATAACCGAACCTCCCTTGCCTGCGCAGAATCTCTCTGCGCCTTGTTTTTTTATAGTATTTCCCTCTCCGGGAATTTTACAACCGTGTCAGATACGCTCGAGCATGACAGCCATGTTGTCCAGCCACTCGCCCTCGACCTGCTCGATGCGTCCCTCGTCGCAGGCCGCCGCAAGCTCGCGGACAATCGGCATCCGGCTGACCGTGGAAATGCCGTACCGCTGCGCAATCTCGTCCGCATGGCTGTCCCCGAACACGAAAATTTTCCTGCCGCAGTCCGGGCACGCAACATAGCTCATATTTTCCACAAGGCCGAGAATCGGCACGTCCATCATGTTCGCCATGTTCGCCGCCTTTTCCACGATCATCGAGACCAGCTCCTGCGGCGAGGCGACAATCACGATGCCGTCCACCGGCATGGTCTGGAACACGGTCAGCGGCACATCCCCCGTTCCCGGCGGCATGTCCACAAACAGGTAGTCCACATCGCCCCACGCAACTCCCGTCCAGAACTGCTTGACCGTGCCCGCAATCACCGGCCCGCGCCAGACCACCGGGTCGGTCTCGTTCTCAATCAGCAGGTTGAGGGACATCACCCCGATGCCGCCGGCGCTGTAAACGGGGTCGATCTGGGTCTCCGTCCCCGTTGCGCGGTCGTGGATGCCGAACGCGCGCGGGATGGACGGCCCGGTGATATCCGCGTCCATAATCGCCACCGATTTGCCCCGCCGCTTCATGTTGACCGCCAGCAGGCTGGTGACCATCGACTTGCCGACGCCGCCCTTGCCGCTCACCACCGCAATCACCTTTTTAATCCGGCTGCCGGGATGCGGCGGCTCCCGGAAGCTCTGGGGGGTGGTGCGCTCGCCGCAGCTCCCGTTTGCGCAGCTCGCGCAGTCGTGTGTGCATTCGCTCATAGTCGTTTCCTTTCCGGTTTCAAAATGTCTTATGTCTATAATAATAGGCATTTTGTCCCGATTTTGCAACCCGTACCCGGCGCGGCAAAAAGCCCCCAACCCGCCCGCCGCGCCGGGCGGCCGTAAAGCGGATTGGGGGCGGTCAGCCGGGCAGCGGGAGCATTCCCGCTATTCCCCACCCGGCAAGCCAGATGCCGGCATAGGGCTGCTCGACGTACAGCAGCCCGTGTTTTGCATAGACAAACAGGGTGCTTTCCCCGCCCTGCCCGAACACCAGATCCACCCGCAGCGCCGCGGCGCCCGGCGGCGGATCCTGCACCGACCGTTTCCCGGTCGGCACGGACGCGGAGAGCGCCGCCAGCAGCTGGGATATCCACAGCGGGTCGGTGTACTGCGCGGATTTTCCGCCGCTATCGGTGACCCGCACGGCGGCGAGCTGCCCCGGCTGCGGCAGCGAAATCCGCCCCGTGCGGCGCAGGCCGGCCGCCGCAAGGCAGAGGATGCAGCAGGCCGCTGCGGCCAGTGCCGGCAGCGCTTTGCGGATTTTCAAGGTCGCTTCCCCTCCTTCGGATTCTGCGCCGCCCCTTTTTCGGCCGGGGCGGCGCGCCTGTGCTCCGTCATTTTTTCATCCTCCCGGCCGGTTCAGCACAGCCGGAGGGTGTAGCCGTCCGCGGCGCTGCCGCACAGCTCCGCTTCCGCCGCACCAGACAGGGTCAGCGGCCGTTCAATCTCCGCGCTGCCGCCGTCCGCCATAAGCACCCACACGTAGACCGACACCGCGCCCTCTCCCGCCGCTGCCAGCTCCTCTTCGGTGACGAACAGGGTGAATTGGCCGGACACGTCCCCGCCGGTCAGCTCCGCGCTGCCGAGCCAGCACCCGTCCGCATACAGCTCGTACCGCAGCCCGTCAATCTCCTGCGCAACCTGTTGCGGCAGGCGAACGGTGAGGGTGAGCGCCGGGTTCTCCAGCAGCTGCGCCATGCGCCTGTCCGCCAGCGCGGACGCGAGGTTGTAATGCGCAAAGCGGCCGTACGCGTCCTGCGCCTGCTCCATCCGGCTGCGCGCGGCGCCGGACAGGGTGGGGCTGTAAACCGTCTCGCGCAGGTCGCAGTTTTCCAGGACATAGCCGAGCGCGTCGTCCGACAGGCCATAATACAGATAATCCACGTCCAGCTCGCTGTGCCAGCCGCTGTTGTACATTTCCACATTAAACCGCGCAATCCAGTAGTCGCTCTGGGAAAAGCAGAGCAGCGCGAACATCCCGACAAACACCGCCAAACCGATTCGCGCGACCTTCAGCCGCGCCGCAAACTGGCGCGCCAGCAGCAGCCCGAACACAACCGCCAGGAACAGCATACTCCAGGAGGTGTACAGCCGCAGGCGGGTCAGCCCAAAGCGGGTGATATACATGACCATCTTGCTCAGTGCCACCGCAATCATGCCCAGGGTGGACAGACACAGCAGGGTATTGTACACGACAAGCGGCCTTGTGCGGCGGCCGTTCACGGTCAGCCGGTTGAGCGCGTACAGCAGCGCCAGGTTGACCACCGCCAGCGCGAACAGCTCGAAGAAGCCGCGGCGGGCGTAATCCGCGTAGCCCATCCCCTGCGGCAGCCTGCCCGCAAAGGCGGAGAGGAAATACTGCGACTGGGAGAGGAAAAAGACGGCGTAAAGCAGCAGCACCGGGCTGAGCGCGACATAGGCCGCAAGGTTCGGCAGCCCCCGGCGGCGCGCAGCCCGCACCTGCAATGCCTGCGGCGTATACCGCTGCGCGCCCGCGCGGCGGGTGTTTTGCAGCAGCATCCCGAACAGATAGCAGGCCACGGGGATGCCGACGACCGCCATCAGCAGCCAGTCGAAGAGGCCGAAAAAGACCCGGTCGAACAGCGCCAGCACGATTCGCTCCACCCCGGCGTCCGCCTCGACCAGCAGCGCGCCCGCAAGCAGGGTGACCGGCAACGCGATCACAAGCCCCAGCAGAACCTGCTTTGCGCGCCCCTGCTTTTTCCCGTCAGCCGCGGGATGCAGCGCCGCGCCCGCCGCAAAGCCGAAACCGGAAAACGGCCGGAGCACCAGCGCCCCAAGGATGTCGCCACCGAGCTCTGCGCCCGGTGCATCCCGGCGCTCGCAGGCCGCGAAAACCCAGTACGCGCCCGCAAAAAGCACAAACCACTCCGCGGCGAATTTGACCGCGCCGTTGTCGGTGAGGGAGAACACCAGCGCAAACGCGCACACAAGCAGGGCGTTCCGGCGATCCCGCGGGCGCAGCGCAATCCCCGCCCCGCGCATAAACCACCGGCAGACGGCGACCAGCGCCCAGATATAGAGCGTCGAAAAACACCCGAGCGGGAACCACAGGAAGTACCGCACGAAGAACAGACCCAACACAAAACAGAGCAGTGCCGCGCCCCGCTCGCGGGCGGTGTAGACAGCGCGCGTCGGGCGCACCGCCAAGCCGGCGTATCCGGAAGCGGGCGCA
>CAZYAV010000011.1:32708-57035 GCA_964645785.1 uncultured Oscillospiraceae bacterium
GTAGACAGCGCGCGTCGGGCGCACCGCCAAGCCGGCGTATCCGGAAGCGGGCGCAGCCGCCGTGGCGCGCGGGCTTTCCGGCGCGGAGCCAGCGGGCTGCGGCGCGGGCGGCCCGGCGTGCGGCGAAGCGCTGCCCGCGGTAAACGGCGCGCCCTGCGGTGCGGGCGGTTCACAGGAAGCGGCTGTTTCCCCGGCGGGAGGTGCACACGGCGTCTCCCCTGCTTCGTCCATCGCTCCCCCGCCTGTTTCGGCGGGTAGACCTTCCGGCGCGGAGCCGGCGGGCTGCGGCGCGGGCGACCCGGCGTGCGGCGAAACGCTGCCCGCGGCAGACGGCGCGTCCTGCGGCGCGGGGGGCTTTTCCAAATGGATTCGATCGGTCATTTTTGCTCCTCCGGCGAATAGGCAAGCAGATCCCCCGGCTGACAGTCGAGCGCCTCACACAGGCTCTCGAGGGTCGAAAACCGCACCGCTTTCGCCTTGCCGGTCTTGAGAATCGACAGGTTTGCGGGCGTAATCCCGATCCGTTCGGCCAGCTCCAGCGAGGAAATCTTCCGCTTGGCCATCATCACGTCAACATTTACAATAATCGGCATATCCGCACCTCTCCTGTCAGATGACCGCGTCGTTTTCTTCGCGCAGCTCAACCGCTTTTTCAAACACATTTTTCAGCACGCGCAGAATCAGCCCGAAGAAAAACGCGGCAAACGACAGCACAAACGAGGTCGGACGGACAAAGCCGAACCCGAAAAACACCGCACTTTCCGCCCAGCAGCAGTAAGAGAGCACCCGCAGGTGCCGTGTGTTCTGCTGCACAAACACCTGATTTTGCCGGATATTGGCCAGCAGGCCGCGCAGCCGCAGCATGGCGGCAAACGCGGGCGCCAGGCTGGCATACAGGGTCACGCTCAGCGACATCCGCATCGACCGCACCGGCACCGGCATGAATTGCTCGTACCAGGAGGCAAACTGCGGAATCAAAAACACCGCGGCGACAAGCAGCGCCAGCACCACCCACACAATCACATAGCTCAGCAGCAGCGATTTCGACTTTGTCCACATCAGAAGCACGCTCCTTTATCCAACATGCATGTTGCCTGTATCTTATCACGCCGTGTTCCGTTTGTCAATGAAAATTTATTGTTTTTCGATAATTTTTAGATAGTTTGCGATAATTCCGCAGCTGTGCAAGGGACGGCCGGATTCCTCGCGGGGCACCATGCGGGAACGCCGTTCGGTCGCTCGCGGCGGAAAAGCGCCGGGGAACGGCGGCCGCCCGGCGCTTTTCCGCCCGCCCGGAGCCGGGGTCTGCGGGACGCGCAGGGAGGGGCGCGGCTGCCATGGGCTGTTGCGGAGCTGCCCGCCGCAGTGCCACACCAAGCGCCTGCGCAAAGAAGTGTTTTCTCCGGCAAGCACGTTCCCGTGCAAGCTGCACTGCATTTTTTCCATATCAAAAATATGCAAAATGACGGCGTGCCGGATTTGCAGGATGGCGCAGGGACACGGACGCCCTGGGCTGTTGCAGAGCTGCCCGCTCGCCCACACTGTCACCCGCGCCAAGCGCCCTGACGCCCACACGCCGCCTCCCGGCGGTTCCGCATCCCGGCGCCGCACTCTGCGCGGGGCAAACAGGCCGACAAGCCTGCAAGCAGGCGTCAAATTCCAAAATGAAAAACCACTGAAATTTTGGGCAGCGAAAAAGGCGTAAAAATGGCAGAGCAAATCAAGCCGGCCAGCGTTTTTTGCAAACCGGCCGAAACCTGCAATTCACTTTACGCGAAAACCGTTCGCGGCAGGCGGCTGCCTGATCGAACGCCAATTCTCGCCGCCTCAAGCACGGGTTGAGCCGTTCCGCCGCATCCCCGCCTGTTCCGCTGCAGCGGCCGGGTGACGGAACGGCAAAAGCGAACCAAAAGCCGGAGAGGGCGGCCGCGATCCTGCGCCGCCCTCTCCGGCTTTGCTGAAATATTGGGGTAAAAAGGGAAAGCAACTTCTACGGCCATGCCGAAATTCCACGGCTTGTTCAGGGATACATAAGCAGGCGCAGCAACCCTTCAAAAAACGCCGCGCGCACCGCCTCATCCTCGGGTAAAAAATCCAGCCGGTTCAACACGGCCTGCCTGATTTCCTCATAGTCAAACATCACAGCCAGCTCCTTTCAGTGCAGCGTCCCGTGCAGCTTCAGATACTCGTTCACCGCAAGCAGGTTTTCCGCCCGAACGTCGTTTCGGAACGAGACCATCTTGTTCTGCGAATAGATCCAACGGCCGTCATACGCAACCGTGTCCAGCATCTCCTTGAGCTTGTCGATGCACTGCTCCTTTGTCCCCGTCGCGAGCAGCTCGCGCGGGTAACCGCCGGCAATCGTGATACCGGGCAGCTGCTTGCGCAGCGCGGCCGCGTCGTCGTTTTCGATGAGCAGGACGAACCTGTCCTTCGGCAGCTGCTGGAAAAACTCGCACAGGTGGCCGATGCTCCCCTCGGTCATAATCACGCCGACCATGTCGTGGGACGCGACGAGATCGGCGTAGCGTTTGAGCTGCGGCCAGCAGAAGCGCTCAAACTGCTTCGGGCTCATCACCGTGTGCGCCAGCAGGGTGACCCGCGCGGGGTACACAACCCGGTCGCCGTCCGGGTAGCTCTCGATTTTTTTGATGAAATCCGGCTCGGTCTGCTCGTTGATTGCGTTCATCAGCTCGATCAGCAGCTCGCCGTTGCGCCGCATGTCGATTGAAAAGGAGCGGATCCCGCGCAGTCCGCCCGAGAAGACGAGCTCCATCGGCAGATCATACCGCGCATGGCAGAGCGCCGGCACACCGTATTTCTCGGTCAGCGTGTTCTGCACCTCGCCCTGGAAATCCCTGAACGCCTTAAAAGCCGCCGCCGACTGCACCAGCCGGTTGACCGCGTCTTCCCGGTCGAGCAGATGGTATTTTTTTGGCAGGATATCCTCGACAGCTGCGCGGAAATATCCCTTGTCGATCATCGAGCGCATCCCGTCGGCGCCGTCAATCATGTCCATATCCTTAAAGGACAGGGTCTCCCCCGCCTCGTCCAGATGGTAGATTTCCGCGTCAAACGCCTCCAGCACCCGAACCGGGTTGCGCCCGCCGATGTCAAACGAGACATCAAAGTCGTATTTCTCCTGAAACTGATAGACCGCCTGCGCCATGATATCGTAATCATAGAGCGCCTGGCGCAGGTTATAGCCCGCGTCGAACACCTTCCACGTCCACACGTTGGAAAGGGTGGGGATCCGCGCGGGCTTTATGCCGCGCGCGACGTTCATAAACAGCTCTTTTTTCTCATGCAGGCGCTGTGCAACCGCTTGTTCCATTCTGCTTCCTTTCCGGCTATGCCATCATCCTTTTGCCGCGCTTCACCGGCCGCCCCGCAAAGTGCCGTGGAGCGGGCGCCTCAAACGGCTCCGGTGCACCTTGTCAACCGCCCAGGTAGGCCTTGCGCACCGCCTCGTTCCTGCGCAGCGCTTTCGCGTCGTCCTCCAGCACAATGCTGCCTGTTTCCAGCACATAGCCGCGGTTGGCGGCGCGCAGCGCCATGCTCGCGTTCTGCTCCACCAGCAGCACCGTCACCCCGTTGCGGTTAATCTCGCGCACCATGTCGAAAATCATCTTGACAATGTTCGGCGCAAGCCCGAGCGACGGCTCGTCCAGCATCAGCAGCTTGGGGCTGCTCATCAGCGCGCGGGCGATGGCGAGCATCTGCTGTTCCCCGCCGGACAGGGTTCCCGCATACTGCTTTTTGCGCTCCTTGAGGCGCGGGAACAGCTCGTAAACATAGGCGTAATTCCCGGCAACCTGCTTTTTGTCCCGGCAGATCCGCGCGCCGATCCGCAGGTTTTCCTCGACGCTCAGGGAGGGGAACACCTCCCGCCCCTCGGGCGAGAGCGCGATGCCGGCCGAGACAATCTCCGCCGTGTCCTGGTTGGAGATTTCCCGGCCCATAAAGCGAATCGAGCCGCTGTGCCTGACAAGCCCCATGATGCTCGACAGGGCGGTCGTTTTGCCCGCGCCGTTGCTGCCGATGAGGGTGACGATCTCGCCCTCGTCCACCCGGAGATTGACCCCTTTTAAGGCGTGGATATGGCCGTAATAGGTGTTTACGTTTTCCAGCTCAAGCATCATCCTCGTCCACCTCCTGACCAAGATACGCCTCAATCACCATCGGATC
This sequence comes from uncultured Oscillospiraceae bacterium, assembly GCA_964645785.1. Taxonomy (GTDB): domain Bacteria; phylum Bacillota; class Clostridia; order Oscillospirales; family Ruminococcaceae; genus CALWZE01. Next base: position 36,897 of record CAZYAV010000011.1, read on the forward strand.
CTTGGCGACCGCTTCCGGCACGCCCTCCGCGATTTTTTTGCCGAAATTCATGACATAGACATAGTCCGAAACGCCCATGACCACGCTCATGTCGTGCTCGATCATCAGGATTGTATAGCCCATGTCCCGCAGTTTGAGAATAAAATTCATCAGATCCTGGCTCTCGTTCTGGTTCATGCCGGCCGCCGGCTCGTCCAGCAGCAGCAGCTTTGCGTCCGTCGCCATCGCCCGCGCAATTTCCAGCCGCTTGCGCTGCCCGTAGGGCAGGTTGACCGCGTAGTTATTCAGCTGGTCGATCAGGTCGATGGATTTGAGAATATCGACCGCTTTCTGGGTGTTGACCCGCTCGTTCTCCCGGAACCGCTTTGTCCTGAACAGCACGTCGAAAAAGCCGTACCGGATGCTGTCGTGGAACCCGATCAGCACATTTTCAATCACCCGCAGGTTCTGGAACAGGCGCAGGTTCTGGAAGGTGCGCGAGATGCCGGCGTGGACAATCTCCTGCACCTTTTTGTTGGAGATATCGTTGCCCTCAAACCACACGCTGCCGCCGTCCAGCGTATACACGCCGGTAATCAGGTTGAACACGGTTGTTTTTCCCGCGCCGTTCGGGCCGATAATCGAGACGATCTGCCCCTTTTCGACCGCGAAGCCGACCTCGTCAACCGCGGTGATTCCGCCGAATTTTTTGGTAATTCCCCTGCATTCAAGAAAGGCCATTCCGCGCGCCTCCCTCCTCAATGGTCACGCCCTTGGGCAGCCTGTACGGCTTTTTGTCCAGCCCGCCGAACACGCCGAGCGGGCGGAACTGCATCATCAGCACCAGAATCAGGCCGAAAATAACAAACCGCCACTGATCCGGGTTTTCGATTTTCAGCCAGGCGGGCATATGCATGGTCAGCTGCCGCAGCACCTCGCCGAGCGGCGAAATCACCGCCGCGCCAAGCAGCATCCCCTTCACCGAACCGCGGCCGCCCAGAATCACCATGCACAGCACCATAATCGACATATCATAGGTGAAGTTGGAGGGGTTGATGTAGGTGATGAGCTGCGCGTAAAAGCTGCCCGCAAGCCCGGCAAAAAAGCCGCCGAAGGCGAACGCAAACACCCTGTAGCGATCCGTGAAAATCCCGACAAGATCGGCCGCCAGCCTGTCCTCGCGCACCGCCTTGATTGCGCGGCCGATTTTCGAGTTGACAACCAGGTGGTTGACCAGCATGGTGAGCAGCAGGAAAGCGAGGATGTGATAATATGCGCCGCCGTTTCGGATGACGAGGTCTACGCCGAAAACGCTCGGCGCCGGGATGTTGAACAGGCCGTTTGCGCCGTTGGTCAGGCTCATCCAGTTGATAATCACCATGCGGATCACGTAGTAATATCCCAGCGAGACAATCGCAAGATAGGTGCCGGAAATGCGCAGGGTCTGGAGACCCAGCAGCGCGCCGAACGCCCCCGCGATGCAGGAGCCGAGGAACGCCGCCAGCCAGCAATTCATGCCCAGCCTGAGCACAAGCAGCGAGGAGGCGTACGCCCCAATCGCAAAAAAGATAATGTGCCCGAGCGAAATCTCCCCCAGATAGCCGGTAATCATGTTCAGCGAGATGGCCAGCACCGCGTAAACCAGCAGCATAATGAGGATGCGCAGCAGGTATTTGGAGACATACAGCGGCGCGAGCAGCACGGCCGCCGCCAGCGCCGCGCAGACCGCGAACGCCACAGCGCGGCCTGCCCTGCTGCTTATGACGGACTGAATGGATTCGGATAGTTTTTTCATGGCTCACACCTTTGTAATCGCAGTTTTGCCGAAGAAGCCGATCGGCCGCACCAGCAGCACAATAAACAGAATCAAAAACGCGATCGAGTCCGTGTACCCGCCGCCGAACAGCACCGTGCCGTATATTTCGGCGCATCCGATCACAAGGCCGCCCAGGATCGCGCCCGGTACCGAGCCGATCCCGCCGAGTACCGCGGCGGCAAACGCCTTGAGCCCGGTCATGGAGCCCATGGACGGGGACAGCATCTGGTAATACCCGCCAATCAGCGCGCCCGCGATGGCGGCCGAAGCGCCCGCGACGCCGAACGCGAGCGAGACGACCCGGTTGACCTTAACGCCGCAGATTTTTGCGGCCTTGCTGTTCTGCTCAACCGCGCGCATCTCCAGCCCGGCCGGCGTTTTCTGGATGAGCAGGATGAGCGCCACCATAATCAGCAGCGCCACGCCGGTGATAATGAGCTGCGACGAGTTGAGGCTGACCGATCCGATTGTGACCTTGCCAAAATTAAAAAAAGAAGGGAATCGCTGGTACTCGCTGCCAAACACGATTTCCATAATGCTCTGCACCATAAAAGAGACGCCGATGGTCGCGACCATGGCCGAGATGCCGACCCCCTGTTTTTTGCGAATCGGCACCAGGGTGAACCGGTCTATTGCGATGTTCAGCAGCGCCGCCATGACCGCCGCAAACAGAACACTTGCCAGGACAGGCCATTCAAACTGGGTCAGCGCGACCCAGGCCATAATGCTGCCGAACGCGTATACCGTGCTGTGCGCAAAATTGATCAGGCGCAGGGTGCCGAACACGGTTGAGTAACCGACGGCGGCCAGCGCGTAAACCGAGCCCAGCGTCAATCCGTTTATGAGATAATTCACAAATCACTTCCCCCTTTCGAGCCCATTAAAAACATCAACGATGATGACAAAGAAACAAGACAGGGACAGGGAAGAACAGGCGGCCGTTCTTCCCTGTCCGCTTTTTTGGATAAGCCGTTTCCCTGCCTGCGCGGGCAGGATCATTACAGGGTTGGAACTTACTCGACCGAGCCGAGAACCTCCCACGCGCCGCCGCCCTCGACAACCTGCACAACCCATCTGGGCTTGTGCGCGTCGTGAACCTCGTCAAAGGTGGTCAGGCCGCAGATACCCTCATAGCTGATTTTCTCCACCGCGTTCTTGATTGCCTCGCCGTCGTTGACCCCGTTCAGCGACTCAATCGCCGTCAGCAGGATGCCGAGGCTGTCGTAGCACTGCGCAGTCTGGCCGCTGGGATAGCTGCCGTAACGGTCATGGTAATCCTTGGAAAACGCAGCCGCGACCTCCTCGGTCGATTCGGCGGCAAACGCTGTTGTGCAGATCAGCCCGGCGGCGTCCGCGCCGGCAAGCTTCAGGAACTCGTCGTTGTAAACAGAGCCGGGCGCAAAGATCTGGACGTCCGGAATCTCCGCCTTGATCTGGCTGCAGAACGGCGCGACGATGGGGTAAAACGCCTGAATAATCACGCACTTGGTGCCAAGGGATTTGATCTTTTCAACCAGGACGCTGTAGTCGGTCTGTCCTTCCTGAACCGCCTCCTCGGCGAGGATGGAAAAATCGCTGCGGTTGTCAATTTCATCCTTCATGGTCTGCAATGCGCTGACGCCCCAGTCGTTCTGCACATAGACAATCGCGCAGTCGCTGTATCCCTGGTCAACGGCAATGTCGGTCAGCCATTTGGCGTCCAGCTGCAGCGTGTAGTTGTTGCGGAAGCTGTAATCGCCGATGCCGGTGAATTCCACCGCGGAAGCCGCCGGCGCAATGTACACCATGCCGGCCTCTTCATAAACCGGCGCCACCGCGATCGGCCCCGCGAAATGGCCAACCGTGCCGTAGTTGAGCGGATCCTCGGTGATCATCTGGGCAAGAGAGAGATCCTCCTCGATGCTCGCCTTATCGTCATAAACGATGATCTCGACCTCGCGGCCGGCGCACCCGCCCTTGGCGTTCCAAAGCTCCTCCATCATTTCCGCGGCTCTCTGGAAGCCGATGCCGTAATCGGCGTTCGGGCCGGTGGTCGGTCCGACGACCGACAGCCGGATTTTTGCGTTCTCGTCAGTTTTGTTTTCGTCCTCGTCCGGCTTGCCGGAGCAGCCCGCAAACATGCCGGCCAGCAGCAAAGCGGCAAGGATCACGCTGATGAATTTCTTTGCCATACGTAATCTCCTCTTCTTTTAGTATCTGAAATCTATCTCCAATGTAAACCGCCTTACATCGAAAACCAATCTGTGCCTGCGCAAAACCGATCCGCCTCAGACGGCCTCGCGCGCGGCGCGGATATTCTCCGCCGCGGCGCGCGGGTCGGCCACGCAGCCCGGGCCAAGAATCAGGCGCCTGCGCCCCGCAGCGTCAATCGCCTCCTGCACATGCCTGCGAATCTCCCCGGGCGTCGAGTCGTTCAGAATGCTTTTGTACACAAGCCGGTTCCCTTCAAAATGCGGCGCTTCCAGAATACCACCTAAAAAGCATTTAGAACAGAGACCGCGCGCCTCGGCCATGCTGGGCGAGGTGTTGCGGTCGTGCCAATTGACGACATTGCAGGGATACCCGGCTGCAATCTGCTCAAACCGGACGTCGCTGCCGTGAATATGGACAACGTTGAAATAGGTCTTTTCACAGTACGAACGCATGACCTGCAAATCGTACTGCTGCGCAAACTCGGCGAACTGCGCGTCGGTGAACATGTCCCGCTGCGCGCATTGCGTTGCGAAGAAGAACCCGCTTACGCCGGCGTCGATGTTCGCCTGCACAAACGCGACCGTTGTTTCGGTGATCGCCTTAAGCGCGCTGTGCACGGCCTGCGGATCGGTCTGCATATCCCGCAGCAGCCGGTCGCCCGCCAGCTTTTTCAGGGTTGTAAGCGGGCTGAAAATCGTCTGGATAAACGGTGTATCCGGATCCACCCGGCGGGAGACCTGCTGCGCCAGCTCCAGCTGTTTTCCCCATGTGCCGTGGTTCGCGTTCAGCGGCTCGATCATCTCATAGCTCCTGACGTCCTGAATCGGCGAGCTGAGCACGACGGGTTCTTTAAGCGGGTCGCAGTAAATTTCAATCTGCGCGCCCCAGTCCTGCACGCTGTACAGGCCAAAGGGCATCAATTTGATAAAATCGAAGTCGTATTCCCGCTGAAACTGTATCTGTGCCAGCGCCAGCGAAACCGGATCCTGATCGTAGCGGGAAAAATGCATCCAGATATTGATCGGAACCCGGTCCACCTCCTCTCCGGCAATTGCCGCCCTGATCCGCTCCTCATGATTCATCTCTGTTTCTCCGTTTCGTTCTTTATTGTGACAATATCCGTCCCCGTGCCGGTTCTGTGTAATTCCGCCGCACAATACGGCATGGGCGCGTGTGCATCCCTTCAGCCGGGTTTGGCCATGCCGGCCAATCCTGCGCCCTGCGTCGGCCTGCCGTTTTATTCGGTTTTCCGCAAACCGATGTGCCGGCCTCTTCGCCGCTTGAAACCCGGCCGCATTTTGAAAAGAATGAGCGTCCGCTTCTTTGGCCGCAAAATTTCAGCCGGTATTCTGTTCTGCGGTGCCTTTCGCGCCGGAATGCGGTTTTTTAAGGTCTTCCCCCGGCGGCCTTCCATCACGGCGGCGTCCGACGATGACGCAGCCCGTCCCCCGGCATCCTGCATAAGCCGCGGCCATTCGACCGGCACTGCGCCCGGAACCGCTCGCTTTAACCGTCCCTGCGTCGGACGGATCTGCCTGCGAGCCTCCCGCCGCATTGGTCGAATCCCGGCTTTGCCGAACGGTCAGAAGCGCCGCCGGCCAAAACGCGCCTGCCCATGGTTCGGGAACCTCCGGCCTTTGCCCGCACACATCTTTTTGTGGGGTTAAGCAGCGTTTGTCGAATAAATTTGCTGATTTACCTATTATTCAATTCTATTATTCTTGAATTTTATTCAAATAGGTTTTCATGATAACAAGTTGTCTTTATGTATTGCTGTATCGTTCACTTATTGTTTTATTTTATGATAATTCTCTTTCTTGCGAATTTCAATACACGAATTACACATTTAATTTCCGATTTATTTGACGAATATTACAAAATTTTTTGCCTTTTCCCATTTCATTGGTGCGTTCTTGACTTCAATATGCGTTTCATTTATTATTATTAGATTAGGGAGTAGATAAAGATGATTGAGGATTTTAATTACGTTCCAAAATACCGTCAGATTCAATCTTACATCATTGACCAGATCAACAACGGCGATTTGAAGGCCGGGGACAAAATTCCCTCTGAAACGGAGCTGACGTCGCATTTCGGCGTAAGCCGGGTCACGGCAAACGCCGCCGTCAAGGAGCTTGCGACACGCGGAATCATCGAGCGCGTGCGCGGTGTCGGCAGCTTTGTGTGCGCAAACGCGCCGGATACCGAGCTTTCCGATTCGCTGTGTTTTACAGGCCGGATCAAGATTAACCCGCAGGATCATGCGTTTGGGCTGAAAGAGCACCGCTGCATCTCCATCAATTGCGTTCAGCCCGGCGAGAATGTCCGCGCAAAGCTGATGCTCAAGCCGGGTCAGGAGGTTTACGAGGTTGTCCGGCAGGTTTTGGCCGGCAATACGGTTGAAGAGCTGGATTACAGCTATGTGCCGGTGCATTTGATGCGCGCCCCCGGCATTGATACCCGGCAGATTGAGCAGATGTATTTTCACGAATATCTCGGCGAATCGCTGCTTGTCAAGCCGAAATTCATCAAATTCTTTATTCACAAGGACATTGATCTCGACTACGACCCCGGGCTGATTCAGGTTCGGCCGGAGGATTCCGCCCTTCTCTGGGACATTATTGCCTATGACGAGCGGAACTTCCCCCTCGGGCTGACAACCAGCCTGTCCAGAAAGGCGCTGCACAGTGCATTTTTGACCTTTGAGCTGTGACGCCGCGGGGGATGCGGCCGGTTTGTCCGCGCAATTTCTGCGGCGGATAGAGAAAAACCGGTCTCCCGCGGCAGGCCATGGTTTTATCCGGTCGTCCGCAGGACTTTTGGCCGGGTTTCCTCTCAATGAGCTTTGCAGGATGCGGCGCTCGTTTTTATGGATTGTACCGGGAAATATTTCTCCGCGTTCCCGTCCCGAAGGCCGGGGAAGCAGGACGGCTTTCGGGACGGGAACAAGGTTTCGGCGAAAAAACAAACGAAGAATTGCCGCAGCAGAAAAGAGGGCGTGAAAAGCAAAGATACTTTTCACGCCCTCTCTCATTTGCACCGACAACACTGCTTCAAATGCGGATTCGCGGCAATCCGTCCCTGCTGAACGGGCGGACGCCGCGTCGGCATTTGCACGCAGGGACGCCCGGCGGCCGGGCGCCGATCCGGCTCCTTGTTATTCCCACGTGAACCGGCAGGCAGGACGCGGACGCACAGAGCGGCGCCGCCCGCATTAAAGCGGGCTGTTCCGTTCCCCCCGCGCCCACCGCGGGGCTCCCCTGCCAGCTGCGATTTGCGCGGCTATCCGATTCCGCGCGGGCACCAAAGCACTCCGCGCACATCTCCCAAACCCAACACCGGCGCCGCCCGCTTTAAAAGCCGGGCGCAAACTATTCCGTTTTCTTTTCATCTGCCGCAGGATTTCCCCTGTTGTTTGCGGTTCGCGCGATTATCCAGATTCCGCACGGATACCGAAGCGCCCCGCGGGCACCTCCCAAACCCAACACCGGCGCCGCCTGCTTCAAAAACAGGCCGCGGGCTGTTCTGTTTTCTTTTCGCCTGCCGCAGGGCTTCCCCTGCCGGTTGTGGTTCGCGCGGATATCCGATTCTGCGCGAGCACCGAAGCATTCCACGGACACCTCCCAAACCCGTCACTGGTGCCGCCTGCTTCAAAAACCGGACGCGAGCTGTTTCGTTCCCCCTGCGCCCGCCGCAGGGCTTCCCCTGCCGACTGCGATTCGCGTGGCTATCCGATTCCGCGCTGGACGGCAAAGCGCCCGCGCTTCCGCCCACGCCTGGGGGCTTTGCCCGCGCGCCCGGCTAAGGCCGCCGGTCACTCCTCCGAATGCGGCTGCGTCTTTTGTTTGCAGCGGCAAAGCCGCCAATAGCCGAAAATGCCAAGGATAGCCAGCAGCGCAGCGGCAACGGTTCGCCACTGCCCGGCAAGCGGGGCATACGTGACAAAAATCGCGGTGGGGCCATCCGCGCCGCCGATGACGCCGAGCGACTGCGCCAGAATGTGCGATGCCGCCAGCTGGCCAATCAGCCAAAGTCCGGCCAGAATCGCAAGCGCGAGGCACACAAATCGCCAGGGGCTTTTGCGGTATTGGTAGGCGCGCAGCTGCTCGTTCAGCTCCGCCGCCGCGGCCTTGGGCGAGCCGAGGGATTCGATAATCTGCTCGACCGTCTCGCCCGCCTCCTGCCGCGCCGCAATCGAGGTGGCAAAATCGCTCATCACCCGGGCGCGCAGCCTGTACGGGAGCCGCAGCCTGCGCTCAACCGCGTTGACATACCGCTTGATGCGCGGCAAAAGATCAATTGTCCTGCCCTTAAATTGGATTTTCATTCTCTTCCACCCCCTGAAGCATCCGCTCGATCGTTCGCTGAAAATCCGCCCACAGCGCGCGTCGGCGGGCAAATGCCTGCTGCCCCTCGGGCGTCGCCGTGTAGATTTTCTTGGGCGCCGTCCGCCCCTCGGCCGGCTGCCAGTTCGACCGGATCAGGCCATCGTCCTCCAGCCTGTACAGGATGGGGTAGAGCGTCCCCTCCCGCAGCCTGAACAGGCCGTTCGACCGCTCCGTCAACACGCCGAGCAGCTCGTACCCGTACGCCGGTTTTTTGCACAGCAGCCCCAGCACCAGCAGCTCCAGCACGCCCTTTTTCAGCTGCTGCAAAAAGCGATCCTCCACACCGTCACCCCCTTTTACGCAAATTATTTTGTATTACTAAATAATATGCGATACTTGTGTATTTGTCAAGGGGGCTGTTCCGCACGCGTCAACCCGGCGCCCGCGGCGCGCCGGATACTAAGCGAAAAAACGGACGGCCGCGCTTATCCGCAGCGTCAATAAAAACGGCAGCGCAAGCTGTAGACCTGGGCGACTGCCGGCAGCCCGCGCGATTTTCGGGACAGGCAAGAGGCGCTCGATTTTATAGGAAAATCCGCCGGAAAGCCAGCGGCCCCCGGCGGATTGATTCCCCGTCCTTTTTATTCCCCGTCCCGCGCGGATGCCGGGGCGCCTCCCTTTTCCACAAAGCAGGGATGCCCACCGTGACCTTGTTGCCGGCCACTGCCCCGGCTCCGTCGTCAGGAAAGCCGGCAAAAGGCGCCCGCGCGCCGCTCCTTTGTGGGGGCGTGCGGGCGCCTTTTTTTGTCAAACAGAGCCTTTGGGCGAATCCTTCCAAAGCGGGCGCACGGCCTACGCCGCGCTCAGAGGAACTTGTCCAGTTCCCGCTCCACTTCCGGCATTTTTTTGACCTTCGGCTCGCGGATCAGGTTGCCGCGCGCCATCACCATATCGACCCTGCGCAGCGCCCGCAGGTCGTCGAGCGGGTTCTCCTTTGTCACGATGAGATCCGCGCACTTGCCCGCCTCCACCGAACCGGTCAGCTCGCCCAGCCCCGCGATTTCCGCGTTGCGGCGGGTCGCCGTGTACAGCGCAAACGCCTCGGACACGCCGCAGTATTTGTGGAAATAAACCACCTCGCGCCACATGTCGTAGTGGGTGATAAACGGGCAGCCGGTGTCCGTGCCGAGGCCGACCGGGATGTCGTTTTCCAGGCAGGCCTTCGCGCACTCGATAATCCCGTCAAACACGATTTTGCCGTTAAACTGCGAAATCTCGGTTGCGCCGCTGACCGCGCGGTCAAACAGCGCAAAGGGGAGCGCGGGGGAAATCGTCGCAACCTGGTACGCGCCCCGCTCCTTGAACAGGCGCAGAATCTCGTCGTCCGGCTTCGCGCTGTGCTCGATTGTGTCCACCCCGTTTTCAAGCGCGACGCGCACCCCCTCCGGGCTTTCCACATGCGCCGCCACCTTGAGCCCGAGCCCGTGCGCCTCCTCGCAGGCGGCCTTGACCAGCTCCGGCTGCATCCGCAGCACGCCCGGCTCGCCCTTGACCTTTGCGTCAAGCACGCCGCCGGTAATCATCAGCTTGATGAGATCCGGCTTGTCCTGCGCGATTTTCCGGACAAACTCCCGCGCCTCCTGCGGCGTGTTGGCAATATAGGCAAGCGAGCCGGCCATATGTCCATCGGGCACCGAGACCGCCATGTTGCTTGCGAGGATGCGCGGTCCTGTCGCCTTGCCCGCCAGGATGCGGTCGCGGATGACGCTGTCGACATCCTCGACGCCGCCGACCGTGCGGATGGTCGTCACCCCGCTCATCAGCTCGGTGCGGGCGTACCCCTCGCACATGGTCCGCATAATCCAGCGCATCAGCCCGTTGCTGGTCATCAGCTTGACCGTCTTGGCCGGGTCGCTCGTTTTCTTGCTCGGCTTGCCGCTCGCGGGCAGGTGCACATGCAGGTTGACCAGCCCGGGCATCAGATACCGGCCGCCGAGGTCGACCGTCTCGTATCCGTCCAGCGCAGTCTCGGTGCGGGGCGCAACCGCCGTGATTTTGTCCCCGTCAACCAGCACCGCAAGCCCCGCCCGCGGCTGCATGTCCCGCGAACCATCCAATACAAACCCGTTGACAAATGCGTATTTCATTCTCCCTGTTCCTTTCTTATCCCACCGCCGTTTTGCTGCTTCTATCCCTGATTTTATTGCAATCGGGATGGGATGTCAACCGCGGGGCAGCCGGCCGCCCCACACCGCCCGACCCCGCGCGCCGCGGGATTTCTGCGCCGCGGGATGTATACTTTTCCCCCGGCCGGGGCATCCTAAGCGTAAACAACCGGGAGGTGAAATCAGATGGAAAACATCGGTGTCAAATGTGACGTGTGCGAGTGCCTGCACAACGAGGGCTGCAACCGCTGCACCCTTTCGACCATTGAGGTCACGCACGAGCAGACCAGCGCAAACGCGGTCGCCACGCCGCATTTCTGCAAGAGCTTTACCCAGAAGTGAGCCAGCCGAACGAGTGAGAGAGCGGGACGCAGCGCCAGACCGGCCGCGCGTCCCGCTCTCTTTCTCTGTCCGCCGGCATAAGCCCGAACGAACGCCAAGCCGTCTTTTACCGCAGGCCGGGGCACCGCCCAGGCTTCGCCGGAGCATGGGCAATCCGGGAATGAACGGCACCGGCCGTTTTCCGCGCTGGGACACCTTCCCCGCCCGGCAGCGGGCTTTGCATTCCGGCACACACAGGCGGCAGGGCGCGGCTGTCCCGTTCCCCTGTCCGGCGCGCCGCAGATGCGCCCCCGCGTTTTACGGCAAAAAGTGGCAAAAAACGGCGAAAAAAGCGGACGGAGCCGGGTGCGCCGCCGGTTCCGGCCGGCGCGGCGTGCGCGCTCAGATTCGCGCGGCGACCGCGTCCCCCATCGCCCGGCAGCCGACCGGCTCGACGCCCGGCGCGGCGCTGTCCGCCGTGCGCAGACCCGCGTCCAGCACGGCGGATACCGCGTTTTCCACCGCGTCCGCCTCCTTCGGCATGTCAAAGGAATAGCGCAGCATCATCGCGGCGGACAGGATGGTGCCGATCGGGTTGGCGATATCCCTGCCCGCAATATCGGGCGCGGAGCCGTGAATCGGCTCGTACAGCCCCCGGCTGCCGTCCCCGAGCGAGGCGGACGGAATCATGCCGATGCTGCCGGTAATCATGCTCGCCTCGTCGGTCAGGATGTCGCCGAACATGTTCTCGGTGACGACGACGTCGAACTGCGCCGGGTTTTTGACAATCTGCATCGCCGCGTTGTCAACCAGCATGTTGGAAAACGCAATGTCGGGATTTTCGGCGGCAATCCGCTCCGCGACCCGGCGCCAGAGGCGGCTGGTATCCAGCACGTTCGCCTTGTCCACGCTGGTCAGCCTGCCGCGGCGCTTGCGGGCGATGTCGACCGCCACCCGCACAATCCGCTCAATCTCGTGCTCGGCGTAGGGCATCACGTCGGTCGCGACCAGCTCACCGCCCCGCTCCTCGGTTGTGTGCGCGCCGAAATAGACCCCGCCGATCAGCTCCCGCACCACCACAAAGTCGATGCCGCGCTCGACGATATCCCACCGCAGCGGGCTCGCGTCCGCAAGCTGCGGGAACAGCCGCGCCGGGCGCAGGTTCGCATACAGCCCCATCGCCTTGCGGATGCCCAGCAGCCCCTTTTCCGGGCGCTTGTCCCCCGCAAGACCGTCCCATTTGGGGCCGCCCACCGCCCCCAGCAGGACGCTGTCCGCCGCAAGGCAGGCGTCGACCGTCTCCTGCGGCAGCGGCTCGCCGCAGCGGTCAATCGCGCAGCCGCCGATGTCCGCGTACCGGAACGCAAACCTGTGGCCGAACCTCGCTGCGACCGCCTCCAGCGCCTTGACCGCCTCGCCGACCACCTCGGGGCCGATACCGTCCCCCCGCAGAACCGTGATATTCCTGTCCATTCTTCTCTCCCTTTATTTCAGCGAATTTAACAGTCCGCCCTTGTCCACGATGTTCTGGATGAACCCGGGCAGGGGCTGCGCCTGGTACTGCTGGCCGCTGGTGCGGTCGCGGATCACGCCGGTTGCAAAATCCACCTCCACCTCGTCGCCGTCCGCAATGCCGTCCGCGGCGGCCTCGCATTCAAAAATCGGCAGTCCGATGTTGATGGCGTTGCGGTAAAAGATGCGCGCGTAGGTTTTTGCAATCACGCAGGCGATGCCGCTCTCCTTGATGGCGATCGGCGCGTGCTCCCGCGAGGAGCCGCAGCCGAAATTCCACCCCGCCACCAGCACGTCCCCGGCCTTCACCCTGCTTTTGAAGCTCGGGTCGATGTCCTCCATGCAGTGCGCCGCAAGCTCGGCGTGGTCGGCGGTGTTCAGATACCGCGCGGGAATAATCACGTCGGTGTCGACGTTGTCCGGATATTTATGCACTGTTCCCTTAACCATGGGTTACTGCACCTCCTCAGGATTGGCGATTTTGCCGGCAATGGCGGACGCGGCCGCGACGGCGGGGCTTGCAAGATAAACCTCGCTTTGCACATGCCCCATGCGGCCGACAAAATTGCGGTTGGTGGTGGAGACGCACCGCTCCCCCTCGGCCAGCACGCCCATATAGCCGCCCAGGCAGGGGCCGCAGGTGGGGGTGGAGACGACGCAGCCCGCGTCGATGAAGATATCGGTATAGCCGAGCCGGATGCACTCCTTGTAAATGTGCTGGGTGGCGGGGATGACGATGGCGCGGACATTCTTCGCGACCCTGCGCCCCTTGAGCAGCGCCGCAGCGGCGGCCATGTCGGACAGGCGGCCGTTGGTGCAGCTGCCGATGACCACCTGGTCGATGGGGATGTTCATCGCGGCCGCCTCGTCGATGGTTTTGGCGTTTTCGGGCAGGTGGGGGAACGCGACGGTCGGCCGCACCTGCGCAAGGTCGATTTCCACGACCTTTTCATACGCCGCGTCGGGGTCGGGGGCATAGACGGTGTACGGGTGCTGCGCGCGGCCGTCCAGGTAGGCGCGGGTAATTTCGTCCACCTCAAAGATGCCGTTTTTCGCGCCCGCCTCAATCGCCATGTTGGCGATGCACAGCCGGTCGTCCATGCTCAGGCTGGCAAGCCCCTCGTCGCCGAATTCCATGCTTTTATACAGCGCGCCGTCCACCCCGATTTTGCCGATGATGTGCAGGATCACGTCCTTGCCGCAGGCGTATTTTTGCAGCTTACCCTTCAGCGCAAAGCGGATTGCGCCCGGCACCTTGAACCACGCCTTGCCGGTCGCCATACCGGCCGCCATGTCGGTGCTGCCCACGCCGGTGGAAAACGCGCCGAGCGCGCCGTAGGTGCAGGTGTGGCTGTCTGCGCCGATGACGCAGTCCCCCGCCGCAACCAGCCCCTTTTCAGGCAGCAGCGCGTGCTCCACCCCCATGCAGCCCACGTCATAAAAGTTGACGATGCCGTGCTTTTGGGCAAACCGGCGGCTCTGCTTTGCCTGCTGCGCCGCCTTGATGTCCTTGTTGGGCACAAAGTGATCCATCACCAGGCTGATGCGCGTTTTGTCAAACACCGTTTCAAAGCCCGCCTTTTCAAACTCGTTGATGGCGACCGGGCTGGTGATGTCGTTGCCCAGCACCATGTCCAGCTGCGCCATAATCAGCTGACCAGGCTCGACCCTGTCCAGCCCCGCGTGCGCCGCGAGGATCTTTTGCGTCATTGTCATTCCCATAGCCGTCACGTTCCTTTCCGATTGCCCTGCTGCGGGTCAATCCCTGTGATTGTTGATGGCGCTTGCAAGCGCGTGGACGCTCGCCGCCATGATGTCGGTGTCCAGCCCGGCGCCCCAGGTGACCTGCCCGTCCTCCCATTCCAGCCCGACATAGGCCGCCGCCTGGCTGGTCGAGCCAGTCTCCAGCGCGTGCTCGGTGTAGGTGAGGATCGCGTACGACCGCCCGGAGCCGCCGCGCACCGCGTTGCTCACCGCGTCCAGCCGCCCGTTGCCCTTGCCGGCATACTCGCGGGTCTCGCCGTTTTCGCTTACGGACACAACGGCGTGGATGCCGTCCCGCTGCTGGAGATAGTGCGCCTCCAATACATTGAATGGCTCGTTTTTGTTGACATATTCCATCTCGAAAATCGAGAGAATATCCGCCGGGGAAAGCTCCTTGTGCATGTGGTCGGAGACCGACTTGACCGCGTAGCCGAGCTGCTCGCGCATCTTGGGCGGCAGGTTGTAGCCGTACGCCTGCTCGAGCACATAGCCGATGCCGCCCTTGCCCGACTGGCTGTTGATGCGGATGACGTCGGTCTCGTACTCGCGGCCGACATCGTGGGGGTCGATGGGCAGATAGGGCACCGTCCAGCGCTCCGGCTCCTTCTCCTCGTGCCACTTCATCCCCTTGGCAATCGCGTCCTGATGGCTGCCCGAGAACGCCGCAAATACCAGCGCCCCCGCGTAGGGCTGCCGCTCGTACACGTGCATCCGGGTCACCTTTTCGTATTCGGCCACGACCGCCGGCATATCCGAAAAATCGAGTCCCGGGTCGACGCCGTGGCTGTACATGTTCATCGCGAGGGTGATGACGTCGACGTTGCCGGTGCGCTCCCCGTTGCCGAACAGGGTGCCCTCGACCCTGTCCGCCCCGGCCAGGAGCCCCAGCTCGGTGTCCGCCACGCCGCAGCCGCGGTCGTTGTGGGGGTGCAGGCTGAGCACGACGTTCTCGCGGTATTTCAGCCGGTCGCTCATGTACTCGATCTGGTTTGCGTACACATGGCTCATGCTCATCGCAACCGTCACGGGCAGGTTGATAATCACCGGCTTTTCGGCCGTCGGCTGCAGGATATCCAGCACCGCGTTGCACACCTCCAGCGCGTATTCCGGCTCGGTGCCCGTAAAGCTCTCGGGGCTGTATTCAAAGCGGAAATTCCCCGGGTATTCCGCGGCCAGCTTTTTAACCAGCTGCGCCCCGTCGGTCGCGATTTTTTTGATTTCCTCTTTGGATTTTTTAAAGACCTGCTCGCGCTGGGCAACGCTGGTGGAATTGTAAAAATGGACAACCGCGCTCGGCGCGCCGCGCAGCGCCTCAAAGGTCTTGCGGATGATGTGGTCGCGGCACTGGGTCAGCACCTGCACCGTCACGTCCCCGGGGATGAGGTTCTGCTCGATGAGCGCGCGCAGGAAGTCGTACTCGGTCTCGCTCGCCGCCGGGAAGCCGACCTCAATCTCCTTAAAGCCGATTTTGACGAGGAAGCGGAAAAAATCCAGCTTTTCCTCCAGGCTCATCGGGACAATGAGGCTCTGGTTCCCGTCGCGCAGGTCGACGCTGCACCAGATGGGCGCCTTTTCAATGTGGTCCTTTTTCGCCCAGCGCATCTCGCATTCGGGCGCGGGGAAGTACCCCGGGCTGTACTTTTTCGGGTTCATCATGGTTGGCAAAAGCTCCTTTCCAGTTCCGGCCGAACGGGTCTGCGCCGCCTGTACGCGCCGCCGGCTTTCTGCAACAAAAAACCGTCCCTCAGCCTGTTGTTTCGGCTAAGAGACGGAGACTTGCGTCCTCGCGGTACCACTCTTATTGCTGCCCTGCGCGCAGGGCAACCACTCGGCGCCGTCGGCCCGCAATGCGGACGAACAGCCTGACCTGATAACGGGGTCAAACCCGGCTCCCCTACTCGGCCAAAGCGGCCTTTCAGCTTGCTGCTCGGGGGCGAGCGGCGGCAGTTCCGGCGCTGTCTTTCACCAGGGCGACAGCTCTCTGCGGCGCGGATCTCTGCGCGGATTCCCCGTCACGGCATTTCCAATATGTTTGATATCATACCCTGCAAATCCGGGTTTGTCAAGCCTTTTTTGCGCCGGCTCATGTGCGCCATGCGCGGGTTTGTCCATGCCGTGCTGCAAAAGGAACAAAAAGGCAGTGAAGGGGTTCAGCCTGCGGTACGGCAGAGCTGCCCAAGGCCGAACCCGGAGGCGGGTGCGCCCCCGTTCGTTATGGGAAAGAGCACACAAGCCGCCGGATGCAGGCGGTATCCCATATGCTGCACACAGAAGCACAGGATTGTACAAGCAGCCATTTGCTGTTTTCCCTTTGTGCAGCACATCACTGACAAATCCGCACGGCTCTTTTGGCGGTTTTGGGGATTCGGTCTTTCCCTTGGCGCATCTTTATGGTATTATTTATAATACGGCTTTATTAAGATTATAGCATGGGGTGCGCGGCGGCTCGGCTGCCCGCGGCGCCCAATACAAGAATAAATCGAGGTTATAACGGCATGATGGCACAGTGCAAAGCAGGCATTCTATTCGGCGGCGCGTCCAGCGAGCACGAGGTTTCCCTCAAATCCGCGGCGGCGGTTGTCCGCAGCTTCCCGGCGGGGTACGGCCCCGTCCTCATCGGCATCACCCGGGACGGGCGCTGGTTCCGGTTTTCTGGCAGCGCGGACGAGATCGAGTCCGGCGCGTGGGAGCGCAGCGGCTCGCTCTGCCCCGCGTTCGTCTCCCCCGACCGCGCGGTTCACGGCCTGGTAATTCTGCGCCCCGACGGGCGGTATGAGACCGAGCGGCTGGACGCGGTTTTCCCCGTGCTGCACGGGCGCAACGGGGAGGACGGCACCATCCAGGGGCTGTTTGAGCTTGCGGGTATCCCCTACGTCGGCTGCGGAGTGCTGGCCAGCGCCATCTGCATGGACAAGGCGGTGACCAACGCGATGCTCGACCATTTCGGCATCCCGCACGCGCCCTGGGTCATGACCACCAAATACGAGCTCAGCGCGTTCGAGCACAACGCGCAGGTCTGGGAGAGCCGGCTGGGCTACCCGATGTTCGTCAAGCCCGCCAACGCGGGCAGCTCGGTCGGCATCAGCAAGGTGCACAGCCGGGATGCGCTGCGGCGGGCGCTCGACCTCGCGTTTGCGCATGACCCAAAAGCGGTGATTGAAAAGTGCATCGTCGGCAAGGAGCTGGAGTGCTCGGTGCTCGGCAACCGCGACCCGCAGGTCTCGGCGGTCGGCGAGATTCTGCCGGCCAACGAGTTTTACGATTACGACGCAAAATACAACAACGCCGCAAGCGAGACCCGCATCCCCGCCGCCATTTCGGACGACAAGCGGGACGAGATGCGCGCGCTGGCGGCGCGCGCTTACCGGGTGCTGGGCTGCCGGGGGCTTGCGCGGGTGGATTTCCTGCTGGAGGAGAGCACCGGCCGGCTCTATCTCAACGAGCCGAACACGATTCCCGGCTTCACCTCCATCAGCATGTACGCCAAAATGTGGGCGGCGGCCGGGGTCGGCTTTGCCGAGCTGATCGACCGCCTGTTCAAGCTCGCGGCCGAGCGGGACTGAGCGGATGGACGCGCGCGCGATCGGGATCTTTGATTCGGGTCTGGGCGGGCTGACCGCCGTCAAGCAGCTGCACCGGCTTGCCCCCGGGGAGGACATCGTCTTTCTGGGGGACACGGCGCGGGTTCCCTACGGCACCCGCCCGGCTGAAACCATCATCCGCTACTCTCTCGAGGACATCTCCTTCCTGCTCTCGTTCGATATCAAGCTGATTGTTGCGGCGTGCGGCACGGTCAGCTCCACCCTGCCCCGGGCATACGCCGAATCGCTGCCCGTCCCGTTTGTGGACGTGATTGCCCCCACCGCCCGCGCGGCGGCGGCCGCCACCCGCAACGGGCGCATCGGCATCCTCGGCACCCCCGCCACCATCCGCAGCGGCTCGTTTGTGCGGGCGCTTGCGGCGATTGACCCGGCGCTCGTCCCGCTGCCGCAGGCCTGTCCGCTGTTTGTGCCGCTGGTGGAAAACGGCTATTTTGCGCGGGACTGCGCAGTGACCCGGCTGGTTGCGCAGGAGTATCTCCAACCGCTAAAGGACGCGGGGGCGGACACGATCATCCTCGGCTGCACCCACTACCCCATCATTCAGGACATCATCGCGGACACGGTGGGCAGCGGCGTCCGGCTGATCGACAGCGGGCTGGAGACGGCGCGCCACGCGCTCGCGCTGCTGGACGGGCGGGACGCGCGCGGCGGCAGCGGCTCGATTCGCTTCTACACCTCGGACGAGACCGACGGCTTTGAGAGCAACGCCGGCGTCTTTCTCGGCCATCCGCTTGCGCAGCGCGCGTGCAAGGCGGATCTGCAAAGGGTCGCGCTGCATCCCTGCTTTGGGATCCGGGAGGATGAGGAATGAACAACAACTACACCATCACAATCGACGGAAAGCAGTACGCGGCGGGGGACGTCGAGACGCTGTCCCTGACAACCCGCGGCGATTTTGCGCAGGCGGAGGACGGCCGGTTCCAGATCCAGTACGAGGAATCCGAGACCACCGGCTTTGCGGGGGACACCACCACCCTCACCGTTGAGGACAGCGCCCGCGCGACCCTCTCGCGCAGCGGAAAAACCCACAGCAGCCTGGTCATCGAAAAGGGGCGCAAGCACCTTTGCCACTACGACACCGGCTCCGGCACCCTGGTCATCGGGGTCTACGCCGTCAAAATCGACAACCGCCTGCACGAGCACGGCGGCTCGCTGCACCTGCGGTACAAGCTGGACGTCAACTCAAGCACCCTGTCGGTCAACGATCTCAATATCACAGTAAGGGAGAACCAAACCAATGCATAACCCCATCGAACAGGCAAAGCAGCAGGCGGCGGCGCTTGTGCGCCGCGCGTTTGCGGACGCCGCGGCGGCGGACAGGCTGCCGCAGGCAGAGCTGCCCGACTTTATCATCGAAATCCCCGGCGACGCCGCCCACGGCGACTTTGCGTGCAACGCGGCGCTGGCCGGCGCCAAGGCGCTCCGGCTGCCCCCGCGCAAAATCGCCGAGGCGCTGGCCGAATCCGTCCGGCTGGACGGCTCCGCCTTTGCGCGGGTCGAGGTGGCAGGTCCCGGCTTCCTCAACTTCTACCTCGGGGACGCCTACTGCGCCGACACGGTGCGCGCGATTCTCGATGCGGGCGCGGAATACGGCCGGACAAACCTCGGCGGCGGGCAGAAATACATGGTGGAGTACGTCTCCGCCAACCCGACCGGGCCGATGCATCTCGGCAACGCGCGGGGCGGCGCGCTGGGCGATTGCCTGGCGAGCGTGCTGGACGCGGCGGGCTACGACGTAACCCGGGAATTCCTGATCAACGACGCGGGCAACCAAATCGCGAAATTTGCAAAATCCCTGGAAGCGCGCTATCTCCAGCTCTATCAGCCGGGAATCGAGTTCCCCGAGGACGGCTACCAGGGCGAGGACATCACCGCCCACGCCAAAGCCTTCGCCGCGCTGCACGGGGACGCGTATGTCGCCCGCCCCAGCGAGGAGCGGCGGCAGGCGCTCGTCGACTACGCGCTGCCCATCAACATCCAGGGTCTCAAGGACGACCTGCACACCTACCGGATTGATTACGACGTCTGGTTCCCCGAAAGCGACCTGCACAAGGCCGGCGTGGTGGACAAGGTCATCGGCCTGCTGCGGGAGCGGGGCGCGATCTACGAGCAGGACGGCGCCGTGTGGTACCGCGCAACCGACTTTGGCGGCGAAAAGGACGAGGTGCTTGTGCGCGCAAACGGCATCCCCACCTATTTTGCGGCCGATATCGCCTACCACTACAACAAATTCGCCGTGCGCGGGTTCGACCGGGTCATCAACGTCTGGGGCGCGGATCACCACGGCCACGTCGCCCGGCTCAAGGGCGCGATGGACGCCATCGGGCTGGACGGCAGCAAGCTGGACATCGTCCTCACCCAGCTGGTGCGGCTTGTGCGCAACGGCGAGCCGGTGCGCATGAGCAAGCGAACCGGCAAGGCGATTACCCTGACCGACCTGCTTGAGGAGATTCCGATTG
>CAZYAV010000012.1:0-136 GCA_964645785.1 uncultured Oscillospiraceae bacterium
AGGTTGCCGCCGCTCTTGATGGCGATGCGGGGCAGATTGATTGAGGTGAAGCTGAGGTTGCCGCGGCCGAACGCGATTTCCCGCTCGGGGTCGTAGACGTTACCCATCACGCGGGTGCGGCAGCCCATATAGGTCA
>CAZYAV010000012.1:146-5747 GCA_964645785.1 uncultured Oscillospiraceae bacterium
GTTTCGGGGTGGCCGGGCTTGTAGTATTGCAGATTGAACGGCGCGTCGATAAAGCTGAAATTGGGGAACAGCCGCTTGGCGGACACCCGGCAGGCCAGCTTGAACAGGTCGTAGTTCGGGTCGCCGGGGTTGTAGTTGACCCCCTCCTTGACCTTGAAGATATGGATGGGGAAAATCGCGGTCTCCCCCGCGCCCAGCCCCGCCTCGGTGGCGAGCAGGACGCACCGCGAGACGAGCCGCCCCTCGGGGCTGGTGTCGGTGCCGTAGTTGATCGAGCTGAACGGGGTCTGCGCGCCGGCGCGGCTGTGCATCGTGTTGAGGTTGTGCACCACCGCCTCCATCGCCTGGTAGGTGTCCCGCTCGGTCTCCTCTTTTGCGTATTTTTCGGCGAACTTCTGCGCCTTTTCAATCAGCGCCGGGGCATAGCCCAGCTTTTCCAGCTCCGCGCGCTCGGCGGCGTAATACGCCGCATCGGTCGCGTCCAGCCGGGGCTCCAGCCCATCCTTGCCCAGCGCGGCGATCATCGGCTTGACCGTCCCGGTATAATCCAGCTCGCCGTCGGTCTCCAGGCTGAGCGCCTTGGCGAGGTTCATGCCGTACACCCGGCGGTAGGTCTTGGCCACGCCCGGCGCAAGGCCGTAATCAAAATTCGGGATGCTCTGCCCGCCGTGCTGGTCGTTCTGGTTGCTCTGGATGGCGATGCAGGCAAGCGCGCCGTAGCTCTTGATGTCGTTCGGCTCCCGCAGGTAGCCGTGCCCAGTTGAAAAGCCGCCCTTGAACAGCTTGAGCAGGTCGATCTGGCAGCAGGTGGTCGTCAGGGTATAAAAATCCATGTCGTGGATGTGGATGTCCCCGTCGCGGTGGGCGGCCGCCTGCTTTTCGCTGAGGATGTATTTGCTGTAATAATCCTTCGCGCCCTCCGAGCCGTATTTGAGCATCACGCCCATCGCGGTGTCCCCGTCGATGTTGGCATTGTCCCGCTTCATGTCGCTGTCCCCCGCGTCCGAGAAGGTCAGCTCGTCGTAAATTTTCATCAGCCGGGTGTTCATCTCCCGCACCCGGGTGCGGTTGGAGCGGTAGAGGATGTACTTTTTGGCGACGAACGCGTACCCGTTGTCCATCAGCACCGTCTCAACTGTGTCCTGGATATGCTCGACGTCGGGCGCCTCGTCCCCGAACCGGTCGGCCAGCCGGCGCTCGACGATCTGCGCCAGCCGCTCGCACTCCTCGACATTGTTGCGCCCGGCCGCGCGCATCGCCTTTTCAATGGCGCCCGCAATCTTCTGGATGTTGTACTCGACCTCGCGGCCGTCCCGCTTCTTAATTGTCCTGAACACGATTACTCCTCCGCTGATACCCTGATTTTTCCATCAAAAAAAGCCGCGCGTCTGCAAGCTTTCCGCAAACGCCCGGCAGATTCTGGCCGTTTCCCTCTCGCATGATCTTGTTGCGATTTTAATTATACGGCGCAATATATAGTATGTCAATCCTTATTTTCGGTTTATGAACCACAGTGCGGGAAGCCCGGGGCGGGGCGGCGCGGCGCTCAGATTCCCTGCACATACGGCCGCAGCTTTTCAAAAACCGCCCGCTCCACCGTCGCGGTCAGCAGCACGCCGTCCGGCTCGTACTGCTCGCGCAGGACATTGCCGTGCTCGCGGATGAGCGCGGCGAGCCCGAGCTTGTCGAACGGCAGGCGCACCACGCACCGCACCACCCGCTCGCTCAGCTTGTCCGACACGGCCGCCAGCAGCGCGTCCAGCCCCTCGCCCGTCCGGGCGCTCACCGCGATGCCGGGCAGCGCCGCGCCGGTGTCAATCCGGTCGCACTTGTTGAACACGGTCAGGGTCGGGATATCCGCGCAGCCCATCTCGTCGATGACCCCGCGGGCGACGGCGAGCTGCGCCGGCCAAGCGTCGCTCGAAGCGTCCGCCACCAGCAGAAGCAGGCTCGCGTAGCGGATCTCCTCGAGGGTGGATTTGAACGCGTCGACAAGCGCGTGGGGCAGCCGGCTGACAAAGCCGACCGTGTCCACCAGCACGACCTGCTGCAGATCCCCGACCGACAGCCGCCGCGCCGTGGGATCGAGGGTCGCAAACAGCTTGTCCGCCGCGTAAACCTCCGCGCCGGTCAGCGCGCGCAGCAGCGAGCTTTTGCCGACGTTGGTGTAGCCCACCAGCGCGACGACCGGCACCCCCGACTTTTCCCGGCCGCGGCGGGTCGTGTCCCGGCGGCGCGCAATCCCGTCCAGCCGCTCCCGCAGCGCCGCCGCGCGGGCGCGCAGATAGCGCCTGTCCGTCTCCAGCTTTGTCTCACCCGGGCCGCGGGTGCCGATGCCGCCGCCAAGCCGGGAAAGCGACGTGCCCAGCCCGGCAAGGCGGGGCAGCCGGTAGTTCAGCTGCGCCAGCTCAACCTGCAATTTCCCCTCGGCCGAGCGCGCCGCCTGCGCGAAGATGTCCAGAATCAGCGCCGTGCGGTCGACCACCCGCACCCCGACGGCCGCCTCAATGTTGCGCAGCTTCGCGCCTGTCAGCTCGGTGTCGGCGACAAGCAGGTCGGCGTCCAGTCGCTCGCAGAGTTCGCGCGCCTCGGCCAGCTTGCCCGCGCCGAGATAGCCGTATGCATCCGGCGCGCCACGCCGCTGGACGATTTCGCCAATCACCGCCGCGCCCGCCGTCTCGCACAGCGCGCGCAGCTCCTCCAGCGAGGCGTCGACGTCGTATTCCCCCGTGTCCGCCGCCGCGAGCACGGCGCGCTCGGCCGCCTGTTCCCAGTCCTTTTCCATCCGTTTCCCTCTCTGTTTTGCCCAAACGCCGCAATCCGGCTCGCCGCGCTCTGTGCGCGGCGACGCTGTCCGATGCGGCCGTATGGTATTCATCATAGCATGTTTGCGCGGCAATATACACCCCCGGCCAAAAACAAACCGGCCGGGCGCCGAACGGCGAGCCGGGCACGGCCGCCCCATGCGGAACGCCCGCAGCCGAGGGCAGCCGGCCGGGCGGTTTTCCGCCGCGATTCGCCGACGAGCCGCGCCGCAGCCCCCTCCGCCCGCGGCAAGTTTGAATCGTCCGCGAAATATGCTATAATGTCGGTATCTTTTCCCCGGCGGCCGGGGGAATAAGCCGCACGCCGGTTTTCACGGGAGGGGAGCCGATGAAGCTCAAATTCACCAAAATGCAGGGCGCGGGCAACGACTATGTCTATATCGACTGCTTTGCGCAGGACATCCGCCTGACCCCCGAACAGATCGCCTTCCTGTCCGACCGCCGGTTCGGCGTCGGCGGGGACGGGGTCATCTTCATCCGCCCCAGCGAGCACGCGGACGGGTTTATGGACATGTACAACCTGGACGGCAGCGCGGGGCAGATGTGCGGCAACGGGGTGCGGTGCGTCGGCAAATACCTCTTTGACCACGGCCATGCCCGCGGCAGCACGGTTCGGGTGGACACCCGCAGCGGCGTCAAGGTTCTCGACATCCGGCTTGGCGCGGACGGGCGCGCCTGCGGCGCGCGGGTGGACATGGGCGAGCCGGTGTTCGGCTGCGGCGAAATCCCCGTCGCGTATGCGGGGGACAGCCTCGCCGTCCCGGTCGAGCTCGCGCTGCCCGAGGGCGGCAAGACGGTCACGGTTTCCTGCGTCTCGATGGGCAACCCGCACGCCGTGCTGTTCACCGGCGGCATCGACCGGCTTGCGCTGGAGACAATCGGCCCCCTGTTCGAGCACAATCCCCGCTTCCCCGACCGGGTCAACACCGAATTTGTGGAGGTGCTCTCCCGCCGGGAGCTGCGGATGCGGGTGTGGGAGCGCGGGTCGGGCGAGACGCTCGCCTGCGGCACCGGCGCGTGCGCGGCCGCCGTCTGCGCCGTGCGGCGCGGCCTGTGCGACCGCGGCGAACCGGTTTTCGTCCACCTGCGCGGCGGCGACCTGGAAATCACCTGGGCGCAGGACGGGCGGGTCTACATGCTCGGGCCGGCCGTCGAGGTGTACAGCGGTGAGATCGAGCTGTAAGCGGCGCGGCTGCTCGGGCGCAAAAGGGCTCGCCCACATCGGGCGGTTTTGCCCCGCAGGCCGGGGCGGCGACGGGGTTTCCCGGCGGACGGCCGGGCGCAGGCAGGCGGCATTTTGCGCGCCGCATGGATGGCGCAGGCGAACAAGCCCGCGCCGCAAGCTCTCTGCCGCGCCATTCGCACGGGCTTTTTCCGGCTGGAGGCGCAGCGGACATTCCATCCGAGCGGCTGCTGCCACCGCAATCCCGATTCCCGGCGCGGCGGCGCAGGCGCGGCGGGCTTTCCGCTTCAATAAAGCTTACCTAAACACCATTCCCGAACCGGCTGCCGCAGGCTCGCCGGTTCCGCCCCCGCGCAATGCGCGGAATACGCAATCACAAGGAGCATCGCATGGTCAAGCTCAACGGCAATTTTGACAGACTGGTCAACAACTATCTGTTCGCGGAGGTCGCCAGCCGGGTTGCGGCCTACCGGCAGGCGCACCCGGACAGCGCGGTCATCAGCATGGGGATCGGGGACGTCACCCAGCCCCTGCCGCCCGCCGTCGTGCAGGCGATGCAGGCGGCCGCCGCCGAGATGGGGCGCAAGGAGACCTTCCGCGGCTACGGCCCCTATGAGGGGTACGAATTTGCGCGGGAGGCGGTGCGGCGGCACTACGGCTATTTTGGCTGCGCGCCCGCGTTGGACGAGATTTTCATCGGGGACGGCGCCAAAAACGACCTGGGCGGCATTGTCGACCTGTTTGGCGCGGGCAACCTCGTGGCCATCCCCGACCCGGTCTACCCCGCCTATGTGGACGTCAACACCCTTTGCGGCAACGAGATCCTCTATCTGGACGGCAACGAGCAAAACGGGTTCCTGCCCGCCCCGCCCAGCCGCCCCGCCGACATCGTCTATCTGTGCTCCCCCAACAACCCGACCGGCGCGGTCTACACCCGCGCGGGGCTGAAGGCCTGGGTGGATTACGCAAACGAGGCCGGCGCGGTGATTCTGTTTGACGCGGCGTACGAGAACTTTATTCAGGACGATGCCCTCCCGCACAGCATTTTTGAGATTGAGGGGGCGCAGACCTGCGCCATCGAGCTCTGCTCCCTTTCCAAGACGGCGGGCTTCACCGGGACGCGCTGCGGCTACACGGTGATTCCCAAGGCGCTTGTGCGGCAGGGGAAGAGCCTGAACGGCATGTGGGCGCGCCGCGCCGCAATCAAGTATAACGGCACAAGCTATGTCATCCAGCGCGCCGCCGAGGCCGTGTTCAGCCCCGAGGGATTCAGCCAAGCGCAGGCGAATATCCGGTATTACCTGCACAACGCGCAGGTGATGGGAGAGGCGCTGCGCGCCGCGGGAGTCGAGTACGTCGGCGGGGAAAACAGCCCCTATCTCTGGTTCAAATGCCCGGGCGGAATCGGCTCCTGGGCGCTGTTCGACCGCCTGCTGGACGAGGCAAACGTCGTCTGCACCCCCGGCGCGGGGTTCGGCAAAAACGGCGAGGGCTGGTGCCGCCTGACCGCCTTCGGGGACGCGGAGCAGACCAAAACCGCGATGGCGCGTGTCTCCCGCGTGCTCGGCGCGCTGCGTTGAGCACACGCGGCGC
>CAZYAV010000012.1:5847-54896 GCA_964645785.1 uncultured Oscillospiraceae bacterium
GCGATGGCGCGTGTCTCCCGCGTGCTCGGCGCGCTGCGTTGAGCACACGCGGCGCGGCGGAAGGAACCGGCCGGGACTGCGCCGCCGTAAAGGCCGCGGCATCCTTTCCCGGCACGGCCTGCCGGCTTACTCCCCGCGGCGGGCGGCGCGGCCTTTGGCGGGGGAGGCAAAGCGCGGCCGCACCTGCGGGCAACGGCCGCCGGGAGGGGCTTGGCGGCGGGCGCGCCCCGGCATTTTGTGCGGTCGACTATTTTGCCCGGTTATGCTATACTGAAGCTGTACCAGTCCTGTCCGGCTCGATATGGTCACCCCCCGGCGCGCGGTCTTCCGGCCGCTGCCGGTTTACGCTGTTTTCGATTTGATAAAGGAGAACGTCAAATGAACTGTCCAAAATGCAACTACGACAACGCGGACGACGCCCTGTTCTGCGCGAACTGCGGCGCAAAGCTGGAGGCGCCGGGGCCGTACACCCCGATAGACGACGCCAACAGCCAGCTGCCAGTCTACGGCGCCGACCAGGCGTCCCAGGGCGGCACGCCGTACGGCGGCCAGCAGCCCGCCGGCTTCCCCAACTATGGCCAGGCGCAGCAGAGCCAGCCGCAGAACGGCTACGGGAACTATTCGGGCTACACCCCCGCCCAGCAGTCCTATAACCCGAACGGCTACAACGGCTACCGCCCGGGGCAGGAGCGCGACTGGGCGGCGATTGCCGCGCTGGTGTGCGGGATTCTGGCGCTGCCCTGCTGCTTCACCGTTTACGGCGGCATCGTCGTCTCCGTCTGCGCGGTGGTGTTCGGCATTGTCGGCATCAAAAGCTCCAAAAAGGCGATGGCGATCGTCGGGCTCTGCCTCGGCGCGGTCGGGCTGGTCTGCGCGGTCATCATAATTGCGACCTCGTTCTCCCTGCTGCGGGATCCCGCGTTTATGGATGAGCTGCTGTCCGAGCTTGAGGGCATTTCCCGGTCATGAGCCGCGAACCGGGCGCGGCCGGGCGCGGCGAACCGCCGGGCTTTGGTTATGCCGCGCCTGCCCGGCAGGCGCGCCCCGGCAGCCGGTGCGGGCGGCTTGCGCTGCTTCACCTGTGCGTCTGCGTCCTTGCCGCCGCGGCCGGCCGGCTGTGGTTCCGGCTGGGGCTGCACTTCCCGCCCTGCATGTTCAACCGCCTCACCGGGCTGTGCTGCCTCACCTGCGGCGCGACCCGCGCGGTGGACGCGCTTTTGCACGGGCAGCTGCTCCGCTCCTTTCTGCTCAACCCGACGCCGGTTCTGCTCTGCCTCTTTCTGGCGTGGGTGCTGGGCTTTGAGCTGGTCGGCTTTTTGCGCGGCAAGGCAGTCCGGTTCCGCTGGGGGCTGCACGCGCTCGTCGGCATTGTCGCGGTCGCGGCGGTTTACTGCGTGCTGCGCAACCTCGGCTTTGCGCCGGTGCCCGGCGAGCTGTACCCGTAACCCGGTGGGGGCGGATGTTCCTGCTATGCCAAAGCGGGGCACGGTTGGGGCGCACTTCATCAGGAAGCCGGCACCCGCTGAGAGACTGTTGTCTTTCGGCGGGTGCTTTATTCTGCCGGTCTTTGCGAGCCGTCGGGACTGGTTGATCTTGGAATTCTCATTGTTTAAATGGAGGACAGGATGAAAAAAATCGGCTTGGTGGGCGGAACAGGACCCGAATCCACTTTGCTGTATTACAGAGAATTAAACAGCAGAGCAGACAAATTGACAAATGGCACAGAGATGCCGGATATAGTCATTGAGAGTGTCAATTTCAGGAAAGCATGGCGCTTTACAACGGCCGGAGCCTATTCGGAACTGGCGGATTACCTTTCTGAAAAGGTCGTTTGCCTGAAAAATGCAGGCGCCGAAGTAATCGCCCTGACTGCCGGAACAATGCATATTGTTTACGATGAAGTTTTGAACAGAACCGGCGTTCCATTGGTAAGCATCCCAAAGGCTGTTTGTGCGCAGGCAATGTCTCTGGGCATAAAACGCGTCGGACTGCTCGGAACTGTTTTTACGATGGAGCAGGACTATATGAAGAGAGATTTTCTTCATGCGGGAATTGAGGTCATTATCCCACAAAAGGGTGAACGGGAACTTATTGCAAAGAGAATTCTTGAGGAGCTTGAAGTCGGCATTGTCAAAGAAAGAACATTGCAGGAGTTTAGTAAAATTATAGAAAGAATGAAGCGGGAAGATGGCATCGAGGCAATCATTCTTGGATGTACGGAATTGCCGTTATTGTTAAATTCAGACAATTGCCCGCTGTGCGTTTTGGATGCGGTTGAAATTCATTTGAAGAAATTATTATCAATGGCGTTGGAATAGGACAAATTCCCATTTATCGTTTTGACCCGCGGGACACTTTCCCTGAAAGCGCCGCAGTGGGCTGCACCATATAAAAGGGCAAGGCAGATCTGGGCAGTCTGTCTTGCCCTCAACCGCTTTATGGGGCGCCGCCCTTTGCGCCCCGCTCTTTTCCGGGCTTTGTGCGGCGGTGGGGCAGCGGTGCCCTCGGCTCGTCCGCCGCTTCCGCCCGCCCGTCCGGGATTTTCACCCGGCGCGGCGCGCCGTGTTTCAAAACGAGCCGCGGCGTCCCGGCGCTTTGCGGGCGGGCGCCCCGCCGCGCAAAAACCGCCGGCTATCGGGCACAATATCCACAGCCCCCGGCCTCGTCCAGCCTGCCGCCCGGATTAAAGAAAGATTAAACGGCGTTGAAGAAGAATTTAAGAATGCGTCGTTATAATAAATGTCAAAGCAAAAGGCAGGTGAGGCCACATCAACACGCAGATATTCGATTCTTATATCGAAGAATACAAAAATCTGGTTTACACGATCTGCTATTCCTTCGTGAAAAACAGCTTTGACGCCGAGGATCTTGCACAGGAAACCTTCCTGTCGGCATACAAACATCTGGCTTCCTTTGACAATCGCAACCCCAAAAGCTGGCTTGCCACCATTGCGGCGAACAAATGCCGCGACTTTCTCAAAAGCCCCGCGCGGCGCGTGGCCGCCGTCGACACGGAGGATCTCGCGATGATCTGCGACGAGAGCGAGAGCGTTGAGACGGCGGTTGAGGGAAAAATCGGGGACGAAACCGTCCGGCGCCTGTGCGCGCGCCTCAAGGAGCCTTACCGCTCGGTCGCCACTGCCTACTATTGTTTTGACAAAACGATCACCGAAATCAGCGACGAGACCGGCGACAATCCCAAAACGGTGGCCACAAGACTCTACCGCGCAAAATCCCTACTTAAAACACTGGTAAAGGAGGAATCGACATGGAGCTCTTCACCGCAGACCGGCACCTGACAGATTCGGCTCTGCGCGCGCTGCTGGGCGGCGGGCTTGACGACCTCCAGACCCTTGAAGCCGCCGGGCATGTCGCCGGCTGCGCCCACTGCGCCGGGCGGCTTGCAGACGCTGCCGGCGAACCCGAGGCCGCGCGGCAGGCGCCGCGCGGTATGGCCGAGCAGATCGGTGCGCGCATCCGGCAGGACGAGCGGCGGCGACGCCGCGAATTCCTGCGCTTTTGCGCCGGCGCCGTGGCGGGCATGGCCGCAGCGATCGCCCTGATTTTTGCCGCGCCGTTGCCGCACAGCGCCGTCCCCGTCGCCGAACCGGTGCCGCAGTCTCTCCCCGCGCCGCAGGAGCGGACACTGCCCGAACCGGCCAAGGTGACCCTGCCCGAGCCGGAGTCCGCCAAGAACAACCCCGGCCAGCAGGACGAGGCGCAGCGTTCGGTACTCGATTCGCTGGATCAGTATTTCCGCTCTCTCTTTGGCCGCGCGGCCTGATCCGCCGCGATTCCCCCGCCCGGCACTGCCGCGACAGCGCCGGTTCCCCCGTTCCCCCAAAAATTTCTTCAAACCGAAGGAGTGTGTCCCCCTATGACCAGAAAGCGCAACAAATTCCTGACTTTTCTGTTTTCCCTGATACCCGGCTGCGGCCAGATGTACATGGGTCTCATGAAGCGGGGCTTCAGCCTGCTGGTTCTCTTTGCCGGCGGCCTTGCCCTCGTCTCCCTTCTCAGCATGGAAGCTCTCGCGTTCCTGTCGGCGGTCGTCTGGTGCTGGGCGTTCTTCGATGCGCTCAACCTGATGCACCTTGACCCCGAGGTACTGGATGCCGTTGAGGATGACTTTGTCCTGTTCGGCTCCCGCTCCGAGCTGCCGCAGCTGCACATTTCCTCCACAAAGCTCTGCCATGCGGCCGGCGTCCTGCTCATCCTCATCGGCGCCGTCACCATCTGGCACTGCGTTTTCAGCTATATTTACGACGGCATCTTTTATTACAACGAGTATATTGCGGAGCTCCTGTACCGTCTGAATTACTACATCCCGCGCCTGGCTGTCAGCGTGCTGATTATCTGGGCGGGCGTGCGGCTCATTCGCCGCAAAAAGACCGAATCTGCGGCGCCCGAATTAACCGA
Source organism: uncultured Oscillospiraceae bacterium (assembly GCA_964645785.1). Lineage (GTDB taxonomy): Bacteria > Bacillota > Clostridia > Oscillospirales > Ruminococcaceae > CALWZE01. The sequence goes on from CAZYAV010000012.1 coordinate 10,267, forward strand.
GCCCGCCGAAACGACCGAGGTATCCAATGATGAAGCGAAAGACTGACCAAAGCTGTTCCCTGTTCAAGGTGGCCGCCAGCCTTGTGGGGTATGCGCTGCTGAGCGCGCTGAGCACGGGCGGGCGGCGCGCCCGCCGCGCCCGGCCAAAGGGGGTGACCCAGCGTGCAGACTAAGCCGCGGCGGGTCGGCACCCTGACAGCCGGCCTGACCCTGATCCTGCTTGGCGTCGTTCTGCTGCTCTACACCTTTTTTCCGGACCTCGCGGTGTTGGAAACCGCGCTGCGGCTGTGGCCGCTCATCCTCATCCTGCTGGGGATCGAACTGCTCTGCGTGCGGTTTGACAAGGGGCAGCCGGAATCGGTGAAGATTGACTTTGCCGCCGTCTTGATGATGCTGCTCTGCATCGGGTTTGCCTTTTTCTGCGAATTTGTGCGGATGGGGCTGCTCTATTATTATTGGAGATAGCCCCGCGCCCCAGACAAACCGAAAGCCCCGCCCGCGCCGTCCAGCGCAGGCGGGGCTTGTTTTCTTCTGATGCGGCTCCCTTTTGCCGAAAGCCGCGTTTGGTTATGCGCAGCCGCTCAGCGGCAGTGGCTGCGGCACCACAGCTCCTGAACCGGGGGAATCTGCTCCCGCATACCGGGCGCAAGGCGGCTCCACAGGATTCCCTTTTGGGGGCGGGGATACTCGTGCCGCGTCTCGATGAGGCGGGTCGGGGTGAGGATATAGTCGATCACCGTGTCGAATTCCTGCACCTCCACGTCCACGTCCACCACCTGGCAGTCGTGCCCGGCGGCCACCAGCACGGTGGCGTCGTCCGCAACCCCGAGGGTGTGCAGCATTGCCCATTCCAGGTCGAAATAACCGTGCCCCTTGCCGAACCGCGCGCCGCCCGGCGTGATTGCGGAAGCGCCGGTAATCATCAGGTCGACATGCTTAATTTTCTTTTCCAGATCGGCCAGGCTCACATATTTCCAGAACCGGCCGACCCCGTCAAGCAGCGAGGCGACCTCCTCCTTCCCCTGCGGCACCATGCCCGGCTCAATGAGGAAAAAGCCGCGGGTGATGCCCGCGTTGGTCATCAGCACGGTTTTTTTGTCCCGGAACGCCTGCTCGCGCAGGGTTTCCAGGTTCGCGTCCGGCGTGATGAAGATCACCTGCGCGTTTTTGTACAGGTCGGTTTGGGCAAACATCGCGTTCGCCTTGTCGCTCCCCTCATAATCCGCGATGAACTCGGCGAAATCCCAGCAGAACCGGGAATCCGGCCGCGCCACCTCAAGCAGCGCCTCCCAAATCTGGTTGCGCGCGGTCTTTGCGTCCATTTTCACTGATCCTCGTCCCTCTTCCTTTGTTGTATTTCACCGGCCGGATAGGGAAGCCCCACACCGATCACAAGCTCGGTTTTCAATCGGGATATATCCCGGCATGAACAGCCCGTTCCCCGCCTTCGCAGCGGAAGCCCGGATTTGCCGTCCGCCGGTGTTCGTTTTATTGTATCAGCCCGCAGGGGAGGTGTCAATTGAGAAAAACCGGCCCGGTTTTTGTGCAGTGTACCCAGTATTTCCACACGGCTGTTCAATTGATCGCACCCGCGCGGCGGATTCTGCGCAGGGTATTGGGTCTGTGCGGCGCGCATCGTCCCGCGCTTCCTTTTCTTTTCCGCCCCGGAAGTGTATACTGGTAGCATCAGATTTTTTGCGGGAGGTAAGCGGAACATGCCCTATCAGTTTGACGAAATTATCGACCGGCGTGGCACCCACTGTGAGAAATGGGATTTGGACGCGGCGCACAGGCCGCTGGCTGCGGACGGTCTGCCAATGTGGGTTGCGGACATGGACTTTGCGGTGGCGCCGCCCATCACCCGGGCGCTGCACGAGGCGGTCGACCGGCGCATCTACGGCTATTCGGACAACGATTATCCCGAATTTCTCGAGAACGTGTTCGGCTTTTACAGGCGCCGTCACGGCTGGGAAATCAAGCCCGGGCAGATGCTGCACGCCTGCGGCGTTGTGCCGGCGCTTGTCGGCATCGTCGCGGCGCTGACCAACCCGGGGGAGGGGGTCATCATCCAGCCGCCCGTCTACCCGCCCTTCCCCCTCGTCGCCAAATGGAACCGGCGCGAGGTGGTGGAGAACCCGCTCATCTATGAAAACGGCGAATACAAAATGGATTTTGAGGATCTCGCGCGCAAGGCGAAGGATCCCAACAATACGATGATGATCCTCTGTTCCCCGCACAATCCCTGCGGCCGGGTCTGGACGCAGGACGAGCTGCGGGAGGTTTACCGCATCTGCCACGAAAACGGGGTGCTCCTTGTCAGCGACGAAATCCACTGCGACCTGCTGCGCAAAGGCGTCCGGCACACCCCGCTGCTCTCGCTGTTCCCCGACGCGCGGGACATCATCGCCTGCGTTGCGCCGACCAAGACCTTCAACATCGCGGGGCTGGGCTGCTCCTTTGTGTTTGTCCCCGACCCCGGGATGCACAAAAAGGTGCGCAGCGGCATCGGGATGCTCATCGTCAACCCGCTGACCACCGCGGCGGTGTCCGCCGCCTACAGCGAATGCGACGACTGGCTGGACGAGCTGCTCGATTATCTGGACGGCAACTTCGCGTATTTCCGCAGCGCGCTCTGCGGCCGGCTGCCCGGGGCGATGATGCCCGAAGCGCAGGGCACCTATCTCGCCTGGCCGGATCTGTCCGCCTATGTCAAGGATACCGCCGCGCTTGAGACCGCGCTGGCCGAAAAGGGGCTCGCGATTGAGGCAGGCAGCCGGTTCGGTGCGCAGGGGGAGGGCTTTTTGCGGGTCAACCTTGCCTGTCCGCGCGCCTATCTGACGCGCGCGGTCGACCTCATCGCCTCTGCGCTCGGCTAAGCCGCGCGGGGCTCCGGCTATCTGGCGGCCGCGCCGCTTTTGGCGGCAAACCCGCCGTTTCCGCGCCGAGGCCGGTTCGGCCGGCGGCGGGGACTTATGCCCGCCAAGGGCATAGGCGGGGCGCTTATCGCGGCCATATAAAAAGGTTCGGTTTTACACGTACAAAAAAGAACAAGCGGGGCGCCCCGAGACGCCCCGCTTGTTCTTTGGGGATATTGTGGGATTGCGGCACTCGTCCCTTGCCGCGCCCTGCGGGATGGGTGCGCCCGCGGCAGCGCCCCGGCGCATTGTGGGCGGAAAGCCGTTTCCCCGCGCCCGGGCAGACCGGGCTTGCGGCAGGCGGGCGCACACGGCGCAGCGCCGGTGTTGCGGGCGGCGGGGTACCGGTTCGGTCAATGCAGCCCCACAAAGAAGGGCGCGACGACAACGGTCAGAACCCCGGCGACGGCGATGGCAAGCGAGCTCATCGCGCCCTGCGTCTCGCCGAGGGTGAACGCGTGCGAGGTGCCGACCGCGTGGGAGGCGGTGCCGATTGCGAGCCCCTGCGCCACCGGCTCGGTGACGCGGAACAGGCGGCAGACGGTTCCGGCAATGACCGGGCCGATATTGCCCGCGATGGCGACGGCCGCCATGGTGATGGGCACGCTGCCGCCGTACAGCTCGGTCAGCGGTATCGCGATGGCGGTTGTGATCGACTTGGGCAGCAATGTGACATAGGCCGTGTGCGGCAGCCGGAACAGCGCCGAAAGCCCCAGCACAACCAGCAGGTTGGTGAGCACCCCCGACAGGATGCCGCCCAGCACCGCCCATTTGTGCGCGCGCAGCTTGTCGATCTGGGTATACAGCGGCACGGCGAGGCAGACGGTCGTGGGGGTCAGCAGGTTGGAGACCTGCTGCGCGGAGGCGTTGTAGTCCTCATAGCTGACCCCGGACAGCACAAGGGTCAGGATGACAATCGCGGCCGCGACAATGAGCGGCTGAAACAGCGCGATTTTGAATTTTTTGCGGATAAACAGGCCAATCTGATACGCGATCAGGGTGAGGGCGAATCCGAAATAGAGCGACTGTGCCAGAAATTCTCTCATTTTTTCAGCTTCTCCTCCAGGCGCATGATCCACTGTGCCGCGCGGCCGGTGATTCCCATGGTCAGCGCGGTTGAGACAATCGAAATCACGGCGAGGGGCAGCAGCAGGGGCTTCAGCGCGTCCCAGGACGGGTAGATGCCGGCAAGCGGCGCCACAAACATGACCGGCATCAGCGTGATGAGGAAATCTGCCGCGTCCTTGACCTGGTCAAGCCGCAGCGCGTGGGTGCACAGCAAGGTCAGCATCAGCAGCAGCCCGTAGATGCTGGCCGGCACGGGCAGCGGGATAAAGCGGTGCAGCAGCTCGCCCGTGAAGGTGACGGCGAGGATAATCGCCAATTGGCGCAGATATTTCATGAACGCGTTCCTTTCTCCCCGCGCGGCGGCTCAGCCGTTTTGCCGGGCGGCGGGGTCGAGCGACGCGAGATACTGCGCCCGCCCGATGGTATACAGATTCCGGCCAAGGCTGTCGATTACCACGGTCAGCGGCATGTCCCGCACCGTGAGCCGCCGGACCGCCTCGGCGCCGAGGTCGGCATAGGCGACCGGCTCGTTGGCCAGCACGCAGCCCGCCAGCAGCGCGCCCGCGCCGCCCGTTGCGCCAAAATACACCGCACCGTTTTGCCGCATGGCGTCGATTACCTCGTCCGACCGCTGCCCCTTGCCGATCATGCCGGTCATCCCGCGCGCGAGCAGGGCGGGCGAATAGGCGTCCATCCGGTAGCTGGTTGTGGGGCCGCAGGAGCCGATCACGCCGCCGGGTCGGGTCGGCGTCGGGCCGACAAAATAAACAACGCTGTTTTCAAGCGGGAACGGCGGCGCTTCCCCCGCCTCGAGCAGCGCGCACAGGCGCTTGTGCGCCGCGTCCCGCGCGGTGTAGATGATGCCGGAAAGCAGCACGAGCTGCCCTGCGCGCAGCGACCGCGCCGCGTCCCGGCTTAAGGGAGCCTGAATGGGAATGGGAGACATGCCTGTCCCTCCTTTTATACGTTGAAATCCGGTTGACCCGCCGCCTTTTTGCAGGCGGGTGTTTTGGGCGGGCGAAAAGGCGGCGGAACACGCCGTGTGCGGGATTGAGCGGGTGTCGCCCGCGCCACCGCACGCAGTGCATCGTTTTTGCCCGGCAGTCCGGGCAGGCTTTGCGCCGTGTAGCCGCGCCGAAAATCCGGGCTTGGCCGCCGCATCCGCCGCTGCGGAAGAATTTGCGCGGCAAGGCAGCCGTGTGAAGCGCGGACGAGCGGAACCTGCCGCCGCAGATGCGGTTCCGTGCAGGCAGCGCAAAAGGCACTGCCCAGCCGCCCCCGGTTTGAAAAACGATTATGCCGCGGACAACCCACTTGCATCCGGCAGCACAGGAAGCCCGGGCAGGCTTCGGGGCGCTTTGCGCCGCGTGGCCGCGCCGAAAATCCGGGTTTGGCCGCCGCATCCGCCGCTGCGGAAGAATTTGCGCGAACTGCGCCCGGCAGGCGGCGCACCGGGCAGCCCAAAAGCGAGGGGGCAGTTCCCGCCCGCGCAGGGTGCAGCCGGGGCGGTTCAGAGCACCGCCGTGCTGCGGCGGGTCACATGGCAGCTGATGTTGACCGCGCAGGGCAGCCCGGCAATGTGGGTCGGCAGGGTCTCGATGCACAGGCCGAGCGCGGTGGTGCGCCCGCCGAAGCCCTGCGGCCCGATGCCGAGCGCGTTGATTGACTCGAGCAGCTCCCGCTCCAGCGACGCGTAAAACGGGTCGGGATGGCGCCGGTCGACCGGGCGCAGCAGCGCCTTTTTGGCAAGCAGCGCGCACTGGTCAAAGCTGCCGCCAATGCCCACGCCGACAACGACGGGCGGGCAGGGGTTCGGCCCCGCCGCCTCCACCGCGCCAAGCACAAAAGCGCGCACCCCGTCCACCCCATCCGAGGGGCGCAGCATCGCAATCCTGCTCATGTTCTCGCTGCCGAACCCCTTGGGCGCGACGGTGATGCGCAGCGCGTCGCCCGCCACAAGCTCGACATGCAGCATGGCCGGGGTGTTGTCCCCCGTGTTTTCCCGGCGCAGCGGGTCGCGGACGATGGATTTGCGCAGGTACCCCTCGCCATAGCCGCGCCGCACCCCCTCGTCCACCGCCTCGCGCAGCGTGCCGCCCGTCAGGTGCACCTCCTGCCCCAGCTCGATAAAGACGCAGGCCATGCCCGTATCCTGGCAGATGGGCAGGCCGGTTTGTTCGGCCAGCGCGCAGTTGCGCGCAAGGTCGCCCAGCAGGCTTTGAGCGGTCGGCCAGCTTTCCCGCGCCGCGGCGTCGTCCAGCGCGCGCCGGATATCCTCGGGCAGCCGGCGGTTGGCCTCGATGCACAGCCGCATAACCGTGCCGGCAACGTCGGCCACAGAAATCGTTCTCATGCTCTTTACGCTCCTGTTTGCTCAGCGGCGGACGAGGTGTGCCTCGCTGCCGCCGAGCGGATTTTTTTTGACGTTTATCTGTATGTCAATCCGTTCCCGCAGCTCGGGAACGTGGGAGATCACCCCGACCAGGCGATCGCCCTGCGCAAGCTCGGCCAGGGTCTGGATGGCGCGCTCCAGATAGTCGGGGTCGAGCGCGCCGAAGCCCTCGTCGATGAACATCGCGTCCAGCCGCACGCCCCCGGCCGTCTGCTGGATGACGTCGGACAGCCCGAGCGCAAGGCTGAGCGAGGCGATAAAGCTCTCCCCGCCCGAGAGGGTGTGCACCTCCCGCGTCCGGCCGGTGGCGTAGTCCAGAATATCCAGCTCCAGGCCGGATTTGTCGCTTCGCCTGGCCGTCTGCGCGCTGTACCGAAAGGCGAACGAGCCGCCGCTCATCTTCTGGAACCGCCTGTTTGCGGCGTCGATGACCCGCTGGAAAAAGGCCGCCTGCACATACCGCTCAAACGAGATGCGGGAAAGCCCGGCAGCCGTCCCGTTCACAACGGCGCACAGCTCGTCCAGCTCGGCGGCTTTTGTGGCTTGGGCGTCGTACTGCGCCCACAGCGGCGCAAACCGCTCGAGAATGTCGCGGTTGACCTCCCGCCGCGCACCGAGCGCCGCAAGCGCCTCCTCCGTCTGCGCCAGCTGCCCCTGCGCCTGTGCCAGCGCGGCCTCCAGCGCGGAGATGTCCGGCGGCGGCGCGTCGAGCAGTTCCCCGCGCAGCCGGGCGGCGAGCGCCTCGTTTTTGGAAAGCGCCCCGGTGTGCGCGTCTATTTCCGCGCGCAGCGCGGCGCGCCGTTCGGGGTCAAGCAGCGCGTCCTCAAACGCCGCCCGGCCGGAAAATCCGGCGCCGCGCAGCGCGCTGTCAAACGCCTGCCCGGCCTGCTGCGCCGCGTCCCCGGCGCGGCGCGCGGCCTCCCGCAGCTGGGCGAGCGCGCTTTCGGCCGCTGCGCTCCTCTCCCCGGCTTCCCGCAGCGCCTGTTCGGCGTCAAGGCGGGCGCGCTCCATCTGTGCAAATTTCTCGCGCAGGGCTTGGGCGTGCGCGCGCGCCGCCTGCTCGGAGGGCTCGGGCAGGGTCTGGGCAAGCGCGTTCCGCTGCGCGTCCAGGGCGGCGTAGGCGAGCTGTGCCTGCCGGCAGGCCTCGGCGCATTCCTCCGCCTGCGGCGCAAGCTCGCCGATCTCCTCCGCGGCCCTGTCCGCGGCCGCCCGCAGCGTATCGGCCAGCGCGAGCGCCTGTTCAGTCTGCGCCCTTTGCGCGGCAAGCCGGGCTTGCCGCGCATTGCAGTCCGCCTGCGCCTCGTCCAGCCGGGTTCGGATTGCGGCCGCCCGCACAGGGTCGGTCACCGCCGCCCGCAGCGCGCCGCCGTCCGCCGCAAACAGGCTGGTCTGGGCATAGGGCGCCTGCTGCGGGCTGTCCGCGCCGCCTTCCAGCAGGCTGTGCCCCGCCGCAAGCGGCGCAAACGCGGCGCACAGCTCCTCCAGCCGGGCATTCAGCCGCTCGTTTTCGCGAAGCAGCGCCTCCCGCTTTTCCCGCGCGTTTTCGGCCTGCGCCTTGGCCGCCTGCACGGCCTGCTCGGTCGGCGCGTCCCCGGCAAGCGCCGCGGGGGCGGGGTGCTCGGACGAGCCGCAGACCGGGCAGGGCGCGCCGGGCGTGAGCCGGGACGCAATCAGGCCGACCTGCGCGCGCAGGAAGGCTGCCTCCAGCGTGTCGGCGCGCACCGCGGCGCGCTCGCAGCCATCCACCGCGTCGGCGAGCGCCTCCGCCTGGTCGGCCAGCGTATCCCGCACCTGCTCAATCCGGCCGAACAGCCCGGCGGCGCGCTCCAGCGCGGCCTGCTCGGCGCCCTGCGCGTCGGCGAGGCGGCGCAGCTTTTCCCGCTCGGCGGTCTGCCCGGCGAGGTTGTCCAGTTCGGCGCGCCGCCGGTCGTTCTCCTCCCGCAGCTCGACGAGCCGGGCGTCGAGCGCGGCCTGCGCGCGGCGGGCGGTTTCCAGCCGCGCGCCCTGCTCTGCCAGCGCCCGCTCCTTTTGGGAGAGCGCGGCGTATTCCGCAAGCGACTGTTCCAGCCGCTCGGCCTGCTGGCGGGTCTGCTCCCGTTTGCCGGCAAGGGCTGCCTGCGCGGCCTGCGCCGCCCTTGCCTGTTCCAGCGCCTGCGCCGCCTGGGCGCGGCTTTGCTCCGCCGCCGCAAGCGCTGCCTGCGCGCGTTCAAGCTCCTGCCGGGCGCGCCGCGCCAGAATATCCTTTTCGCGAACCGGGGCGCATCGCTCGTCCTGCGCGAGCGCGCGGCGCGCCCCGTCGATTTTTTCCGCTTCGCCGTACAAGGCTTCCAGCGTCCGTTCCAGCCTCGCCAGCTCCCCGCGCCGGGTCAGCTGCTCCCGCGCGGCCTCCAGCGCCCGCTGTGCCTGCGCGGCCTGCTCCAGCTGCCGGGCTCGTTCGGCCGCAAGGCGGCTGTGCGCCTCGTCCTGTGCCGCGGTCAGGCGGCGAAGAATATCCAGCGCGCGGGAAAAGCCGGGCGGCTCGCAGCCCGGGACAGCCGCCTCATATTCCGTGCGCAGCGGCTCCGATTCGGGCGGGCGGACGCCCGCGAGCAGCGCGGTGAGGTTCGCCGCCTGCTTCGCACGCTCTGCGCTCTGCGCCGCGCGCATCTGCTGCAATTCGCCCTGGAACCGCTCGAACAGGCCGGTGTCAAACACCCGCCGGAAGATTTCGCCCCGCTCGTCGCTTTTGGCGCGCAGGAAGCGCATGAACTCTCCCTGCGCGATCATGATGATCCGGGTAAACTGGTCGTACCGCACCCCGAGCAGCCGCTCGACCATCTCGTTCGCTTCCCGCTCCCGGGTGATGATCCGGCCGTCGTCCAGGGTGAGCTGCACGGTCGCGGCCGCCACCGTCGTGCCGCCGCCGCGCTTGGACGGCCGGGTGTATTCCGGGGTGCGGCGGATGGTGTGCACCCTGCCCGCGCAGGAAAAGGTCAGCTCCGCAAAGGTCTGCTCGGCGGCGCCGGCAAAATCGCTGCGCAGGGTTTTCGGCCGCCGGTGGCCGCCGCTCGTCTCGCCGTACAGCGCGTAGGTCATCGCGTCAAACAGGGTCGTTTTGCCCGCGCCGGTGTCCCCCGTAACCAGAAACAGCCCCTGCGCGCCGAATGCCTGAAAGTCGATTTCCTGCTCGCCGGCATAGGGGCCAAAGGCGGCAAATTTCAGCAAAAGCGGTTTCATGGCCGTTCCTCCTGCGCGCGCGCAAACGCCCCGGCGGCGAGCTGCCGCTGCCCCTCGGTGAGCGGGCGGCCGAGCTGCGCTTCAAAGAAATCGCCGAGCGCGGCCATCGGGTCAAGCCGGGCGGCCTCGGCGCCGGCCGTGTCCAGCCCCTGCGCCCCCTCGCCCCGGCGCACAAGCTCCATGCCCAGCAGCCGCGGATAAACCGCGCGCAGCCGCGCCAGCGGGTCGTCCGGGGGGACGTCGTCCAGCACCCGCGCAAACACATAGTCCCCGGCGGGCTCCCGCCCGGGGAAATCGGGCGCGCAGAGCGCCGCCAGCGTCCCCTCCACCGCGCGCACCGCCCGCAGCGGGTGCAGCGGCAGCAGCTCCACCGCCGCTTCGCCCGCCCCGTTGAGGGTGACAAGGCAGACGGATTTGCGGTGGTGCTGCTCGGACACGGAATAGGCGAGCGGCGAGCCGGCGTAGCGGACGGATTCCCGCCCGACCCGCTGGGCGCCGTGCAGGTGCCCCAGCGCGACATAGTCGAACCCCGCAAACGCGGAAAGGTCGACGTCGTCCAGCCCGCCGACGTTCAGCGTCTCGGAATCGCACCGCGCGGGCGAATCGCCGCCCGCCGTGACAAACTGGTGCGCAACCAGCACATTGCGCGCGCCCGGCTCGAACGCGCACCGACCGGCAGCCGCCCGCAGGGCGGCGGTGTAATCCGCAATCCCGTCGGCCGGCAGGCCGAGCCGGGCAAACACCGCCCGCACCACGGCGGGGCGGACGAACGGCAGCAGCCAGAAATCCACCGCGCCGAACCGGTCGTGCAGGCGCACCCGCGCCGGCGCGCCCGAAAACGCGCCCTCGATATACACGCCGCTTTTGTGCAGCAGCCCGCTGCCGAAGCCCAGCCGGTCGGGCGAATCGTGGTTGCCGCTGATTATCATCACCGGCACCGACAGCGCGCAGAGCTGCTCGAGAAAGCGGCCGAGCAGCCGGACAGCCTCAACCGGCGGAACCGGCTTATCGTACACGTCTCCGGCGATGAGCACCGCGTCCGGCCGCCGGGCTTCGCACAGCCCGACGATCTCGTCCAGCGCCCGCTGCTGTTCCTCAAACAGGTCGTATTCACCGAGCCGTTTGCCGAGATGCAGGTCGGCAAGATGCAAAAATGTCATGGGTAAGCTCCAATGCGCGCAGGCGAATTTGCTTGTACGGCCGCTTCCCGGCAAAAAGCGCCGGAGCGCGCCGCCGTATCCAGTCCAGTATAGCACACAAACGCCCCGCAAAGAAGAGCCGCGCGGGCGGGCACCCGGCTCCGTCCACGGGGACGCCCGGCAGCCCGCCGCAGCACCGCACGGTGCAGTCATCCGAACTTCCCGCCGCGGCGCCTGTCCGTTCCGGAGGACGCCCCGCCGTTTATGCGCAAAAAAAGGCGCGCGGAGTTTCTCCGTGCGCCCGGGGTATTTTTTTATCTGCGCGAGCCGCGCCGCGCGCTCAGAGGGTCACCGCCCCGAGAATCTCGTCGATGCTGCCGTTTAGCAGCAGGTCGGCCGCGTGGTCGGAGGGGGTGGCGCTTTTGTTGATGACCGCCAGCTTCGCGCCCGGCTGCCGGTACTCGATCAGCCCGGCGGCCGGGTAGACCGACAGGGAGGTGCCGCCCACAATCAGCAGGTCGCAGGATGCGATGGCGTTCACCGCGGCCGAGAGCACGGCGCTGTCGAGCGATTCCTCATACAGCACGACGTCGGGCTTGATGACGCCGCCGCAGTCGCAGTGGGGCACGCCCTGCGCCTGCGCCACCTCCGCAAGGGAAAAGGCGCGCCCGCAGGAAAGGCAGTGGTTGCGGTGGACACTGCCGTGCAGCTCCAGCACGTTGCGGCTGCCCGCAGCCTGGTGCAGTCCGTCGATGTTCTGGGTGATGACGGCGGTGAGCTTGCCCGCGCGCTCCAGCTCGGCCAGTTTGCGGTGCGCGGCGTTGGGCTGCGCGTCGGGATAGAGCATTTTGTCGCGGTAAAACTGAAAAAACAGCTCCGGCTGCCGGACAAAAAAGCTGTGGCTGATAATCTGCTCGGGCGGGTAGGCGTATTTCTGGTTGTACAGCCCGTCCGGGCTGCGGAAATCCGGGATGCCGCTCGGCACCGAGACCCCCGCGCCGCCGAAAAACACAACCGCGTGCGCCGCCTGAATCATGCTGCGCAGCTGTTCCGAACCTGTCATAGTCCATCCCTCCTGATCCATCTCCGCGCGCCAATAATCGGGCAGAGAGCCGGGCGCCCGCGGCCTATTGGGCGCTAAAAGCGAAATCTGCCCGACCCGACCCGCACAGGCAAAGCGCCCAAGCCCCCTTTTTTCGGCGCATCACCGCGCGGGGGGAAAGCCGGGGCGCAGAAATCCGGCAAAGAGCCCGCCGTCTCCCGCACGGGCGCGAAGCGGACAGCCCGACAAAGCGCGAAGCGCACAGCCGAATCACACAGCCCGGGCACAAAGCGGGGCGAGCGGCCGGAGCTCAGGCCGCCTCGCCGGGGCTTGCCCGCCCGGCGGCAACCCGCTTGTAGATGATGTCGTAGCTCTCCGTCGCCGCGTCGTCATAGAATTCGCGCAGCACAAGCCGGTCGTCCCCGGTCTCGATAAGATAGCGGTCGAAGTAATATTCCTGCCCGAATTCCGCGTATTCAAGCAGCAGGCAGCGGTTCTCGGGCAGCAGCTCAACCGTGCCGGAAATCCGATAATCGACCTCCCACAGACCCTCTTCATACCCGTTTTCAAACCGGGCGTCGGGCACAAGATGCCGCAGGGTAAACGAGCCGTCCTGATAGACGGTGAATTCCTCCACATAGCTGTGGGAGGTGTCCTCCGCGAACACAAACGGCTCGGAAAGCCAGGTGCCGCTGATGTATTGCAGCATCAGCGCGCTGTCCGAGGCGGGCGGCTCCTTCATATACCGCACAAGGCAGCTGACCCCAAAGACGAACACCGCCGCCGCCAGAATCGCAAGCAGGGTGACGCCGAGCTTGCCCAGGATGCCGCCGCCGTCCGGCTCGTCCAGCTCCCCCTCCATCGCCTCCAGCTCCAGATCCCCCTCCGGGTCGTCCGGCTCGTCGGGGACATAGTCAAATTCCGGCTCCCCCTCCTCGGGCGGGAAGTCGTACTGCTCGTGGGAGGCGGTGTCGATCGTGTCGGAGACAATCATCGCGCCGTCCTCGACATAGCCCATGGGCAGCTCGAGGGTTGCCGTCGCGTAATCGACCTCGTCGACGATGTCGATTGTGTCCGCCTGCTCCAGCGCGCCGTCGGCGGGGTCGGCCTCGGCGGCGGCGCCGGTGACCGGGGCGCCGCAGTAAGGGCAGGCGGTCTCCTCCTCCCGCAGGACGTGGTTGCATTTGGTGCAGATTTTCATCGGAATTACCCCCAGGGTGGGTTTACTATGCGGGCGGCGCTCTGCGCCCCGCGGTTAAAGCCGGCGCAGCCCGGCCGGCGGTTCTGTGTGTGGATTGCCGGCCGCGGCCGGCATTGTTTTTTATTCTATACTAACGCCCGGGTTTTGTAAAGGAACCGCCGGTTTGCGGCCGGTTCCGCCAAGCGGCTGCCTTGTTGGCCGAAAGCGCGGGCAGGCCGCCGCGCGGCGTCCGCTCCTCCCCCCCAAAAAAAGAAGTCCACCCGCCCCGTAGGCGCCGCCGCGCCGAACCGGCCGCGTAGCGCCGGGACGGGAGCCGGGGAATTTCCTTGCATTTTGCCCGCCCGCTCTTTATAATCTTTATAAGAGTATCTTTCATCGGAATACAAGCATAAGGCAGATTGCCGGAGGTAATGAAAATGGGCATCCTTTCGAGATTCAAGGACATCATGAACGCGAATATAAATTCTATGCTTGAAAAGGCGGAGAGCAAAAACGCGGACAAAATTCTGGAAAATTACCTGCGCGAGGCGAAGGAGAATCTGGAGGAGGTCAAGGCCGAGACGGCCGGCGTGATTGCGGACGAGATGGCGGCGGCGCGCAAGGTCGCGGACCTGGAGGAAGAGGCGGTTAAGCTCGGCAAATACGCCGAGCAAGCGGTGCTTGCCGGGAACGACGGGGACGCGAAAAAATTCCTGGAGGGCAAAAACCGCGCCATGAGCCAGAAAGCCCAGGCGGAGACGGTGTACGCGCAGGCGAAGGTCAACAGCGACCGGATGCGCGAGATGACCAAAAAGCTGATGGACGACATCACTGCGGCCGAGAACCGGCTCAACGAGCTGAAGGCGAAGCTCGCCGTTGCGGAGCAGACCGAGAAGATGAACGAGCTGAACGAGAAAATGGCCGGCAAGAGCTATTCTTTCGCGGGATATGATTCCCTTGCCGACGCCGTGCAGAAGCGGATTGACGCGGCCGACGCCAAGGCGCAGCTGAACAACGAGCTGAACGCCGATTACGACATCGACGCGCTCAAGGCGAAATACGACGTGGAGGCCGCGGCCGGCAGCTCGTCGGTGGATGACGAGCTCTCCGCGCTCAAGGCGAAGCTCGGCCGATAAGCGAAGGCGCGGGCGTTGGCGTCAATGACAGAGACGAACACGGCGGGTCCGGCGGCGCCGGGCGGTGCGGCGGTATGCCCCAACTGCGGCGGCCGGGTGAGCTACGACATCAAAAGCGGGCGCTTTTTGTGCGAGTCCTGCCGCACCGAGCTGAAGGTCGAGACGGCGAAGGACTCGGTAGACGAATACAGCATCCGCGATTACCGGGTGCGGGAGCAGGTGGGCGCGCCGCTTTCCGGTGTGTCGGTGGCGGTCTGCGAGAGCTGCGGCGGCGAAATCTATTTTGACACCCACGAGACGGCCAAGCGCTGCCCCATGTGCGGCTCGGCGCAGATTCGGGCGGACGCGGCGCGCAGCGGCGTCGCGCCCGAGGGGGTCGTGCCCTTCCGCATCGACCGGGACGACGCGCAGCTGCGCTTCCGCCGGTGGATCGGCAAGCGGTGGTTTGCACCGAACCAGCTCAAGCGCGCCTACGCCGAGGGGCGGCTGGAGGGGCTGTACGTGCCCTATTGGACCTTCGACGCGGATTGCTGCGCCGACTATGCCGGCTATGGCGGCCGCACCCGGGTTGTGCGCGACCGGGACGGGAATACCCGCACAAAAATTGACTGGTACCCGGTCTCCGGCCGGGTCTACCGCAAGTTTGACGACCTGCTCGTCTGCGCCTCCCAAAAGCAGAGCGGGAGCCTGGCGGAGCAGCTTGCGCCCTATGACACGATTGGCGGCGTGCGCCCGTTCAGCTGCCAGTATCTGGCGGGCTACAAGGCCGAGCGGTACTCCATCGACGGGCTGACCTGCTTTCGCCGCGCGCAGGCAGCGATGGAGGGGATGCTGCGCACCGATGTGGAAAGCGACATCCTCGCGCACGGCTTCAGCCAGAGCCGCGTCAGCTCGTTCACCCCGCTGTACCGGGACGTGACCTACAAAGGGGTGCTGGTGCCGATGTACACCGCCAGCTACGGCTATGGCGGGCGGAGCTATTTTTACGCGATCAACGGGCAGACGGGCAAGGTGGTTGGCAGCTATCCGAAGAGTGTGCCGAAAATTCTGGCGGCCGTGCTGGCGGCGGCGCTGGTTCTGTTTGGGCTGATGGTGCTGTTCGGGTTTGAGGACGAGGGCGCGGCGTATGACACGCGCGGCTCGTTCGGCTACAGCTACAGCGCGCGGCCTGCCGGCGCGGCGGAGAGCCTGCCGCCGCCCGATACTGAGATTTGGAGAGAGGAAGCATGGGAATATTCGGGCAGAGAAAAGACACGGTCGAGTGGCAGGAGTATCGCTCCGACGTTCTGTTCTATAAATGGCCAAACAGCGAGATTAAAAGCGGCTCCCGCCTGATTGTCCGCACCGGCCAGAACGTGGTATTTTACAGCAACGGCCACATCAGCAAGGTGTTCACGCAGGAGGGGAATTTCGATATCGAGACCGAGATCGTCCCCTTTCTTTCGTCGGTGCGGGGGCTGTTTGAGTTCCGGCGGGATACCGGCCTGCGCGCGGAAATCTATTTTGTCAACGCAAAAGAGCTGCTGATGAACTGGGGCACCCGCCAGCGGCTGATGATCCCGACCGACGAGGTGCCGTCCGGCATCCCGGTTGGGATGAACGGCAACCTCGTCGTCGAGTTCCGGGACTATCTGAAATTCATCGAGAAGGTCGCCGGCCTGCGCCCGACCTACAGCCTCGCCGACGTCTCCGAGCGGGTTCTCGGGGAGATGGACGGGATCCTCAGCGAGTGCGTGCTGGGCACCCAGCAGAAGGTCGGGCTGAACGCGCTGGTCTCGCTGCAGGCGAACAGCCGCAGGCTGGGCAAGCAGATCACGGAGGAGCTGGATAAGGAGCTGTTCGATATCGGGCTCGGCGTCCGGGACGTGAATATCATCAGCGTCAACTATCCGCCCGAGGTGCAGAAGATGGCCGAAAAGGTCGCGGCGCAGTCGTTTATCCAGGACACCAGCAAATACGCGGCCGTCGCGATGGCGGACGGCATGGAAAAGGGCGGCAACCAGGTGGGCTCGATGGCGGCGCAGATGGCGATGGGCGCGCAGGTCGCGGCGCAGATGAGCGGCGCGATGAACCAGCCGCAGCCCGCTGGAACCGCGCAGCCGCAGGCGGATCGGTTCTGCCCGACCTGCCGCAAGATGGTCAGCGGGAACTATTGCAGCCAATGCGGCACCAAGACGGTTTGAGCAGTGCGCATCCAAGCAGAAGCAAAGGCGGCGGGCGACGATTCGCCCGCCGCCTTTTTGCCGCGACCGCCTCTAAAACCGGCCGCGGGACGAGCGGGTTGTAAGGCCGGCTGCGGGGCGAGCCGGTGCGAAGTCCGGTTCTGTTATCAGACCCGTTCCCCGCCAAACGGCTTGTGCGCGGGACAGTTTGCAGAGCAATTGCGGCGCAAACCGCCGCCGGGAGGGGGATAATCCCCCTACGGAAAAACCCATCCGCTTGACACCGCAAAAAGTTGGTAGCGACAGCACAGGCGTCGCGAGCGCGCTTCGATTTTTATTAAAAATCGGAGCAAGCGATACAAAGCTTGTCCTGTTTCCCTCCCGTCAAACTCCCGCCGAGCAATGGGCGGGTGCGCTTTCTGATTCCGCACCGCGCGGGACGGTTTGCTGGCGCGGCTGTCCGCTGCCGCGCCTATTCCGCGAAAGGACGAATGTCCTCTTTCGCGGGCATCTAAGGGGGTGACAGGCGGTTTGCAGAGCAACTGCGGCGCAAACCGCCATCAAGAGGGGGATAATCCCCCTATGAAAAATCCCATCCGCTTGCATGACAAGCGGATGGGTTTTTGGCGGAAAGGGTGGGATTTGAACCCACGGAGAGTTGCCCCTCGGCGGTTTTCAAGACCGCTGCCTTCGACCACTCGGCCACCTTTCCACTGGCGGCGCACAGGGAAGCCCATGCACCGCGCAATTCATTTTATCAAACGACCGCAGCGGTTGTCAATCCGACGGACGCCTTTGGACGTCAGCCGCTTTGCAGAACCGCGGTCAAGGCTGCAACCGCCGCGCTCAGCCAAGGGGCGTTTGGCTGTTCTCCGGGCTCCTGCCGGCGTCGGGCGGCGCGGTGGGCATTCCTCTGCCGCGGCGTGCCCGACGGGCGCGGAGAATTTTGCGCAGAATGAGCACAAGCCCGGCGACCAGAATCAGGTACGGGAAAGCGTAAATGAGGAAAAACAGCAGGCGCTGCAAAAATTCGACAACGCCGCGCAGCGAGCCGGACAGCGCATTTTTCAGCTGCGCGCCAAAGGTGTTCGAGGTATTGGTAATGGTGCTGACCTCGCGCAGATAAATGGTAACGGTGGAATAGGCCACCATATTCTCGTATGCGTTCATCGTGGAGGTGTATCGCTCGATTTCATAGCGAATCTGCGCGAGATGATCCTCGAGCGACAGCAGCTCCTCCAGCGTCCCGGCGCGGTCGAGCATGGCGAGCAGCCGCTCCTCCTGCGCTTGCAGGGAATTCAGCCGCGCCTCGGTGTCGATATATTCTGTGGTGATGTCGTCCATGCCGCGGGTGACGCTGGTCACGTTGCCAAACGCCGCGCCGCCCTGCAAAAACGCCTCGTATTGATCGGCCGGAACCCGCAGCACCAGCTCGGCGTACCGCGTGCTGTACCGGTCGTCCAAAAGCCGGTAGCCACCGTCCGTATACTGGCTGGAAACATACCCGCCGCACTCGGTCAGCGCGGCCAGAATATCCGCAAGGCTCTTGTCATAGTCCAGCGTCTCCAGGTTAATTGTGGCGTTGTAGACCAGCTTCAGGCCGTACCCGGCGTCGGGGAACGACGCAGAGGCGTCGGAGCCGCCCCACGATTCCGCTTCGTCGGCGGCGGGCGCTTCGGTGAAATTGTCGTCCATCAGATACTCGCCGGCGCTGTCGGAATCGTTTTTTGCGCCCGCGCCGCAGCCGCCGAGCGTCCCAATTGCCACAACAAGGCAGAGCAATGCAAAAAATCGCTTTTTCATTCTCCTGAAAAACCTCCTTATACAAACCAAAAACACCCGGCAGCGCCGCGGGAGCGCGTTTGTCGCTTTTGCCGGGCGGGACTTTCCGGCAACGAGACGGCGGGCGTCCGCCGCCCCGCGCGGGCTTCTTCCCTCCCGCTTTTTTCCGGGCAGTGTAGCGGAACTCGTCCCAATCCCGAGCCGCACAGAGGCGTGCCCCTACCCGCCCCTGCACGGTTCCGGTTATCGCGCGGGGCGGGATTGGCCGGAAATCGCCCGCCGCTTTGCCCCGCCCTATTTTGATGCGCCTCTATTTTAATAGTACCCTTCTGCGGTGGGTTCGTTGCAAAGGCGGCAAAATTGTAATGATTTGTAAACACGGCGCCGTCCGGAAGCCGCCCTGCGCCAGAAGCGCGGGGTGCGGCTGTGTTTTCTGCATCGCGGTGCGGCCGGCCGGGCGCTCGGATACCCCGGCGCAATGCCCAAGCGCCGGAACACTTGCCCCGAACCGAGGCAGGGAGTGGCCGCCCGGGAGCCTGCAATTTCTTTTTTTCTCTTGACATTCGGAAAAAAATACGATAGACTATATAAGCACTCATTTGGTGGCGGCCTTGCCGAACCATCTGAAAATCCGGGCGACAGCGATCTATATGCTGGTGTAGCTCAGCCGGTAGAGCAGCTGATTTGTAATCAGCAGGTCGGGGGTTCGAATCCGTCCACCAGCTCCACAAAGCAAACCGGCTGCGGATTGTGCGCAGCGTCTATCTGAATATGGGAGTGTACCCAAGCGGCCAAAGGGGGCAGACTGTAAATCTGTTGTCACCGACTTCGATGGTTCGAATCCATCCGCTCCCACCATGTCGGAGCAAAGTCCGCTTTGCTCCGACATTTTTTTGCAAAAATGTCATCCACTCCGCTCCCTTGCCCCTCCTTTTCGCAAAAAGCTGCACTCGCCTGTAAACGCGTTTCCGGCGCCTCTGTTATCGCTGTAAGCTTTTGCGCGCTGCGAGGATTTGCCGCTCACCTCAGAGAAACCGAAAAAATTTTTCATCTGCCGATCATCGAAAATTCGCTTGGGAGGGATCTGTATGCCGGATTACAAGGCTATGTATTATCACTTGGCGGGGCGCATGGCAACCACTCTTGATGTGCTGGACGCGACCACCAAAGCATTGGTTGACATTACCGAAAAGCTGAAGCTGGCACAGCAAACAACAGAAGAACTATTTATTTCCAGCCCTGACGATGATGCGGATTCTGCGTCAGAGTAAGGGCGGCCGCGCACAACTGCCGGCAGCGTTTGGCGGTTACAGACCCGCAGCGCCCGGCGGCCAAAACCGTCTATTTTATATGAATCGGAAAAATCGGAACGAGCCGGGATCGTTCCGATTTTTTGCTCAATCTGCGCTCTGCCGCCCGCCCCGCGGCCGCGGGGCGGGCGGCGTGGTTCTATTTTGCTGGGTCTGGTCGGCGCATTTTCCTCTTCGCGTGTTTGTGTGCCGCCACGCCGGATTATGGACGAAAAACGGCAAAAATAGAATTTTTAAAACAATATTACAATATATAAATAATATAATATAAAATTATAATCACAATTATATATTTAATCTAAATCTATTTCATAGCGATTATTATCCTATAATAAAATCAATTCTACAATTTTCGGATTTCGATAACCATATTTTGCACTTAAAAAGCGTCCTGCCAGCTTTGCATGGCGGCACGGCAAGCGCAGCCGCCTGCAACGATAGCGAGCCAATCCCGCGAAGGTCGGCCAGCGGCGGAGAAGTACGGCACGCCCCGCAGTTTTCCGGTTTGGGAGGCGCTTTCCCGCGCGCGCCTGACCTGTTCGCAAATTCGCCGGGGTGCGGCCGCGCATCTCACCGGCCGGAACAGTCCGCGGCGACAAAGTCGCACACAACGTCATAGAGTTGAGTTTCCTCCAGCGCCTCGCTGTTGCACAGCGCGACAAGCTGCGCGACGGCGTCGCGGTCGGGCGAGATGTCCTCGTACCGCAATCCGCCGCCCTGTATCCCATAAGAAATATAGCTTGCCCCGTCCAAAGTGTAACGCCCGGAGATCAATTGATACATACACTATCCCCAATTCCATCTGATTCACCTGCGCAGGCCGTGCAGGTTTGGCTCAAGCGGCGGCGCGAAGCGGGTTTGCAGAGCCGGCCGCACGCGAGCCGTCCCGGCGCAGCCGAGCGGATTCGCGCCGGTTTGCCATTTATTTCCATCAATCTCAGTCTACCACATTTTCCAATTTCTGTCAACGAAGTCCCCACATCTTGCGTTATTTTGACAAAGTTTTTATCCCCATCCCGCGCGGCGGGCGGTTTACCGGCTGCCCTGTGCCTGTGCGCGGCTTCTTTGCATGTCGGGCTCGGACGAGCCCACCCGCGGCGGCCGGCCTGCCCGGCTCTGCGGCGGCGCACAGCGGAACTCGTGCCGCCATGCAGCTGCCCGGGCATAGCCGGACGCCTATGTGCAAAAGAAAAGCCCCCGGGTCGAAGCCGGGGGCTTTTCGCGTTTGGGGCAATGTTCTGTTCAAAAAGCATATCTGCATTCCCCGCCAACCCGCGGCGGGACAACCGGCCGGGCAATCGGCCTGGACTCCGGGAAGGGCGTCCCGTCCGTTCCCGCCGGCCGGGCGGTTACAGCTTGCTTGTAAACTCGCGGAAATACGCGAGGTTCTTTTTGAGCAGCTGCGGAATCTGCAAATTATAGGGGCAGTGGGTCATGCACTGGCCGCACTCGACACAGTTCTCGATCTTGTCCATCTTGGCGTGCCATTCCGGGGTCGTGTATTCCGAGATTGGCGCCCGCTGCAGGAACAGGGACATGCGGTTGCAGCTGTTGATTTCAATCCCCTGCGGGCAGGGCATACAGTATCCACAGCCGCGGCAGAATTCGCCGCCCAGGGTGACGCGGTCGGCCTCGATCAGCGCGCGGATCTCCCCGGTCATCGTGGGCGGCTCCTTCGCAAAGCGCAGGAATTCGTCCAGCTCCTGCTCCCGCTGGATACCCCAGATCGGCAGCACGTTGGGATACTGCGCCATATAGGCGAACGCGGCGTCCGCGCGGGTAATCAGCCCGCCGGAAAGTCCCTTCATCGCGACGAACCCGACGTTTTTTTCCGCGCACAGCTGCACAAGCGCGATGTCCCGCTCGGTGGCGAGATAGCTGAACGGATATTGCAGCGTCTCGTACAGGCCGGATTCCACCGCCTCCCGCGCGACCCCCTCCCGGTGGTTGGTGATTCCGATGTGAATAATCTTGCCCTGGCGCTGCGCCTCAAGCATCGCGTCGTACAGGCCGGATTCGTCCCCCGGCTTTGGGCAGAACGGCGGGTTGTGGAACTGGTAGAGGTCGATGTGGTCGGTTTGCAGCAGCCGCAGGCTCGTCTCCAGGTCCTTCCAGAAATCCGCCGCCGTCAGCGCGCCGGTTTTGGTGGCAAGCAGAATCTCCCCGCGCACGTCGTGTAGCGCGCGGCCGATTTTTTCCTCGCTGTCCGTGTAAAACCGGGCGGTGTCAAAATAATTGATTCCGTTTTCATAGGCCTTGCGCAGGATACGCGTGGCGGTCTC
Source organism: uncultured Oscillospiraceae bacterium (assembly GCA_964645785.1). Classification (GTDB taxonomy): domain Bacteria; phylum Bacillota; class Clostridia; order Oscillospirales; family Ruminococcaceae; genus CALWZE01. Next base: position 31,891 of record CAZYAV010000012.1, read on the forward strand.
AAAGCTGTCCCGCTGGATTGGAAGCGCGCCGAACCCGTTGCGGTTCGCGACGATGCCCGAGCGGCCGAGGGTGACTGTATTCATGGCGGATTCTCCTTTCAGGTGGACGCGTCGCCGCGCCGTAATCTTGATGAACTGCCGGCAGGGAGGCCGGCAAAAAGCGATTGCAAAAGGCCGCAGGCACACCATTCGCCGGACAGATAATCCCGGCGGGCGCCGTGCGGACAAGTCCGCGCCGGGTACGTCCGGCAAAAATCCGCGGCGGAACTGCGGGTGCTGCCCCTGCTTTCAAAGCGGCGAGCCGCACAGCCGGGCGGCGCGCAGCCACAAAACAGGCCGTCCCAGCTCATACTATCAAGTGTGGGCGCGCGGCCGGCAAAAATCCGCGGCGGAACCGCGGTGCTGCCCCCCTGCTTTCAAAGCGGCGAGCCGCACAGCCGGGCGGCGCGCAGCCCTAAAACAGGCCATCCCCCGACTTATCCCCGCAAAAAGGCGCAGGCGCGCGTCACTCGCCCGGCGCGCAGTCCCAGGCAGAGCCGGCGGCTGCATCATTTCAATAACCCGAGGCCGCGGGCGCACCGGAAGCGGCAGCCGGGCAGCGCACGGCGTTTCCCGCCGTATGCAAAAAGCGGACGCCGCCCTGCGGCTCATCCTATACACGGCGGACAGTCAGGCGGGTTTTACTTCATCCGCTCCCCGACGCGGCAGAGGTCGTCCAGCTGGCCGATGTCGATGAAGCACTCCTCGTCAATCACATAGGCCGAGACCCGCAGCCCCTCGGCGCGGCATTGCTCGACCGTCTCGGTGATGGGGACAAACTGGTTCTGGGGGATGCGGTCGATAAACTGGGGGGAGACGATATAAAAGCCGGTGTTGGTCAGCATCTCAAAGCTGGGCTTTTCGCGCAGGCTGAGCACCCTGCCCTCACCGTCCGTCTCCACCACACCATAGGGGATGTCGAACCGCTTACGCGCGCAGACCATCGTGACGACGCTGCCGGTGCGCTTGTGCGTTTCGAGGATTTCGCCGTAGTCCGCCTCCACCACCGAATCGCAGTTGGTCACAAAGACGGGGCCGTCAAACCGGCCGCGGAAAAAGCTCAGCCCGCCGCCCGTGCCGAGCGGCTTGTCCTCGTCGACAAACTCGATGGACACCCCGGCGTCCACCTCCGAAAAATAGGACTTGATGAGGTTGCGCTTGTAGTTGACCACAAGGCTGAAGGATTTGCAGCCGAATTTTTTAAAGCGGTTGATAATCTGCTCGGTGATGGTGATTTTGCCGGCAGGGATGAGCGGCTTGGGCAGAATCTCGGTATAGGGCAGCAACCGCGTACCCAGCCCGCCCGCCATCATGATGACCGGCGCGTCCACCGGCGCGGTCTCCCGGTGCGCGGTGTCGTTTTTAAAAACGAGCGCGTGAATCTTTCCCTGCGCGTCCAGCATCGGCACACAGGTCAGATCCCGCTCCTCCAGAATCGCGCGCGCGGACGCCTCGTGAAAGCTGCGCACCGAAACCGGGTTCGGCGAGGCCGCCAGCCGCACCGGCTGGGACATTTCCCCGCCGCGCAGCAAAAACCGCCGGATATCCCCGTCGGTGACGACCCCCTCCAGCCGCCCGGCGGGCGCGATGAACAGCACCTTGTACAGGTTCCGCTCAAGCGCCTGCAAGCACTGCGCGACGCTCGCGCTGCCGTCGATGATATAGTCCTGATAATCCATACCCGTTCCTCACCCGCCGCCCGCCGGGCGGCGCCTTGCCCGCTCAGGCCATGATTTCCCTGATTGCCGCGGCCACCCGCGCAATCTGCCCGGCGGTCAGGTTGGTGGAGCAGGGCAGATTGACCACCCGGTCGTGGAACCAGACCGCCTTTTCGATTTTGTAGGTCTTGCAGCCGGCATAGGGCTTGAGCCGGTGCATCAGCTCCCAGATTGGGCGAGTCTGAATCTGCCGCTTTTCCAGCTCGGCCATCAGGCGGTCGCGTTCGGCCGCGCCGGGCGTGAGGTAGGAATAGAACCACCGGTTGGGCGCGATGCCCTCCCGGAACGGCCACAGCTGAATGCCCTGCGCAAGATACGCGTTGTAATTGTCGTTTTTGATTTGGACGAATTCGGGCAGGCGCTCCATCTGCGCCACCCCCAGCGCGGCCTGGATATTGGTCATGCGGTAATTATAGCCGACCTCGTCGTGAATAAAGCGGAAGGGGTCGGTTTTGGCCTGCTGGGAGAGGAAGCGCATGTGCGCCCGCGCTTTGGGGTCGCGCGCGACAATCATGCCGCCGCCGCCCGTGGTGATAATCTTGTTGCCGTTAAAGCTGAACACGCCGATATCCCCGACCGTGCCGCTGTGCCGCCCGGCGTACAGGCCCGCCGTGAACCGCGAGCCGAGGCTTTCGGCCGCGTCCTCCAGCACCCGCAGGTTGTAGCGCTGCGCAATGTCCATGATTGCGTCCATGTCCGCGAGGTTGCCGAACACATGCACCGGCACAACGCAGCGCACCCGCTTGCCGAGCTGCTTGTCGAACAGCGCGCCGCCGCGCATCTCGCACTCGTTTTCGCAGTAGTCCCGCAGCTTCTGCGGGTCGAGACAGAGGGTGTCGTCACAGTCCAGAAAGACGGGGGTCGCGCCGATGTAGGCGACGGGGTTGACGGTTGCAAAAAAGGTCAGGGTGGGGACAAGCACAATGTCCTCCCGCGTGACGCCGAGCTCCATGAGCGCGAGATGCAGCCCCGCCGTGCCGCTCTGGCAGGCGACGGCCTCCTCGGCGCCGACAAATTCGGCGAGCATCTGCTCCATCTTCGGGATATACGGCCCCGCGGTCGAGACCCACTCCGCCCGGATGGCCTCGTCCATATATTTCTGCTCGTTCCCGCTCAGGTTGGGAACCGAAAGGGGAATAAAATCAGCCATTTGCACTACCTTTCTTCCGTTGGGATTGGCGGCGGACGCCCGCCGCCCTATAAGCCCCTGCCCCGCACCCTGTGCGGCGCGCCGGCTTAAATATTGTAAATATCGCTCTTGTAGGACGCGAGATGCCCGCGCAGCCACTCGACGGTCTCGGCAAGGCCGGCGCGCAGGTCGTATTTCGGCGCCCAGCCGGTCAGCGCCTTGATTTTGGAATTGTCTCCCAGCAGGCGGTTGACCTCGCTCTTTTCGGGGCGCAGCCGCTGCTCGTCGCAGACGATTCTGGCCGCGGGGTTGATCTGGTCGATCAGCTCCTGCGCCAGCTGACCGATGCTGATTTCGACCCCGGTGGCGATGTTGACCTCCTGCCCGATTGCCGCGCTGCACCCGGCAAGCGCCATGAACCCGGCGGCGGTGTCCTTGCAGTAGTTGAAGTCCCGCGTCGGCGTCAGCGAGCCGAGCTTGATCTCCTGCGCGCCGTTCAGCAGCTGGGTGATGATGGTGGGGATGACGGCGCGCGCGCTCTGCCGCGGGCCGTAGGTGTTGAACGGCCGCACAATGGTCAGCGGGGTGCCGAACGAGCGGTAAAAGCTCTCGGCCAGGCGGTCCGCGCCGATTTTGGTTGCGGAATAGGGGCTTTGCCCCTGATAAGGGTGCTTTTCGTCAATCGGGACATACTGCGCCGTGCCGTACACCTCGCTGGTCGAGGTCACCAGCAGCCGGGAGACGTCCAGGTCGTTGACCGCCTGCAGCACGTTGAGGGTGCCCTTGATGTTGGTATCGACATAGCTGTCGGGCGAGTGATAGCTGAACGGGATGGCGATCAGCGCCGCGAGGTGATAGACCGTCCCGCAGCCCTTCACCGCGGTGCGGACGCCGTTCGGGTCGCGGATGTCGCCGGTGAACACCTCAATCTCGTCCCTGATTTCTTTGGGCAGGTTGTCCAGCCATCCCCAGGAATTGAATGAATTATAATAGACGAACGCCTTGACCCGCGCGCCGCTTTTGACAAGCTCCTCAGTCAGGTGGCTGCCGATAAAGCCGTCTGCGCCGGTCACGAGCACCTTTTCGCTCATGCGGTTCTCTCCTCTACCTGTAAAGATTCATTATTTATAATAATCGAATCGGGCGCAAAATGCAAATAAAGGCGGTTGCCCGCGCCCGGCGGACGTGATAAAATAGGAACGGTTACAGCCGGCGGGGCGGCAGACATGGGAAAGCCCCGCGCGCCGGCGGCGCGGCGGCGGGCGGCATCCGGATATCCGGCGGCATCGGATTGAGCCGGCGGATTCTTCGCCGGTTTGCCGGCGGGCGCCTTTGATACCCCCGCCGCAGAACGGCGGCTGCGCCGGGCAAGGGATAAAAGCATAAAAACAAACCGGAAGGGGGGCGGCGCAATGTCCGCAAAAACGGTCGCCGTGGTCACCGGGACGCGCGCGGAATTCGGGCTTTTGCGCCCGGTTGCGCAAAAGATCGAGGCGGACGGCGCGCTGCGCTTGCAGCTGCTCGTCACCGGCGCGCATCTCTGCGCTGCGCTGGGCGGCACCCGGCGGGAAATTGCGGAAAGCGGGCTGCCTGTCGCGGCCGAGCTGGACATTTTGCAGGGCGACCCGGCCTGCGACCCGGCGCTCGCCATCTCGCGGGCGGTGGCGCTCTTTTCGGCCTATTGGCGGCAGCACCGGCCGGACGCGGTTGTCCTGCTGGGCGACCGGTACGAGATCTTCGCGGCGGCGACGGCGGCCGCCGCCGCCCGCATCCCCATCGCCCACATCGGCGGCGGCGACACGACGGCCGGCGTGATGGACGAGTTTTACCGCCACAGCGTCACCAAAATGAGCGCGCTGCATTTCCCCATCTGCGAGAGCTCGCGGCGGCGGATTATCCAGCTGGGCGAGCACCCGGACACCGTGTTCAACACCGGCTCGTCCGGCGCGCAGAATATCCGGGCGCTCTCGCCCGTCCCGGCGGCGGCGCTTGCCGCCGACATCGGCTTTGCGGTAGAGCGGCCGTTCCTGCTGTGCACCCTGCACCCCGAGACGCTCGGGGCGCGCACGCCGCAGGACTGCGCGGCGCTTCTGCTGCGCGCGCTGGAGGCGGTCGGGCTGCCCGTGCTGTTTACGGCCGCGAACGCGGACGGCGGCGGCGCGCAGATCAACGACGCGCTGACGCGCTGGTGCGCGGCGCATCCGGGCAGCGTCTTTGTCCGGAGCCTCGGCGCGCGGCGGTATCTCTCCGCCATGCGGTATTGCGCGGCGGTCGTCGGCAATTCCTCCAGCGCGATTGTTGAGGCGCCCACCCTGCACAAGCCGGCCGTCAACATCGGCGACCGCCAGACAGGGCGGGAAAAGGGGCGCAACAACATCGACGCGCCGTGGGACGCGCAGGCAATCGAGGCGGCCGTGCGCCGCGCCGTTTCGCCAGTGTTTGCCCAAAGCCTGCGCGGGATGAAGAGCCCCTACGGCGAGGGGGACACGGCGGGCGAGATCGTCCGCATCCTCAAGGCGCGCCTCGCGCAGGGCATCGCGCTCAAAAAGACATTTTATGACCTGGCGTTTGACTGTCCGTCCGCGCCGGGTGGAGAGGATAGCGTATGAGAGGGATTGTGGTCGGACTCGGCTCGATGGGCAAACGGCGCATCCGGCTGATGCGGGACTTTTTTGAGGGAATCGAGCTTTGCGGGGTGGACAGCAGCGAAGCCCGCCGCCAGGAGGCCGCCGGGTTGTTCGGCATCCCCTGCTACGGGTCGATTGCCGAGGGAGTCGGGGCGTTCGCGCCGGAATGCGGCTTTGTCTGCACAAGCCCGCTGACCCACGCGGGCATCATCCGCGAGCTGCTTGCCGCCGGGCTGCACGTGTTCACCGAGATCAACCTTGTGCCGGACGGTTACGCGGAAAACACGGCGCTCGCGGCCGAAAAGGGGCTGGAGCTGTTTCTGTCCAGCACCCCGCTTTACCGCCGGGAGACCCGGTTTATCGAGCAGGCCGTGCAGACGGCGGCCTGCCCGCTTGTCTACCGCTACCATGTCGGCCAGTATCTGCCCGACTGGCACCCGTGGGAGAATTACCGCAGCTTTTTTGTCGCGGACAGGCGCACGGGCGGCTGCCGGGAGATTTTCGGCATCGAGCTTCCCTGGCTGACCGCCGCGTTCGGCGAGGTGGCCGAGGTGGCCGGCGTGCTGAGCGCGCGGCAGACCTCCCTTGCGATTGATTATCCGGACAGCTGGCTGGTCACCCTGCGGCACGAGAGCGGCGCGCTGGGGCAGCTGGCGGTCAACGTGGTCTCGCGCAGGGCGGTGCGGGAGCTGGAGGTGATCGGGGAGGCGCTGTATCTGCGCTGGGGCGGCACCCCGGCCGACCTGTCGGTCTATGATTTTGAACAAAAGCGGGAGATTCCGGTCAATACCTACGAGAGCGTGGAGCACGACGGCCGGTACGCGGACAACATCGTGGAAAACGCCTATGTGGACGAGCTGGCCGCCTTTTTCGCGGCGCTGCGGGGGGAAAGCCCCCGGCGGCACACCTTTGCGCGGGACGAGCGGCTGCTTGCGCTGATCGACCGGATCGAGGCGGAGGGCGCGCGATGAGGATCCTGTTTGCGGGGCTCGGCTCCATCGGGACGCGTCACATCCAAAACCTGCACGCGCTGCTTGATGAGCGGGGCATCCCGCACGAAATTGACGCGCTGCGCGCCACCGACGCGCCGCTTCGCCCGGACGCGGCGGCGCTTGTGCGCAAGAGCGCCCGAACGCTTGCGGCGCTGGAGCCGCACTACGACGTCGCGTTCGTCACCAACCCGACCGCGCTGCACGAGCAGACCGTGCGCGCGCTGGCGCCGGTGGCGGATCATCTGTTTATCGAAAAGCCTGTTTTTTCGGATCTCTCCGCCGACCCGGCCGCGCTTGGTCTGCGGCCGGACGGGGTCTATTACGTCGCCTGCCCGCTGCGGCACACGGCGGTCATCCGCCGCATGAAGGCGATCTGTGAACGGGAACCGGTGCGGGCGGCGCGCGCGATCTGCTCGTCCTATCTGCCCGACTGGCGGCCGGGCACCGATTACCGCCAGTGCTACAGCGCCCGGCGGGAGCTGGGCGGCGGGGTGGCGCTCGACCTCATCCACGAGTGGGATTACCTCAGCTGGCTGTTCGGCTTTCCCGAGGCAGTGCAGGCCTTTGCAGGGCAGTATTCCGCGCTCGAGATCACAAGCGACGACCTCGCCGTCTATATCGCGCGCTATCCCGGGCTGCTGCTCAGTTTGCAGCTGGATTACCTCGGCCGCGCGCCGGTTCGGCAGCTGGAGCTGTTCTGCGACACAGAAACCTACCGCGGCGATCTGCTGGCCAAAACGGTCACCCATCTGCGCTCGGGCGAGGTGGAGCGGTTCGGCGAAGAGGATTTTTACCGCAATGAAATGAACTATTTCCTCGACTGCGTGCTGAACGGGACGGCGGAAAGCATGAACACGCCCGCCCACGCGCTTGAGGTGCTGCGCACGGCCGCGCTGCGCCCCTTCGCGCAGGGCGCGCAGTAGCGGCCGGTTCCGCGCGAGGACGCTTGCCGGGAAGCAGAACCGCGGAGCCTCCCTGCCCCGCAGGCGGGATGCGGCCGTCTGCGCCCGGTAGAACCGTTTATTCAGCTTGCGGGGCGGCCAGGCGGCCAAACACCGTGCGGCATCCTCCCCCAAAAAGCGCGGGGTAAATCCGCCGGAACAGCCCCGGGCGGCGGCCGGTTTCTGCCAAACGCGCGCGGGCAGCTTTGAGGCCGGGCGCGCGTCCCGCAAAAAGTGCCGCTCCCGCTGCGCAGGGCGTTCCCGGCTTTGCCGTAGTCGGGCGCGGCTTCGTCCGCCTTTCCGGCGGCGCTGCACGGTGCAGCGCCCGTGCGATAAACCGCAGCCAAATCGCCGCACCCCGGCGGACGCCGCCCGCCCTGCCCTTAAAATCCGCAAAAAGGAGATTGACCAGAATGCATATCTTAACCACCATCTGCGCGCGCGCGGGCTCCAAGGGCGTCCGCTCCAAAAACATCCGGGATTTTCTCGGCCTGCCGATCTGCTGGTACACCCTCGCGGCCTACCGGCTGTTTGTCGGGCGCGCGGGGGAAAAATACGGCTCGTTCGACCTCGCGGTCAACACCGACGCGCCCGAGCTGTACGAGCAGATCGAGCGCGCTGGCGTGCCGTATCTCAAGGTACCGCGCAGGCCGGAACTTGCGGGCGACACGGTCGACAAGGGCTCGGTACTGCGGGACACCATGCGCACGGCGCAGGAGATGACCGGCAGGCGGTACGACTGCGTCCTCGACATGGATCTGACCAGCCCGCTGCGCCGGGTGTGCGACGTGGAGAATATCCTCGACGTCTTTTTCGCCCACCCCGAGGCGGAGGCTGCGCTTTCAGTGACCGAGAGCCGCCGCAACCCCTGGTTCAACCAGATGGTCGTCGGGGAGGACGGATTCTGCCGCCTCGCAATCCCGAGCGATTATGTCACCCGGCAGCAGGCGCCCGAGGTGCTGGACGCGAACGCCTCGCTCTACGTTTACCGGCCGGACTATCTGTTGGAATCCGACCGCATTCTGGTGCGCTCCAAGCTCGTCTGTTCCCGGATGCCCGATACCGCCGTGCTGGACATCGACTCGGAACGGGATTATGAGCTGATGCAGCTGCTGGCCGATTATTTTTACCGCACCGATCCCGCGTTCGGCGAGGTGCGGGACGCGGCCGCGGCGTTTGGGAGGGCTTGACGATGCGAAAAAGAAACCCGATTCGGGCGCTCGGCGCACTTGCGCTGTGCGCGCTGCTGGCCGCCTGCGCCGCCACGGACACCCAGCGGCAGGAGCAGACCGATCCGGCGGACTCTGCCAGCCCCGAGCTGCGCAACCCGTCCGTTGCAGTCGACGGTCCGGCCTACGAGGGGGACATTATCAAGGGGTCGCCCTATGTCGGCCGGTTCGAGAGCAGCTACAGCGCGCAGTTTGCCTCGGATGCGCAGGATGTCTACGTCCTCATCACCCAGAACGAGGCGGGGGAAATCGAAACCGAGCCGCTCGAGCTGCCCGTGCTGGAATGCCGGGAGGACGGCACCTTCAGCCTCACGGTTGCAACGGCGGTCGGCGGCGACTACGCGACCCTCAACGGCACCTTCACGGTTGACGGCGAGCACGCGGAGTTCACCGTCGCGCAGGGAAATTACGGGGATTTTCTCGGCGCAGACACCGAAAAATTCACCTGCCGGCTGCTGAACCACGACGAGATCCGCTATTGGGGCGACCAGATCGGAACCGTGATCGGCGGGGACATTTTCCGCCGCGTCGCCTAAAGCCCGCACAGCGCCCGCCCGGGCGCGGAGACCGGATACCGCCGGTTTTGATCCGGTTGGCGCAGCCGGATGCGGCAGAGCCTGTGGGCATGGCCGCCGCGTTCGGAACGGCGGCTTTTTGCCGGTATTTTGCCATGTGCCGCCGCGCAGTTTTGGCCGGCTTGTTTTGCCGTGTGCGCGGGGGCTTGACCCCGCACGGAACAGCCCCATGCGGGGAGAGTGGCGCGCCGCCATCGCCCTGCGCCTGCCCCGCCCCTTTTACGGCGCCGCGCGCCCGACTAACGCCATGGGAGGAACCGATTTGGGACTTGATTTTCTGTTTTTATATGAGCACATCGTGCGCGAATTTGAGAACGACTGCCTTGTGATGGCGGAGCTGGAGCGGCGGGGCTACACCTGCGAGCTGTACCAGCTGATGGATCGCAAAAAGCTCAAATACTTCACCTGGAAAAAGCCGAAGGTGATCGTCCCTTCCGCAATGTACAACAACGAGACCCTCAACAGCTTTGTATACAACAATGTCGGCCGGCTGGACAAGGTGGTCAACCTGCACTGGGAGGAGGTTCTCTCCCGCGAGCAGGAGGACAGCGAATTCTATTCCCTGACTGAAAACGCGCGCAAATGCACCCACATCTGCTGGGGGGAAGCAGCCAGGCGGCGGATCGTCTCCAAGGGGGTGCCGCCGGCCAACGCGGTGGTGACCGGCGCGGTACAGCTGGATTTTCTGTATCCCGAATTCGCGGGATATTTCAAATCCAAGGCCGCGCTTGCCGCGGAATTCGGTCTGGACGCGCAGAAGCGGTGGCTGTGCTACATCAGCTCCTTTTCCTGCGCGTTCATGGACGACAAGGAGGTCGAGGAGCTGAACGCGATGACCGACCTCGATTTCAAGGGCTTCAAGGAGACCGGCGCCCGCTCGATGGCGGTGACCCTCGGCTGGTTTGACCGGCTTCTGGACGCGCACCCGGAATACGAGCTGATTTACCGCCCCCACCCGAGCGAGTGGCAGAGCCCGCCGCTGGACGAGATGCGCAAAAAGCGCCCGAATTTCCACGTGATTTCGGCCTATTCGGTCAAGCAGTGGGTCAAGGAGAGCGACGTGCTGCTGACCTGGATGAGCACCTCGATCGCGGAAATTTACTTTGCGGGCAAAAGCTGCCTTGTGCTGCGCCCCGAGCCGCTGTATGATGACTACGACCCGGTGACCTACGCCGGGGTGGACGCGATTGACAGCTACGACCGGCTGGCCGCCGCGCTGGAACAAAGCGCCTTCCCCTTCCCAATAGAGGCCGGCCAGATGCGGGATCACTACGACGTCGACCCCGACTACCCCGCGTATATGCGGGTGGCGGATCTGCTCGAGCAGACCCTGCGGGAGCCTCCGCGGGATCACCCGTTTTCGCAGGGCTACACGCCGCACTTTAACCTGCTCAAGTTTGTGGTGCTCATCGGGCTGCACCTCATGAACGGCCTGCACATCAACCCGCACTGGTTCGACTTTCTGGGGCACAGCCTGGCCGACCAGACCGAGCGGCTGATCGGCTATTACAAAAAGGCGTATATCCCCCGGGCAAAGGTGCGCGAAAAGATCGCGGAGATGCGCAGCTATATCGACAAGGGCGGATACACGCCGCGGGTCTGAGCCGGGCGGGGCAACGGCCGCCGCAGCGGGGCTGGCGGCTTGTCCGGAAACGGACGCGGAGCCGCGCGCCATTTTGAAAAAATGCGCAGCAGAAAAGGGAGCCACAGAGTGACTCCCCCAGCGCAGTCCGGAAACATACGCCTCTTTCAATATTTATAGTATACAGCATCGGATGAAAAGATGCAAGACAAATCTTGGTTCGTCAGGGTGCTTATTTATTGATGTAGGTTTCCAGAGCGGCTATCTTTTGGGTAACGTTTTGCGGTATAATCTGCGCGTAAATGGCGGGCGCAACATGGTTTTGAAGAACCTGGTTTTGAAGCTTGTAGCTGCATACAAGTTGCTTCGCTTTTGCAGAGCTAAAATCAACGCGTTTCAGCAAACAGCACACGATACTTATGTAGTCAATCAGCGAATATAAAGCGATATTTTGTATACCGGTTTCTTTTTCAGTCCATTTTTTAAGCACAGGGCTGATCTTCCTGTCTTTAAATCTTGTATCAAAAATTATATTATTATGGGCAACCGAATTCCGAAGCGATTTTATTGTGTACAGCATACTGCTAAGCAGATTTCTATTTGTATCAATGGAGACATCGAATAGGTTTAATCGTGTCATGATATGTTCTCTCACAGGCTCGTTTAAGCACTCAAAAAAGCTTGCAAGATCGCTTAGGTATAGTATTTCAAAAACAACCCATAAAGGGGCATCTTCTCCCCGGTTGTAAAAGTGACGAACCATTTTGTTGTCACTGTTTTCTTCATCATGATAACGCGTGGACAACTTTGAATATACAGCATTTCGCAACCGAAGCCGTTTTGATTGTAATTTTGTATTTGCAGTATTGTCGCACATGCGTTCTTTATAGACATGTTCAAATGTGCTAAGTTTCAACCCATTTACAGATTCATTGCAGACAATGTTTTTTATGGCGGTTTCGATAAACATCAAGTCAGAGTATAACGCGGCTTTCATATTGTTGTCATATTCAATCACAGCAACTACTTCACTAAAATCTGTGTATGGGATTTGATTGTGCCTGTTTTTTATAAAGCGATAGCCTTTATATCCATGATAATAACCGTAACTTATCAATTGTTGTTTTTGGTAGCTGCCACTAATCTGAACGTTGCAGTCATTCCTTAAATGCCGCATTAAACCATTAATTGTTTGTGGAGCGCTCATCTCAGAACCTTCTTTCTGTCTGCATAAACAAAGTATACCAGCAGATAGAAAGAGGGGCAATACATTATTCTTCGTACGGATTAGAATTTGCGCCGCGGCTTCCCTGCCCGCCGCGTTCCACGGCTGCCTGCGTTCCGCGTGGGTGACTGGAGATGGGAGAAGCCCCCTCAGCGCCCCTGCGCGGCGGCGCACAGCGCGTCCGCCTTTTGCCGGGCGTATTTGGCGCGGGTCGCGTCCCCGCCGCGCAGATGCCGCTCCTGCTTGTTGTGCGCGAGCACTTTTGCGCATTCCCGCCACAGCGCGGGGTTGAGCCGCCGCAGCCGTTTGGACACGTCGCTGTGTACGGTGGATTTGCTTACGCCAAACGCGTGCGCCGCGCCGCGCACGGTGTCCCCCGTCTCCACTATGTACCGCGCCAACAGCACCGCCCGCTCACATCCGGAATCCATCCAAACCCAGCCTCCTCGCCGCGTGTCGTTTGTTCCAGTCTATGCGGCGGGGCGCGGCGGTATGCGGGCAGAGGAGAAAACAGCCGGGCGCGACACCTCGCGCCCGGCTGTTATATAGAGATAATATTATACGGTGTATTGTAATCGGTACCGGGCTTCAGTACCCGTACTGCTCGCGCAGAATCTCAAAGTGGGTCGCGTTGTACACCGGCACAAGCAGGATACCCGACCCGTTATCGACGACCTTGTACATGTGCGCCGAGCCGTCGTGGAAGCCCATGAGGAAATCCTCAAACATGGGGGAAAATTCCTCGATAAAGTACTCGTCCACCTTTTCGACAAACACGTAGTCGATCTCTTTTTCCCGCAGGAATTCGGTGAAGCGGGCGGTGTCGACCTCGACGTCGTAGCCGCCCGAATGCTCGCTGCCAACCGCGACAAAGTTGCCGCCGCCCAGCGTCTGCTCCACATAGGCGGGCTGGAACTCGTAGTTGAAATAGAACCACTCGCCGCCGTCCGAATCCTGGCAGACGTAGTAGATATGGTCGTCGCTGGTCAGCACATCCTGAAAGACCGCGGCGTTGGTCATCATATGCTCGCGCAGCGGGATGAGCACCTGATAGATTTTGTCCGACGTAAAGACATACTGGTCAAAATTCACCGGCGTAAAGTGGAACAGCGCCCCGATGAGCAGTCCGCTGACCACAATGCCCGGCACCGTGTCCCCCCAGCTGAACCGCCAGCGGCTGATGGCGAAATAGCACAGGCCGATCACCGCGAACATCCACCCGATCGCGTAGCTGGAGATGTACCGCTCGAACGAGGTCAGGTTGTACTCGCTCGAGTGGGTGAAAATCGCCGTGTACGCATAGGTCTGGAACAGGTAATAGAGGAAAAAGCCCGCACACAGCTCGACCGCCGCCGCGCCGACCCGCAGGATATTCCGCTTTTCGCGGCAAAGCAGCGCCACCACAATCGGGGCGGCCGTGAACGCGATGACCATCTCCTGCACCGTGCCGAAGGTCACCAGCTGGCGCTCCCTGAGCGCCGCGGCCATCCGCCGGAACATCTCGTTAAAATAGGGATCCTTGCCGCCGAGCATCTGGAAGATGCTGTATTCATACGGCACGGCGTTGCGCTCGATATCCGCCGCCGCGCCGAGGTGGAGCGACCACGCCGCATAGCTGAACAGCAGCGCGGCAAACAGCCCCGCGACAAAGACGAGCTTGCCGTACCATTTTTCGGTGCCGAACACCCGCCTGGCCGGCCAGTGCCCGCTCACCAGCATATCGAACGAGCAGATCACCGCCGCCACAAGCCCAAACGCCAGCCCCACGTCCTTGACCAGCGGCAGCAGCATCAGGCAGACGGCCACCGCGATATAGTTGGGCAGGGTTCGCTCCTCGCTTGTCGCAAAATACGCGAGAACGGCGCCGCCGAACAGGACGCCGAGCGGCACGTCGGAATAGGAGGTCATGTACAGCTTGAGCCCCTCGAACGAGTACCAGAACAGATAGGTGCAGCTGACCGCCGTGAAGCTGAGCACGGGGACGGCGATGTAATTTTTCCATTTCAGCCTGGCAAACAGCACCGCCATGACCGCAGCCATGAGGATATCGTACGCCGCGTAGACCCGCCACTCGCTGAAGCCGGCGTTGAACACCTGCATGAAAAAGCTCCAGACCGGCAGCGCGGGCGGGTAGGAGATATTGATCATGCTGCTTGTAAACAGGGTGTACAGCTGCCGGTGGGTGAACAGGTTTTTGGCGGCGATGCCCCAAAACGAGAATTCATCCCAGAAGGTGAAGTAGGGGTTTTTGGCGCGCACGGCGAAGAAGAACGCGACCGACACCGCAACAAAGAACACAAAGCCGGGGGTGAACACCTGCCTGACCGTGTCCCGCCATTCCCGCCGCCGGAACCAGACAAGATACACGGCCGAAAAAGCCGCAAACGCAAAGACCGCCAGGGTGGCTGGGAACAGCAGGTTCAGCATTCCGAACAGGCACAGGAAAACCGTGATCCCCGCGGCGACGGCAAACGGCGCAACCGAGGCGTTGAGCCGAAAGCGCACGATGAAGAATGCCGCCACAAAGAGCAGCGCCAGAAAGGACAGAGCAAAATCCATTGGAATCTCCTTCAGAATAGACGGAATACACCGGGACAGCGTCCCGCGTGCCGGTTCAGATCAAGGCTGAAGAAAGAGGGGCGCGGGCACAGACCCGCCTGTCAGCGTTCAGGTGAAGAAATAGAGCAGCGCGGTTTCGAGCGCGGCAAGCAGCCCAAGCCCGGCACAGAGATACACCGCCAGCGCGTCCCGTTCCCCGCCCTGCGCGCGGGCAAACCGCAGCCGCCCGCCCAACAGGGCGGAGAGCAGCGCGCTCAGCGCCGGCAGCGCCGGGATGAGGTACCGCGCCTGCACCCCGAGAATGCTGGTGCTGCCAAGGGTCGACCAGGTGCAATAAAACCCGGTGACCACGATTCCGTAGATGAGGACGGCCGTGCCGGCAAAGACCCACCGGTCGGATTTGGGGCGGGCGGGCGCTTCATCGGCATAAAACGCCGCCGTGAGCGCCACCACAACCGGCGCAAGCAGCCCGGTGAGAACCGCGGGCACGTCCAGCCAGCCGAACAGCCCCAGCTCGTCCAGATAAAAGCAGTTGAGGTAGCCGTCCACCGCGGCGGTCAGCGCGTAGCGCACCGGGTTGGACAGGATATAGCGGATCTGCGCGGCCACATCGACCCCCGCCGGCAGCACGGACGGCCGGATGCCCCGCATAAACAGCGCGGCATATCCCAGCGCCAGCGCATAGGCCGCCGCGCCCGCGGCCAGCAGCAGCGCAAAGGCGCACAGCCGCGGCGCGCGCAGCCGCCTTTTTTTACCGCCGGCACGGGCGGCCGGTATGGTGAAGAGCAGCAGCGCAAGGGGCAGGTAAAGCGGCTTGATCGCGGCAATGCCGCCAAAGCAGAGCGCCAGCCCCGCGAACCCGCGGCCGGTCAGGCGCGCGCCGAACACCAGCCCGAGATAGAGCAGCAGCAGCGCAAGCAGGCAGGCGTCGTAGGAATAGGACGCGCCCATAAACAGGGTGAGCGGAAACAGCGCCGTGCAGATCACCGCGCCGCGGTATCGCTCTGCCCATTTTAACCCAAAATAGGCGCACAGCGCAAGCAGGCAGACGTTCGCGAACCGCCCCAGGTAAAACCCGGCGAGCGCGCTGCCCAGCAGCCTGCCCGTCAGCACCCCCACGGCGGGGACGAGGTAGGGGAAAATCAGCTGAATCTGGGAGGCGTCCGTCTGCCCCGCAAACGGCTCGCCCTCCTCGGCGGCGCAGACGGCCAGCCTGTCCAGCACGGTGGCCTGCCCCTTCTGCTGCACCTCCTTATAGAACCAG
This sequence comes from uncultured Oscillospiraceae bacterium, assembly GCA_964645785.1. Taxonomy (GTDB): domain Bacteria; phylum Bacillota; class Clostridia; order Oscillospirales; family Ruminococcaceae; genus CALWZE01. The sequence goes on from CAZYAV010000012.1 coordinate 47,771, forward strand.
CCGGGGAAAAGCTCGACCAGCCGCCGGACGTCGTCCGGATAGGCCGCCGCGCCGTCAAAGGTAAAGTCCCCGCACGCAATCGAATAGGTGCGCAGGTAATGGGCGGCCTCGTCGGGCGCCTGCATCGGCGCGGTGGCAACGCAGAACACCGCGCCGCAGGCAAGCACACAGGCGGCCAGCTTTGCGTGCGGCGTTTTCAGCCGCCGCACCACCAGCCAAACCGCCGCGTAAAGCCCCGAAAAGCCCCCCAGCGCGGCCAGCAGCAGCAGGGTCTCCCGCCCGGCGGCGGCGCTGAACAGGCGCGGCGCCTGGAACGCGGCCAGCAGCGCCGCGGTTTGCAGCAGGATATACCAGCGCCCCCACCCGCCCGGCGCGGGCGCGCGCTTTGTCCGCCGCGCCCAAATCCACCGCGCCAGAACCCACAGGCTCAGCAGGCAGAACAGCCAGAGCAGCAGCCGCGCCGGGCTGAACCGCTCCCGCACGATAAACGGGTTCAGGGTTGCCCCGCCGAAACCGACCGTTGAGCGCACCCGCTCGGTGGGGTAAATGCGCAGGCCGTACAGCGCGTCGGCATCCAGCCGGGCGGTGTACAGCCCCTCGCCGGTTCGCACAAGCGCCGCCATGTATTCCCCCCGCACCCCGTTCACCGCGGCGTCGTAATAGACGACCGTCTCGGTGTCGTCCGCGGGGTCGCGCAGCAGCCGGACGGACAGGGTCTGCGCCCAGACGCCGTCCAGCCCATCGAGCGAAAAATAGCTGTTATACGCAAGCGCGTAGTATTCCTGCGCGCAGGTCTGCTCAAATTCCCAGCCGGTGAACGCGTCCCCGGCATAGTCCCGCCGCGCGGCCGCCTCGCCCCCCGCGGGCAGCGAAGCGTCGACCGGGCGGTTGATCATCTGCACAAACAGCAGCTCGCACAGCGCCGCCAGCGCAAGCAGAAGCGCAGCGGCAGCCGGACGGCGCGCGCGCCCGAATTTTTTCTTTTGCTCCTGGTTCATTCGCTCTGTCTCCTTTCCTGCCGCGCGGTTTGGGCGGGCAGAACGGCCGCAAGCCCGGCCGGCTGCCATTCCGTTCCCCGCGACTTTTTCGGGCGAGGCCGCCGGGCAGAGCCGTAGCGGCAATCCCGCCGGAACCCGCAGCGCCGCGCACCCGGGCAGCACCCGCCGGACACAAGGCCGTCAGCCGGCGGACTCAGCCGTGCAGGCCGCGGCTTCCTCCGGGGCGGCGCGGGCAGGCCGCCAAACCGGCCGCCGACCGCGATATCAGGACGGCCGCCGGTTCCGGCAGAGTCCGCGCCCCGGCTCCGGCGTGCGGCAGCTGCGCAGGAAGCGCGCCGCCTGCCGGTGGGACAGGGCGGCCGGTTCACCCGCAGCGGCGGCCACGGGTTAAAGCTCGATCTGCTCGTCCGGCGCGAACGCGCGCTTGGCGGGCGTCCCGATCACCTCGAACCACCGGGTGGGGGAAAGGCCGTCCCCGGGGCGCTTGACGTCGAGCATCTCCGCCGTGAAAATCTCGCCCGGCCGGATGGCGCGCGCGGCGACGATGCTTTTGCGCGCGATTGCCAGGTTTTTCCGCTCGGACGCGCTGGGCGCCTTCTCCCCGGTGCCGAGCGCGAGCTCGATGTTGCGGATTGCGCTGACCATCGCGCAAAGCTCGTCCGGCTCCAGCGAGCAGGCGTGATCCGGCCCTTCCATCGTGCGGTCAAGGGTAAAGTGCTTTTCGATAATCTGCGCCCCCATCGCCACGGCGGCAATCGGCGCCTCGATGCCGAGGGTGTGGTCGCTGTATCCGATCCGCCCGCCGAATTCCCGGCGCAGCGCGTCCATCGCGCGCAGGTTGGCGTCCGCAAACGGGGTGGGGTACTCGGTGTTGCAGTGCAGCAGGCTGACCTCGGGGCAGCCGTTGTCCAGCAGGACTTTTCGCGCAAACGCGACCTCCGAAAGCTCGCTCATGCCGGTGGAGAGGATGACCGGCCTGCCGGATTTTGAGACGCCCAGCAGCAGCGGCAGATTGGTGATTTCGCCCGAGGGCACCTTAATCACCGGCATACCCAGCGAGAGCAGGAACTCGAGGCTGGGCAGGTCAAACGGGGTGGACAGGAAGCGGATCCCCTTCTGCACGCAGTAATCCGCAAGCTCGCGGAAGCTGTCGTAGGGCAGCCACAGCCTGCGCACCATATCGAGCTGGCTCTCCTCCCCGCCGGTTGCGGCGATCTGGTATTCCGCCTTTTTGGCGTAGACCGAGATCACCTTTTCCGGGATAAAGGTCTGGAACTTGACCGCGTCCGCCTTGGCGCGCGCGGCCGCGTCGACCAGCTGCTTTGCGATTTTCAGGCTGCCGTTGTGGTTGACGCCCGCTTCCGCAATGATATAAACGGACATTTTTCTACTCCCTCCCAAACGGCGGCGTCAGCCCGCCGGAATCCGCGAGCGGAACATGCCGGGCTGCGCCATAAACTGTTCCAGCTCCGCCTGTGTGAGCTGATCGACAACATAGACGTTCATCCTGTGCTTGCCGAACAGCGCGCTCTCGGTGTATGTCTCAAAAAACAGGTCGATGTCCACATAGCCCGCCATCATCGCCTCGCCGACGTCGGCGGCAATCGCCCAGCCATAGGTGAACTGCCCGGTCGGGCTGGTGATATACAGCAGCGACCCGTACGGAATCACATTGGTGTTGACCGCGACAAAGCCCTGGAACATATACATGCCCGACGCGCCGTAGGTGCCCGGCTTGAAGCTGTAGGCGGTGCAGACGGCGTTTTCCAGCACCCGCTCATAGGACGTGGGCGCGTTGTCGACAATCTCGACATCGGTGAACGCGGCGCCGTCCAGCGGGCTCATGACTGCGTCGTCGTCCCCGACCAGCGTCACGACATTCCAGGGAAAGTCCTCGTACTGCTCCTCGACCAGCTCGCTTTGCGCAAGGACGCCGTCGACGTATTTGTCCCGGTATACCCGCTGCGCAAGGCCGTCCCGGCCGCCGCCCGCGTTCATCACCTGGGTTCTGCCCTGCGCGATAAGGGGGGAGGGCTTGTCGACCTCCTGCCAGGGAACCTCCTCGAGCGCCTCGCGGGTCTCGTACCGCACACGGGTGACCCGAACCGATTCGCCCGGGACAAGCCGGTGGGTAAGCGGCGGGTCAACCAGGTCGTCCGGCTCAAGCCGGATGCCCAGCTGCGCGAGCGCGTCCGCCGTCGTCTTGTCCAGCAGCCGCAGGGTGCGGGTTTCGCCGTCGGCCGTCACGTCCACCGTAAAGGCGCGGGTCACGGTCAGGTGGGTGCAGTCCCCAAACGGCGCCCGGTCGATCCGGTCGGCCTCGTGCAGCGCAATGCCCGCCTGCTCGAATACCGCCGCGTCCGTCTGCGCGCGGGAGAACAGCACCGCGACCTGCTCGCCGTCCTCGTGCAGGTAGTACAGGTCGCCGAGCGCGTAGTTGACGAGGTAAATGGGACCCATCAAAAGCAGCGCCAGCAGCAAAAAGGCGAGATTAGCCGGGGCAATCAGCCGCCGCCAGAAGCTGTCCGCGGGGGGTATATCAACAGCCGCGGCGGTTTCGGCTTCAAGCCCGGTTGTTGGGGATGCAGGCGCGACGGGCACGAATGCGGCTGCTGCTTCGGTTTCGGCCGCGTTTGTCCCGCTATCCGCGGCAGCTTCGGCGCCGCTCGACGCTTCGGCTCCTGCCGCAGCATTCCCTTGTATATTTCCGGGCTGTGCTGCCACGGCGGGCACAGGGGCGCTTGGCGGGCTCGCACTGTCCCCGCCCCTGCCCTGTTCGGCCTCCGCAGCGGCGAAAGCGGGCTGTGTGTCCGGTAACACAGCGGGTATGTCGGCAGCCGCGCCGGCCGGGTTCGGTTCCGCCGCTGGCTTGGCTGCGACAGGTGTAGGAATATCTGCATCGCTCTCTTGTGTGCGTTCGGGTTGTGCAGGTGCAGCAGCTGTATCCGCAGACGCGGAGATATCCGGCGAGCCGGAACTTTCCGCGCGGGCGGCGGATTCTGCGGCAGCCGCCTGCACAGATTCAGGCGGCACAGCCTGCGCGGGCTCCGGCGCGGCGGACGCTATGGCTCCGGCTTGGGGCATGGCGGCCGAGGCGTCCGCTTTGGGTTCGGCCATGCCGGCTGCCGCTTCAAGTCTGTCCCCGCCGGGTTTGACCGCGGCGGGCTGCGGTACGCTGTCCGGCCGGGTTGCGGCGCTTTTGTCCGCAGCGGTATCGGGCGCAGCGGGTGTTTCGACGGCCCCGTCCGCCGGGTTCGTCTCGGGCAGAGTCTGCGCGGCCGTCTGCTGCCGCGCGTTTCCGGCAGCCTGTCCGCGCGCCGGGTCAGCGGCCGCCCGCGGCTCCGCCGCCTGTCTGCGCGAAACCGTAATCGAAACCGAAACCGGCGGATGGCCGGCTCTGCCCGCGTCCGCATCCCGCTCCTGCGGCTTGGCGCTGCCGCGCAGCGCCTCCCCCGTTTTGTACTTTTCCGGGGACAAAAAGCTGTATTTTTTCTTCTTTAGTTTCATTGCACAGCTCCTGCCTGCACAGCTGTATTCGGGGGGCAAAGCCCGCTCACATTCGCCTTTTGCATCGCGGTGAAGGTGCGGTTCAAAAAGCCGGGATAAACGGTTTCCTGCCGGCGGATAAAGTCCTTCATCCGCTCCCGCTCGGAATGGCCGTCCTGGGGGCAGAGGCTTTTGACAACCGGCAGTCCGCCGCGCGCCGCCGCGCCCGCAATTTCGGCCTCGGTGCAGAGAATCAGCGGGCGGATCATCCACAGCGCCTTGCGAGAAAGATAGCTTTTGGGGGAAAACGCGGCGATCCGCCCCTCACGGAACAGGTTCATGAAAAAGGTCTCCACCGCGTCGTCCATGTGGTGGCCGAGCGCGATTTTGCCACACCCGTTCGCCCGGCACAGGTCGTGCAGCGCGCCGCGGCGCATCTTGGCGCAGAGCGCGCAGGGGTTCTTCTCCCTGCGTATCCCAAACACAACCTCCGCCAGGTTGGTTCGCTTGACGATATGCCGCACCCCGTACTGCGCGCACAGCGCGGTGATGGCCGTGTAGTCCGCCTCCCGCCCGCCAAAGCAGGGGTCAAGGGTGAACGCCGTCAGCTCAAACGGGGTCGGCGCGTACCGGCGGTACTCACACAGCGCCACAAGCAGCGCAAGCGAATCCTTGCCGCCCGAGACGCCGCAGCCGATATGGTCGCCGCTCTCAATCAGGCCGTACAGCTCGCACGCCTTGCGCAGCTTGCTTTGCAGTTGCTTCATATCCAATCCTCAATCATGCAGAAATCCCGCGCGGATGCCGAGTGGCGGCCGCGCCGGGGCGGGTGCCGCGGATACCCCGGGCGGCGGCCGGTCGGCGCGGCGCCTGCGTGCCGCGGGTATTGTCCCGATTATACCACAGAACCCGCCGGCAAAACGCGCAAACTGCGCCGCCCCGTAAACAAACAGGAACGCCCCGGCTCTGCGGGCGGCGAGCAAAGAAAACGAATTCCCTATTTTCTCCTATCGCTGCCCCTGGCCGGGGCGTTTGCCTGGATATACATAACGGTTCAGGGCACGGCCGGCTCGGCCGCCGCCTCGGGGTCGGGCGCGGGCTCGCGCAGGGCAAGGTGAAATCCCGGGAAAATCGCGGAATAGTCCAGCAGCTCCAGCCGGGCAAGGTCGCCCGCGCGGTAATCCTCCCGGGTGATGCAGGCGTAAATCGGGAAGGATTCACAGTGATCCGCCCAGTCGACATACCCGACGCGAAGCAGCAGCAGCGACGGCGACGCGCCGACCGGGATATAGGAAAAATCCTGCCGGAACTGCTGCGCCCCGCCGGTCTGGCGCAGGTACAGCGGCGTCAGCGCAAGCCGCGCCTCCTCCTGCGTCGTCAGGTTCAGCACATAGGCGTTGGCGTCGCTTTCCCCGATATAGCCGCCCGTATAGTACAGCTCGTTTGTATAGGTGTCGATATAATTGGTTTCCTCCAACCCGAACTGGTGCCATTTCCCCGTATAGGGGGTCTGTTCGCCGTCCGGCAGGGATATTTCCAGCATCTGCGGCTGGATGTCGTCGAATTCGGCCAGGTGGTCGGCGTAGGTGCCCGCGGCGTCCTCGGGCAGGCGGCGCTCCTCCACAAGCAGGGCGGAGCCGCGCACGGCCAGCAGCCGGTAATTGCTGCGCCCCGCGTCCAGCGCGAACACGGTGCTGTAGCTGCCCTCGGACAGGTCGACCACAAGCAGCTCGGCGGTGCGCTGCGCCGGGAAGCGGGTGCTGTGATACGCCAGAAAGTAAAGGCGCCCGCTCTCGTCGCTCGCGACACGGCCGGCCGCGAGATGGTACATTTTGGGGAACAGAATATCCCGCCGCGCCCCGGTGGCGGCCTCTATGCGGGAAAGGGCGATGGGCTGGTCGTCGGAGGTATGCAGGCAGCACAGATAGTCCCCGCAGGGGTAGGAGGCGCTGGAGCGCAGGTCGTTGAAGCGCAGATCGTCCAGCGCGGCGCTGCGGTTGATGCGCACCAGCCGGTGCGCGGTGTCAATCTCAAAAATCGTGCGTGCGGGCGGGTCGACGCCCCCGAGCGTGCCCTGCTGCTTTGTGCTGAGCCGGAAAATCATGCGGGTCGCGTCGGTGTTGAGCTGCCCGGCGATAAAGAGCCGGGGCGGCAGCCGGTCGCCCATTTCATCGGGCTCGGCCTGCCGGCGGCCGCAGCCGCTCAAAAGCAAAAGCAGAATCAGACAAACGGCAGCGGCTCTCTTCATCCAAATCCTCCTTTTGCGCAAAAGCAATTCTATCCCCGGGGCGGCCGGTTTTGCGGCGCGCCGAACCGGCAAGCCCCGCCTTTTCCGCCCGTATTCCGCGGCGTGCCCCCTTTGCCCAAAGCGCGGGGAGAAGCGCCCCGGCCGGCACGGCGCCGGGCTAATATATTCAGCGGTTATTATAGCACAAAACCCCGCCCGCGGCAACGGCAGGCGGCGCCGTACCCGGCAGGGATTTTTCCGCACGGCGGATACGCGGCGCTGCCGGGCTTATGCCGCGGCGCGCAGGGCGCGCGAGAGCCCCGGATGCGCCCCCCAAAAAGCCCCGCCGCGCGGCCGAATTCCCTCAGACGGCCGCCGGGCTCTCCTGCGCCCGCATACGGCGGAACACCCGCCG
>CAZYAV010000013.1:0-53334 GCA_964645785.1 uncultured Oscillospiraceae bacterium
CGCCGTAATCGCGGATGGTCTTTTTGATGTTGACCTTCTCCTTGAGCGCGTCGATCGCGGCGATCAGGTTGTCGAGCTTTTCCTGATCGTCCTTGCCTTGAATGCCGAGCGCGTCGGCGACCTGCGCATAGCGCGCGAGGGTGTGCGGATAGGCATACTGCGGGAAGGTGCCCATCTTGGCCGGCGTCTCGCTCGCGTTGAAGCGCAGCACCTCGTCGATCATGAGGGCGTTGGCGACGCCGTGGGGGAGATGGTGGAACGCGCCGAGCTTATGCGCCATCGAGTGGCAGATGCCGAGGAAGGCGTTGGCGAACGCCATGCCCGCCATGGTGGAGGCGTTGGCCATCTGCTCGCGCGCTTCGGGGTCGTTGGGGCCGTTGTCGTAGGCGCGGGGCAGATATTTGAAGATCAGCTTGAGCGATTCAAGCGCGAGGCCGTCGGTGAAGGGGGTCGCGAGCATGGCGGCGTAAGCCTCCAGCGCGTGGGTCATGGCGTCGATGCCCGAGGCGCTGGTGAGGCCCTTCGGCATATTCATCATCAGGTCGGCGTCGATAATGGCCATATTGGGCAGCAGCTCATAGTCGGCGAGAGGATATTTGACGCCGGTCGTCTCGTCGGTGATCACGGCGAACGGCGTCACCTCGGAGCCGGTGCCCGCGGAGGTCGGCACGGCGATGAAATAGGCCTTCTCTCCCATCTTCGGGAAGGTGTAGACGCGCTTGCGAATATCGACGAACCGCATGGCCATATCCATGAAGTCCACCTCGGGGTGCTCATAGAGGACCCACATGATCTTGCCCGCGTCCATCGCGGAGCCGCCGCCCAGCGCGAGGATGCAGTCGGGCTCAAAGGCGCGCATCGCCGCCGCGCCCTCCTTGGCGCAGGCAAGGGTCGGATCCGGCGCGACATTCCAGAACGCCGTGTGGCGGATGCCCATCTCGTCGAGCTTGTCGGTGACGGGCTTGATATAGCCGTTGTTATACAGGAACGAGTCGGTGACGATGAACACCTTTTGCTTGCCCATGACATGCTTCAGCTCGTCGAGGGCGACGGGCAGGCAGCCCTTTTTCATATAAACCTTCTGCGGCGTGCGGAACCAGAGCATGTTCTCTCTCCTCTCGGCGACGGTCTTGATATTCAGCAGATGCTTGACGCCCACATTCTCGGACACCGAGTTGCCGCCCCAGGAGCCGCAGCCGAGGGTCAGCGAGGGCGCGAGCTTAAAGTTATAGAGGTCGCCGATGCCGCCCTGCGAGGAGGGGGTGTTGACCAGAATGCGGCAGGTCTTCATCCGCGCCGCGAACGTGTCCAGCTTGGCCTTCTGGGTGATCGGGTCGAGGTAGACCGAGGAGGTGTGCCCGTAGCCGCCGTCCGCAATCAGCCGCTCGGCCTTGTCGAGCGCCTCGTCAAAGGTGGCGGCGCGGTACATCGCCAGCACGGGGGAGAGCTTTTCGTGCGCGAATTCCTCCGAAAGGTCGACGCTCTCGACCTCGCCGATGAGGATTTTGGTCGACGCGGGGACGGTGACCCCGCTCAGCTCGGCGATCTTTGTCGCGGGCTGGCCGACGATCTTTGCGTTGAGCGCGCCGTTGATGATGATGGTCTTGCGCACCTTTTCCAGCTCCGGCTCGCTCAGGAAGTGGCAGCCGCGCGCCGCAAACTCCGCCTTGACCCGGTCGTAGACCCCGTCCAGCACGATGCAGCTCTGCTCGGAGGCGCAGATCATGCCGTTGTCAAAGGTCTTGGAATGGATGATCGAGTTGACCGCCACCAGCAGGTCGGCGCTGTCGTCGATGATGGCGGGGGTGTTGCCCGCGCCGACGCCGAGCGCCGGCTTGCCGGAGGAGTACGCCGCCTTGACCATGCCGGGGCCGCCGGTTGCAAGGATGATGTCCGCCTCCTTCATGACCGCGTTGGTCAGCTCAAGGCTGGGCTGGTCTATCCAGGCGATGATGCCCTCGGGCGCGCCGGCCGCAACCGCCGCGTCCAGCACGACCCTGGCCGCGGCGATGGTGCTGTTTTTGGCGCGCGGGTGCGGGCTGATGATAATGCCGTTGCGGGTTTTGAGCGAGATGAGGGTTTTGAAAATCGCCGTGGAGGTCGGGTTGGTGGTGGGGATAACCGCCGCGATGACCCCGATGGGCTCGGCGATTTTTTTGATGCCGAACGCCGGATCCTCCTCCAGCACGCCGCAGGTTTTGGTGCTGCGGTAGGCGTTGTAGATATATTCGGCGGCGTAGTGGTTTTTGATGACCTTGTCCTCCACGACCCCCATGCCGGTCTCCTCAACCGCAAGCTTGGCGAGCGGGATACGCGCCTTGTTTGCGGCCGTCGCAGCGGCGAGGAAAATCGCGTCGACCTGCTCCTGCGTATAGGTGGCAAACCTGCGCTGCGCCTCGCGCACCCGCGAAAGGGCGGCCGCAAGCGTTTCGGGGCTGTCCACCAATGGAAGGGTTTTCTCACTCATGATTGCTTTCTCCTAATGCGTAAAATTGCGTCGGTCAATTTGTCAAACAATTAACAATCTCTTGCCGCCCTCAGCGTACCACAGAACCGGCGGGAATTCAAGGGAAAATTGTCACAAAAATAACAATTTCCGCAAAATCGGGATATCCGATAAATTAAACTGCGCGGGACAACCGGTTTTGTGCGTTCTGACGGGGCGCCGTCCCCGCGGTGCAACCTGCACTGCCGCACGTCGCCGCGACAGGGCAGGGGCGGCGGGAACGGTACCCCACAGTTTATTAAAAAATAGACGATGGTTTCCTTATACCTTAACAAATTATAGAGTAAACCGGAGGCAGGGCGCCGGCTTTTATGATAACGGAGGTTAGGGACAGCCGGATCCGGGCGCCTCGCAGGCAGCGGAGGCTGCCGCAGAAAAAGCCTGCGCCGCGGGTGGAAATCAACCGAATCTATCCGTCGGGCATCGAATCCGGCAGGCGCGGCGGAACCGTCAAAAGCATGGGGAAAAATGCTCGCGCGCCGGAAATTTTCAGGAAGCGGGTTTGGAATTTCGATCCGCACCGTTGACGATGGGGAGCGGTTTTATTATGATAAGGAGGGGATTCAAACGATGGCGAAAGAGTGGGAGACCGGTATAGCGCCGGAGCTTTTGGACAGGTTTGCGTTTTATAACTACGGACATGCGCTGGAGATTCTCCGGCAGGCGTTCCCGCAGGAGTGGCGCGAGATACAGGACTGCCTGCGCGGGCTGAAAACGGTTTCCGGGCGCTCTCGCCGGCTGCGGCCGGATTAACGCATTTGGGCGGGTCGCCGTGCGGGCGGCCGCTTTGTGTGGGCAAATTTTGTATAAAAGCCCCCGGCGCGGAGTTTCCGCGCCGGGGGCTTTCTGTTGTGCGGTTCTGCGCGGCGGTGCCGGCGGTTCTGCCAGCCCCGGCAAGGCCACGGCCGGGCGCACCGCTCAGACAATCGTTGTGGCGATGGTGAGGGAGGGCTGGGTGGTGTCGACGCGGGTGTACTGCACCGTGACGGGCTGCTCGCACTCCACGACCATCGCGTAGGGCACGCCGCGTGGAATCGTTTTCCCGTCCTTATTGGCGAGCTTGTCCAGCCGGATGTGCAGCGTCCGCTGCGCGCCCACCTGTACGGCGAAGCCGTCGAGCGGGTCGCAATCCTCAAAATACAGGGTCAGGGTGACATCGACGGCGGTTTTGCCGGTGTTCAGGACGCAGACAGCCTCGTGACTCACGTATTCGCCGTGATCCTCAACCGGCCAGAAGCAGTCGGGAATATACCATTTCATCAGAAAAAGCTCCTTTCGGTGGATTTTCCTCTATTGTAAAACCCGCAGGACAGGAAAGCAACGTCAAAACCGGAAATTTAGAACAAATTCGAAGGAGTTTGTCGGTTTCGCACAAGATTCAAGCACATTTTTCAGTAAAACGCCATCTTGAATCGGAAATTTTGCGCTGATATAATGGAAAACAAGGAAAACGTTTGCAACCGGGCAATCCCAATTTGCATGGTTTTTGTTCGATTGGAGTGATAAGCATGGCAGATATCAGGGATGTTGCACGGCAGGCGGGCGTGAGTATATCGACCGTATCACGGGTGATGAACGGTTCCAAGGCGGTAAGCGACGAGCTGCGGACAAAGGTCGAGCAGGCGATTACCGACCTGAGCTATCGCGCAAACAGTGTTGCGCAGGGGCTGAAGGTTTCAAAAACAAATAAAATCGCGATGATTATCACCGCCGTGTCCCGCACCTTTTTTACAACGGTGATTGAGGGCGCAAGCGAGGAGGCGGAGCGGCTGGGCTACTCGCTGCTCATCGCGGAGACCCACGACAAGCTCGACCGGGAGATGGAGATTGTGGAGTCGTTCGTCTCCCAGTGGGTGGACGGCATCATCCTCGCTTCAAGCGCGTACGGGCACGACGCGAAAACCCTGCAATATGTGCAACGGCTGGAAGCGCTTGAGAAAAAGGGGAACAGGATTCCGGTGATTACCCTTGAATACGCGCTGGACAGCCCCAGCATCGACGCGGTTGTCGTCGATTACGAAAAGTCGGCCTGCGACGCGACAAAATATCTGCTGAAGCTCGGCCGCAGGAAAATCGCGCACATCTCTCTTCCGAAAAACCACCGCATCGGGTCGATGCGCATTGCCGGCTTCAAGCGCGCGCACGAGGAGTTCGGCGTCCCGTATGACGCGACCCACATTCTGGAGGGGGATTACACAACCTATTCCGGCTACCGCGTCACAAGGCAGCTGCTGCTGGAGCGGCACGACATAGACGCCATTTTCTGCGCAAACGACCAGATGGCCGTCGGCGCAATCAAGGCCTGCGAGGAACAGCGGGTCTCCGTTCCCGGCAAGATCGCCATTGTCGGCAACGACGATATCTTCCCCGCGTCGATCGTCAGCCCGTCGCTGACTTCCATCAATGTGCCGAAGTACGAAATCGGCGCGGTGGCGGTGCGCCGGATGCATGAGCTGCTTGAGCAGGGCAACGCGAGAAACGCCCGCCAGATCATCACCCTCTCCACCAACCTGGAGGAGCGGGAGAGCACCAACAAAAACGCGCAGTGGAACCTGCGTCTGCTGGATTGGTGAACGGCCGAGAACGGCTTTCTCTGCGCAAAACGGGGGAAAACGGTTTCCCCTTCGCGGCGCCGTGACGCGCTCCATACGGGAAAACGGCGTTGGCTTTTGCGGGCAAGCCGCTGTTATTATGATTAAGTTATTGTGGAAGAGACAGGCAGGGAATATCGAACCCTTTTAATTGAGACAGGAGGGACTGAAGAAAATGTCCAAGATTGAAAATGGTTATCAGGTTGCAAAGGAGCTGTATGCCGAGCACGGCGTCGACACCGACGCGGCGCTCAAAAAGCTGGCGCAGATTCCGGTCAGCGTCCACTGCTGGCAGATCGACGACCTTTCGGGGTTTGAAAACCCCGACCGCGGGCTGAGCGGCGGCATCGCCGCGACCGGCAGCGACCCCAGCAAGGCGAGGAACAAAGAGGAGTTCATGACCAACCTCACCAAGGCGCTCTCGCTGGTGCCGGGGCACAACAAGCTTGCGCTGCACGCGATTTATCTGGACAACGGCGGCAAAAACATCGACCGCGACCAGATTGAGCCGGAGCACTTTGCGAGCTGGGTCGATTATGCGAAGGAGCACAAAATCGGCCTCGACTTCAACCCCACCTATTTCAGCCACGACAAGGCGGACACCAACTTCACCCTGGCGAGCTACGATAAGTCCATCCGCGATTTCTGGATCGAGCACGGCAAACGCTGCCGCAAAATCGGCGCGTATTTCGGCCGCGAGATGGGCGAAAGCTGCATCACCAACCACTGGATCCCGGACGGCTACAAGGACTACACGGTCGACAAGCTGAAGCACCGCGAGCTGCTGGTAGACAGCCTCGACCAGATCTTCGCGGAGCCGATCGACCGCAAATACAACATCGACTCGGTCGAGAGCAAGGTGTTCGGGCTGGGCATCGAGAGCTACACCGTCGGCTCGCACGAGTTTTACACCAACTACGCCGCCATCCGCGATAACTGCATCGTCTGCATGGATATGGGGCACTATCACCCGACCGAGGTCGTCTCGGCCAAGCTGACCAGCTACCTCGCCTTTGGACGGGAGGTCATGCTGCATGTCAGCCGCCCGGTGCGCTGGGACTCCGACCATGTGGTCGCGCTGGACGACGAACTCAAGGAAGTCATGCTTGAAATCGCGCGCCATAACGCGTTTGACAAGATTCACATCGGCACCGACTATTTCGACGGCTCGATCAACCGCATCGCCGCAACCGCCATCGGCGCGCGCAATGTCAAAAAGGCGCTGCTTTACGCGCTGCTGGAGCCGACCGCCGAGCTGGAGGCGTATGAGGAGAAGGACGACCTTGTCAGCCGCTTCGCCTATGTGGAGGAGAGCAAGACGCTGCCGTTCGGGCTTGTGTGGGATATGTTCTGCGAGCAGCAGGGCGTTCCGGGCAGCGACTGGCTCAAGACCGTGCTCTGAGCATTGCTTTTAAAGAAAGAGGTTAGCAACTGATGGACAAACGAATTCAAATTCCCGATACGGAGCTGTCGCTCTTCCCGATTGGGCTGGGCACCGTGGACGCGGGGCTGCGCTGGGACGGCGCGGACGCGGACAGAATCTTCGACGCGTACTGCGACCTTGGCGGCAACCTGATTGACAGCGCGCATGTTTATTCGGACTGGGTGCCCGGCGAAATCGCCCGCAGCGAGCGGGTGGTGGGCGACTGGCTCTCCCGCAGCAAAAAGCGGGACAAAATCGTCCTGATTACCAAGGGCGGCCACCCCGACATGACCCCGAAGGAGCCGGACATGTTCGCCTCCCGCTGCTCCCGCGAGGAGATGGTGAGCGACATCAACGCCTCGCTCAAGCAGCTGCGCACCGACTATATCGACCTGTATTTCTACCACAGGGACGACAAGCGGTTCTCGGTTGAAGAGGAAATCGAGACGATGGAGAGCTTCGTCAAGGAGGGTAAGATCCGTTACTACGGCTGCTCCAACTGGACGGTGGAGCGGATGCTGGAGGCGGACAAATACTGCAAGGCAAAGGGCTATCGCGGTTTTGTGGCCGACCAGAGCCTGCTCAACGTGGGCATGAAGTACATGAACCCGATGCCCGACCCGACCCTCGCGTACACCAAGGGCGCCGCGTACCAGTACCACATCGACAACCCGCGCAACCTGATGATGCCGTACATGGGCGTTTGCAGCGGTTTCTTCTACATCCTGAAGGGCAAGGGCGAGGACGCGGTGCGCAGCTCCAACTACTACACCGAGGGCAACCTCAAGGTGGCCGCGCGCCTGGACGAGCTGTGCAAAAAGTACGGCTGCACCCTGACGCAGGCGATTCTCGGCTTCTTCTTCACCCGCGAATTCAGCTGCATTCCTCTTTACGGCCCGGCGGTGCCCGAGCACATGCAGGACGCGGCGGGCACGCTGGACGTCCCGTTCGTCAAAGAGGATTACGAGATCTGACCCAACGATCGCACGGCGCACAGCGCCCTGACCGATAAAAACACAATGGATAAACTGAAAAGGAGCTGACATCATGGCTGAGAAAGATTACGGTCCCGGCAAGAAGGCTACATACACCTATGAGGAGGCGCGCGAGTACCTCGTCAGCGCGATGAAGGATCGCGCAAAGACCCTGGGCGCGTTTTACAAGGTGATGCCCCGCGAGCTGTTCCACGAGTATGCGACCAAGGCGCTGTTTGAGTACGGCGCGATGAAGGCCGACCGCATCAAGGAGAAGAACAGCCCGAAGTCCTTCGCGGATTTCCTCATTTCCTGCAACAGCGTTGCGAACACCTGCGCGATCGGCAACTCTGTGCTGAGCGAGACCGACGACGAGGTTGTCGTGCACATGGACGGCAGCTGCGCGCTGGTTGAGGGCTGGCGCGAGATGGGTCTGAGCGACGAGGAGGTCGATTACCTCTGCCAGGTGCAGTGCTATGGCGACTATGGCCACACCGACGCGGCCGGCTGCAAGGGCGAGTGGCTCTGCACAAGCGCGGGCGGCAAAACCACATACTGCGATTTCAAGATCACCCGGAAATAATTCCGGCTCGCAGGCACGGCGGGCAGGCGCCCGCTCCTAACTTCCGATCCAAATTTTTTATTGGATATAATTTCTAAAAGGAGAGACATCATGAAAAAGGTTTTGAGCTTAATTTTGGCTCTTGTTCTCGTGCTGGCTGTTTTTGCCGGCTGCGGGAACAACAACGCGACCCCGGACGACGGTGAGGAGAACGGGGAAGGCAGCAATGCCGGCGGCGAGACGATCAAGATTGCATTCGTTGGCCCGCAGACGGGCGACAACGCCGAGATCGGCAAGCAGATGAAGACAGGCGTTCAGCTTGCCATCGACGAGTGGAATGCCAAGGGCGGCGTCCTGGGCAAAACCATCGTCCTCGAGGACTTTGACGACAAGAATGACGCGACCGAGGCCGGCAACATCGCCGAGCGCATCGCGTCCGACGACAGCTATGCCGCCGTCATCGGCCACTTCTCCTCGGGCGTTGCGATGACCGCCGCCGAGATTTATCAGGAGGCCGGTATCCCCCTGATCAACGGCTCCGCTGCGCACACCGACTACAGCGGCATCGGCGACTGCATCTTCCGCAACAACGCGATTTACAACGTCGACGCGTCCAGCGCGCTGCAGATCATCGAGCACTTTGGCTACAGCAAGTTCGCGATGATTCAGCCGAACTCCGACGCCGGCGTTTCGATCAGCAACGTTGTCAAGGATTTCCTGAGCAAGTACGACGACAAGATCAACGCGGAGCTGGTTGCCGAGGAGCTGTATGAGGACGGCACCGTCGATTTCTCCGCCGCTATCAACAAGTTCAATGAGGCCGGCGCCGAGATCGTCTACACCACCGCGCCGTACTCGATCGTTGGTCCTCTGATGAACCAGTACAAGGCGATCAACCCCGACATTGTGTTCGTTCTTTCCTCGGGCGCGTTCTCGCAGGAGCTGCTTGACCTGGCGGGCGAAAGCGCCAACGGCTCTTACCTGCCGAACAGCTTCTTCGATCAGAGCTCGAACCCTGTGACCAAGAAGTTCGTTGAGGATTTCAACGCGATGTATGGCTCCAACCCCAACACCTTTGCGGCGCAGTGCTACGACGCGGCCAACATGATCTTCACGGCGATCGAGGCCGGCCAGAGCGACGCGCGCGCGGACATTGTCTCGAACCTGTACACCGTTACGTTTGACGGCGCGGCCGGCAAGACCCAGTTCGACGAGACCGGCGACTGCCCGAAGGAGCAGGTCTGCCTGCAGATCGTTGACGGCGCCTGGACCGAGGTTCCCGGTGTCATCATGCCTGTGACCGAGTGGGAGGCTTCCCTGGCGTAAGCCTCAAGCCAAACCATTGACAGTGTAGCGAAAGAACGATCCCCGGCATAGTCCCGATTCACATGTCGGGGATCGTTCTTAACTTAAGCCCCAAAATTTTATGGAGGTGATTTGAGGTGATTGCGCAGCAATTGGTTTACGGCCTCATTCTGGGAATGGTCTATGCGTTGCTGGCTGTCGGCTATTCTCTGGTGTTCGGCATTCTTCGGCTGCTCAATATGTCCCACGGCTCGGTCTATGCGTTTGGCGCGCATATGGCTTTGATGGCGGTGACCCTGACCTGGGGGCTGCCCGCGGCTTTTATCTTTACGATTGTGATGACGGGCGTGCTCAACGTCGTCATCAACAACGTGGTGCTTGCGCCGCTCCGCGCGCGCAACGCGCCCAACATCACGCTTCTGATTTCGGTCACCGGCGTGTCCTACATTATCCAGAACGGCCTGATGCTGACCTTTGGCAGCACCCGGATGCCCTTCCCCAAAATCTTTGATTATGGGAACATCTCCATCGGCAGCATCACCATCACAAGCACACAGCTTTCCATCCTGATTGTCACGCTGCTGCTGTTTGCCGTTCTGTTCCTGATTACCAACTGCACCAAGATGGGTCTTGCGATGCGCTGCTCTTCCCAGAACCCGAAGGCGGCGAATCTCGTCGGCATCGACGTGCGCAAGGTCGTCACCTTTACCTTCTTCCTCAGCGGTATGAGCGCGGCCGTCGCCGGCTACATGATTGCGGGATACTACGAAATGGTTTACTTCACCATGGGTACAACCGCCGGCCTTAAGGCGTTCGCGGCGGCAGTTCTGGGCGGCATCGGCGTGCTGTACGGCTCGGTTGCCGGCGGCGTGATCGTCGGCATCGCGGAGGCGATGGCCACCACCTTCCTCGGCAGCAACTACGCAGAGGCGGCCGCCTACATCATCCTGTTCCTGGTCCTGCTGCTCAAGCCCTCGGGGCTGTTCGGCAAGGACAACCTCGAAAAGGTTTAAGGGGAGGAGGATTTCACAATGAAAAATACTACTTCGGCTTTGTCGAATTTCCTTCATAAAAATCAGAAATGGCTGCTCATCGGCCTGGTGGTGGTTCTGTTTGTGCTGCCGCTGTTCGGCCTGAGCGCCTACCTCATCCGTGTACTGTGCATGATTGCAACCTACAGCATCCTCGCGCTGAGCCTCAACCTCATCACCGGTTACATGGGGCAGACCTCGATGGGTCACGCGGCGCTTTACTGCATCGGCGCTTACGCCGGCGCGCTGGCGTCCACCCGGCTCGGCACTAATTTCTGGATCAGTATGCTGATTGCGATTGTGGTCGGCGCGCTGGCGGGCGCGTTTGAGGGCTTTGTCACCATGAACCTGTCCGGTTCGTACATGACCGTGACCACCCTCGCGTTCGCGCAGGTCATCACCATGGTTGCGCAGAACTGGATCTCGCTGACCAACGGCCCGCTCGGCATCAAGAGCATCCCCCGCCCGACCTTCTTCGGCATCGAGCTGACCACCAACAACGGCGGCCTTTACTGGCTCGCGCTGGTGTTCCTGATCCTCACGGTGCTGTTTGTGACGGCGATTATCAATTCCAAGATGGGGCGCGCGGTCATCGCAATCAAAGAAGATGAGCTGGCTGCCAAGCTGATGGGCATCGAGACCCGCCGCTACCGCATTGCGGTTGTCGCGATTGCGGGCGCGATTGCGGGCGTCGCCGGCTGCTACTACGCGCACATGAGCCGGTATGTCGACCCCAAGGTGTTCAGCTTCGACGTCTCCATGACCATCCTGACCATTGTTATTTTCGGCGGCCTCGCCTCAATCCCCGGCTCGATTCTGGGCTCGATCATCATGGTCGCGTTCCCCGAGGCGCTCCAGTTCCTGTCCGAGTACAGGTTCCTTGTGTATGGATTTATCCTTGTCATTATGATGCGCTTCCGTCCGCAGGGCGTGCTGGGCGGCCTGAGCAAGCAGCCGTATAAGCTGCCCGCCGGTGTGCGCTCCCAGGCGCGCGGAACCGCGCCGAAAGCAAAGGAGGAGGCGTAACAGATGGCACTGCTTGAAGTCAATGAAATCACCAAGGTGTTCGGCGGCCTGACCGCTGTGGACAAGGTCAGCTTTAAAGTGGAGCCGGGCGAGATTGTCAGCATCATCGGGCCGAACGGCGCCGGCAAAACCACCATTTTCAACATGCTGACCGGCGTGTACAAGGTCGATAACGGCTCCATCGTGTTTGACGGCAAGGAGATTCACAACACGTCGCCGCAGCACATCGTCCATGCCGGTATCTCCCGCACGTTCCAGAATATCCGCCTGTTCCCCAACATGCGGGTCATCGAGAACGTCATGATCGGCAACCATATCAACACAAATTACGGGTTCCTCGACGAGGTGTTCCGCACCCCGAAATTCAAAAAAGGGGAGCGGGAGTGCGCGCAGAAGGCGATCGACATCCTCGAATCGCTCGAGCTGGGCGACCAGATTGACAACTACGCGAAGAACCTGCCCTACGGTATGCAGCGCAAGGTGGAAATCGCCCGCGCAATCGCGACCGACGCAAAGCTCATCATCCTGGACGAGCCTGCTGCGGGCATGAACCCGCAGGAATCCGAGGAGCTGATGGAATTTATCCGCTCACTGCGCGACAAGGGACACACCATCCTGCTCATCGAGCACGACATGAACCTTGTTATGCAGATTTCCGACAGGATTTACGTCATCGAATACGGCAAGAAAATCGCCGAAGGTCTGCCCGCCGAGGTGGCGCATGACCCGCGCGTTATCACCGCCTATCTCGGAAGCGGAGGGATCACGAAAGATGAAGAATAAACTGCTGGAGCTGAAGGACGTCAATACCTATTACGGCAGCATCCACGCGCTCAAGGGCATCTCGATGGATGTTTACGAGGGGGAGATCCTGACCCTGATCGGGTCGAACGGCGCGGGCAAAAGCACGACGCTCAGTTCGATTACCGGCCTTGTGCCCCCGCAGAGCGGCACAATCCTGTTTGAGGGCAAGGACATCACCAAGGAAAAGCCCGCAAACATCATCAAGATGGGCATCGGCATCTCGCCCGAGGGGCGCGAGGTGTTCCCGACCCTGACCGTGCTGGAAAACCTGCGCGCGGGCGCCTATACCCGCACCGACAAGGCGGAGATCAAGGAGTCGCTCGATTCGGTTTTCGAGCTGTTCCCCCGCCTGCTTGAGCGCAAAAAGCAGTATGCCGGCACCCTTTCGGGCGGCGAGCAGCAGATGCTCGCCATCGGGCGCGCGATGATGTGCAAGCCGAAGCTGCTGCTGCTCGACGAGCCGTCGCTCGGCCTTGCGCCCAACCTGGTCGAAATGATCTTTAAGCTGATTATGCGGATCAACAAAACCGGCGTCACGGTCATGCTGATTGAGCAGAACGCGAACATGGCGCTTCAGATTTCGGATCGCGGCTATGTCCTCGAGACCGGCAAGGTCACCCTTTCCGGCGCGGCGGCGGATCTCCGCGCCAACGACGAAGTACGCAAAGCCTATCTCGGCAATGCCTGAGCCAGCAACCGGATCAGCCAACTGCAACACCTCCATAGCATATCGACTGAAAAAGGGCGCAATCGGGCAGTTTTTATCCCGATTGCGCCCTTTTAAGCGGGGCGGCGGCTGTGGTATAATAGGACGGGAAACGAAACGCTGCCTTGCCGCAGCAGCTGCCGCGCCGCGTGTGCAGGAAACGGCGTGCAGCGAAAGCGGCCGCATTGCCCAAAAGGCGCCGCGGGCGGAACCCGGCGAGGCGAACGCGGCGGAAGGATTTTACATGTAAAACCAAAACCCGCCAGGAGGGGCACCGTGGACGGAAAGACCCAGCCCCACGGCGTAGCGGCTTACCGGCGCGCCCGGCCGCCCTGCGAGCCTGCCGGCGGTATTGGCGCGGTGCGGCGCACAGCGGCGAACCGGATAAATGTGCCGCGGTGCACCGGGCGCGAAAAGCGGGTTCACCCTGCGCCCGTGCGGAGAACAACCGCGGAAGTGGGCGGCGCGCGGCCGGGCAAGTGCGCGCGCCGGAATTGTACGGACAACAGAACAAGTGCGCGGCCGAAAGCGGAATCTGTCGGCCGTGCCGCTGGTTTTTGCATACACATGGGCGGCGAACCCGCAGCGGACGCCGCAGGCGGTTCTACAGATAAATTCAAGGGAAAGAGACACGAAAGGAGCGCACCCGATGCGTTACTATCTCGGCATTGACAACGGCGGCACCACGACCAAAGCCGCACTTTACGACAAAAACGGCGCGGAAATCTGTGTGGCGAGCCGCGAAACCGACATGATTGCCCCGCGCCCCAATTTCTGCGAGCGGAACATGGAGGACATGTGGGCGGCAAACTGCGCGGTGATTCGCGAGATTCTGGAGCGCTCTGCGGTGAATCCCGCAGACATCGCCGCGATTGCCTGCTGCGGCCACGGCAAGGGGCTGTATCTGTGGGGCAAATCGGGCAAGCCGGTCATGAACGGCATCCTCTCGGCGGACAACCGCGCGTGGGAATACCCGGTCAAATGGGCGCAGGACGGCACGGCCGAAAAATTGTATGCGCACACCTGCCAGAGCATTATGAGCTGCCAGCCGGTTGCGCTGCTTGCGTGGCTGCGGGATAACCGGCCGGAGCTGGTGCCGGAGGTGCGGTATATCTTTTCGTGCAAGGACTATGTCCGGTTCCGGCTGACCGGGGAGGCCTACGCCGAGATGACCGACATGTCGGGCACAAACCTGCTGAACCTGCACACGCGAACCTATGACCCGCGGATCCTGAGCCTGCTGGGGCTGGAGGCGTTTGCGGACTGCCTGCCGCCGCTCAAGACCTCCTCGGATATCTGCGGGCAGGTCACCGCGCAGGCCGCGGCCGAGACCGGGCTGTGCGCGGGCACGCCGGTTGCGGGCGGCATGTTCGATATCGACGCGTGCGCCATCGCGGTGGACGCGGCGGACACAAGCCGCGTCTGCATGATTGCGGGCACCTGGAGCATCAACGAGTATATCCGCAGGGAGCCGGTGCTGGACGGGTCGGTCAAGCTCAATTCGCTGTTCTGCGACCCGGCGTATTACCTCATTGAGGAGAGCAGCCCCACCTCGGCCGGCAACCACCAGTGGTACATCAAAAACCTGCTGCCCGAGGCGGACAAGGAGGCCAGGGCGGCAGGGAAATCCATCTACGAGGTCACGAACGCGTGGGTGGACTCGATTCCGCCGGACGAGTTCTGCCCGGTGTTTCTGCCCTTTATCCTGGCAAGCAACGTCCACCCGAACGCAAAGGGCAGCTTTGTCGGTATCACCGCCAGCCACACCCGCGCGCATCTGACCCGCAGCGTGCTGGAGGGAATCACCTTCTGCCACCGGTACCACCTGGAGCGGCTGCTGAAAAGCCGCACCGAGCCGGTCGACTGCATTCGGCTTGCGGGCGGCGCGGCGCACAGCAGGGTCTGGGTGCAGATGTTTGCGGATATCTGCGGCATCCCGGTGCAGACCGCCGATGTCGGGGAAACCGGGGCGATGGGCTGCGCCATCACGGCGGCGGTTGCGGTTGGGGATTATCCCGACTACCACACCGGCGCAAAAAACATGGTGAAGCTGGGCGAACGGGTGGAGCCGCGCGCCGAGTGGCGGCAGGTCTACGACCAAAAATACGCGCTTTACTGCAAGACGATCGAGGCGCTGGACGGCGTTTGGGACAGCATCCAGGGCTACATCGACGGCAAAGCGGAGTGACAAAAGAAGAATAGGCGCGGCGGGCGGCGCAGAATCGTCCGTCCGCCGCTCTATGATAAATTTAAATGCAGGAAGGAATGTGAACTATGGATCAGATGCTGTACAAAAACTATGTTGCTATTCTGGCGAACGAACTGTTCCCCGCGCTCGGGTGTACCGAGCCCATCGCCGTCGCTTATGCCGCGGCCAAGGCTCGGGAAACACTGGGCGCAATGCCCGACGAGATCGAGGTAACCTGCAGCGGCAATATCATCAAAAACGTCAAGGGTGTCACCGTGCCGATGTCGGGCGGGCTGAAGGGCATCGACGTTGCGACGGTGCTGGGCGTTGTGGGCGGCCAGGCGGACAGGAAGCTGGAGGTTCTCAGCGGCGTGACCGACGCGGACCGCGCCAAAACGCGCGAGCTGGTTGCGCAGGGCATCTGCAAGACCAGCCTGTGCGAAGGGGAGGAAAACCTGTACATCTACTGCGTCGTCAAAAAGGGCGGCGAGAGCGCGGCGGTCGAAATCAAGACCTACCACACCAATATCACCAAGATTGAGAAAAACGGCGCAGTCATCTTCTCCAAAGAGGACGAGAAAACGGCCGGCGCGGTGACGGGCGACAAGTCGCTGCTCAACATGCGCGCGATTTACGATTTTGCCAACGAGGTCAAGCTGGAGGACGTGCAGGAGATCATCGACCGCCAGATTGAGATGAACACCGCGATTGCGGAAGAGGGGCTCAAAAACAGCTGGGGCGTGAACGTCGGCTCCGAGCTGCTCAAGTATTACGGCGACGACGTCAAGTTCCGCGCGGCCGCCTATGCCGCCGCCGGTTCGGACGCCCGCATGAGCGGATGCGCGATGCCGGTCGTGATTAACTCGGGCAGCGGCAACCAGGGGATCACTGTCTCGATGCCGGTTGTGATCTACGCGAAGGAGATGAACGTCTCGCACGAGAAGCTGGTGCGCGCGCTGGTGCTGGCGAACTTGATTTCCCTGAACCAGAAGCGGCATATCGGCAGCCTGTCGGCCTACTGCGGCGCGACAAGCGCGGGCGCGGGCGCTGCCTGCGGCGTGGCGTATCTGCACGACGAGAGCTTTGAGGTGATCTGCAACACGGTCATCAACGCGATCGGCACCATCGGCGGCATGGTCTGCGACGGCGCGAAGCCGAGCTGTGCGGCCAAGATCCGCAGCGCCGTGGACACCGCGCTGCTGGGCTATTTCCTTGCGAAGGACGGGTTTGTGTACGCGTCGGGCGAGGGCATTGTCGAGGGCGATATCGAGCAGACGATTGCGAACGTCGGCCGGATGGGTCGCGTCGGCATGGCGAGCACCGATATCGAGATTCTCAACATCATGATCGGAAAGTAATCCGGTTTTGCGGCTTTGTGCGGGGCGGGGCGCCGGGCTTCGCCCTGTCGGGCGAACCGTGCGCCCCGCGGGCGCGCACAGCAAAGGCCGGACGAATCCGTCCGGCCTTTGCCCCGGCGTTCCGCATCACAGCGCGGCGCGCGCCTGTTCGATTTTGTCCCGCAGAAACGCGGAGGCGTGCCGAAGCGTCTCGGTGTAATCCGGCTCGCCGAGGTACCAGAACTCGCCGGTGTACATCCGCACCCCCATCCGCCACAGCGCTTTGAGGCAGGGGATGTACTCGGTGTGGCCGTCCCCGAAGGTGCGGTTGCGGTACACACCGGGCACCGTCTCCTTGAGATGCGCGGCGTAAATATGGCCGTGCCCCGATTCGATATCCGCAAGCAGGTCGTGCCCGTGCACGAGCGAGGCGTTTTTCAGGTTGCCGATGTCGGGGTAAACCCCGAGATAGGGCGAGCGAACCGTATCGACATAGGCCATCGCCTTGCCGACCGTGTCCATGAACGGAGTCTCCATCGTCTCAAACCCGAGCAGCACCCCGCGCGCGGCGGCAAGCTCGGCGCTGATTTGCAGATTCTCCGCGAACCAGCGGCGGGTGTCCTCGTCCCCATCCTCGTAGTAGACGTCGTAGCCGGCCAGCTGGATGATCCGCACGCCGGTGTCCGCCGCGAAATCGACCGCCTTGCGCATGATTTCCAGCGACCGTGCCCGCACGGCCGGGTCGTGCGAGCCAAGCGGGTATTTCCGGTGGCCGCTCAGGCACATGGTCTCCACCGGCACGCCGGTTTCGGCGATGGCGCTGCGCAGCGCGCCGCGTTCGGCCGCGCTCCAGTCCAACCGCGCCAGCCGCGCGTCGCTCTCGTCCACGCTGATTTCCACCCGGTCAAAGCCGCAGGCCGCGGCGGATTCCAGCATCTTCGGCCAGGCAAGCCCGTCCGGCATGGCTTTTTCGTATAATCCCAGCGAATAGTCTTTCATCTTCTCACATTCCTTTCACAAAGACAATCGGGAGAGCTTGTCCGGCCGGGCGGGAAAACGATTGCCTGTCATCCGGCAACGGTCGGCTGCGGGGGCGAGCCGCCGCATATTCGCACTCTTGCGGTAATCATATCGCATTTTACGGCCGGCGTCAAACCGCCGCCGGCCGGCTGATCCTGAAGCATTTATCCGCGCAACGCGGAAAAAAGGAGGTCGTTATGCTCGAACAACTCAAACAATCCGTGTACGAAGCAAACATGCTGCTGCCCAAATACGGGCTGATTACCTTCACCTGGGGAAATGTCAGCGGCGTTGACCGGGAAAAGGGGCTGATGGTCATCAAGCCGAGCGGGGTGGAATACGACGTGATGCGGCCGCAGGACATGGTGGTCGTCGACCTCAAAACCGGCAAAAAAGTGGAGGGAGAGCTGAACCCCTCGTCGGACACGGACACGCACCTGGTGCTTTACAACAATTTCCCGAACATCGGCGGCGTCGTCCACACCCACAGCCGCTGGGCGACCACCTTTGCGCAGGCCGGCAGGGGGGTGCCGGCGCTGGGGACAACCCACGGGGATTATTTTTACGGCGAAATTCCCTGCACGCGGCTGATGACCGATGCGGAAATTGGCGGCAAATACGAGCTGGAAACCGGCAACGTCATCGTCGAGACCTTCCGGGACAAAAGGCCGGACGATATCCCCGCCGTGCTGGTGCACAGCCACGGCCCGTTTACCTGGGGAACCGACCCGCACAACGCGGTGCACAACGCGGTGGTGCTGGAGGAGCTGAGCTTTATGGCCTGGCACAACCTGATGATGAATCCGGCTCTGCCCCCGATGCAGCAGAGCCTGCTGGATAAACACTATTTGCGCAAACACGGCGCAAACGCGTATTACGGACAGTCCAAAAAGGCGTAGTTATGCCCGAGCGGGTGTAGCGTGATTGCGCCTTTCCGGCGCATGAAAAACGTCAGAAATATATAAAAAGGAAGGGATTTCTGATGAAAAAAATGAAAATTGGCGGTGTGCTTGAATCCTCCGTGCTGGCGCAGGGCTGCATGCGGCAGTGCAAGGTGACGCCGGAGGAGGCGGACAGGGTCATCCACACGGCGCTCGACTGCGGGATCACGTTCTTTGACCACGCAGACGTCTACGGCTTCGGCAAGTCGGAGGAGGTGTTCGGCAAGGTGCTCAACCTGCGCTCGGACATCCGCGAAAAAATCCTGATCCAGAGCAAATGTACCCTCATCCGGGACGATTTCCAGACCCTGTACAACGACCAGACCAAGGAGCACATCCTCGCCTCCTGCGACGCGTCGCTCAAGCGGCTGGGGACGGATTATCTGGATGTCTACATGCTGCACGGCCCGGATACCCTTGTGGAGCCGGAGGAGGTCGCGGAGGCGTTTGACCGGCTGCACTCCCAGGGCAAGGTTCGCTATTTCGGCGTCAGCAACCACCGCCCGCTGCAAATTGAGCTGCTGAACAAATACCTGAACCAGCGGCTGATTATCGACCAGCTGCAATTCAGCGTCGCCCACACCGACCTGATTGACGCAAGCATGACCATGCGGCTGCGCCCGGCCGCGAACATCGACCGCACCGGCGGCGACGTGTTTACCTACACCCGGGTTCACGACATGACCATCCAGGCGTGGAGCCCGTTCCAGTTCGGCTTTTACGGCGGCGTGTTCATCGGCAACGAGGGATACCCCAAGCTGAACGCGGCGGTGAACCGGATGGCGGAGGAAAAGGGCGTCTCGCCCAGCGCGATCGCGATCGCGTGGATTCTGCGCCATCCCGCGAAGGTGCAGCCGCTCATCGGCACCACCAACGCGGCGCGGCTCAAGGATATCTGCACCGCGACGGATGTCGAGATGACCCGCGAGGAGTGGTACGAGCTGTACCGCATGAGCCTGGCGGACGAGGAGAAGGACGACATGACCTCCTCGGTGCATCACGATCCCAAGGCGGCGGAGCCGGCAAAGCTCGGCTGAGCGGCATACAGATTTAAAAGAAGATTTTAAGAATGGACAGGATGGGCACGGGTCAGCGCGCGCCCATCCTGTCCGCGCGTTTTCAGGACACGGACGGCGTGCCGCGGCAAAGCCGGCGCTTTTGCGGCAGTTAAAGCGCGTCCGCAGCCGTCCATGGCGGCAAACCGGACTTCCCTGATCTGGGACGCGACCCTTCCCAAAAGGGGCGCGGACTGTCCCCCCCGAAAACCGGCGAGCAGAGGACGGGATAACAGATGCCCGCCGGTCAAAGCGCAGCAAGCGCCCGTTCCGGCCGCCGTGCACGGCGCGCAGTGAGCGGCAAACCGCGGCGCGCCTGCGCCGCTTTTATCATTTCGCCGCGGCCTTGTGCGGGTTTTTTGGAATATGTCCGTTTCAAAACCGGGCGCGGCAGTTGACGGTTCGCCCGCAATAGGCTAAAATAAGAGATGCGGACTTTTGTCGGCGATGCGTATCGTGATTGAGAGCGCAGACAAAAAACAAAATACAGGAGAAAAGTGAGACATGAAAACAGGTTTGAAACGCGCGTTTGCTGTCGTGCTGATGGCGGCGCTGGTTCTCTCGATGACCGCCTGCGGCGGCTTTGACGCGCCCGCCTATGTGCAGGGCACGCTGGACGGCATCTTCCACGGCCAGGCGAATGCGGATTATCTCAAAATCACCGGCGAAACGGCGGACGAGGTGACCCAGGCGCATGAAATGATTCTGGAAGCGAACGCGGATTCGTTCTGCGACGCGACCGGCCTGGATGATTCCCTGATTACGGACAGTGCGTACAACAAGATCATCGAGATGGTGCGCACCCTGTACGGGAAAACCTCCTACACCGTCGGTAAGGCGGAAAAGACAAGCGACGGATACACGGTTGCGCTCACGATTGAGCCGGTCGGCTATGACATGACCGCACTCACCGATGCCATCACCGAGCTGCAAAATGAGTATGTCAACGGGATCACCTCCGGGCAGATCGCCGTCACGACCGAGGACGACCTGAACGAGGTCATGGCCGAGATGGTCGAGCGGATCGTCGACCTGTGCGTAGATCAGGCGAACACCGCCGAAAATCTGGCGGCCGTGGAGGAAACCATCAAACTGACCATCAACGACAATGTCGTTTCGGTCGCGGACGGCGAGATCGAGCGTCTGGAATCCATCATGGTTTCGTTCATCTGAAATTTTAGCGCATAAAAAGGCCGCGCAGCGATAGGCTGCGCGGCCTTTTTGCTGTCTTGTACGCTGTCCCCGTGCCCGCGGGATATGCCGCAATGTCCGCCGCAGACGGGGACGCCGCCGCCCACTCCGCACGGCCTTGGCCGCATTCAGTACCACAAACCGGATGCCGCCCTCGCCGTCGCCCCGCCCGCCCCGGAACCGCTGCAAGAAAAAACCAGGCGTCAGGGCTCGGGCAGGAATTCGAGCCGTCGCGGCCGGATTGTGGATTGCGTATGGGCTTTGTAATCCCATGCCCGCGGGAGGTGCTGCAATGTCCGCCACCGACGGGTACGCCGTCTGTCGCCCGGTTCAAGTGGTTTGACTGCATTCAGTACCACGAACCGGATGCCGCCCACCACGCCGCGCCGTCAGACCCGGAGCCGCCGCGAGGAAAACCGGGCGTCAGGGCTCGGGCAGGAATTCGAGCCGTCGCGGCCGGATTGTGGATTGCGTATGGGCTTTGTAATCCCATGCCCGGCGGGATGTGCCGCAATGTCCGCCGCAGACGGGGACGCCGCCGCCCACTCCGCACGGCCTTGGCCGCATTCAGTACCACAAACCGGATGCCGCCCACCACGCCGCGCTGCCAGACCCGGAACCGCCGCAAGGAAAGCCGGGCGTCAGGTCTCCGGCAGGAATTCGAGCCGCAGGGAGGGGTTCTCGTCCTGGGCGTCCCGCAGGACGCGCAGGGCTTTGTTCTGGTAATTGCAAAACGGCTGCGGCTGGTCGGGTCGATACAGCACCCGAACCCGGCATTCGCCGCAGACCGCGGTCAGCAGGTCGTGCAGCGCGTCGAGGTTCGCGCCGTATGCGTCCGCAAAGGCGAAAGCGCGGCGGATGAGCCCGTGCAGCTCGCGCGGGTCGTTCGCCGCCCGTATATCTAGCTCAATCTCCCGCACCCTGCAACACCCCTTCAGTAAAGACGCTCGAACGTCTCGTAGTGATCGTCCGTGTAATAGATCAGCCCGTCGTTTGAGTAAACAATCCGCTGCGCGCCGCGGTAGCCGCCCGTATACGCGACGTCGCATTCCCGCCAGGTGCGCCCCGGCGCGTCCGGCAGAGCTTGCTCGTAATTGCCGAACCGGTCACCGCCAATGCTCATGCCCGGCGCCACCTCGTCCAGATTCCCCTGCGCGCTGTCCCAGCCGAGCGCCTCGGCCTCCCGCTTGGTCAAGAAGTTCGCGGGCAGCTCCCCGTAAAGATGCAGATAAAGCGCAATTTCGTCCCGCTCGGTATAGCTGCCGCCCTGCGCGACAGTATCGTCCGGCAGGCCGCCCTGCGGATTCGGCGGCACATCCTCCGGCTCCTCCGGGTCGGTGTCCTGTCCGGCAGGCTGCGGCGCTTCGGGCTGCGCGGGCTGCTGAACGGAAACAGCAGGTAAATCCGCCGGGTTCGGCTCCGGCTCGATGAAAAACTGTTCCCGGATAAAAAGCACTCCGGCCAGCGCGAACGCCGCAATGACGGCGAGCGCAAGCAGCTTCCTCAGTTTATCCCGCATTGTTTATTCGCCCCTGCCCAGCTCGCGCGAACGCTCAATGCAGCGGTTAAGCGCATCGTCCACCGCGCCGTCAAAGCCGTGCTCTGCCAGCCGGTCCAGCATCGCGAGGGTGGTGCCGCCCTTGGAGCAGACCATGCCGACCAGCTCGTCGACAGGGATGCCGGATTCCCGGATCATCGCGGCGCTGCCCGCCAGCGTGTCCGCAAACATGGCAAGCGCCGTCTCAAAGCACAGCCCGTTTGCCTGCGCGTTGCGCGCAACCAGCCGCGCCAGGTGGTAGATGAGCGCCGGGCTGCTGCCGTTGACCGGGACAATCTCGTCAAATTTGTCGGCCGGGATCTCATAGGCCGAGCCGATTGCCCGGAATATGCCGAGCACAACCGCGTACTGCTCGTCCGGGATTCCCGCCGGCCGGGCAATCGCGGAGGTTCCCTTTCCCAACAGCAGGGGGGTGTTGGGCATCACCCGCACAACCGGGCAGCCGGTGTGCAGTGCGTCGGCGATTTTTTGAGCCGAAACGCCCGCGAGGATGGACACAATCACCGTGCCCGGGCGGATTCCGTCCCGGAACGCGGGCGCCGCTTCCCCAAGCACCTGCGGCTTTACGCACAAAAACAGGTAGTCGCTGCGCTGCGCCACCGCAAGCGGCGTATCGAGTGGCTCTACGCTGCCGGGAAAGGCCTCGATTTTGGCGCGGGTCGGGTTGTACGCCACCATCCGCGCGCCCAGCGCCTCCCGCTGCCGCTCAATGCCGCGCGCGATCGCCTGCGCCATGTTTCCAAAGCCGATGAACCCGATTGTCATGGTTCCCTTTCTCCCCTTTTCTCATTCTTCAAACCGATCCCCAAAGCCGTGCGGCGGTTCCCCGCGCCGCCGCAAACCTTGCGGCGCAAACCGCTCTGCGGGTATTATAGCACAAGACGGAAGCGCATAAAAGCACAAAAAATCGACGGGAATAGACATTTTTTTGAACCTGTTATATAATGAAAAAGTAACATTTTGTAATCTTGTCCTCTATCTCAAAAAACGGACATGGGGAGTCAGACATGGAAGAATATTTAAAACGAATTTCTCAGGCCGAGCGGGTGATGAATTCCACCGACAAGAAGCTGAAGGAAAGCACCCAGTTTCAGGAATTGATGATGTTTTACGACTGCGCCCTGCAGGAGGTTCGCACCAAATTCGAGGTGCTGAACCGGGAGTTTTCGGTGCGGTACAAGCGCAACCCGGTCGAGTCCATCAAAACGCGAATCAAGCAGCCCGCCAGCCTGCTGGACAAGCTGCGCAGGAAAAACCTGCCCATCACCATTGATTCCATCGAAAACCGCATCACCGACGTCGCCGGGGTGCGGGTCATCTGCTCGTTCATCGACGACATTTACGCGCTTGCCGAGATGTTCCTGCGGCAGGATGACGTCAGCGTCATCACGGTCAAGGACTACATCTCCAACCCCAAGCCCAACGGCTACCGCAGCCTGCACTACATCGTGGAAATCCCGATTTTTCTGTCCGACGAAAAGCGGCCGATGAAGGTGGAGGTGCAGTTCCGCACAATCGCCATGGATTTCTGGGCGAGCCTTGAGCACAAGCTCAAATACAAAAAGAGCATCTCCGATTCGGGCCCGATTGCGACCGAGCTGCGCTCCTGCGCCGAGGCAATCGCCTCGGTCGACGAGCGGATGAAGGCGCTGCACCAGCGCATCGAGGCATCCGAATAAACCGACACAGCCTGCCGGCTTGCGCCGTGCCTGGCCGCAGCCGGAAAAACGAGGGCAGCCGGGCAGGACTGAAGCCAGGCTTCCCCGCGGGAAGCGGCGCTTACCGCGGCGCGGCGGGGCTCCGGCGACCGGAACGGCGCGCGGCTTTATTGGCGCAGTCGACAACCTGCCCGCCCAGAATAGACAGAAAAACGGCCTCCCTTTTCGGGAGGCCGTTCTTTTAAGCAATGTGGGCGTGCTCTGGCAAATAACCCGGCGCTCCGTCTGATGCGGGCGGGGCGTTTGCGGACGAACCCGCGAAAACAGGGTCGGGGCGTGCCCGGCAGGCTCAGCGCGCCGCGCCCGGCGCCGCGGCCTTTTTGGCGCGCGGCCGGACAGCGCCGCACAGATACCGGATCTTGACCGCGTAGAGCGAGAGCAGGAAGATATCCGCAAAGAGCCACGCGAGCGGGTTCGCAAAGCAGACCCCGAGGAACCCGAAGGAGGTGACGAGGCCGAGGGAGGCGATCAGGCGGGCGACAAGCTCGGTCACCCCGGCGAGCATGGCCGAGGAGGAGAAGCCGAGCCCCTGCAGGGAGTTGCGGTAAATAAAGATAATCGCGAGCATCGGGTAGGCCGCGCCGTTGATAATCAGGAAGCGGCGCACCCCGTCGCAGATTTCGGCAGAGGCGTCCTGCAAAAACAGATGCACGAGATTGACGCTGGCAAAATAGTTGAGCAGGAACGCGGCCGCGCAGTAGAGCATGGCGACGCCGGTCATCGACCGGACGCCCGTGCGCACCCGCTCGGGGCTGTCCGCGCCCAGGTTCTGCCCGCAGTAGGTCGCCATCGCGATGCCGATCGACTCAAGCGGCGCGGTGACAATCAGCTGGATCTTGCTTGCGGCGGATACCGAGGCGACCGCCACCGAGCCGAGCCCGTTGACCGCGCCCTGCATCATGATCGAGCCGATTGCGGTGATGGAGAATTGCAGCCCCATCGGCACACCGGCGCGCACCAGCACCCCCAGCTGCTGCCAGTCCGGCTTCATATCCCCGGGACGCATCGAAAGGATGGGCACCCGCGCGCGGATGTAAAAGATGCACAGCAGACCCGAAAGACCCTGCGCGATGATGGTGGCATAGGCGGCGCCGTCCACCCCGAACCCCAGCCCGCCGATGAACAGCAGGTCGAGCGCGATGTTCACCAGGCACGCGAGGATGAGGAAGAGCAGCGGGGTGCGGCTGTCCCCCAGCGCGCGCAGGATGCCGGAGACGAGGTTGTACAGAATCGAGGTACCCGCGCCCAGAAAGATGATGCGGATGTAGGCGTAGGCGTCCGCGAAAATTTCGGCCGGCGTGTTGATGAGCCGCAGCACCGGCGCGGTGAAGAACCAGGTCAGCAGGGTGATGAGCGCCGAAAACCCGGCGCCGAGATAGATTGCCTGCGCGACCCGGCGGCGCAGCATGGTCTCGTCGTGCGCGCCGAAGCTCTGCGCAATCGGGATGGAAAAGCCGGAGCAGATGCCCAGCGCGAACCCGAGCACAAGGAAATTGAGCGAGCCCGTGCTGCCCACGGCCGCAAACGCGTTGACCCCGAGAAATTTGCCGACGATGATGCTGTCGGCCAGATTATAGAATTGCTGAAACAGGTTGCCGATCAAAAGCGGCACGCAAAACAGCAGAATCCGCTTGACCGGACGGCCGGTTGTTAAGTCTCTTGTCATATAAACACCTCATTTGTTCCATCTATTTTAGCCCGCCGCGCCGCAAAGTCAAGAGCCAACGGAGAGATTCTGGATTTGGTATAATTGTACAATGAAATGCGGAGAATTTCTGTTAAAATTACTAAAAACCCGGAGCGCTCCCGATTGAATTCACGCATCCGCGGCCGCTTTTGCCCGGCAAAAAAGCCCGGCCGGAAGCGAAAAGCGCCCCGGAGAAACGGCGAAGAGGGCGCGCGGCCGGAGGGCGGGGAGATCGCCGCGAGCACCGGCGAGATTCACCGGCCGCACCGGCAGCGGGGCAGCCCTGCGCCCGGGCGGCCGCGCCGGGGCGGGTATTGCCCGCGCACAAGCGCCGGGGGACTGCCGCCGGGCAGCGAGCGCGCGGCCGTGTTTTTAGGTGGAAATTCCGGCCGGGCTATGCTATATTAAATAAAGAACAGGAAACCGGCCGTCGCCTGTCCGGGCAGGCCAATTCACGCATATGGAAAGGAATCAGAATGTACTGTACAAAAACAATCACGGACGATCTGACGTGGGTCGGATCAAATGACCGCAGGCTGGCGATGTTTGAGGGCGTCTATTCGGTGCCGGACGGCGTCTCGTACAACGCCTATCTGCTGATGGACGAAAAAACGGTTTTGTTTGACACGGTCGACAAGGCGGTGAGCAAGACCTTCCTGGAGAATGTCGAGCACACGCTGGCGGGTCGCAGGCTGGATTATGTCGTTGTGCAGCATATGGAGCCGGATCACTCGGCCGTCCTGTCCGAGCTGCTCTACCGCTATCCGGAGGCGACGGTTGTCTGCAACCCCAAGCTTGAGACGATGATGCGGCAGTTCTATGACCTCAAGCTGGAGGGGCGTTTGCAGATTGTAAACGAGGGGGACACGCTGGAAACCGGCCGCCACACCCTGCACTTTGTCATGGCGCCGATGGTGCATTGGCCGGAGGTCATGATGACCTACGATTCGGCGGACAAGATCCTCTTTTCGGCCGACGCGTTCGGCACCTTCGGGGCGCTCAACGGCGCGATGTTCGCCGACGAGGTCGACTTCATGCGGGACTATCTCGACGAGGCGCGCCGGTATTACTGCAACATCGTCGGCAAATACGGCCAGCAGGTGCAGGCGGTGCTCAAAAAGGCGTCCGCGCTGGAAATCGAGATGATCTGCCCGCTGCACGGCTTTGTCTGGCGGCGCAATCTCTCGGACTTTATCGACAAATACCTGCTGTGGAGCAGCTATGTGCCGGAGGAAAAAGCGGTCATGATCGCCTATGCCTCGGTTTACGGCAACACGGAGAACGCGGCGGAGATTCTCGCCTGCCAGCTGCGGGACAAAGGGGTCAAGACGGTCATGTTCGACGTGTCGGTGATTCCCGAATCCGAGATTGTGGCCGCGGCGTTCCGGTACAGCCACCTTGTCTTTGCCTCCACAACCTATAACGCGGGCATCTTTGTGCGGATGGAGGCCGTTTTGCACGACCTTGCGGCGCACAATATCCAGAACCGCACGGTCGCGCTGATTGAGAACGGCTCCTGGGCGCCGACCTCCGGCGGGCTGATGCGCGACATTTTCAAGAGCTGCAAGGATATCCGCTTTATCGAGCAGAAGATTACAATCAAATCCGCGCTCCGGCAGGAGCAGCTGGCCGAGATCGACGCGCTGGCCGCGCAGCTGGCGGCGGATTTCCCGCAAGCCGCTTCGCCGGCGGACGCCGGGGCGGCTGCCGCGGCGGTCGACAACAGCGCGTTCTTCAAGCTGTCCTACGGCCTGTTTGTGCTCAGCGCCCGGGAGGGGGAGAAGGACAACGGCTGCATCATCAACACCATGCAGCAGCTGACCGACAGCCCCAAACGGGTCACCATCGCGGTCAACAAGCAGAACTACACCCACGACATGATTCTGCGCACCGGCGCGTTCAACGTCTCGGTGCTCAGCGAGGCCACGCCGTTCAAGGTGTTCCAGCAGTACGGCTTCCAGAGCGGGCGGGACAAAAACAAAATGGCGGACGGGATGCCCCGCACGGCGAACGGGATTGTCTATCTGCCCGACTATGCGAACGCGGTAATCTCCTGCAAGGTCACCCAGACGCTCGACTGCGGCACGCACACCCTGTTTATCGCCGACGTGACCGAGGCGCGCGTCCTGTCCGGCGAGCCCTCCGCGACCTATCAGTACTACTTCGACCACATCAAGCCGAAGCCCCAGCCCGCGGCCGAGACCAAGGTCGGATGGGTCTGCAAGATCTGCGGCTATGTCTACGAGGGCGAGGAGCTGCCGGCGGATTTCGTCTGCCCGCTGTGCAAGCACGGCGCCGAGGATTTTGAAAGGATTCAGTAAAATCTGAATGCTTTAATACAATTTCGCTGTAGAAAAGAGGATTGAGACGTATGAAAATCGTACTGGAAAACAAGATGGTTCACTTCCTGCCCGACAACCAGATTGAAACCACCTATCTTGAGGCGCTGTGGGTCAAGATGGGCAACTGCGTTGGCAGCGACAAAAAGCTGGCGCCGATTGGTGTGTATGAGCCGACCGAGAAGAATCAGGCGACCTTCCTGATTGAGGGACTGACCGAGGAAGAGGCCAAGAACACGGTCGTGCGCGCGCCGTATGACACGGACGTCTACTGCATCACCTGCAACAAGACCCAGCACGTCAAAAAGGGCGAGATTATCCCGTTCTGCTGCGGCAAGGTCATGGAGATTCTGGACTGAGCGCGGCGCGTCCTTCTGCCTGACCCGGCGGGCAGGCAAGACCCGGGGCTGCAACAGCGGCTCCGGGTCTTTCTGTGCCCGGACGGGCGCGGAACCAACCTCTTTGGGGGACGGGGGAATGGCGGCGCGAACCGACCGGTATTTACAGGCGGCAATTGCCAGTATAAATCTACAAATTGTAATTTTATGCTATAAAATTACGGTGATTTGCCCGGGATTCCGCCGGTTTCCCGCTGATTCGCCGCCGGGACGGGTTTTCTGCCGAACGCTGTCGGGAGATTTGACCGGCAAAGCTGTAAAGGCATTTGCCTTGCACGGCCTGAATGGGTCGAACCGCGGGGGATCCGGTTGGATTGTGGCCGGTTTCCTGTGCGGCATCCCCCTGCGCCGGTTCTGGCGTGCTGCGGCTGCCGTCCGGAGTCACTGCCCGTGCCCTAATTCGGCCGGGCAATTTGTCCGGCAAAAAAGGAGGAAAAAAGGGCTTGACAGAGCGAGTTAGTTGTGATAAACTCCAAACCGTAAGCAGGAGTTAGATGCTGCTAACTACATCGGCGCCGGACACTGAACGGGCGCGGACGCATTTTCACACAAGGGGGGGAGAGAGGATGCCGTTGACAATGGCAAAAACCGGCGACAGGGTGGTGATCCGCAAAATCACCGGCAGGGACGAGGTGCGGCTGCACCTGGCGGAGCTGGGCTTTGTGGTGGACGAGGCGGTCACGGTCGTCAGCGAGATGGCGGGCAGCCTGATCGTGCAGGTCAAGGACAGCCGCGTCGCGCTGGATAAGGCCATGGCAAACCGAATCATGATCTGACGCAAGGAGGGAACGAGATGAAAACGCTCAAAGATATCAAGGTGGGCGGCAGCGCGGTCGTCAAGCGGCTTTACGGGGAAGGGCCTGTCAAGCGGCGGATTATGGACATGGGCATCACCAAAGGGGTGGAGCTGCATGTCCGCAAGGTCGCGCCGCTCGGCGACCCGATGGAGCTGAACGTCCGCGGCTACGAGCTGAGCGTCCGCAAGGCGGACGCAGAGATGATCGAGGTCGAGTGAGCGCGCCGCGGCGGCGTATCGCCCGCGCGGTTAGCCTGAGGATTAGCATAAGCTAACGGAAAAATGCGCGGTGGCTGCCCTGTGTCTGTCGGCTGCCCGATAGAGCCAAACGTTCGCGTCTGCGAGCTGCGCGTCCGCAAGGCAGACGCGGAGATGATTGAGGTCGAGTGAGCGCGCCGCCAGGAGCGCACCGCGGCGGCGTATCGCCCGCGCGGTAAGCCTGAGGGTTAGCAGAAGCTAACGGCAAAAATGCGCCGCGGGCTGTCCAGTGTTTGTTGGCGGCCGCAGAAAAACGCGTGTTGCCTGTGCGGTATGCCTGCGGGTTAGCTCAAGCTAACTACAAAAAACCCGCCGCGGGCTGCCCTGCGTCTGCCGGCTGCCCGATGGAACCAACCGCCCGCGGCTGCGAGCTGAGCGTCCGCAAGGCGGACGCGGAGAGGATCGAGGTCGAGTGAGCGCACCGGGTGCGCCGCGCCGCCAGGAGCGCGCTGCGGCGGCGTGTCACCTGCGCGGTAGGTCTACGGGTTAGCATAAGCTAACGGCAAAAACCCGCCGCGGCTGCCCTGCGTTTGCCGCCGACCCGATGGAGCTAAACGTCCGCGGCTGCGAGCTTGCGCGTCCGCAAGGCCGACGCGGAGATGATCGAGGTCGAGTGAGCGCACCGGGTGCGCCGCGCCGCCAGGAGCGCGCTGCGGCGGTGTGTCGCCTGCGCGGTAGGTCCACGGGTTAGCATAAGCTAACGGCAAAAACCCGCCGCGGCTGCCCTGCGTTTGCAGGCGGCTGCAAAAAAACGCGCTTCGCCCGGGTGGCGAAATCAAGCGGGGTACGCGGTTCCCCGCCATCGCAAAACCGCAATTCTGCAACAAAGGGAGGAATCAGAGAATGTCTATGACCATTGCGCTTGCCGGGAATCCGAACTGCGGCAAGACAACCATGTTCAACGACCTGACCGGGTCGAACCAGTACGTCGGCAACTGGCCCGGCGTTACGGTGGAGAAAAAGGAGGGAAAGCTGCGCGGCCATAAGGAGGTGACCGTGCAGGATCTGCCCGGAATCTACTCGCTGTCCCCCTACACGCTGGAGGAGGTTGTCGCGCGCAGCTACCTCGTCAAGGAACGGCCGGACGCAATCATCAACATCGTCGACGGCACGAACATCGAGCGCAACCTGTACCTGACCACCCAGCTCATCGAGCTTGGGCTGCCGGTGGTCATCGCGGTCAACATGATGGATATTGTGCGCAAAAACGGGGACAAAATCGACCTTGCCAAGCTCGGGCAGGAGCTGGGCTGCACGGTCATGGCCACCAGCGCGTTCAAGGGGGAGGGCAGCATGGCGGCGGCGGAGCAGGCGATTGCGGCGGCCTCGGCGGCAAAGCCCGGCGAGCATCCGCACGTGTTCACCGGCAGCATCGAGCACGCAATCGCGCATATTGAGGAATCCATCAGCGGCATGGTTGACCCGCAGACCCTGCGGTGGTACGCAATCAAGCTGTTTGAGCGGGACGAAAAGGCCGCGCAGGCGCTGAAGCTGGCGAAGCCGATCGCCGCGCACATTGAGGAACATATCCGGGATTGCGAACAGGAGCTGGACGACGACGCCGAGAGCATCATCACCAACCAGCGATATGCCTACATCACCGCCGTTGTGGCGCGGTGCGTCAAGAAAAAGACGGCGAGCCACAGCCTGAGCGTTTCGGATAAGATTGACCGCGTCGTCACCAACCGGGTTCTGGCGCTGCCGATTTTTGCCGCCGTCATGTTCGCGGTCTATTACCTTTCAATCGGCACGGTCGGCGCCTTCCTGACCGACTGGACGAACGACACCCTGTTCAGCGAGCTTATCTGCGGCAACCTCGCGGCGTGGTTCGAGCGCATCCGGCTTGCGCCGTGGCTGTCCGGCCTGATTGTGGACGGCATCGTCGGCGGCGTGGGCGCGGTGCTGGGCTTTGTGCCGCAGATGCTGGTGCTGTTCCTGATGCTCTCGGTGCTGGAGGATGTCGGCTACATGGCGCGCATCGCGTTTATCATGGACAGGATCTTCCGCAAATTCGGGCTTTCGGGCAAGAGCTTTATCCCGATGCTCATCGGCGCGGGCTGCGGCGTGCCGGGGGTTATGGCCTCCCGCACAATCGAAAATGACCGCGACCGCAAAATGACCATCATGACCACCTGCTTTGTCCCCTGCGGGGCAAAGATGCCGATCATCGGGCTGTTTGCGGGCGCGCTGTTCGGCGACAGCGGCCTTGTCGCCACAAGCGCGTATTTCATCGGGGTTGCCGCCATCATCCTCAGCGGCGTTATGCTCAAGAAAACGCGGCCGTTCGCCGGCGAGCCCGCGCCGTTCGTCATGGAGCTACCCGCCTACCACCTGCCCAGCGCGCGCAACGTGTTCTCCGCAACCTGGGAGCGCGGCTGGAGCTTCATCAAGCGTGCCGGGACGGTTATCCTCGCCTCCTCGGTTGTGCTCTGGTTTTTGCAGAGCTTTGGGATTGTGGGCGGCGTGTTCGGCATGGTGGAGGACAACAACAGCAGCCTGCTGGCCGCAATCGGCTCGCTCATCGCCCCGCTCTTTGCGCCGCTCGGGTTCGGCGGCTGGAAGCCCGCCGTCGCGACCTTCACCGGCCTCATCGCCAAGGAGAATGTCGTCACCACCTTCGGGGTGCTCTACGGCTTTGCGGAGCTGGCGACCGAGGATGGGCAGGAAATCTGGGCGAATATCGCGGCGGATTACACCATGCTGAGCGCCTATTCCTTCATGATCTTCAACCTGCTGTGCGCGCCCTGCTTTGCGGCGATGGGCGCGATTAAGCGGGAGATGAACAACCCCAAATGGACCTGGGCAGCAATCGGCTACATGTGCGGCTTTGCCTACGCGGTGTCGCTGATGGTGTACCAGCTGGGCGGCCTGTTCACCGGAGAGACCGCGTTTGGGCTCGGCACGGCGGCGGCGCTCGCGGTGCTGGCCGGGATGGTCTATCTGCTGTTCCGCCGGAATAAATATAACGCGGATTATCAGAAGGGCGCGGCGCTGTCCGAAAAGCCGGGCAGCCGCGCGCACGCCTGAAGCCGCGCGAACAGGAGGGAGAACAAATGAATCTCGCAACGGCTCTTGTCGGGCTGGTGGTGCTGGCCGTACTCGCCGCCGTGGCTGTCAGCCTTGTGCGCGGCCGCAAAAAGGGCGGCTGCGGGTGCGGCTGTGAACACTGCGCAGGCGCGGGGCTCTGCCACCCGGCCGCGAAGAAATCCGGCAAAGCGTGAGAAAAGCAAAGGCCGCCCCGCAGGGCGGCCTTTGCTTTTGGCGAAGAAATTCCCGCACCCGGCCGGGAACGGATTGTCAAAGGTTTATTTTATTCGTATAATAAAAAGAAAAAGAAGCCGGGAGCCTCCCGGCCGGAGAATAAAAGGACAGACGATTACATGGGTTTATTTGGTCGGGCGAAAAAGAGGGAAAAGCCGGTTTCGCCGGAGCTCGAGCGGCTGTACGCGCAGGGCATGGCCGCTTACGCCGCGCAGGATTTTGAAGCGGCGCTCGGGCTGTTTGAGCAGGCGGCCGATCAGGGGCACGTCAAGGCGCAGATCCAGTGCGGGGCGATGTACAAAAATGGCGAGGGCGCGCCGCAGGACTTGACGGTGGCGCTGGCATGGTTCGACCGGGCGGCGGCGCATGGGAGCGCGGATGCGCAGTACAGGGCGGGTTTGATGTATTACAACGGGCAGGGCGTGCTGCCCGACATGGCGCGCGCGTTCGAGCTGTTTCGGCAGTCCGCCGACATGGGGGACGCGGGCGCGCAGTACAACTGCTCGGTGATGTACAAAAAGGGGCTCGGCGTGGAGCAGGATCCCGTCAAAGCGTTTTCTTATGCGGAAAAGGCGGCCAAACAGGGGCGGGCGAACGCGCAGTACCAGTGCGGCATGATGTGCCTGAACGGGGAGGGCACGGCGCAGAACAGCGCCAAGGCGCTGGGCTGGCTGGAAAAGGCGGCGCTGCAAAAGGATATCGACGCGCAGATTCAGTGCGGCCGGATGTACTACGACGGCCTGGGCGCCAAGCCGGACAAGGCCAAGGCGCTCGCGTGGTTTGAAAAGGCCGCGGAGCAGGACGACCCCCGGGCGCAGTATCTCTGCGGGCTGATGTATTACAACGGCAACAGCACCGACCCGAGCGGGCAGAAGGCGCTGGACTGGTGCGAAAAGGCGGCCGAGCAGGGGTATGTCGACGCGCAGTATCTCTGCGGCATGATGTACAAGGACGGCGCCGGGTCGCCGGCGTGGGACAGGAACCGGGCGCGGCATTGGCTGGAAAAAGCGGCCGAGCAGGGGCACGCCGAGGCCGCGTATCAGGGCGGGCTGCTTTATAAAAGCAGCCAAAGCCCCGCGGACAAGCAGAAGGCGCAGGCGCTGCTGCGGATCGCCGCGGCGCAGGGCAACGCGCAGGCGCAGTTTGAATACGCCGACAGCTTCCCGTTTATGTTCATCAAAAAGGGGGACGGCAGCGAGGCGTTTGAATATTACGAAAAAGCGGCGGAACAGGGGCATCTGGAGGCGCAGTACCGCTGCGCGCGGCTGTATGCGCAGGAATCGAACCCCGATTACGCCATGGCGCTGCGGTGGTATCTCCGCGCCGCCGGGCAGGGACACGCCGACGCGCAGTATTCCTGCGGCAAGCTGTACAAGGAGGGCAAGGGCACGCCGGTCAACCTGCCCGAGGCGCTGAGCTGGTTTCAAAAGGCCGCCGCGCAGGGGGACGCCTATGCCATGTATGAGTGCGGCGTGCTCTACTTTACCGGCGAGGGCGGCGAGCAGTCCGCGGAAAAGGCGGCGGCGTGCTTGCAGGGCGCAATCAGAACCTCGGCCGAAAACCCCGCGTTCACCTTTGCGGGGGAGCGCGCGCGGGAGTTCCTGAAGGAGAATTTCCGCTGAGCGGACGGCGCCCGCCGTCCCTGCGCAGCCAATCGGCAAGCGGAACCGCAGAACAGACCAAACAGAAAACCGGCGCCGGGTTGACCCGGCGCCGGTTTTTGCGGTGCGGAAAAATGTATTGTGCAGCATCATGCGTCCTTTGCCGAACTCGGCGCCCTTTGCGGGCTGCCGACCGAAGCGGCGGCCGCTGAATACATAAATTTTTCAAAGAAAAATTTAGTATCCCTTTTAACCTCTTCCGGGAACCGTGTGCGCGCTACCGGCGGATGCCGGGGGGGAATGGCGCGCACTACGGACTTGTTCCCGAATTTTTGGCATCAAAGATGCTGCTTTGAGAAGGCGCGCCAAAAACAGGGCAAGCCTCGCCGCCCGCGCAAAACCTGCCCGGCCGGGCGGGTTCAAAATCGCCGCACCCGGCAGCCGGAAGAACCGCGCGCCCGACGGTATGCGCGGGGGATTATTTTATCTCGGGCTTGGGCTTTTTGGGATAGGCGGCGTCCTCCCGCTGCTGCACGGTCAGGTCGATGAGGTATTCGCACGCGACCTTGTTGACATAGCTGCGCAGCGCAAAGTCAAAGGCAAGGCGGCTCAGCGGCTCGCCGTCGCCGGCGGTCTGCTCCATTTCGGCAAACGCCTCGTCCAGCTTTTGGCGGAACTGGTTGTAATACGCCTCGTGGCCGCCGTCG
Source organism: uncultured Oscillospiraceae bacterium (assembly GCA_964645785.1). GTDB lineage: Bacteria > Bacillota > Clostridia > Oscillospirales > Ruminococcaceae > CALWZE01. Next base: position 34,984 of record CAZYAV010000013.1, read on the forward strand.
CCGATTTCCGTTTTGAGCAGCAGGGTCATGTCCTTGACCGACAATACCTGCTTGAGCCGGGCGACCAGCGAGAGATAGACAAGATGCTCCCGCGAATACTTTTTTCCCTTTGCGCGCGGGACAAGTCCGTCCTTGATATAGTTGTTGATCATTGCGCTGGTCAGGCTGTCTCCCTCCCGGCCGCTGACCCGCTTGCGGGACAAAAACGCAAGCACCTGATCCATATATAAATCAATATCCGGCATCATGTCGTATTCTGCCGGCAGCTCCTCCCGCATCCGGCGGGCAAATTCCCTGATCTCATCCATTCTGTCCGCATCCTTTCACGGTTGTGTCGCAATCCTGCCCTAATGGTATCACAAAAAACGGGAGAACACAATCGCATAATTGCGCGTACTTTATAATTGACTAATAAAAATTTTATGCTATAATAACGATAATTATATTATAAAGGATCGTGAAACAGATGGCGGCAGCTTCCGTGTGCATTTTTGGGGATTCGGTGGCCAAAGGGGTCGTGTTCGATCAGGTTCGGCAGCGGTACGCGCTGCTTAAAAACGGTTTTGTCAACCTTGCGTGTGCGGCGCTGCGGCTTTCGCCCAAAAACTACTCCAAATTTGGCTGCACCGTGACAAAGGGGGCGGAGATGCTGGGCGCGCACGCGGCGGAACTTGCGCAGTACGACTGGACGCTTCTTGAATTCGGCGGAAACGACAGCGACTTTGACTGGGCGGGCATCGCGGCCGAACCGGACGCGCCGCACCAGCCCAAAACGCCGCCGGCCGAATTCGCGGCGCAGTATGGCGGCATGATCGAGACGGTGCTTGCAAACGGCGGAACGCCGGTTCTGCTCAATCTGCCGCCCGTTGAGCCGCAACGGTTCTTCGACTGGGTGAGCCGGGGGCTGAACGCGGAGAATATTCTGCACTGGCTGGGCGGCCGGGTGGACTATATCTATCGCTGGCATGAGAGTTACAGCATGGAGATTTCCCGCCTGGCGCAGCGGTACAATCTGCCGCTGATTGACATCCGCACGGCGTTTTTGCAGCGGCACCGGTATGAGGAGCTGCTCTGTGCGGACGGGATGCACCCCAACGAGCAGGGGCACGCGCTGATTTCGGACGAAATCCAGGCGCGCGCCGCCCGGTACGCGCTGGCAAACCGGGGATGAGCGCGACGCCCGGGCCGGGGCGAGATGCAACAACGAACGGCGGGCAGCCGGGAAAAACGCCGCTTCGGGTAGATTGCCCGGGCGGCGTTTCTGGTGCGCGCAGCAAAAACCGGCGGCCATAGCCGCCCGCAGCCGGCGTGGCAATCTCCCGGCGCTGGCAGTGCGGGGCGCAAAACCGGCTTTGTCCGCGCGGACGGGCAAGCGAACAGAGCCGCGGAGCCGCTTTGAGCCCGAGTTGCCGGCAGAATAGCCGCCCGCAGCCCGGCCGGTGCGAGGAAAAAGCGGCGAACTGCGGCCGGCCGGCCGGCGTTTGCTGCGGATTATCGGAAAAGTTCTGAAAATCCGCACAATTTCATATAGATTTGATTGACTGCGTGAATAGAATGGTGTAGTATATTTATATAGTTTAACGGTTCATATTTGTTATAATTTATGCAAATAGTGCAAAAACGCAGCCGGGAAAGGAGCAGCGTTGTGAAACAGTGGTGCAAAGAACGCGTGGTTTATCAGATTTACCCGCGCAGTTTTCAGGACACAAACGGGGACGGAATCGGGGATCTGCCCGGGATACTCCAGCATCTGCCGGAGCTGAAGGAGCTGGGAATCGGCGCAATCTGGCTGTCCCCGATTTATCCCTCGCCCGGCGCGGATAACGGCTATGACATCAGCGATTACTGCGCTGTCAACCCCGAATACGGCACAATGGCGGACATGGACGCGCTGCTCGCGAAGGCGCAGGAGCTGGACATCAAGGTGCTGCTCGATCTCGTCATCAACCACACCTCCGACGAGCACCCCTGGTTTGAAAAGAGCCGGCGCAAAGAGGGGAAATACGCGGATTATTACATCTGGCGCCCCGCAAAGCCGGGCGGCGGGCTGCCGAACAACTGGACCTCCTTTTTCGCGCAGGACTGCTGGACGTTCGACGAGGCGCGCGGGGAGTACTACCTGCATCTGTTCGCCGAAAAGCAGCCGGATCTCAATTACGCCAACCCGCAGGTGCTTGAGGAGGTCAAGCAGATCATGCGTTTCTGGCTGGATAAAGGGGTGGCCGGGTTCCGGTGCGACGTGATTAACCTGCTGTGCAAGAGCTCGCTGGAGGACGGCGAAAACCGCCCGTTCCTGCGCGGGCTGGAGCATTATCTCACCCAGCCGGGTGTCCATGAGATCCTCAAAACGCTGCGCGCCGAGGTGCTCGACAAGTACGACTGCTTCACGGTTGGCGAGGCGGTGTTCGCGACCCCCAAAGTGGGGCGGGAGCTGACCGACGAGGCGAACGGGGAGCTGGACACCATCCTCTCGTTTGAGCACATGGAGGCAGATCAGCATCTGGTCAAGTGGCTCAAGCGGCGGTTCAGCGTCAAAAAATTCGGCGAGGCGCTGGACAATTGGCAGAACGCGCTGGAATGGAACGCCAATTACCTGGAAAACCACGACCAGCCGCGCAGCGTGTCCCGCTTTGGCAACGACAAAAAATATTGGGAGCAGAGCGCAAAGATGCTCTGCACGCTGCTGTTCTCCCTGCGCGGGACGCCTTTTGTGTACCAGGGCGAGGAGATCGGGATGACCAATTTTGACTACGCGGGGATGGAGCAGCTGGACGATATCGAGTCCAAAAACGTCGACGCGCTGCTGCGGGCGAAGCACCTGCCCGCGCCGATGCGCTGGCAGATTATCCGCAAAACCTCCCGCGACAACGCGCGCACCCCGATGCAGTGGAGCGCGGAGGAGAACGCCGGCTTCACAACCGGCAGGCCGTGGCTGCCGGTCAACCGCAATTACCGCGAAATCAATGTGGCGGCGCAGCAGAAGGATCCGTTCTCGGTGCGCAGCTACTACAAGGACATGATCTGTCTGCGCTCAATCAGCCAGACTCTGCGTTACGGCAGCTTCAAACTGCTGGACACAAAGGACGGCGTGCTGGTGTTTGAGCGCCGGTATGAGGGGCGGCACGCGGTGGTTATGCTCAACTTCACGGCGCACAGCCGCCGCGTCCCCTATGCGGGGCAGGTGGTCATCGCCAGCACGGGGCGTGAAATTTACGAGGGCACCCTGCTGCCCTATGAGGGCATGATCCTGAACGAGGGCGTCCGGGTCTGAGCTGCGGAAGCTGCCCGGCTGCGGGTGCGGTATCGCTTGTGATGGGAAAAGGATATAAAAAGCGGGGACGGGTGCGGCGGACGCCGCGCCCGTCCCCGCTTTTGGCCGCCGGAGCGGGCGACACGGGGCAGGATTCCCGCGCGGAAAATTTGTGTTTTGGCCGGGTTGCGTTTATAATACAGAAAAAACGGTGCCGGCTTTGCAAAAAAGGCCGCGCCGGATTCTGCGGCGGCGCGGGGCAGCTTATTTTGGCGTCCGGCCTGCGCATTTTCCGCCGGACACGGTAAACAGCGGGACGGCGGCTGCGGGAAAGGACTTGACTGTATGAAAAAATGTGCAAACTGCCAGTCGGATTCTCTACCGGATGAGCTGCGGTTCTGCCCGGAATGCGGCGCGCCGCTGCCGGAAGCCCCAACGCGGACAGAGCCGGAGGACGGAATCCTGCTGGAGGCGCGGCCGGTGGCAGCTCCGGAGCCCGCGCCGAACAAGAAACCGAAAGGGAAAAAGCGGCGCTCGCGCAGGCGGCGCGCGGCGGCTCGGCTGGGGCTGCTGGCAGTCTGCGCGCTCGGCGCGGTGGCGGCGGTTGTGTTTGTGCTGGTCAGGGTCGCGTCCCGGCCGAAAAACGACCCGATTGTCTACGCGCAGGGCAGCGGCGTGTATACCGTTTCGGCGGATGGAACCGGCGCGCGGCAGATTCGTCCCGCGCAGTACCAGGACGGGATCCCGGCGGCCGCGTTTGCCTCGGAACGGCCGGAACGGCTCGCCTTTGTCTGCGCGACGGCGGACGGCGGGATGAGCGGCCTTGCCTATGCGGATCTGGACAGCAGCAAGAAAGATTTTATCCCGATCGAGCCGGCAGAAATTGCCGCGTTCGGCCTCTCGCCGGACGGAAAAACCGTCTGGTACCGCACGGGGGCGGGCGACCTGTTTCTGCATGACCTGAGCGCCCGGCGGCAGCTGGCGTCGGGGGTGGAGGCGGTGCTGTTTGGCCAAGACTGGCGCAGCTGCGTGTACCAGACCTGGGACGGCGCGCTGTACACCGTGCAGACAAAGGCGGGCGCGCAGCCCGAAAAGCTGGCGGACGGGGTGGAACGGCTGGAGCTGCTGCGCGGCGATTACGCGGTGTATACCCGCCTTGCCGAGACAGGGGAGCCGTCGCTCGTGCTGTGCAATATCAAAAACAAGACCGAGACCGTGTACGAAAACACGGAGATCGCCGCGCGCTTCCCGCAGGACGGCGGGCTGTATTTCATCCAGCGGGAGCAGGAGCCGGCGGCGCTTTACACCGACCCGGATGCGGCGCAGGACGCGCGCTGGGTGGTCGACCAGGGGGCAAAGAGCGAATACGGCTATCCCGCCGGGGACTGGTATTACTGGTTCAGCTTTTATCAGGCGCAGGCGCGCGAGGAGGTGCGCGGCGAGGTCAGCGCGATGACCATGCAGGAGTACCTGCTCTATTCCGCGCGCATGGCGCTGCGCGCGCAGCTCGCAAAGAGCGGCGGATTGCCCGGCACGCTGTATTATTTTGACGGGAAAACGGCCTCCGCGGTCGATACGGGCGTCCTCGAACTGCTGGTGCCGCAGGGCGCGCAGTCGTCCGGGGAGACGCTGCTCTGCGTGCGGGTTCGGCGCGGCGGCCAGCCGGTCAGCCTGAACGAGCTTGCGCAGGAGATACAGGGCAGCGCAAAGGCGATTGAATATGCGGGACCGCAGGGCACGACGCGGGTCGAGGTTACCTATCTCGGCGACGACCCGGTGCAGACAGAGCAGGAGGTTGCCCGGCGCGTCCGCGAGACGGTGAACGAAAAAACCGAGCTTGCCGCGGTCAAAGGAACGTCGGTTCGCGCGGCCGGCGTGGGCGGCGCGGAGCTGAGCGGGGACGCCGGCGGGGCGTTCTTTACCCTGCACGCGGCGGCGGGCGGGACGCAGGTCTACCTGCTGCAAACCGCGCCAGACGGCGCGTCCGGCGGCGCGCTGTACAAAAAAGAGCTCGCCCAGGGCAGCGTCGCCGAGCTGGTTTCGGAAAACGCCGGGGCGGTGTGCTGTATGCCGTGGGGCGCGATCAGCGCGCAGACGGACGCCGCCAACCCGATGGCCATGACCCTCTTTGTGGACGGGCAGCAGGTCGGCACGGGCATCGAGCCGTGGAGCGTCGTGCTGTCCAACACGTCGGCGGAGCTGTTTTATATCAGCGGCTTTGACGGCCTGGGCGGCGACCTGTACCGCTGGCGGGACGGGAAATCGACCCTGCTCTGTGCGGACGCCGCGCAGTACGCGGTGCTGGCGGACGGGTCGGCGCTGGTGCTGCGGGCATACAACGCGAAAACCGGGACGGGCGAGCTGGCACTTGCGGGGACGCGGCGCGGCCTGACCACCCTCGCGCAGGAGGTGCGCGGCCTGATGACCGCCACCGACAGCCGGTATTACACCCCCTATCCCGCTTTGCCGGGCGCGGAGGATGCCGCGGGCTGAGTTGGGATAGGGGAGAACAGCGGCCGCAGGGCGGCGTATCCGGGCGGGGGAAAACGTGGAGGAGAGAAGATGTACAAAGCGGTGCTGCTGGATGTGGACGGAACCCTCGTCAGTGCCCTGCAAACCCGGCCGGGTTGCCGCACCCTTGAGACGATCGGGCAGCTTCAGGCACGCGGGGTGCTGGTGCTTATCGTGACAGGGCGGTCGTATTTTGTCGCAAATGAGGATGTGCTCGGGTTCCGGGCAGATTATACGGTCTGCACCAACGGGGCGTATGCGGTGGACGCGCGGGGCGCGCACCTGTTCGACGAGCGGCTGCGTCCCGACCAGCTGGAGCGGATTGCCGCGCTTTGCGACGCGGCGGCGTGCCCGTTTGGGTTTTGCTTTTCGGACGCGAATTATGCCTACCGGTCATTTGCATGGTTCGAGGCGGCCTATCGCGAGCTGGTCGGCGGGATTGCCTATGTCGCCGACGGGGAAAGCCGGGCTCGCCACCGGACAGACCTGCCCTATACGGCCTTTGCGCGGCTGCCCGACCCGGTTGTGCGCGAGCTGCGCGCCGGGAACCCGGATCTTGTCGCGACGGCGTATGCGCCCGAGATGTACGATATTTTCCGCGCGGATGTGAACAAGGCGCAGGGGGTCGCCCGCCTGCTGGACGGGCTCGGTCTGCGCCCGCAGGAGCTGGTTGCAATCGGGGACGGGGACAACGACATCGAGATGCTTGCGCTGGCGGGCTGCGGCGTGGCGATGGCGAACGGCTCAAGGCGGCTGCTGGCCTGCGCGGATTATGTGACCGGCTCGGTGGACGAGGAGGGCGCGGCGTCGGCCATGCGGCAGCTGTTCGGGCTGGACGGGACGTAGCGTGCCCCGGCCGCGCGCGGGTGACGGCCTGCAAAGCAACGCGGCCAGCCGCCTGGCGGGGCGGCTGTTCCGGCCTTGCCCGGGCGACGACAAGCACCGGGCGCCCATGGCGGGGGATGGCGGCGCGCGGCGGCTGTGCCTGCGCCGCGCAAAAACCCGGCAGGCACCTGCGTCCCGTCTGCGAGACTGGGAGTTGCGTGGACTTCAGCCCCGGCCTGCAAAGCGACACGGCCGGGGTTGCCCGGTAAGGCGGCTTGGGTGAGCGCATCCGGGCGATATCTGCCGAGCTTTGCCCGCCCGCGCGTTCCTCTGCCGCGGGGAACTGACCCGTGCGGCGGTTTTCGCCGGTAAGCCGGTAAACCGTAATACAAATTGTATTTTAGTCCTTGATAAGCCGCGGGAAACCCCGCGGCTTTGTCTATATTTTACAAAATAGGACAAAGGAGAGAAAGCGCGGGCGCACCCCAATACCGGCCAAAAACACCGCCTGTTCGAACAAAATACCCGGTGCGATTCGCCACGTGTCCCGCGGTGACGGCATGGAATATACAAATAGTATATCGAATAGTGAAAATTTTTCAAAATTCGGCAAAAATGCTGTTAAAGCTCGAATGCTGTGGTATAATAAAGGCACGGAAAGGTAAAGAGAGCGGCGAAACGTGAAGGCGGCTCTCCCGAACCGTGCCGGGCGCGGCGTTCCGGGCGGCGAAATGGCGGCAGCGCGGGTTTGAACAATGATAGTGGGGGCTAACATTTTTCGTGTGAACCGCGCTTGCAGCCGGATACTGTTTGTGTGCGCCGGCGGGCTGGCAGGTGCGCCGCGCAGGGCTGGTTCGGACATTCCGCGCTGGTGGAAAACAAAATTGTGACTGCTTGGCAGGGCCGGGGAATCGGGCAGATTCCCCGGCCTTTGACCTGCCGGGCGGCGTGCGGCGGCGGCCGGATTCGTCCCGGTTCGCGCCGCGGCGCAGCGCGGAACGGACAGAGCCGCAGCGGCCAAAAAATATGGCCAAAGGCGATTTTTGCATAGTGACACCGCGCCGCAATTGTGCGATAATGAATAGAAACAGGAAAATGCGGAGGGAAGGCATGAAGGTAGAAAACCTGATCGGCAACCGATTCAAAGAAAAACCGTCCGACTGCGTTATTGACAGCCACGCACTGATGATTCGCGGCGGCTATATCAAAGGTGTGGCGAACGGGATTTATTCTCTTTACAATCCCACGCGCCGCATCACCCGCAAAATCGAGCAGATTATCCGGGAAGAGATGGACGCCATCGAGGGGCAGGAGGTGCTGTTCCCGGTTGTGCTGCCCGGCTCGCTGTGGGAGGAATCCGGCCGGTATGAGAGTGTGGGCAGCGAGCTGCTGCGCTTTGCGGATCGCAGCGGCGCGCCGATGGTGCTGGGTATGACCCACGAGGAGGCGTCGGTGCAGATGGTGCGGGATTACGCGACCACCTACACCCGCTACCCGTTCATGATCTACCAGATTCAGACCAAATTCCGGGACGAGGCGCGCCCCCGTGCCGGACTGATCCGGGTGCGGGAATTCACCATGAAGGACGCGTATTCCTTCCACACCTCCCAGCAGAGCCTGGAGGCGCACTACAATGCGCAGTACCGCGCCTATGAGCGGATTTTTGCGCGCGCCGGGCTGCCCGACGTGATTGCAGTCAAGTCGGATTCGGGCATGATGGGCGGCAGCGTCTCGCACGAGTTTATGATGATTACCCCTATCGGGGAGGATTCCATCGCGGTTTGCGGCGAGTGCGGCTACAAGGCCAACCTCGAGGCGGCGCAGTGCATTGTGGAAAACAAAAACGAGCTGGCGGAAGCGCCGCTCGCCCTTGTCGACACGCCGGGCGTGAGCGACATCGAAAGCCTTGCGGAATTCCTCGGCCGGGCGCAGAGCCAGCTCTGCAAGGCGGTCGTTTATCAGAAAAACAAGGACGACGAATATGTCGTCGTCTTTATCCGCGGGGATCTCGACGTCAACGAGACCAAGCTGACCAACGCGCTGGGCGAGGCTGTCCACCCGGCCGATATCGCGCCGGACAGCAGCCTTGCCGCCGGATTTATCGGCCCGATCGGGCTGGACAGAGAGAAATTCACCGTGCGGTTCGACCGCTCGCTCGCGGGCATCGGCAACCTGGTGTGTGGCGGCAATGCGCCGGACAGGCACTACACCGGGCTGAACCTTGCGCGGGACTGCGGCGAGATTGACTATCTCGACCTTGCCAAGGCGGTAGACGGCGGCATCTGCCCCGAGTGCGGCAGGCACAGCATCCGGGTCGTGCGGGGCATCGAGGTCGGCAACATCTTCCAGCTGGGCACAAAATACACCAAGGCGATGGGCATGACCTACACCGACGCGAACGGAGAGCAGCAGTATCCGATCATGGGCTGCTACGGCATCGGGGTCGGGCGTCTGGCCGCGTCGGTGTGCGAGCGGTTCCACGATCAGTACGGCCCGATCTGGCCGATCACCATCGCGCCGTGGCAGGTGGAGATCTGCTGCCTGCGCGCGGACGACCCCGAGACAAAGGCGTGCGCGGACGAGCTGTACGCCGCGCTCGAGAAGAGCGGGGTGGAGACCCTGTATGACGACCGCGACATCCGCGCGGGCGCGATGTTCTCGGACGCCGACCTGCTCGGCGCGCCGGTGCGGGTGATTGTCAGCCCCAAAAACCTGACGCAGGGCAAGGTGGAGATCGTCACCCGGGACAAAAGCGTCCAGCGGATGGCGGACAGGGCGCGCGCGCTGGACGAGACGCTCGCCCTTGTGCGCGAGCTGACCGACGCGGTCAACGAAAAGGTGCCGCCGCGCCTCAGGGCGTTTGACTGAAGGTCGGCAGCCGCGACAGGAGGGATGCAGATTTGACTTTGGATGAGCTTGCCGTCGGCCAGTCGGCGGCGATTGTGGCGGTTCACGGCGAGGGGGCGCTTCGGCTCCGGCTGCTGGATATGGGGCTGATTCCGCGCACACAGGTGCGGCTGCAAAAGGTCGCGCCGATGGGAGACCCCATCGAGATCCAGGTGCGCGGGTACGAGCTGACGCTGCGCGTCGCGGATGCCCGGAATATCGAGGTTGCCGTGCAGGCAGGGGGAGAGGCACAATGATTTTTGCCCTTGCGGGGAACCAGAACTGCGGAAAAACCACCCTGTTTAACGCGCTGACCGGTTCGAACCAGCATGTCGGGAATTTCCCGGGCGTGACGGTCGACCAGAAAATGGGGGAGATGCGCGGCCGGAAGGACTGCACGGTCGTCGACCTGCCCGGCATCTATTCCATCCGCCCCTACACCCAGGAGGAGATTGTCACCCGCGATTTTATCCTGAATGAAAAGCCGGACGGGATTATCAATATCGTGGACGCGACCAATATTGAGCGCAACCTATACCTGACCATGCAGCTCATCACGCTGCATGTGCCGATGGTGCTGGCGCTCAACATGATGGACGAGGTGCGCGCGAACGGCGGCACAATTGATGTGCAGATGATGAGCGAATCGCTCGGTATCCCGGTTGTGCCGATCAGCGCGGCCAAGGGGCAGGGCGTCTCGGAGCTGGCGGATAAGATGATCGAGACCGCCAAAAACCGCGTCTATCCGGCGCTGACCGATTTTTGCGAGGGTGCGGTGCACCGCTGCATCCATGCGGTCGCGCACCTGATCGAGGATCACGCCGAGCGCGCGGGTATCTCCGCGCGGTTCTGCGCAACCAAGCTGATTGAGGGGGACGATGCCCTTGCCCGCCGCATCGAGCTGGATCAGAACGAGATCGAGCTGCTGGAGCACAGCGTCGTGGAGATGGAGGCCGAGACCGGCTTCGACCGCAACGAGGCGCTCGCGGATATGCGCTATACCTTCATCGAAAAGGTCGTGGCGGCATCGGTCGTCAAATGCCGCGAGAGCCGGGAGCACCAGCGCAGCGTCCGGCTTGACCGGGTTCTGACCGGCAAATACACCGCGCTGCCCTTCTTCTTTGGGGTGATGTTCCTGGTGTTCTGGCTGACTTTCAGCGTGATCGGCCAGCGCTTGTCCGACTGGCTTTCGGTTGGCATCGACGCGCTGACCGCCCTTGCCGACCGCGGCCTGACAGCCTACGGCATCAACCCGGTTGTACACAGCCTGCTGATTGACGGCGTGTTTGCGGGCGTGGGCAGCGTGCTCAGCTTTCTGCCGATTATCGTGACCCTGTTTTTCTTCCTGTCCATTCTGGAGGACACGGGCTATATGGCGCGGGTCGCGTTTGTGATGGACAAGCTGCTGCGCAAAATCGGGCTTTCCGGGCGCAGCTTTGTGCCGATGCTGATCGGGTTCGGGTGCTCGGTTCCCGCGATTATGGCGACCCGTACCCTCTCCTCCGACCGCGACCGAAAGATGACGATTCTGCTGACCCCGTTCATGAGCTGTTCGGCAAAGATCCCGATTTACGCGGTGTTCTGCGCGGCGTTTTTCCCGCAGCACGCGGCGCTCGTCATGATCGGATTATATGCGGCGGGGATTCTGCTGGCAATTCTGATTGCGCTGCTGCTCAAGCGCACGGCGTTCCGGGGCAACCCGGTTCCGTTCGTGATGGAGCTGCCCAACTACCGGCTCCCCTCGGCGCGCAGCGTGCTGCTGCTCCTTTGGGAAAAGGCGCGCGATTTCCTCGAGCGCGCGTTCACCATCATCTTTGTCGCAACCATCATCATCTGGTTTTTGCAGACCTTTGACACCCGGCTCAACGTGGTTTCAGACAGCGCCGACAGCCTGCTTGCGATTGTCGGCCAGTGGATTGCGCCGGTTCTGCGCCCGGCCGGGTTCGGGGATTGGCGGGTCGCGACCGCGCTGATTTCGGGCTTCACGGCCAAGGAGGCGGTGGTCAGCACGCTGGCCGTGCTGCTCGGCACAAATGTGGCGAACCTCGGCGCGGCTCTGTCCGGCCTGTTCACCCCGCTGACGGCGGCGAGCTTCCTGCTGTTCACCCTGCTGTATACGCCCTGCGTGGCGGCGGTGGCGACGATTAAGCGGGAACTGAAATCCCGCGCGGCGACGGTCGGTGTGGTGGCGATGCAGTGCGCGGTGGCCTGGCTGGTTGCGACGGTTGTCTATCAGCTGGGCAGCCTGTTTGCGCGATGAGCTGGCTGGATTGGCTGCTTGTCGCGCTGCTTGCGGCGGCGGCAGCGGCGGCGGTGCGCCGAATCCGCAGCGGGAAGTCCGGCGGCTGCTGCGGGGACTGCGCGGCCTGTGCGCAGCGCGGCGGTGCGCGGCGCACGGTTGAAACGCCGCCAAAGGACGGGCGGCAGAACCCATAGAATCCTTGCGGGGCGGCGTGTCGGCCGGCTCGGAAAACACACAGACTTGACAGAGGGCTCGCGGATAAACCGGCCGCGGGCAGGGAAGAGTATCCGGCCGGGCGCGGCTCTCTCCGCGCGCCCGGCCGGTTTTCTTTTGGCGAAACCCGCACTGCCCGAGGCGCTTCCTCTGCTTCCGTCCGGTTGCCGCTTTGCCCGGGGCGCTTTCGCGTGGCGCGCCCTGCGGAGGAGCGGGCGCTTTGCCGCCCCGCGTCGCCGGTTTTCCGGGCTTCGGTTTCCCGGACGGAGGACAGGCCGGGGAATGTCCGCCGGTTCTGCATGGGCGGCAGCAGACCCCGTGCGGCGCCTGTTCGCGCGACGGGCTTCCGCCCCGCGTGCCCGGGCGATTTCTCTGCTTCTGTCCGGGCGTCGCCGGGCTGCCCGACAATACCGGCGGTCTTGCCGGGCGGCGTTTTCTGCGCGCCGGAATCGCCCGGCGGCAGGAAACCCGCCCCAAACGGCAAACCGGCGGAAAAAACGCAAAAGAGCTTGACTTGGAGCCGACTCTAAGTGCTATGGTTATAAAAAACGCAATCGCGTGTTGCGCGGGGAGGCAGACAATGACAATTGCGGAAGTCGGCCGGCAGTTTGGCATGTCGGTGGATACGCTGCGCTATTATGAACGGGTCGGGCTGATTCCGCCGGTGCACAGAAACGCGGCCGGGCACCGGGACTATCAGGAAAGCGACCTGAACTGGGTGGGAGTTATCCAGTGTATGCGCGGCGCGGGAATTTCGGTGGAGGCGCTGGCGCGGTATGTCGGGCTGTTTCACCAGGGGGACGGGACGGTCGAGGCGCGCAGAGCGCTGCTCATCGAGCAGCGCGACGGGCTGCAAAGCCGCATAGCGGAGCTGGAAAAAGCGTTGGAACGGCTCACCTGGAAAATTGACTCCTACGACGAGATGACCCGCTCGATGGAGCACAAGCTGCGCGGGGAACGGCCGCTTTGACCCGCGCGCCGGGAACGGTGTGCGCGGCGTGCCGGCGAACCGCGCCAGGCGGCCGTCCTGCATAAAAGGCGCAATTCTTTCCGCAAGCAATCCTTCAAAGGGAAACGCTGCGCCCGCTGCCTGCCGGCCGTATGACCGCATCAAGCCGGGGGTTACAGTGCGTTTTGCAGCTTTCCGCTGCTCTAAAACCGCAACGATATTGTGCGAGGAGGAAACGGAATGAACAAGCTTGGCTTTGGGTTCCTGCGCCTTCCGGGCTGGACGGAGAGCGCGCAGGAAATCGACCTTGCGCTGCTCGATCAGATGGTGGACGCCTTTCTTGCGGGCGGCAAGCGGTATTTTGACACGGCGTACACCTATCTGGACGGCAAAAGCGAGTGGGCAATCCGGGAATCGCTTGTCCGGCGGCACCCGCGGGACAGCTTCATTCTTGCGGATAAGCTGCCCGGGTACCTGGCGCAGAGCCGCGCGGATTGTGGCCGGTTTTTCGACGAACAGTGCAGGCGCTGCGGGGTGGAATATTTTGACGTGTTCCTGCTCCACTGGCTGAACGAGGAACATTATCAAATCGCGGAACGCTATGCGGAGTTCGACTTTTTGCGGCGGCTGAAGGAGACCGGAAGGGTGCGGCGGACGGGCTTTTCCTATCACGGCACGGCCGACCTGCTGGACACCATTCTCACCCGCCACCCGGAGGTGGATTACGTCCAGCTGCAAATCAATTATCTGGATTGGGAGAGCGAGGCAATCCAGTCCCGGCGCTGCTATGAGGCTGCGCGGCGGCACGGCAAACCGATTGTGGTCATGGAGCCGGTCAAGGGCGGGACGCTCGCCAGGCTGCCGGCACAGGCGGCCGCGCTGCTGCAAACCCTGTCCCCCGCGGCGAGCGCGGCGTCCTACGCACTCCGGTTTGCCCAAAGCCTGCCGGGGGTGGAAATCGTCCTGAGCGGGATGAACCAGATGCAGCAGCTGGCCGAAAACCTGCGGGACACGCCGCCGCTCAGCGAGCGGGAGCGCCAGACGCTGCTGCAGGCGGCCGCGCTGATCAGCGGCGCCACGGCCGTCCCCTGCACCGGCTGCGGCTACTGCCTGCGACACTGCCCCAGGCAGATCGACATCCCCGGCATCTTCAGATTGTACAACGAGTATGCCCGGGATCCGCAGGAGGGGTGGAAGATCATCCCGGTATACCGGCAGAAAGCCGGCGCAAACAGCCGGGCGGCGGACTGCCTGCAATGCGGCGCCTGCGCGCGCAACTGCCCGCAGCACCTGCCGGTGCCGCAGCATCTGGCGGATATCGCCGCCGTGTTCGACAAGGGCTGAGCGGCGCGCGGCTGTTAAATCAAGTAAAAAACAGGATGGACACCATTCTGACAGGAGGGAATTAACCATGAATCAACGCAAATTGGGAAGAACGGGGCTGCTCGTCGGGGAAATCGGGCTTGGATGCGAGGGCTTTGTCGGCCGGGACGAGCAATTTACACAGAGCCTGATTGACGCGGCCGAGCGGCTGGGGGTCAACTACATCGACCTGTACACCTCCGACCCGGGCGCGAGAACCAACCTGGGCAAGGCCATCGCGAACCGCCGCGAGCAGTTTGTTTTGCAGGCGCACATCTGCTCGGTGTGGAAGAACGGCCAGTACAAGCGTACCCGCCAGCTGGACGAGGTGCGCGCCGGGTTCGAGGAGATGCTCCGCCAGCTGGGAACGGATCATGTCGAGGTCGGCATGATTCATTATGTGGATTCGCTGGCGGACTGGCGGACGGTGGAAAAGGGCGGCGTGCTGGACTACGCGCGCGAGCTGAAGCAGTCCGGCCGGATCGGCTGCATCGGCATGAGCAGCCACAACCCGCAGGCGGCGCTTGCGGCGGTGGAGAGCGGGGCAATCGACGTGCTGATGTTCAGTGTCAACCCCTGCTACGACCTACAGCCCGGCAGCGAGGACATCGAGCGGCTGTGGGCGGACGAGAGCTATGAGCAGCCGCTGGTCAACATGGATCCGGCGCGTGAAAAGATGTATGAGACCTGCCAGCGGCTCGGGGTCGGCATCACGGTCATGAAGGCGTTTGGGGGCGGCGACCTGCTGGATGCGTCCCTGTCGCCCGCGGGGGTCGCGCTCACCAACCTGCAATGCCTGCACTATGCGCTGACCCGGCCGGGCGTTGCGACGGTGCTTTCCGGCGCGCGCACGATTGCGCAGCTGGAGGCGGACGCCGCCTATGAGCAGGCCGGCGACGAGCAGAAGGATTATGCGGCCACCTTTGCCACCATGCCCAAAATCAGCTGGGTGGGGCACTGCATGTACTGCGGCCACTGTGCGCCCTGTCCGGTGGGGATCGACGTCGCGTCGGTGACCAAGTTCCTCAACCTCGCCCGCGCGCAGGGGGAGGTTCCCGAGACGGTGCGGGAGCATTACGCGGTTCTGCCCCACAAGGCGGGGGAGTGCACCGGCTGCGGCGGCTGCGAGACACGCTGCCCGTTCGGGGTGCCCGTGCGCGAAAACATGGCGCAGGCAAAAGAGATTTTCGGCGAATGACAGGCGGGCGGATAGCGCGGCCGGAACCCGGGCGGTGCACAGAGCCTAAAAAACACTGCCCGGCTCTCGGAAAAGCACGGCAACTTATCTGTGGTTCCGAACACGCCGAACGGCGGGGATTTATCCGGATTTAATAAACCACCTGTTTGGCTGCTGGCCTCGCCGGTTTCCCAAAAAGCAGGCGGGATTGACGAAAGGCCGGGGATGCCGATGGTGCCGGACAGGAAATGTGCGGCAAAAAAGGCGGCCTGTCGCACCGCTTTGGGTGCTCCGGCATAGGGAAAGCTCGTTTAAAAAAGAAAAAGGACGGCGCGAATAGGCACGCCCCATAAGGAGGTTTTATGTAAGAAACGGTGTAACCTCAGAAATGGGGGTACACCGTTTTCTTGTTTTTGGAAACTGTCAATACAGTTTCCCTGCCTGCTGCGGTATGCGATATGAAAACTCCTAAATGTTATATACCGTCCGATATAAAGAAAAAGCCGACAAACCGTAGAATACTTCACAAGGTCATCGGCTTATATAGTCAAAACTTTGGTTATTTGTATATCTGCCCGATAAATTATCGTTTGTCGCTTTGTTAATCAATTGTGTGTTTTCAAATTACTTCCTTATCGGTTGTGCGCAAAAAGCGTTCCTGCTTTTTGCGCCGCCCTTACCACTGTTTATCCCGGACATTTCCACTGGCGTCCGTTTTATGGCGTTTGCAAAGGGCAGCATTTGCCCGATGGCCAGGCTGCCCACGCGTCGGACAGCTTTTTCCTTGTATGCCCTGCGTGGCAAGCAGGGCTCAGCGCCTGCTTTCCCGGTAAATGCGGGTAATCGCCTGAAGGATCTCGTCGTGGTCAAAGTCCTTGTTGTAAAGCAGGTTGGTCTCGCGGATCATGCTCAGGTTCTCGATGGGCAGCGCGGTCAGCTTGCCCTTGTTCAGCTCGTCCAGGCAGGCGCTGCGCGGCAGGATGGAGATGCCGAGCTGCTTGCGGATCAGGTCCTTGATGGTGGCGACGTTGTCCACCTCCATGAGGACGTTGAAATCCCGAATCGACAGGTTGAGGCTTTCGAGGTGGGCGACGAACAGGTTCCGCGTGCCCGAATTGGGCAGCCGCAGAATCAGCTTTTCGCTGCGCAGGTCGCTGAGGGTGACCATGCTCTTTTTGGCGAGCGGGCTGTTGTTGGACACAACGCAGACGAGATAGTCGGTGTCCAGCAGCAGGGAGTTGATGGAGGGGTCGTGCTGCTCCCCCTCCACAATCGCGAGATCCAGCTCGTAATCGGACAGCAGATCATAAAGATTATTTATTGTATCCGTAACAATCGTTATTGTAAGCCCCGGCGTCTCGTTCCCATATTTTGCCAGCACCTCGGTGATGAGGTTGCTCTCCGCCGTGTGGGTGATGCCGACCCGGAGATGCAGCAGCCTGTCCCGCCCGGTGGACAGGGAATTGAGCATTTTGCTGTGCAGCGCAATCATCCGTTTGGCAAATTTGACGACAATTTCCCCCTCGGCCGTCAGCTTAAGATCCGCTTTTTTGCGGTGAAACAGCTTGACACCCAGCTCCTGTTCCAGCTGGGCGATGTGGTGGCTGACGGCCGGCTGGGTCAGCGAAAGGGTGTACGCCGCGCGGGTGAAGTTTTTTGTCTCGCACACGGCCAGCAGGGTGACAAGTTTTGGGTCGACCATAGGCGCCTCATTTAAAATATTTATGATAATCAAGAATAATATAATTTGTGTAAATAGTCAAGAGGGCATATGATGAAAAAAAGCGGGAGTTCCCGCAATCCGGAATCGAGAAAGGGGCAGACAGGATGGAAACATTGTGGAACCGGCTGAGTGGGGCGTCCGCTATTCTGCTTGTGCTGTCGATTGTGCTGCTGACGGGCTTTCTGTTCACCCGCCTGACCAAGCTGCTTCGGCTGCCGATGGTCAGCGGCTATATTCTCGCCGGAATTCTCATCGGGCCGCACGCGCTCGGCCTTGTGCCCGCGCAGGCGGTGGAGGGGATGAACTTTGTCAGCGACATCGCGCTCGCGTTCATCGCGTTCGGCGTCGGCCGCTTTTTCAAAAAGGAGACGCTGCGGGAAACCGGCTGGTCGGTCATCGTCATCACCCTGCTGGAATCGCTGCTGGCCGGTGTGCTGGTGACCCTTTCCATGCGGCTGGTATTCGGGCTGGATTGGAACATCTCGCTGCTGCTTGGGGCAATCGGCACCGCGACGGCGCCCGCAAGCACGGTTATGACCATCAACCAGTACAGGGCGCGCGGCGAGTTTGTCAACACGCTGCTGCAAATTGTGGTGCTGGACGACGTTGTCTGCCTGCTGGTTTTCAGCGCTACGGCGGGAATTGTCGGCGCCGAGCTGCGCGGGGCGCTGGACGTGGCGAGCATCGCGATGCCGCTTGTGTTCAACCTGGGGGCAATCGGGCTGGGCGCGATGTTCGGCCTGCTGCTCAAATGGATGCTGCCGCCCAGCCGCAGCACCGACAACCGCCTCATCATTGTGGTTGCGATGCTGCTGGGGCTGTCCGGACTGTGCTCGGCGTTCGACGTCTCCCCGCTGCTGTCCTGCATGGTGTTCGGCGCGGTTTATATCAACCGAGCGGGGGACGAGGCACTGTACGAACAGATTAACCTGTTTACCCCGCCGATTATGCTGATGTTCTTTGTCATTTCGGGCATGAACCTCGATGTGGGGATGCTGGTCGATTTCGGGCTGGTCGGGGTCGGGTATTTCTTCATCCGCATCGCGGGCAAATACATCGGCGCGTTTGCCGGCTGCCGGCTGGTGAAATCCAGCCCGGTGGTCAGCCGCTATCTCGGCTTTGCGCTGATTCCGCAGGCCGGCGTGGCAATCGGCCTTGCGTATCTCTCCCAGCGGCTGCTGCCAGCGAGCATCGGCGACCTGCTGATGACGAT
>CAZYAV010000014.1:0-10017 GCA_964645785.1 uncultured Oscillospiraceae bacterium
AATACCGGAACCACTCCATATTGGTGCCGGGCTTGATGAAGAACTCAAGCTCCATCTGCTCGAATTCGCGGGTGCGGAAGGTGAAGTTGCCCGGTGTAATCTCGTTGCGGAAGCTTTTGCCCACCTGCGCGACCCCGAAGGGCAGCTTGCGGCGGGTTGTGCGCTGGATGTTGGCGAAGTTGACAAAGATGCCCTGCGCGGTCTCGGGGCGCAGATAGATCTCGTTTTTGGCGTCCTCGGTCACGCCCTGGAAGGTCTTGAACATGAGGTTGAATTTGCGGATATCGGTGAAGTCGCACGCGCCGCAGTCGGGGCACTTGATCTGGTGCTCGACGATGTAATTCTGCATCTGCTCAAAGCTCCAGCCCGCGGGATTTTCGCCCGCGGCCTCGATGAGCTGGTCGGCGCGGTGGCGGGTGTGGCAGCTTTTGCAGTCCATCAGCGGGTCGGAAAAGCCGCCCACATGCCCGGACGCGACCCAGACCTGCGGGTTCATGAGAATGGCGGAATCGAGACCGACGTTGTAGGGGTTCTCCTGCACGAATTTTTTGCGCCACGCCGCCTTGACGTTGTTTTTGAACTCGACCCCGAGCGGGCCGTAGTCCCACGAGTTGGACAGGCCGCCGTAAATTTCGCTGCCCGCGTAGACGATGCCGCGGTTTTTGCAGAGCGCGACGATTTTTTCCATCGTTTTTTTGCTGTTTTCCATTTGTTTCCTCCGCGCCGCCCGGCGCATTTCCATAGTATTCAGTATACCCGTTATAGTACCATACAATCCGCCGCAAGCGCAACCGGTGCGGGAAATTATCCCGCGCCGCGGCGCCGCGTCGGACGCCGGGGAGTATGCCCGTGGCCCGCCGCAAGCGGAACCCGATCAGACCGTGCGGTGTGCCGCGCTACCCTTGAAGGTGTCCCGTAGCAGCGCCCGCGCGCGCTTTGCATAGGCGCGGATATCCCTGCCGAAAATCAGATACAGGCCGATCCCCAGC
Organism: uncultured Oscillospiraceae bacterium; assembly: GCA_964645785.1. Classification (GTDB taxonomy): domain Bacteria; phylum Bacillota; class Clostridia; order Oscillospirales; family Ruminococcaceae; genus CALWZE01. The sequence goes on from CAZYAV010000014.1 coordinate 990, forward strand.
AATACGGCCGAACAGAGCGCGGAAAAGATCGTATGCCACCCGGGCGCGCCCGCCTGTCCGGCGAGCACACCGTACAGCCCGCAGCCCTCGTCGAGCAGAACGGCGAGCACACCGTACAGCCCGCAGCCCTCGTCGAGCAGAACGACGAGCCCGCCGCAGACGGCGAACCCCCGCAGGACGAGCGTCTCGACAACAATGTGGATGAGGACAGCGGCGGCCAGCTCCAGCACGGCCGCCCAGCCAAAACCGGACGCAAGGACGCAGGCAAGCCAATCGGCGCCGATCAGAAGAAGGAACAGGTGCATGAGCCGGCGGATCTTGCGCTGCGCGTTTATGAACAGCGGGTTCCCGGCGCTTTCCCGCCGGAACGCTGCGCGGTACTGTGCTGAATCAATGCGCATGGAAGCGCGCCCCCTTTCCTGTCAGCCCGGCGCGGCGGCCTGCGCCCGCCCCAGCGCGGCGGCACCGAGCGCAGTCGCGAACGCCGGATTTTCGGGGATGCGGAAATGCAGCCCAGAGAGAGCCCCGACCTCGCCGAACATCCCGGCCGCCTGCGGCAGGGTCGCCATCGAGCCGGTCACGACAACCTCCTTGAGCGGCGTGCCGGCACAGGCGAAGGTGGCGAGCATCCCGGCCGTCTGGAAAATCATATTGAGCAGGCCGAGCGCGAAATCCGCGTCGGTGGCGGTGGGCTTGACGTTGCCGAAGTTTGCGGCGGTCGCATGGGGGGGCAGGGAGGGAATCTGCTGCCGGGTGATTTCCCGGATGGTCAGGTCGACCGCCTCGAGATCCCCGGCCTCGGCCAGCGCGACGACCGATTCGGCGTTGCGCAGATTGAACAGCCGCCCGGCCAGCCCAAGCAGGGTGCCGCCGCCGACGCCGCTGCCGCCGATGTGGACGCAGCCGGTGTCGAGTGACGCGCGCACAAACGCCGTGCCGGTGCCCATGCTGACGACGAGCGCCTCCCGGATGCCGGCCAGGATCAGCCCGCCGCGGCCGATCGCCTCAAACTCGGCCACCCGGACGGTCGGGATACCGTAGACGTCCCCGTCGACCCAGGACGCGCCGACGCCGGTCAGCACGATGCGGTCAATCCGGGCAAGCGCCCAGCCGTTCTGATAAAGCAGGCGGCCGATTGCGCCGTATAAAGAGGTCAGCTGGTCGGTCGCGCGTACCTGCAGCGTGTCGCGCAGTCCGCCGCTTTCGTCCAGTGCGACGATTTTGGTCGTTGACCCGCCAATGTCGACTCCGAGGGTCAGATGTTCCTGTGTCAATCCCGTTCGCTCCTTTTGCGCCGTGCGCACACGGCTGTTTCGCCCCTCATTTTACCACGTTGCGGCAAAAAAGCAAAATTTTCCGCCCCGGCTGCGGCGGGGCGCCCGCGGGCTCTCCGGCCGCATCGCGGCGGCTTTCCCTGTGCGGGTTCCGCCCGCCCGGCTGCGGCGGGGCGGCAGAGCAAAGCGCGCCGCTTTTCTGCGCAGGCCTTGCGGGAACTCGCCGGCCGGCATGGGGTGTGCAGTTTTGGCCCCGGCGGGCCGGCGCCCGGATACGGGGCGGCATCGTACCGGCCGCCGACCGCCCAAAAAGCAGATGGAGACAGAGCTTGCGGCGGTCAACCGAACCGGCCGCACAGTGCAAGGGGCGGCGACCCGAGATTTGTCCGCTGCGGTTTGTCCGCGCCTGCCGTGCGGCCGCGCCGTACCGCAGCCAGCCTGCCCGGATGCGGCCTTGGACGGGCGAACCGGACAACTCTGTTTTTGGACTCCGGGCATATCCCTTGCAGCCGCAGGCACCCCGCCTGCCGGGGCAAAAAGAAAAACCGCTGCCAAAAGCCGACAGCGATTTTTTCATTTTCCGTTTCATACACAGGCCGCCGCCTGCCGCCTGTTCGCCGCCCGGCCCTTTTGCGGAGCGGCGCGCCTTACCCGGGCACGGCGTCCCCGCGGCCGCGGTCACAGCGTCCGAATCGCCTCCAGCGGGGAGAGCTTGGTGGCGCGGATGGCGGGGGACAGCCCGGCAATCATGCCGACGGCCACCGCGAAGCCCAGCCCCAGCAGAACCAGCCAGAACGGGATCATGGAGATGTCCCCCAAAAACGTGTTGATGAGCTTGGAGACACCGAAGCTGAACCCGATGCCCAAAACGCCGCCGGAAAACCCGATGAGCGCCGCCTCGCCGAGGAACATGGCGCGGATGTTGCCCAGCGAGCAGCCGAGTACCTTAAAAATGCCGATTTCCTTGGTGCGCTCAAAGATGCTCATGAGCATGGTGTTTGCGATGCCGATTGCCGCAACCAGCATCGAGACGCTGCCGATGCCGCCCAGCACATACTGGATGGTGCGGGATTCCTCCTGCATCGACTTGATGTAATCAAGGTCGCTGTTTGCGCGGAAGCCCATATTGTTGATGGCGTCCTGCACGGCCGTGACGTTGTCGATATCGTCCACAATGACGTAGGCCTGGTTGTAGGTCATGGGGGTAACCGGCTTTCCCTTTTTGTCGGTCTGCTGGTTCGGCCAGGCGTTCTTTTTGAATACCTTGGCAAATTCCCGCTCCACCGCCTCCAGGTCGGCGTAGGTCTGCCAGTCGTAGTTGGAATAGACATGCCCGTTTTCGTCGTCCGGCAGGCCGAGCATCGCCGCCGTCTCCACGATGTACTTTTTGGGCATCACGCCGTCGCCGCCCATCGCCTGATAATAGGCGTTGGTGTCAAAAATCGCGAACAGCTGATCCTCCATCAGGTCGACGTTCGGCTCGGATTCGGAATCCCAGCTGTTGGAATTGGGGTCGTAAAAGTCATAGCCCTGCTGGCAGCCGGCCAGCAGCTTCAGCTCGTCCCCGCGCGCGGGCATCTGCCCTTCCAGAATGGGCAGGTCGAGCGCCAGCAGCATGTCATAGCTCATGGCGTTGATGTACAGGTTGGACTGATACTTGCCGGACTGCGCCAGAATGTCAAACGAATAAACCGGGGAGGCGCACTGCACATGTTCCATCGCCGCAAACTGCGCGACCGTGTCCTTGGTCAGCGCGGCCTGCTCCTGTGTGTCCGAGCCGGAAACCGAGACGGCATATCCGCCGTCATAGTACATCCCCCCGCCCCCGCCGCCGGGGTAGACCGTGATGAGGGTCAGGGTGCTCATATCCTCTATGCGCTGCATGTAGGAGTAATTCAGCCCGATGCCGAGCGACATCATGACGATGATCGACGCGGTGCCGATCATCACGCCCAGCAGGGTCAGGCTGGTGCGCAGCTTGCGCCGCCACAGGTTGAGCGCGCTGAGCTTGATCAGTTCATGGAATTTCATACCCGGGTTTCCTCGTCGGAGCTCTCTCGCAGATACAGCTCCTCCAGCCGCTTCGCCTCCATTTTATCGCGCAGTGCGCGCTGCTTTGCCTTGCGCCGCCGGATCAGGACAATCGCCGTGATGCCCGCCGCCACAAGCGCGATCACAACCCAGACCCACCAGCCGGTGCCGCCGCTTTCCTCCGGCATGGCCGGTTCCTCCCACATGCCGGGGTCAAAATAATCCTCGCTGCGCTCGGTTACCATGATCTCGGCGGTCTGGGTGGCGTTGTAGATGTTGCCGTTTTCGTCCTCATAGCTGACGTTCAGCTGTAGAGTTGTGCTGCCGGCCGTCATCGGGGTCACATAGAGGTCGACCGCGCCCGACGCGCCCGATTGCAGGTTGCCGAGATACTGTTCCGCAGGGGAAAACAGACCGCCCGCATCGGTGATTTTGACATTGACGTTGTAAAGGGTCGATTTGCCCGTATTGTTGACGCTGGTCATGAGGTTGACGTCGCTGCCGACGGTGGCGTCGGTGGGGACAACCTGCATGGTGGAGACCTGGATTTTGGGCACCTGCTTGACCGGAATCGAGATGACCTCGGTGTCGGTCACGGGGGCGTTGTCCTTGGTCTGGACATCGACGTCGTAGTTGAGCGCAAAGCTCGCGCTGTAGCTGCCGGGCGACGCGTCCGCCTTGGCGTGCAGCTTGATGGAGACCGCCCGGGTCGCGCCGGGGGCAAGTGAATCAATAAAGAGGGTGGAGCTGCCCGAGACGGGGTTGAACACCTCGGAGGTCAGCGCGGCCTTGAAATTGGTGACCGACGCCGAGCCGGAGGTGTTTTTGAAGGTCACGTTAAGTACAAAATCCTCGCCCGCGACCACCTCGCCCGGGTTGGTGGAAAAGCCGGAGATGATGACCTTGGGGATGTGGGTGTCGCCGCTCACCGCCGCGCCGCCCGAGGGCGGGCCGACAGACAGGGAATAATTTAACGTCTGCGTACCCGATTTTGTGCCCGCGGCGCCGGTGCCCTCATAGGACACGACGACGGGGATATCGTAGAGGCTGACCGGCGCGTCCGCGCGGACGTAGAGCTGCGCCGGCTCCCGGTAAACCCAGCAGCCGTTTTCAACCGGCGGGCTGCTGACGGCGTAGGTCTGCTTGTCGATGCGCAGCGGGTAGGCGTTCAGGTCAATGCTGGTCTGCATCTCGATGCCGGTTACCCTGACGCCGGTCAGGGTGCCCGGATCCAAAAGCTCGACTTTTATCTCAAACTTCCCGGCCTCGATGGTCTCGCCCTGCTCGTACCGCGGCGAATCGCCCGCGAGCCGGAAGACGGGATCAATGTCGGTGGAGCCGGGTGTGCCGGACGGATCCTCCTGCGCATCCACCCCCGCCATGGCGTCGTCAACGCTGTTCTGGGACGGGTCGGCCGGTGCGTTCAGGGAGGGGTCAGCCGGCTGGTTGGCCGACGGATCCGGCGGCGCGGCCGGAAGGGTCTGCGCACCGGCGCCGGGCGCAAGCAGGGTCAGCGCAAGCAGCGCGCAAAGTAGAACCGCAATTCGTTTCATGGGGGAACACCTCTTTTTTGTCTGCTGGGTTATGGAGCCTGCACCGGCGTCTGCTGATTGACAATCCGGCCGTCCTTAATATATACGATCCTGTCGGCCTCGTTCGCGAGGGTGAGATCATGCGTGACCATGACGACGGTCTGCTGCTGCTCTCGGACAATCCGCTTGATAAGGGAGATAACCTCCGCGCCGCTTTTGCTGTCCAGGTTGCCGGTCGGCTCGTCCGCAAAGATGATTTTGGGGGAGACAACCAGCGCGCGCGCGATGCCGACCCGCTGCTGCTGGCCGCCGGACATCTGGGAGGGCTTGTTTTTGGCGCGGTCGGCCAGCCCGACCAGCGCCAGCATCCGCCGCGCCTTTTCCAGCCGGCTTGCGCGCCCCTCCCCCCGGAACATGAGCGAGAGCGCGACGTTTTCCTCCGCGGTCATGGTGGAGATGAGGTTGTAGGACTGGAAGATGAACCCGACATTCTCCCGCCGGAACCGCACAAGCTGGTTTTCGTTCATCGCCTCGATGTGCTCGCCGCAGATGACAATCTCGCCCGCCGTGACCGGCTCGAGGCCGGCGAGCATGTTGAGCATGGTCGATTTGCCCGAGCCGGACGGCCCCGTGATGGCGACAAACTCGCCTTTGGCAATCGACATGGACACGCCCGCGAGCGCGTGGGTGAGCGTTTCGCCGACGCGGTAGATTTTGTGCACCTTGTTGACCGTGATGATATCCGGCATGGTTTGCTCCTGAATTTGCTGAAAAAGCGGCGCGCCGCTGTTTTTAACTCCACCCTATAGGTGTGCAAACGGGGCGGGTTTGTTGCATCCCGTCAAAATTTCTGCTTTTTGCAGCTGTATTCCGCCCGGTAATCAAAGCGCAGCTCCTCGGGGTCGATCGGCTGCTCGAGCAGCTCGGGATTTTTGAGGTATTTGTCCAGATACTGGAACGCCATGCCGTAAATCGCGCCCGGCGCGACCCGCTCGTCGGTCACGACCGCAAGCGGATAGTATTTCCTGGCGTGCAGCCGCCCGTCCTTATCCAGCTGGAATTTGGAAATTTTGTTGCCGAGCCCGACAAAGACGGTTGTCGAGCCGAAATTGTACAGATGGTGGTGCAGCGTGTTGAGCTTGATGGACGCGACGTTGGTGATGAACATGCTGGTGTGAAAGGGGGAGGCGTCCACAATCGCGCGCGGCATCAGCCCGATCCGGTCGAGAAATTTGAGGACACCAACCCCGAAATACATCAGCCCCGGGATCGACAGCAGGGTATGCGCGACCCTGTCGGTGCTGTTTTTGTTTTCGACCGCCCGGTTTTTCTCGATGACCGCCTCGATTTTCTCCGCAACCTCATAAATCGTGTCGCGCGGGTCAAAGTACACCTTGACCGTCGTCTCGAGGAAATCGTTTTTGCCCCGGATCTTGGTCATGGCGAACGAGACGCACAGCTCGGTGCGCGCGTATACCGTGCGGCCGATGACAAAACGGTTGATTTCAGGCATGTGGGCAACCGTCCGCACATAGGCGGCGATAATCACCGCCATCTGGGAAAGGCGCATCCCCTCCGCCCGCTTTTTGCGGCAGTATTCGTGCAGAATCTCCGCGTCGGCGTACTGGGTGCAGTAGCACTGCGCGTCGGCGCGGGTGGTCATGATATAGGGCACCACACGGGTGATCGGGTCGATGCCCCGGGTCACCTTGACGCCCTCGCAGCGTTTTCCAAACATAGCATTATCTCCTTGTAAAACCAAAGAAGCCGTAAGCTCCGTCCGGCCGCAGCCGAACCCGTGTGGGCGTCCGCACCGCCCTGTTGAACATACAACGTTTTCGGGTAATTTGTCAAACATCTCCGCAATAGAAGAAACGAAGCCGGGCGGCGGATTTCTTCAAAATCCGCGGATTTTGGCCGGGCAGACGGCCTTGTTCTATTATATACAATTTGAGGGAGAATAAGCGGCCGCGCCGCCGCGGGGCGCAGTCCCAGCAGAAACGCGCCGCAGTTTGCAATGCGCAGCCGAAGCGGGTGTGGGCTCTATGCCGGTACAGCCCGGTCAACTGTGCCGCCGCCCCCATTCACGCCCTGTGCGCAGGCCAAAACGAGCCCCCGAACGGGTCAGAATCGGGGATCGGGCTCGTAATGCTCAAAGATGATCGCGTCCTCGGTTTTGCACAGCGCGGCGTGGCGCTCGGGGGTGCGCACCGTCCACATGACGCTCATCGCGCCCAGCGCGCGCACAACCCGCAGCGCGCCGTTTTTGTCCTGCTCCTTGAACGCGATGAAGTGCGGCCGGGTCAAAAAGCCGCTCAGCAGCTGCTCGAGCGCAAAGGCGAGCGGGGCGGGCAGGTTGGGGCTGCTGCGCCGCCCGTTGACCAGCTGGCCGCGCACCACCTGCGGCTCGTGCAGCCGCAGCCAGCGCACCACGGCGGGGTGGAAGCTCTCGACGCAGTATTCGGCCGTGTGGCGGTGCAGCTCGGCCATGACCGCGGCGCACAGCTCGCCGTACCACGTAAGGTCGCGCCCCTCCGCCTTGATTTCCACAATCAGCGGCTGCTGCGCCAGCGCGTCGGCAGTGTCGAGCAGCTCCGAAAAGAGGGGGATGCGCTCCTGCGTCCCGAACAGCGGCAGCGCGCGCAGCTCCGCAAGGGTCATGTCCCAGACGTTGGCGTCCACGCCGCACGCGCGCTTCAGGCTGTTGTCGTGAAAGACGACCAGCTGCCTGTCCCTGGTAAACTGCACGTCCAGCTCGCAGCCGTATCCCTTGCGGAAGGCGTTTTCAAAGGCGGGCAGGGAGTTTTCGGGGATGCCCGCCTCGTTGTCATACAGCCCGCGGTGCGCGTAGCACCGGCGCGCAAACCGGCCGCGCACCGCCTCGTCCGCACGCGCGGGGAAAATCAGAAACAGCCAAAGCGCCGCAAGCAGCGCCAGCGCGCAGAGAATCCACAAAAGCACAGGCATGAACAGTTCCTCCCTTTGAGCGGGCGGCGGGAAAGCGCCGCCCGAAAATCCGGGCTGCCAAACAGGCAGCTGCCGGGGCAAGAAGTTCCCGGAAAAGCGCGGGATGCGCCGCCGGAAAGCCGGGCGCGCCGAAGGCGAAAATCGCCCGGCGGGGCAGAGCCGCCGGACAGGGCGGGATATCGCGCGGCGCTTCGGCGCCCTGCAAAGCATCCCGCTTACCGGGCAAATGGGGTAAAACGAACCGGGGCGGGCAGCCGCAGGCGAACCGGCTCTGCGGAAGCGGCGGAACCCCGCGCCGGCCATACCGGCCGCGCCGTGCCGGACGGCGGCAAAACGGGTTCAGCGGGCGGCGGGCAGCGCGCCCGCCTCGCGCAGGCCGGGGTAGCCGTGCTGGCGCAGCGCCTCATAGGCGGCAATCGCGACCGAGTTGGAGAGATTGAGACTGCGCGCTTCATCAATCATCGGGATGCGCACACAGGCGTCGTAATGCGCGTGCAGCAGCGGCTCGGGCAGCCCCCTGTCCTCCCGGCCGAACACGAGATACGCCCCGTCCGGAAAGGCGGCGTCGCTGTAGACCCGCGCAGCCTTGGTGGAAAAATAAAAAAAGGCTCCGCCCGGATTTCGCGCGTAAAAATCCGCAAGATCGCGATAATAGGTAATGTCGAGCAGGTGCCAGTAATCCAGCCCGGCGCGCTTGAGCTTTGCGTCGTCGACCCGGAACCCCATCGGCTCCACCAGATGCAGACGGGCGCCGGTCGCGGCGCAGGTGCGCGCGATGTTGCCGGTGTTTTGAGGAATCTGCGGCTCGACAAGCACAATGTTCAGCTGCACGGTTTGGCCTCCGTTTTTTCTTTATTACAAATTTATATGCGGGGCATATCCGGCCGCCGCAGCCGCCCCGCCGGGATATTGTGCGGCAGGCGGCGGAACACTAAGGGCAGGCGGGGCACGCCCGCACAATACTGTTTATGAAAGGGGGAATGGATATGCTGCGTCTTTTTTTCGGCAGCGGCGCAAAGACAGCCGCGGCGGCCGCGGTCATCGGCGGCGCGGTGGGCATCCTTTGCAGCGTCGTCACCTGCGTAAAGCTGTGCATGATGGAGCAGATGCTCTGCTCGTCCGAAGCGTTCCGCAGCAAGCTGTGAGCGGCGCACCTTCCTTATTGTAAACCCCGGCGGCGAAGGCGTCAACTGCCGGGCGGGCGCGGGAAACGGCAGGCCCGGC
>CAZYAV010000014.1:10117-47777 GCA_964645785.1 uncultured Oscillospiraceae bacterium
CCCCGGCGGCGAAGGCGTCAACTGCCGGGCGGGCGCGGGAAACGGCAGGCCCGGCACAATCCGCCGGGAGAGAGCGCGCCCGCCCGGTGGGGCGCTCCCGGCGCGAAAAAAGCGCCGCGCCAAAAGCCGGACGCAGGATGCCCGCCGCCTGCCCGCACCGCCCGCACCCGCTCGCGCGGTATCCGGCTCCCGTTTTTGAAAGCCGGTGTATCCTGCCCTAAACCGCCGCGCCAAAAAGCCGGGCGCGGCGTCTGCGACACAGACAGCCCGTCCCCGGGCTTGTGCTGGAGACTGCGGGAGAGAGCTGCCGCGCGGGTATGCGGCAGTCCGGTGCCGCTGTCCGGCCGCGTCGGAACCGGGAGGCGGCCGCCGAAATTGGCGCCCGGTTACAGAGATTCCGCAAAAATATGTTCTTCGACTGTGATTGACATTGCTGCGCGGTTCGGCTACAATTTTTATGTAGAGAATACCGCGTATTTTGAGGAGCATCGAATGGCAAAACGCAAGCTCACGCCCGAAGAATACAAACGCCGCAAACGCAAGGTCATGATCCGCCGCGCCGTCTTTGGCGCCGGCTGTATTGTGGTTCTCGCGCTCGTTATCCTGCTGTTGGTGCTGCTGCTGCGCGCCGTCTTTGGCGGCAAGGTGACCCCCAAGCCCGCCGGGTTTTCCCAGATAGGGCCGGAGCAGCCCGCGCCGGGCACGGAGCTTGCGCACTATGTCAATCTCTACAATTTCGCCGCGCCGGTGCCGGAGAGCGAGGCCGTGCCGGACGCGTATTTCACCGACGCGCTGTTCATCGGGGATTCCCGCACCTTGGGTCTGTCGATGTACGGCTCCATCAGCGGCGCAAAAATGCTGGCGAGCGCGAATGTCAGCGTCAGCGGCGCGTGGAGCTATCCGTTCGGCGAAAGCGGCGAGACCCTGCCCGCCGTGCTGGGCGCAAAGCCCTATTCCGCCGTGTATATCGGCTTTGGGGTGAACGAGTTGGGCTGGCCGTATGTCGACGCCTTTATTGAGGCGTACAGCGGCCTTGTCGACAGCATCCGCGCGGTGCAGCCGCTGACCTCGATTTACGTTCAGGCGATCATCCCGGTCTCGGCCAACCAGAGCGCGCGCAGCACAAGCTACAACAACGAGCGCATTGCCATTTACAACGCCGAGCTGCTTGCGATGTGCGCGCAAAAGCAGGTCTATTTCGTCGACCTGAACGCGGCGTACAAGGACGAGAGCGGCGTGCTGGCCGCCGAGCGCACGACGGACGGCATCAACCTGTCGATCGATGCGTTTGATATCTGGCACGATTATCTCGCCACACACACTGTTAAAAAGGAGCTTTACACAAATTGAAAAAGGTAACGGCGGCGATTGCCGCGCTGATTCTGGTCTTTTCCCTGGCCGCGTGCGGCGGCAGTAAGGTCGAGCTCGACCTCGACGCGATTGCCGGCGAAATCGCGGGCGCAAACCTCTTTGTCGACACCGAGCTTCAGCCGATGGACGCAGAGAATATCGGCGTGTTTGTCGGGGTGGACACAAGCGAATGCGTATCCAGCCAGTTCTATACGGGCGCGGGCGCGACGGCGGAGGAGTACGGCCTGTTTGAATGCGCCGACGCCGAAAGCGCGCAGGCGCTGGTCACCCAGCTGGAGGCGCACCGGGACGACCTGATGACGACCTACCAGAACTACGCGCCGGACGCCGTGCCGCGCATTGAAAACGCCGTGATTCTGTCCAAGGGGCAGTATGTGATTTTCATCACGGCCGAACAGTACGAGCAGGCGAAAACGCTTGCGCAAACCTATTTTTCCTGAGCGAACCCGCGGGCAGCGTCCGAAAATCCGGCCGCTGCCTTTTTTCTATCCGGCGGGCGGCCGTTGTCAATACTTGACAAGAAAATCGCGAATACTATACAAAACGTATAATTACCGCCCGGACAGCCGGGTCATGGGCTGATTTGCGGGAGTCCGGCCGGAAAAAACGAATTCCATTTCGGAGAAGAAGGACAAAAAAACCGCTGTTTTGCTGGACTTTTTCTCTTACAGGGGCTATAATGTTTAAGAAACTGTACAATTTGAAAGGAAAACAAAATTAGTGAAAAAAATCACAATGTTTTACTTTCCCTCTTGTCCATATTGTCAAAAGGCGCTGCGGTTTGCGGACGAGCTGCGGCGGGAGGACGCCGCCTACGCCGCGCTGGAAATCGAGATGATTGACGAGCAGCGCGAGCCGGCGGTTGCGGACAGGTACGATTATTACTATGTGCCAACCTATTATGTCGGCGGCTGCAAGCTGCATGAGGGCGCGGCGGAAAAGGAGGACGTGCGCGCGGTGTTCGACGCGGCGCTCGGCCGGAAGAAATGATCTCCATTCTGCTTGCCGTTTACAACAACGAGCCCTACCTTGCGCAGCTCATCGACTCCATTCTCGCGCAGAGCGTGGGGGAGTTCCGGCTGTATATTCGGGACGACTGCTCGCAGGACGGGAGCTTTGCGGTCGCGTCTGCCTATCAGGGTAAGGATTCGCGGGTCTTTGCGGTGCGCAGCGAGAGCCCATCCGGCAGCGCGCAGAACAATTTTTTCCGGCTGCTGCTGGAACATGAGGACGATTATCTCATGTTCGCGGACGCGGACGACGTCTGGCTGCCGGACAAGATCGAGCGGACGCTGGAGAAAATGCGGGAGATAGAGGACGCGTGCGGCGCGCAGACGCCGGTTCTGGTGCACACCGACGCAGAGGTGACCGACGGGGCGCTCGGGGTGCTTGACCCGTCGCTGTTTCACTACGAGGGGCTTTCGCCCGAGCGGCGGTCGCTGCGCAACCTGCTGGCGCAGAACAACGTCACCGGCTGCACGGCGATGATTAACCGCGCGCTGCGGGGATATATCCGCACCCGCCCGCGCGAGGCGGTCATGCACGACTGGTGGGCGGCGCTGGTGGCGGCGGCGTTCGGCGAAATCGGCGTGGTGTATGCGCCGACCATGCTTTACCGCCAGCACGGGGACAATTCGGTCGGCGCGTACAGGGCGTCCGACCCCGCGCTCGCGTTCAAAAAGCTGGCGAACGGCGCGCGGACGCGCGCCGTATACGATTCGATGTTCCGCCAGGCGGCCTGCTTTGCCGAAACCTACCGCGCCGAGCTGACGCCGGAGCAGTACGCGCTTTGCGCGGCTTACGGCGCGATGCTGGGCAAGGGCAAGGCCGCCAAGATCGGCACCGTTGTGAAATACGGCTTTTATAAGAACACACTTGTCCGGAATCTCGGGCAGTTTGTTGCGATTTAGAGCTTGAAGGGGGTTTCTGATTTTGGGTTTATTCAACCGGCCAAGGGTGGCAAGCACCCGGGTGCCACACTTTAAAAACACGCAGGACTGCGCGACCGAAAAGCTGCTCAGCCCCAAAAGCGTGACCATCCTGCTGGCACAGCACATCGGCGCGCCCGCCTCGGCCTGCGTTGCCAAGGGGGACAGGGTGTATGTCGGCACGCTCATCGGCAAGGCGGGCGGCTTTGTGTCGGCCAACATTCACGCGTCGGTCAGCGGCACGGTCACCGGCCTTGTCGAGGTGCTCAACCCGATGGGCGCGCGGGTTAAGGCCGTGACGATTGAAAGCGACGGGGAATTCACGCCCGACCCGTCCATCGCGCCGCCCGAGGTGACCGACGCAAAAAGCCTGGTTGCGGCCATTTCGCAGTCGGGTCTGGTGGGGCTTGGCGGCGCCGGCTTCCCGACCCATGTCAAGCTGTCCATCCCGGAGGGCGCGAACGTCGACACCCTCATTATCAACGCGGCCGAGTGCGAGCCGTTCATCACCTCCGACTACCGCGAGATGGTGGAGCACCCCGAGCGGATTGTCGGCGGTGTCTGCCGGGTGCGCGACCTGCTGGGCATTAAGCGATCCTGCATCGCGATTGAGGAGAACAAGCCCGCGGCGATCGAGACCCTCTCCCGCCTTTGCGCGGACAAAAATATTGAGGTCGTCAAGCTGCCTTCAACCTACCCGCAGGGCGCGGAAAAGGTGCTGATTACCAACGTGACCGGCCGGGTCGTTCCGGCGGGCAAACTGCCGGCGGACGCGGGCTGCCTCGTGCTCAACACGGCGACGGTCTCGTTTATCCACGAATATCTGCGCACGGGGATGCCGCTTGTCAGCAAACGGCTGACGGTGGACGGCGGCGCGGTGACCCGCGGCTGCAACCTGCTTGTGCCGATCGGCACCTCGATTGCCGAGGTAATCGAGGCCGCGGGCGGCTACAGCGGGGAATGCGCCAAGCTGCTGATGGGCGGCCCGATGATGGGCACGGCGCTGGATACCGACGATTTCCCCGTCCTCAAAAACAACAACGCCATCCTGGCGCTCTCGCCCGAGCAGGTGGGGCAGCTCAAGAACAACCCCTGCATCCGCTGCGGCCGGTGCATCGCGGCCTGCCCGATGCGCCTGTCCCCCGCCGAGATTCAGACCGCGTTCGAGGTCAAGGACGTCGAGATGATGAACGCGCTGGGCGCGATGAACTGCATCGAATGCGGCAGCTGCACCTATGTCTGCCCCGCAAAGCGGTCGATTACCCAGATTATGCGCCTGACCAAGGGCGAAATCAGAAAGGCGGCGAGTAAAAAATGAAAAACCTGACTGTAACCTCCTCGCCTCATATCACCAGCCCGCGCACCACAACCGGCATCATGCTGGACGTCATTATCGCGATGGTGCCGGCGATGATCGCTTCGGTCGTCTTTTTCGGCGCGCGCGCGCTGCTGCTGATTGCGGTGTGCGTCCTTGCCTGCGTTGCCAGCGAGGCGATTTACTGCAAGCTGCTTAAAAAGCCGAACCCGGTGGGGGATCTGTCCGCGGTGGTCACCGGCGTCATGCTGGCGTTCAACCTGCCGGTGACCCTGCCGGTGTGGCAGGCGGTCATCGGCTCGGCGGTGGCGATTGTGGTCGTCAAGCAGCTGTTCGGCGGCATCGGCTGCAACTTTGTCAACCCGGCGCTTGCGGGGCGGGTCATCCTGGCCGTCTCGTTCACCGGCTCGATGGTGCATTACGGCTACCCCGCGCAGGCGGTCGACCTGCTTTCCGGCGCAACCCCCCTCAACCTGATTGTCTTGGGGCACGGCGCGGAGCTTGACCTGTGGCAGCTGTTCATCGGCAATACAGGCGGCGTCCTCGGCGAGACAAGCTGCCTTGCGCTGCTTATCGGCGGGCTGTACTTAGTCTTCCGCGGGGTCATCAAGCCGATTATCCCGGTTGCGTACATCGGCTCCACCTTCCTGTTCCTGGTGCTGTTCGGCAGCCCCGCGCCGGTCGCGTCGATCTTTTCGGGCGGGCTGTTCCTCGCCGCGTTCTTTATGGCAACCGATTACACCACCACCCCCTATACCGACGCGGGCAAATGGATCTTCGGCCTGGGCTGCGGCCTGATTACGGCGCTGATTCGCACCTTTGCCAACTCGACGGAGGGCGTGTCCTACGCGATTCTGCTGATGAACCTGATTGTGCCGTACATCAACGGCTGGACACGCAGAAAGCCCTATGGAACGGAGGCGGCGAAATGAGCGAAAACAAACAGAGCAGCCTGTGGGCTGACATACTGAAGCCGGTGGTTGTGCTGACCGTGATCTGCATTGTGGTCTCTGCACTGCTGGCCGTGACCAACGGGGTGACCGCCCCGATTATCGAGCGGGCGCGCCAGGAGGCGGCTATCGCAACCCGCAAGGCGCTGCTGCCCGACGCGACCGGGTTCACCGAGCTGTCCACAACGGTGGAGGATGTCGAGAGCGTGCATGTGGACGACGGCGGCACCGGGTATGTGATTGTGGTGACCGCCGCGGGCTATCACGGGGAGCTGCCGGTGACCGTTGCGCTGAGCATGGACGGCGAGCTGATCGGCATTAAGGTCGATTCCAGCGGCGAGACCGCCGGCGTCGGCAGCAAGGTCGGCGGGGAGGATTTCCTCGCGCAGTACATCGGGCTGGACGAAGCGGCCGCGGCGGACGGCGCGGGCATCGACCTGCTTTCCGGCGCGACCATCTCCTCCAATGCGGTTACGGACGGCGTTCGCAGCGCGTTCGCCGCGTACAATGAAGTAAAGGGGGCGTAAAGGATGCGCAAAAAAATCAAGCTGATTACCAACGGGCTGTTCAACGAAAACCCGGTTCTGCGCCTGGTGCTGGGCACCTGCCCGACCCTCGCCATCTCGGTTTCCGCAACCGGAGGCCTGGGCATGGGGCTTGCGGCGACCTTTGTGCTGATCTGCTCCAACATGGCGATTTCGGCGCTGCGCAAGGTGATTCCGGACAAGGTCCGCATTCCCGCGTATATCACGATCATCGCCGGCTTTGTAACCATTATCCAGATGCTGATTGAGGCGTATTCGCAGGCGCTCAACGATATGCTGGGCATCTACCTGCCCCTCATCGTGGTCAACTGCATCATTCTCGGCCGCGCCGAGATGTTCGCCAGCAAAAACCCGGTGTTGGATTCGGCGCTGGACGGCCTGGGCATGGGGCTGGGCTTTACGCTGACCCTCACCTGCATGGGCGTTATCCGCGAGCTGATCGGCGCGGGCACTGTCTTTGGCGCGCGGGTATTCCCGGAGGATTTCGCGGTCAAGATCATGACCATGTCCCCCGGCGGGTTCTTCACCTTCGGCTGCATGATCGCGCTGCTGACCGCCGTGATGCAAAAGCGCGGCAAGTCGCTGACCATGTCCCAGAACAAGTGCCTTGGCTGCCCCGACTGCGCCAACTGTGAGGAGGTGAACAAATGAACGCCGTAAAGCCGTTTCTCATTATTCTGTTCACGATGATCCTGACCGAGAACTACACCCTCGTCAAATTCCTCGGCATCTGCCCGTTCCTGGGCGTCTCCAAAAAGCTGGATTCCGCCGTCGGCATGAGCCTGGCGGTCACGATTGTCATGGTTGTCGCGTCGGCGGCCACCTGGTGCATCCAGACCTATCTGCTGGAGCCGCTTGGGCTGGCGTATATGCAGACCATCGCGTTCATCCTGGTCATCGCGGCGCTGGTGCAGCTCATTGAGTTCACCCTCAAAAAGTACATCCCCGCGCTGCACAAGACGCTGGGTATCTACCTGCCGCTGATTACCACAAACTGCGCGGTGCTCGGCGTGACGCTGCTCAACTTCACAAACAAATACGGCTTTTTGCAGTCGCTGGTCAACGGGCTCGGCGCAGGGCTCGGCTTCCTGCTGGCGATGGTGCTGTTTTCGGGCGTGCGGCGCACCCTGCTGCGCGCAAAGCCGCCCAAGTGCTTTGAGGGCCTGCCGATTACACTGGTTGCCGCGTCGCTGACCTCCCTGACCTTTATGGGATTCACCGGCATCGTGGAAAACCTGTTCGCGTAAGGGGAGGGAAAGAGAATGCCTATTGTATACGCTGTGCTCGTCCTTGCGGGAATCGGCCTGGTAGCGTCGGGGATGCTCGTGGTGGCGTCCAAGCTGATGTATGTGCCGACAGACGAGCGCGCCGCCCGGGTGCGCGAGGCGCTGCCCGGCGCCAACTGCGGCGCGTGCGGGTTTGCGGGGTGCGACGATTACGCCGCCGCCGTCGCGGCCGGCAAGGCGGAGACCAACCTGTGTGTGCCCGGCGCGGATAAGGCTGCGGCGGAGGTTGCCGCGGTGATGGGCAAGGAGGCGCTCGATGTGGTGGAGATGACCGCCGTCGTCGCCTGCCGCGGATGCTCGGACAAAGCGCCGAAATTTGAATACGACGGGATCCGCAGCTGCACGGCCGCGAACATGATGCACGCAGGCCCCGTGCGCTGCTCCTATGGCTGCGAGGGCTTTGGCGACTGCGCCGCGGCCTGCCCGTTCGACGCAATCTGCGTGAACGACGGGGTTGCGCGGGTCGACCCGCGGCTCTGCCGCGGCTGCGGCAAGTGCGTGGCGGCCTGCCCCAAAAAGCTGATTACGCTGGTGCCGCAGGCCAAAATTTCGGCGGTTCGCTGCCGCAACCTCGACAAGGGCGCCGTGACCCGCAAGGTCTGCTCGAACGGCTGCATCGGCTGTATGAAGTGCCAGAAGGTCTGCGAGCACGACGCGGTGCACGTGGAGAACAACTGCGCGGTCATCGACCCCGAAAAGTGCATCCAGTGCGGCAAGTGCGCCGAGGAATGCCCGGTTGGCGTGATCCGCATCCTGCCGCTGCAAGCGCTTCAGGCTCCCGCGGCGGAAGAGGGCTGAAAAGACAGAACAAAACCGGAGGGCGCCGGCCAAAAAAGCGCGGCACCCACCAGGCAGGGAAACAGCCGCGGCCGTGCGCCGTGGCTGTTTCCCTGTATTTGTCCCCTTTTGCAGCCCCGGGGCGGCGGATTGTCGCGCTCCATCCCCCGGAGACGGCGCGCGGCCGGCACTGCGCGGTGCGGGAGAGCACCGGGCAAAAAGCCGATACCCGGCCACAAAAAGGGGGAGCCGGTTGCGGCGCAAATCGAAGCGGGACGATGCATGGCCGCCCTGAGAAGGGGAAAAACCCCGCGCAGCTGCGGCGCGCCGCACAGCCCGATCTGGGCAGGGTCGCTGGCGGGCGCGCTCTCGGCGGCTCAGGGCGTTTTGCAGAGCATAAAGCAGCCCGGGGGCGGAATCCCCCGGGCTGCTTTTTCGCTGCCGGATGGCGCGGCGTGCGGCGGCTCAGAGCCGGATGCGCAGGTCGCTGAGCGGGAAGGAGCAGCAGGGGTGCAGCTTCCCGCCAAGCCGGGTCGTCCGCTTGTCCGAGAGGCCGAACTGGGGCACATAGACCTCCCCCGCAAGCAGCTCGGCGGTACAGTAGCCGCATTCGCCGCTGTTGCACAGCTGCCTTGCCCGCACGCCGCCCCGCTCCAGCGCGGTGAGCACCGTCTCGTCCGCGCGCATGGGCAGAACAACCGGCGCGCTGCCGCGAGCTTCCCGGGCGGGCAGCCCGGCCGCGGCTTCGGCCTGCGCCCACTCCGCCTCGGCAGCTTCGACCCCCTCGACGGTCAGGGTGAACTGCCGGGTCTCGGGCGAACTGCCGCCCGGATAATCCGCCCGCTCGGCCAGATTGCGCGGCACGGCGACCATCCCGTGATGCACCCATTTTTCCGGCAGCCCCAGCTTGGGAATCTCCGTTTCCAAAAAGCTGTACATCGCCCCGGGGCCGCAGATGAACAGGCTGTAATCCCCCGCGGGGGCGTACTTTTGAATCAGCTCCGCGGTCAGGTAACCGTGCTCGTACCCCTCTACCTGCTCGTCGCTCAGCACATGGACAATCCTGATTTTCGGGTGCTTCGCAAGCCGGTCAAGCAGGGGGCGAAAGAGTATCTCCGATTCGGTTGTGCTGCCGAACAGCAGCGTCGCGGAGAAATCCTCATCCCCCTCCTCGATGGCGCGCAGCATCGAGATGAACGGGGTGACCGCGCTGCCGCCCGACAGAAAGACGGCCTGCGGCGGGTCGATTTCCGGCTCGTAGCAGAAATCGCCCACGGGGCCGCGCACCCAGAGGGTATCCCCGACCTTTACGCCCGCAATCACCGCGTTGGGGAAATAGCCGCCGGGATACTGCTCCAGCGTAAAGGTGTAAAACCCCGCCCGCGCATCCTTTGGGGAGGAGCTGATCGAGTACGGCCGGGCGGAGAAGGAACCGCCCGCCCGGGCAAAAACGGTCAGGTATTGCCCCGCGCGGATGGGGGGCAGGGGCGCGCCGTCCGCGCGCACGAGGGTGTAGGTCGCGACGTTGGGGTTGAGAAATTCGATTTTGCTGACGACGAGCTGCATGGGCAGAAGAACCTGCTTTTCCTGCATAACGACCTCCCGGTTGACCGCCTGGGGCGGGAATAGTTCAGCTTTATCGTAGCACACACAGGCCAAAAAGAGAAAGCCGCGCGCGCAAAAAATGGCAGAATAGACAAATTTACAGGCCGGTTTTCGCCACTGCGTCAATTTTCGGCGCGGAGAGGGACGGCGGCGCGTTTTTGTGCTATGATGGAAGAAAATCGCCGCGCCGGTGCGCCCTGCCTGTGCAAAGAATGCCGCGCGCGGCGCACTTTTAGGGGATTCCGGTGCGGCGGATGGCGCGGGGGAACACCCGGCAGCCTGCGGAGCGCGGGCATACCGCCGCAGAGAAACCTGCCGGTTCCGGCAACCGGCGCAGCGGCGCACTTGCACCTGCCCGGCTGGCTGCACGGCGGACGCGGCAGCCAGATTCGGGACTTCCGGGGCGTTGCCGGCACGCGTCTGCCCCGGAACGGAACACGGATGGGGCTGCCCCAAAATGGCAGGGCAGGCTCCGGACGGCCAGCCGCACCGCCTGCCCTGCCCGACCCCGGAAAAAACGCGGGCAGCCGTATGCGCAGCAGCCGGAACCGGCAGAGCAGCGCCGGACGCCCGGCGAAAATGAAAAACAGGAGAGCCGCTTTTATGAAGCTC
Organism: uncultured Oscillospiraceae bacterium; assembly: GCA_964645785.1. Classification (GTDB taxonomy): domain Bacteria; phylum Bacillota; class Clostridia; order Oscillospirales; family Ruminococcaceae; genus CALWZE01. Next base: position 20,507 of record CAZYAV010000014.1, read on the forward strand.
AACAACAAGAGAACGGTCACGGTCGGTCTGGCGTTTTTATCCATCAGCGCGTTCTGGCAGGTGTACGACGGCATTATCCCACTCATCCTCAAAAACACCTTCCACATCGGGGACACGACGGCGGGTGTGGTCATGGCGCTGGACAATATCCTGGCGCTGTTCATGCTGCCCCTGTTCGGCGCGCTCAGCGACCGCACCCACACAAAAATCGGCCGCCGGATGCCCTATATCCTCTGCGGCACCGGGGTGGCCTGCGTCGCCATGCTGCTGATTCCGATTGCGGATCAGCTGTACGCGCTGCCGCTGATGATGGCGGCGCTGGGGGTTACCCTGCTTGCCATGGCGACCTACCGCTCCCCGGCGGTTGCGCTGATGCCGGACGTCACCCCCAAGCCGCTGCGCAGCAAGGGCAACGCGATCATCAACCTGATGGGCGCGGTGGGCGGCATCCTCATGCTGGGCGCAATCAAGCTGCTGGTGCCCAAAACCGAGCACCCCAGCTATCTGCCCCTGTTTGCGCTGACGGCGGCGCTGATGGCGGCCTGCGTCGGGGTGCTGTTCTGGAAAATCAAGGAGCCGCAGTGTGTGGCTGAGATGAACGCGCAGAACGCCGCGTTCGGCATACAGGAGGAAGAGGCGGCGCAGGAGCAGTCGGTGACCCCCTCCCGGCTGCCGGCGGACGTGTTCCGGAGCCTCTGCTTTATCCTCGCCAGCGTGTTTTTGTGGTTTATGGGCTACAATGCCGTCACCACCTCCTTTTCCAAATACGCCGGGCAGGTGTGGGGGATGCAGGGCGGCGACTACGCCATGGTGCTGATGATTGCGCAGGCCGCCGCCATCGTATCCTATCTCCCGGTCGGCTGGATTGCGAGCAAAATCGGCCGCAAAAAGACCATCCTCGGCGGGGTTGCGATGCTGGCGGTGGCGTTCGGCTCGGCGATCTTTTTCAAGAGCTTCACCGGCATGATCTTCTTCTTTTTCGCGCTGGCCGGGGTCGGCTGGGCGTTCATCAACGTCAACAGCTACCCGATGGTGGTGGAGATGAGCCGCGGCGCCGATGTCGGCAAATACACGGGGTATTACTACACCTTCAGCATGACGGCGCAGGTGATTACCCCGATTCTCTCCGGCTTTGTGCTGGAGCGGTTCGGGTATCAATACCTGTTCCCCTACGGCTGCCTGTTTGTGGCCGCGTCCTTTGTCACCATGCTGTTTGTGCGGCACGGGGACAGCCGCCCGACCCAGCCCCAGAGCAAGCTGGAGGCATTCGACACGCCAGACTGAGCCGATACCATAAATACAAAAACACAGCGCCGCGGGCTGAAGCGACCCGCGGCGCTGTATTTGTTGTGTCGATATGGCGGCGCACAAGGCCGCGCCGTTTGTGCAGGCAAAACGGCGTTCCCGCGGCGGCCGGGGGGAGAAAGCCCCGGGGAACCGCAAAGCAAAGGCGACCTGCGCAGGAAGGGGGCGCAAACGCCGGCTTTTGGGGCAAGGCGCACCCGCCCGGCAGCGGAAAACCGGGCGCGCCTATTTGCTTTTGACAAAGCCGTTATACACGTATTTGGTCTCCTGCACCATGAAAAACGCCTTTTCGTCCAGCCGGTTGACCAGCGCCTTCAGCTCGTTCAGCCGGGTACTGGGGATTTCACAGAACAGCATGTATTTTTCGCCCCCAAACTGGGAGCTGTGGACGTCCAGAACGGTCACCCCGTACCCCTGCGCGCGGATTGCCTCGATGACAGCGTCGTCGCGGGCGGAGGTCACAATCTGGCAGGTGATGTTGAGCTTGATGAACCGGCTGGAGATTTTGCCGCCGATGAAGGTGCCGGTTGCAAAGCCGCCGGCATAGGCGATGGCGACAGGCAGCCCGCCGCCGTCCAGCGCCAGCGCCCCGCGCACCACCACAAACCACAAAAAGGTCTCGATAAAGCCGGTGACGGCGGCGTAAAAGGGCTTGTCCTTGACCGTGAGAACCGTGCGCAGGGTGGAGCAGGTGACGTCCACAATGCGGGCGAAAAAGACCTCCAGACAGACGAGCAGCACTGAGGCGGGCATACCAGGCACGTCCTTTCCCGTTTGCGTTTTCTCTTTGTGTCAGCCGGGGCGCTTGGGCGGTGCGGGGCGGCAGGGGCAGGGAACGGGGCAAAGCGGCGGCGCTCCTGCGCGGGCGCCCCTTCCCCCGGCACATCCCAACGGCGCGCGTTGGAGCGCCGCTTCCGGGATGCGCGCCGCCTGCCCAAACCGGCTGTTTTTTTCATCGTAACACAGCCGTGCCGGAAAGACAAGGGCGAATAACGGGCGGGCGGAAAAAACGGCGCGGCCGCGCAGTTCGGACACCGCCGCGCCGCCTGTCCGTGCCGGGGTTATCTGCACGGGGCGGGGTTATAGTATACCCGTCCGTCCAGCTATGTCGAGGACTCCCTGTGTGGAGGAGGGGGGTATAGCGCATCAGGTCACCCGCCTGTGTCCGAACTTCCTGCACGAGGAAGAGAAAAGCACGCCGCCGCACGCCCGCATTTCCGCCTGCGTCCTGTCATCGCTGCGCAGAGAGAGGAAAGCGCCCGCCGCCGCGCGTCTGTCCTGGGGAATTTCTGCATGAGGGCGGGGATAAAAGGTGCCCGCTGTGTGCCCGTCCGTGCCGGGCTTTCCCTGCACGGGGGAGGGAAAGCGCGCCGCACGCACCAGCCAACAATCCATGCCCGGGTCTCCCTGCATGAGGGGGATAAAAGATGCCCCGCCGTATTTCTGCTTATGCCCGGGGATTCCCTGCACAGGGAGGAGATAAAGTGCACCTGTCTCACCCCTGCTCGTGTCCGGGATTCCCTGTATGGTGGAGAGGAAGAGGATGAATCGCTCCCTGTGCTCGTCCGCCTCCGGACTTTCTGCATGGGGAGGAGGTATAGTATACTCGGTCGTCCATCCTTGTCGGGGATTCCCTGTACGGGGAGGGGAGATAGAGTACCCAACCGCCCGGCGGGCAACCCAAAAGCCGCCCGCAAGGCAGCAAAAACCGCCCGCCCGGCAGAGCTGCCGGGCGGGCGGAAAGGGATAGCCGGGCTTCGGTCGGCGTCCGGCCGAGCCGTGTTTGTCCAGACCGTACCTGTTCGAACTGTGCCTGTCCAGGCCGTGCCGGTTCAGACTGCGTCTGTTCAGACCGTGTCTGTCCAGACCTCCACCGAGCCGACCCCGGTGCGGATCTTGACCTGTGCCGGGGCGTCCGACCCGCCCTGCTCGATAACCGTGAAGCCGGCATTTTCCCGGCCGTTCAGCGTGATGGAGCCGAGCCCCTGCACCGAGAAGGCGTAGTTCTCCGCACCGTCGGTGAGGGAGAGGGTCAGGTCGCCGACACCGCACTCGATTTCGCATTCGCCGCCGAGCACGCCGGTATACACCATCGAGGCCGCGCCGCTGTGCAGGGTAAAATCGCAAAAGTCGCAGCTGCGCAGGCTGACGTCCCCGGCGCCGAGGGTCATCTCCGCCGCCCCAAAGGTCAGCTGTTCCCCCTCAAACTCGACCGCTCCGCCCCGCAGCACGGCGCTGCCCGCCGAGAGGGCGTCGAGGGTCAGCCGGCCGCAGCCCAGCTCCAGCGAAAAATCCTCCAGCACGTCCGCACGAAGATAGAGGGTCAGCGAGCGGGTGATGCGGTCCAGCGTCCCCTGCCGGGTGGCCTGGGAAAAGACGCGGTCGTAGTCTGCCTGCTCGATGACCAGCCGCCCGGTCGCCTCGCTGAACTGCACGCTCAGTTCGTCCTGGTCAAAGCCGTCGGTCACAAGCCGGGTTTCGCTGCCCGGCAGAATGCTGACGTTGACCGCCCCCAGGCGCAGGGTCAGCGCGGAAATATCCGGCAGCGCCTCGTCGGCCGAAGCCGGCTGGCGCGCGGCGGAAAAGGCGGGGATGTGATCCGCAAAGAGCGAGAGCTGCGCGCCGTCGCGGACAAACGCAATCCCCAGAAGCAGAACGCCGATCATCAGCAGGGCGACCCCGGCGAGAATGATGGTTAAATAGACCTTACTGCTGCTTTTCATGGCGGTTAGACCTCGCTTTCAGCTTGTTGAACAGTTTGGCGCTGACCTTGCCGATTGCGCGAACCAGCCATGCGGCCAACAGCACCAGAAGCGGAACCAGAATGAGCGCCAGGCCAAGCAGCACAAACGCGATTCCGAGCGGTTCGATTCCGCCGCCGACCGTGAAAAAGACCCGCACCGAATGAAAGCCCGCAGCAATCAAAAAGAGGATGCACACGAAGAACAGGGCGACGAGCGCAACGCAGACCGCGCCGCAGGCGATAATCAGCACGATGGCCACCAGCGCGAGCGGCAGCGCAACGGGCAGCGCGAGAATGCCGAGAATGACATACCAGATGGACGAGAGGCTGGAGCGCCGCCCCTCCGGCGTTGTGTAGGGGGAGGGCGGAACCGCGGCGGGCGCGCAATCGCGGGCGGGCGGCGGCACCGGCGCCGGATTCGGCACGGCGCGGGCATTGCCCGCCCCATGGTAGCTTTCGCGGGTGTAGCCGCCCGGCACGATGGGTGCGGGCTGCCCGGCGGTGTCCGGCCGCGCTTTTTGTTCCGCGCTGCCGCCGCTTGTCGGAGCCGCCGCACCGCCGCTGTGCTCGGCAGCCTGTGGCTCGGCGGCGGACGCCGAAGCGCCCGCTGCGCCGCCCATATAGTCCGGGAAGCTGCCGCGCGGCTTGGGGAGCGGCGCCGCCTGCTGCCCCGCCGCGGCAAGCCGGTAGGGGGAGATGGGGCTGTCGTTCAGGCGCTGCGCAGAGGTTTCCGCAAGAATCTGCGCCGCAACCCGCCCCGGGGAGCCGAGCGTTTCAATCACGGCCGCGTCGTCCTCCGCGTCCTCGAAATATTCGGCGTAGAACTCGATGGCGGCCTGCGCCTCTTCGGGCGACAGCCGGGCGAGCCGCGCGCGCAGCTCGCCGAGATATTCACTGCGTGTCATTTTCTTCCTCCTCAAACAGGACGGACTCCACTTTCTCTTTATAGACCTGCCATTCCTGCTTATAAACCAGCAGCTGCGCCCGGCCGGACTCGGTTAACCGGTAATACCGCCGGTTGCGCCCCATATACGGCAGGTCGTAGGTGTCGAGAAACCCGTTCTTTTGCAGCCGCCGCAGAACCGGGTACAGGGTGGATTCGGACACCTCGATCCGCTTTCGCATCTCCTGGGTGAGGGCGTATCCGTAGGTGTCCCCCTTGACCAGCACAGCGAGAACAAACGCGTCGAGCAGCGCGGTATTGATTGAAAACATCCGCACACCTCCATATACTTCAAATAATACTATACAACGTATAATATTGCTTGTCAACCGTATTTTGCAAACCGCAGGCGCAATGCCCATCCTGGGGCACAAAAAGCGGGCGCGCAGCCGGTAAGGCTGCGCGCCCGCTTGGAATTATTTTGGAAAACGGAACCGGGTCTGCTTTGCGGAAAAGCGGCCGGTTCAGGGGGAAAAGTCGCCGCCTGCGGGCGGCAGACGAAACCCCGCCCTATGCCGCCGGCATCCGGAAGGCCGGGAAAGCACGGCCTAACGCAGCGCGGCACGGCAGAGCGCCGACGCGTACTGCTGCGCCTGCTCAAGCTCCGATTCGCTGCCCGCGCACTTGGCCTGCTGGACAAAGGACAGAATCACGGCGGTGAAAACATAGCGCAGATAGTCCTGCGGGTGGTTTTCCCCCACAAGCCCCTCGGCGCGGCCGCGGCGGATGAGCGCGTCGCACAGGGCGTTGACGTGGCCGGCATAGCGGCGGGGACAGGGCCCGGCCGCCGGGTCAAGCCCCGCGGGATGCTGCCGGACAAGCGCCGAAAGCAGCGGCCAGCAATCCGAACTGGCCTGCACAAGCAGCCGGGAAATTTCGTCCAGCAGGGCGCGCAGGGTCTCGTCAAAGCTTTTTTGCAGCGAAAGCAGCGTCTGGCAGCGCGCCACCACCTGGTCGAGCCGGTAAAACACCGCGTTTTCCAGGATGGCGTCCTTGGAGGGGAAATACTCATAGACGGTGCCCTTGCCGATTCCGGCCTCGGCGGCGATTTCCGAGACGGTCAGCTCGTGGAACGCCCGGCCGCCGTTCAGCAGGCGGAAAACCGCCTCGAGAATGGCGGCCTCCTTTGCGCCTGCCGGCCTTGGGGAAGAGGTGAGATTTTGCTCCACGGTTTATTCCTCCTGCGCCTTCGCCGAACGGCCGCGGTGCATCAGGTCGTAGATGACCGGCACCACAAGCAGGGTCAGCGCGGTTGCGTACGCAAGGCCGCCGATTGTGACAACGGCCATGGGCTGGGTCATCTCCGCGCCGCTGCCAAACCCGAGCGCCATCGTGCTCATGGCAAGGATGGTGGTCAGCGCGGTCATCAGGATGGGGCGCAGCCGGGCGCGGCCGGTTTCCACAAGCGCCTCGTGCAGCGGCTGCCCCTGCTCGCGCAGCTGGTTGGCGTAATCGACAAAGACGATGCCGTTGTTGACCACGACGCCCGCGAGGACGAGGAAGCCGAGCATCGAGATGACCGAGAGCTCCATCCCGCACACAAACAGCAGCAGCAGCCCGCCGGTGAACGCGAGCGGCAGGGTAAACAGGACGATGAACGGGCTGCGCAGGCTCTGGAACTGCGCGACCATGATGAGGTAGATGAAGACAACGGCGAGCGCGATCATCTGCACAAGGTCGGACAGCGCGTCGTTGATGGTCTCGTTTTCGCCGTCCATTTCAAGGGTGACCCCGTCGGGCAGGACAAGCCCCTCCAGCGCCTCGTCAATCTCCCGGCTGACGAGGCCGATGTTGTACCCGTCCGCAACCGAGGCGGACACGGCGTTGTAGCGCGCCTGGTTGTCCCGCGAGATGCTGCTCACACTCTGCACGCGGGTGATTTCGGCGATTTCGATAAGCGGGATGCGCAGCTCCTCGCCGTCCGAGTCGGTCACGTCCAGCTTGTAGTCGCCGAGGGATTCCGGCGTGAAGTGATAGACGGTTGGGTTGTTGATGACGATCGGGTAGTCCCCGTCCCCGGAGGAGAGGGTGGTGCTGTCCGTCTCGCCGCTCAGCGCGGAGGCGATTTCGGCGTACACCTGCGCAACCGTGAGGTTGTAGCGCATGGCGGCGTCCTTGTTGACCGTGACCCGCAGCTCGGTGTCCGCGTCCTCATAGCCGGTGGTCACGCTGTCCAGACCCTCCACCTGCGCGAGCTGCTGCGCCACAAGGGTCGAGCCGAGCCGCAGCGCGTCGAGGTCGTTGGATTTGAGCACGACCGAAACCCCCGAGCCGGACAGCATGGACATGTTCATGGTGCTTGCCTGCACCGACAGCTCGCCCGGCAGCCCGGCGGTGGCTTCATAAATCGCGCGCTCGACCTCCCGGTTGGTCATGGTGCGGTCGTCCCGCAGCAGGATATAGTAGCTGACGCTCTCGGCGCCGCTGGACAGCGAGCTGCCCGAGCTGCCCGAGATGGCGCCGACATACTCGACCGCCTCAATTTCGAGGATGCGCCCGGCAACCTGGTCGCTGAGCGCGAACAGGTCGGTCTCGGTGTCCTGGTCGGACAGGGAGAGGGAGGCGCTCATCTGCGGGCTGTCCATTTCGGGCATGAACGCCGTGCCCATCACCGGCACCAGCAGCACCGCCACAACCAGCAGCGCAACCGCCCCGCCAAGCACGGCCGCCCGGTGCCCGAGCGACCAGCGCAGCACCCGCTCGTACCAGCCGGTGAACCGCTCAAACAGGCCGGGCCTGCGCTCGGCGGAATTGCGCAGCATCAGCGAGGACATCGCGGGCACAAGGGTCAGCGCGACGATCAGGCTGGCGAACAGGCTGTACGCGATGGTCAGCCCCATATCGGTGAACAGCTGGCGGGTCAGCCCTTCGGTGAAGACGATGGGAAGAAAGACGCAGACGGTGGTCAGGGTGGAGGCGAAGATCGCGCCCGCAACCTGCTTTGCGCCGTCGACCGCGGCCTGCTTTGCCGGAACGCCGCGCCCGCGCAGCCGGTAGATATTTTCGATGACGACAATGCTGTTGTCAACCAGCATCCCGACGCCGAGCGCGAGGCCGGAAAGGGAGATGATATTGAGGGTCACGTTGCTGAAGTACATCAGGGTGACGGCGAACATCAGGCTGATGGGGATGCTGAACGCGGTGATGAGGGTGGGCTTGAGGTCGCGCAGGAACAGCAGCAGAATGATGACCGCAAGCAGGCCGCCGAGCAGCAGGTTCTCAATGACGCTGCCGACAATCAGGTCGATGTAGTCCCCCTGATCCATCAGCGGGGTGATGTGCAGCTCGGGGTTTGCTGCGGTGAGCGCGGCGATCTGGCCGGCGATCTGATCCGAGACCTCGGCGGTGGAGGCGGTGCTCTGCTTCTGGAAGGAGAGCACGATGCCGTCGCTGCCGTTGATCTTCGCGTAGGTGCCGTCGCTCTCGTTTTGCAGCGTGACGGCGGCAATGTCCCGGATGCGGACGTCGCCGGTTGCCTCGGTGGTGAACAGCAGCGTGTCCTCCACCTCCGCCATCGACTGGTAGACGTCCCCGACCTTGACCAGGAAGCGCCCCTCCTCGTCCTCTATGTAACCGGCGGGCATACTGAAGTTCTGCGCGGTGAGGATGCCGCTTATCATGGATTCGGTGATGATGGTGTTGAGATCCGCCTGCTCATAGGCCGATTCCCGCGCGTCCTCAAACTCCGAGATGCCCTGCTCGATCTGGCTCAGGCCGGAGGTAATCTGCGCCTGCGCCTTGGCAAGCTGGGCAGCGGCGGCCATCTGCCCGCTCTGAATCTGGGCGTAGCCGTTTTTGGCCTGGGTGAGCGCGTCCTCCAGCTGCGGCTTGGCCTGCGAGATGACCGCGAGCCGGGTCTCGATGTTGCGCAGCTCGACATTGATCGCCTCGATGCGGGCGTGCGCGCCGCCGATCTGACTTTCAAGCTGCTGAACGTCCGCAAGGGACATCGCCAGCAGCTGCGCCGCCTCGGGGGAGGCGCCCACCATCGGGCTGGAGAGCAGCGCCTGCTGGATAGGCGCGTAGGTGTCCGCGTCCGGCAGGCTGGCAAAGGTCGTGTACGCGCCGCCCGACGCGGCCGCGAGCGCGCCCTGCAAAAGGGCAAACGGGGCGCTCATGCTGTCCAGCTGCTCCATTGCGGCGCGCTCGGCCTCAAAGGCCGCCCTGTCGGTGGTCAGGGAGGTCTCCTCGGCGAGCATGGCGTTGACGTTCGCGATGGCGCTGGTGACTTCCGCACCGGCGGAGGAGAGCTGCTCCGACGCGGTGGCCTGCCCGGTATCCAGCTGGCTCTGCGCGTTGTTGAGGGCGTATTTTGCGTTGAGCAGCTTGCGGTACGCCTCGTCAAGGGTTTTGTCGAGATCCGCTTTCACCTGATCGTTCAGGCGGCTGATCTTTGCGTGGTCGATGGTGATTTTGAGATTCTGATCACGCAAGCCCGAGGCGGAGACCGACGCGACACCCTCCAGCCGCTCAAAGGCGGGGATGACCGTGTCCTCGACATAGTCGACGACCGCCTCGGTGTCGGCACTTTTTCCCATATCGACGCTGGCGACGAGGATCGGGATCATGTCCGGGCTGATTTTTAAGAACATGGGCGAGCCGACCGCGTCGTCCAGCTGCCCCTCCACGAGGTCGATGCTGTTGGAAATCTCGATCATGGCGCTGTCCATGTTCGTGCTTTGGGAGAATTCAAGCACAATCTGGCTGACATTTTCAAGCGAATGCGAGCTGATATTCTCCAACCCGCCCGCCGTGCCCAGAACAGCCTCCAGCGGCCGGGTCACGGCGGTCTCCACCTTTTCGGGGCTGGCGCCGGGATAGGCCGTAATGACCACGACATAGGGCAGCTCGAGGCTGGGCAGCAGGTCGGTGGTCATGTGGGTGAACGAGATGACGCCGAGCACAATCACCAGAATGACCGCGACAAACACGGTGTAGGGCTTTTTGACGCTGTAGCTTGACATGGGGATCCCCTTTGTTCTCGATATAGACAGAGCGCCGACCGACCGGTCGGTCGGCGAAAGCAGACTTATTGTAGCACGTCATGGGGGGGAATAACAATGAACAGTTTGTAAACGTTGCCCCGAACGTGCGGCCGCCCAAACGGCCTGCCGTGGTTAAAGCACATTGGGGTGTGGGGCGGGATGCCGCGGGGATTTGTGGCGGGCGGCTTTGCGGGGTTTATCGCGCCGTATGCTGCACGCAGGCTCTCGCCCGGTGCCGCATTCCCCGCCGGACGAAGCACCGGGCAGTCCCGCCATACAAAAACCCGCCCCCGGAATGGGAGCGGGTCTGGCGTGAGTGGACGATACGAAAAGCGCGCGGCTCAGTCCTGCGGCGCGGGCGGCTGCGGCCCGGCGAGCCGATAGACGTTCGTATACTCCTTGTAGCGGCGCTCGAACGGGCTTTCGTGGCTGTTCTTGATCTCGTTGAGATAGCCGTGAATGTCCATCGAAAGCGCCTTGCTGTCCGTCTTGATGACGCTTGCCGCGAGGTTGGAGCAGTGATCCGAAATGCGCTCGTAGTCGGTCAGCAGGTCGGAGAGGATGAAGCCCAGCTCGATGGTGCATTCGCCGCGCTGCAGCCGCTCGATGTGCCGGGCAAAAATCTCCTCCTTGAGGTTGTCCACCACCTGCTCAAGCGGCTCCACCCGCGCGGCGATGCCGGGATCGTCCTGCGAGAAGGCCATCACCGTCAGCTCGACAATGTCGCGGATGGCGCGCTCGATGACCGAAAGCTCGGCGGTGGCGGCGTCCGAAAACCGGATATCCTTGGTGAAGAGCTCTTTGCCGGTGCGCAGGATGGATTCGCCGTGGTCGCCGATCCGCTCAAGGTCGCTGATTGCGCGCAGCAGCTGGGAAATTTTTTTGCGGTCGTGGTCGGAGAGGTCGCCGTGCACCTTAATCAGATAGGAGCCCAGCTTGTCCTCGTAAAGGTCGATGACCTCCTCGTGCTCGCTGACCAGCTTCGCCTTGTCCTCATCGTAATTGTACACACACTCGAGCGCGGTCGTGACGCTCTCCGCCACCAGGTGCGCCATCTTCTCGGTGGCGCGCTCGCACTCCGCGATGGCGACCGAGGGGGTGTTCAGCAGGCGGGCGTCGATCAGGTCGGCGTCCCCGCGGCCGTGCCCCTTGCCGTCCTTGACGCTGAATTCCGCCGCCTTAACCAGCAGCTTGCGGAACGGCAGCAGCAGCAGGGTGGCCAGGATATTGAAGATGCTGTGCGAGGCGGCGATGCCGAGCGGCGTGATCGCCTCGTCCAGCAGGGGAATCGGCATAATCGCATTGATTCCATACAGAATCGCGAGCATAATCACCGTGCCGATGATGTTGAAATAAATATGGACGACCGCGACCCGCTTGGCGTTTTTGTTTGCGCCGATGGAGGAGAGCACGGCCGTGACGCAGGTGCCGATATTCTGCCCCATGATGATGGGCAGCGCCATGCCGAAGGTGATGCCGCCGGTCAGCGAAAGCGCCTGCAAAATACCGACCGACGCCGCCGAGCTCTGGATCACGGCGGTGACGACCGCGCCGGTCAGCACGCCGAGCAGCGGGTTTTTGAACATGGTGATGATGCTGGTGAATTCGGGCATGTCCGCAAGCGGCGCCACCGCGTCCTTCATCAGCTCCATGCCGAACATGAGCACCGAAAAGCCGATGAGGATACCGCCGATATCCTTTTGGCGGGTCTTTTTAGAGAGCATGATGAGCGCGATGCCGATAAACGCAAGCAGCGGGGAAAACGCGCTTGGGCTGACAAGGCGCAGCCAGAAATTGCTGCTTTCGATCCCGGCAAGGCTCAGGATCCAGGCGGTGAGGGTGGTGCCGATGTTGGAGCCCATGATGATCCCGACCGTCTGGGAGAGCTCCAGAATGCCCGAGTTGACAAGGCCGACCAGCATAACCGTCATCGCGGACGAGCTTTGGATGGCAATCGTAATCCCCGCCCCAAGCAGCAGCGACTTTGCCACGTTGGAAGTCATGCGGCGCAGCGTCTTTTCCAGCTTGCCGCCCGCGATTTTCTCCAGCCCGGAGGACATGACGTGCATCCCGTACAGAAAGAATGCAAGCCCGCCCGCAATTGTGAAAAGTGAGAAAATATCCATAGTTCCCCTCTGCCTGCACAGCGTTTACTTGTTGAACAATATGTGAATGTCCTCAAGCCGGAGGACAGCGGATACCCCCAAACCGGCGGCCGGGCAGGCGCGCAGGGTCAGCCGGCCGGCGCGGGCGGGTCGGCGGCCGCGGGCTCGCTTTTGGGCTGCCGGAACAGGTGAATCACCCCCGCCGCGTTGAGGCTGTTGAGAATCGCGAGCGCGATGGGCAGCCCAAACAGCCCGACAAAGCCAAACAGCGCCGTGCCGACAAACATGGCCATCAGGGTGACAAGCGGCGGCAGCCCGACCCGCTTCCCGACGATTTTCGGTTCGATGATATTGCGGATGACCGTGATGAGCAGATAGACGACCAGAAGCCCCACCGCTATGCGGTAGTCGCCGTTGATGAAGCGGATAATCATCCAGGGGATCATGATGCCGCCGGTGCCGAGCACGGGCAGGATGTCAAAAATCGCGATGAGCAGCGCAATCGGGATGGCGTTGTTCACCCGCAGAACGGACAGCCCCAGCGACAGCTCGCAGAAGGTGATGAACATGATGAGGCTGTAGGATTTGACGTATTGGAAGAGGATGCTGGTGACGTTGCTGCGCACCTCGTGCACAAGGGCGCGCTGCTTTTCGTTCAGCTGCGCAAGCACAAACGCGACCACCCGGTCGTAATCCACCGCGAAGAAAAAGCTGGAGATAATGGTCATCAGCATGGAGACGAGAAAGGCGGGGAGCTTGGCGGCGATTGTGGTGATGGCGCCGACCGCGGAGACCGACAGGGTGGTGATGACGTCGCCCAGCGCGCTGACCAGATTGCGCAGCGCGTTGCCGATTTCCAGCTGCACCTTCAGCCCCAGGTTGGCAATCAGCTCGTTGAGCCGGCTGTTCAGCGCAAGCAGCGCCGGCTCGATGCTGGTGGTGTACGCGGCGGGCAGCGCGAGAAACGCGTCCTTTAAAAACAGGAAGATGCGCACAATCGCAAGAGTAAACAGCGCGCCGACCGTCAGGTAAAACAGAATAACCGTGAGCACCGCCGCGAGCTTCGGGCGCAGCCGGCATTTGCCGCAGAGCAGCCGGTTGAGCGGGCGCAGCGCGAACGCGATTAAAAACGCGAGCACAAACGGGGCCAGCAGGGGCAGCAGATATTTGACCGAGCAGTAAATCAGCGCAAGCGCGATTGCCCAGTAGGCCACGTTGATGATGAACCGGCGTCGTTTTTCAGTTTGCATAGGGATCCTTTCGGCCGGGCAGACCCGCGCAGCGCGCCGACTTTCCCCGGCAGACGGCGGCAGAAAGCGGTCAGACGATGTAAACGGTCTCGACCGTCTGCGTCCCGTCCGGCGCCGTGATGAGCACGGTCACCTTGTCGGCCAGCAGGTCGCTGTTGTATTTGTGATAGGTCACGTCGGTGTAGCGGCCGTCGGTGACGACCTCCAGCATGTTTTTGGTGAAGTGGCCGGACTCGATGTAGTAAACGCCGTTGGGCGCCTGCCGAACCTCGCCGCCCAGCTTGTAGCTGAGCGATTCCAGGGTGGTTGAGTTCTGCACGGAGGTGGCCGACTCGACCCAGATCGGGTTGGACAGCCCGATGCCGACATCGTTGCCGCGGTTGTTCTGCTCGCTGCGCACCTCAAAGCGGTAGAAGCTACCGGGCACAAGGGTGACCTCGATTTCGTCCTGGAAGCTGTAGACCCCCTGGCCGGTCAGGTCGGCCGAAAAGACAACCTCGGGATCGCGATCCTCCAGCAGGCCGGTAATATCGTAGCGGTAGAGGTAGACGGCGGTCAGCGGGACATCGTCCGAAGCGTAGACCCGCGCCTTGGTTGTGGTGGGGGTCTCGGTCTGGCCGAGATGCAGCTCGCCGCCCATCACCTGGCCGCCAAGGGTGAAGCGGAGCTCGGGCCCGTTGGAGGCGATGAACTCGCCGGATTGCAGCAGGCTCTCGCAGTTCTCCCGGCTGAGCACGCTCATGTGCCCCTTGATGTACTGCAAGCCGACATGCTCGGAGTAGTTCGCGTTGCTGGACATCATGATGAACACCCGCTGGCGTCCCTGCACGTTGTAGGTGTTCCACATGCCGTATTCCAGCACGGTCTCGACATAGTCGGAGGTCATCTCCGCGGAGAGGTACTCGATCCCGGTGATGCCGTAGACCGATTTTGCCATATTGATGTTGGTCTCAATGTCGCCGCCCTTGAAAAAATGGGGCAGGACGACGATGCCGCCCGCGTCGACCGCCTCGTAAATCGCGTCCTGATAGGTCCACTGGCCGGACGCGTTGTGGGCGGTCAGATAGGGGGACACCATGCCGTAGCCGGACGAGGGCGCAACCGGCGCGCCGAAAATGAGCATGTGGCGGGAAGCGCGGCCGGTTTCGATGGCGGGAATCTGCAAAAACGCGCCCTGCGAGCCGGTCAGGCTGTCCAGCCTGCTCTGCGGAACCTCCTCGGCGAGGTATTCCTGGCCGCGCTCGGTGATCTCGGCGAGGATCTCGTCCTGGTTGAGGACGTTGCTGTCCTCCTCGTCATCATCGTCGCCGTCCTCCAGCATCACCGGCAGGCTGAACGCGGGCTTATCCTGCCCGGCGGTAAAGGAGACGCCCTCCGCCGTGCCCGCGTTGTTGGCCTCCTCCGCAGCGGCGGCCTCGGCAGCGGCGGCCTCGGCAGCGGCGGCAGCCTCCGCCTCCTCCTTGGCGCGCTGGGCGGCCTCCTCTTTGGCGCGCTGCGCCGCCTCCGCCTGGCGGATGAGCGCGAGCTCATAGTCCTTCTGGGCGTCCTCCTCCTCGGAATACCGCGTCTCCTGCGAGAAGATGAAGCTCATGCCGTGGTCGTAGGCGTTGGTGATGTTGCCCTCCATCGTGCCCTCGCGCTCGAAAACACTGGCGGTTGTGTGGGTGTGGATATCCCCGGCATAGTACCCGTCGCCCGCCACGTTGACATAGTCGGACGAGCCGAGCAGCATGGTTTCGCCGAGATTGTTGACCCCGTAGGCAATCACCTGCACCCGGCCGGCCTCGGTGAGAATCACCGGCACATCGAACACAATCGAGCCGCCCGCCTGAATCTCGGGGATGGTGTAGGTGTCGCCCTCGGTGAAGATGCAGGACGCGGAGGTGAAGTGCACCTCGGTATCGGTCAGGGCGATGCCGCTGACATTGTTGATGGTGACCGGGATGGTCGTTTTGGCGCCGACGCACAGCAGATCGAGGTCGCCCAGGCTCTGGACGCCGTTGAGGGATTTTGCGTTGACCCTGGCGTCCGCGGGCACGCCGCTCCAGCTGATGCTGGTGGACGGCGCGTCGACATAGACGGTGCAGCCGTCAAAGCTTGCGCTGTCCATGGCGCAGCTGCCCGCGCCGCCGGCCAGCACAACCGTGCCGCCGGTGAAGCGAACCGACCCGGCGCCGCCGTAGTTGACCAGCGGCAGAATCGCGTAGCCGCCGAGATCCGCCTCGACGTCGACGGTGAAGCTGGACGCGAGATTGAGCGTGTCCCCCGCGCGCAGGGAGGGGTGCTTGAGATAGCGCAGCAGGGTCTCGTTGTCCGGCACGTCATATGTATTGTACCGCTCGGGCATGAGCTGGAGATAGCCGAGATAGGACGCGCCGAACACGCCGCCCACAATCAGCGCGACGGCCGCCACGGCGGCGATGATGATGGCGGCAGCCTTGCCGCCCTTTTTCTTTTTGCCTGCGCCGTCCGGCTGCTGCTGCGCCTTGGCCGCCCGCTTTTCCGCGCGCCTGTCCCGCTTTTCGGCGGCGGGCTGCTTGTCCGGCGCGGCGGCGTCGGTGCGCTGCCCCGCGGCGGCGTCGCGCAGCCCCCAGGTGCTGCCGTGCGACTTCTGCTGCGCGTCTGGCTGGACAACCGCGGCGGCGATGCGGTCAAGCATCGGCTTGGCGGCCGCCTGTGCGGCGGCGTACCGGCGGCGGTATTCCTGCTTCTGTTCCGGGGTCATGCTCTCAAACTGCTGTTTGGTCACCTGCGGAACACCATATTTCTGCATACAGCGCGCAATGGCCTGCCTGCGCAGACTGGTCGCCTGTTCGGGCGTTAGGGTCTCGGGCAGGCCGGCGGCTGTCGGTTCCTGGTTGGAGGACGAATTGATGTCGCTCATTTAGGTATAACTCCTTTATATACGTATACAGCTTTATAATACCCAAAACGGCGGACAAAATCAACTGCCGGGGCAGAAAGAGAGGATGCGGCCGCGGGACGGCGCCCAGCAGGCGGGCTTACCCGGACAGCGGAAAAGCCGAAAGGCCGCCGGGGCAGGCAGGCGGCCTTTTATCATATCGCGCACAGAGTCGCCGGGCGGAGAATGCCGCCGGGCGGGGCTCAGTCCTCCCCGACGGCCAGTTCGACCAGGTGCGCGATGCCGGGGATGGACTCCCCCTGCTGGAAGGAGGTGGGGCTCATGAGCGCGCCGGTCGCCATAAAGAGGATGCGGTTCAGCTCCCCCTTTTCCATGCGGGGCAGCAGGTAGCCGCACAGCACGCTTGCCGAGCAGCCGCAGCCCGACCCGCCCGCCTTCACCTTCTGGGTTTCCGTGTCGTAAATCAGCTTGCCGCAGTCGAGATGGTTGGGCAGCTCATACCCCTCCATCCTGCACAGCCGGTGCAGGATAGCGGAGCCGACCTCGCCCAGATCGCCGGTCACGACGGCGGAATACGACCCGGCGGTTGTGCCGGTGTCCTCAAAAAAGCGGACGAGGGTGTCCGCCGCGGCGGGCGCCATGGCGCTGCCCATGTTGTTGATGTCGCAGACCTCGAGATCCTGCACCCGGCCGAAGCAGAGCCTGTGCGCGCTGACCCTGCCCGCGCGGTGCCCCCCGACGATGCAGCAGCCGGAGCCGGTCACCGTCCACTGGGAGGAGGGGGTGCGCATCCCGCCGTATTCAAGCGGGAAGCGGAACTGCCGCTCCGCCGCGCAGAAGTGGCTGGAGGTCTGCGCCGAGGCGACCCGCGCAAAGCCCGCGTCCACAAACGCGGACGCGAGACACAGCGATTCCGCCATCGTCGAGCAGGCGCCGTACAGCCCCACAAACGGCAGGCCGGTTGCGCGGTAGTGATAGGCCGAGGCGGTGCACTGGTTGAGCAGATCGCCCGCAAACGCGAGGTCAATCGCCGCATTATCCAGCCCGGCGTGCCTGCATGCGAGGGAGAAGGCGCGCCGCTGCAGCTCGCTCTCCGATTGTTCCCAGGTCTGCTTGCCGAACGAGGTGTCCGGCTCATAGTGCTCGAACCAGCTGCCGAGCGGCCCCTCGTGCTCCTTTTTGCCCACATACGCAGCGTATCCGAGGATGGACGGCCGCGATTCAAGCCGGATAGTTCCGCTGCCCAGACGCCTGTTCATCTGCTTCCCCCTCATCGGAACAGCAGGGAGACAAGCCCTGCGAGGATGGAGGCCGCGACCCCGTAGACGATGACAGGCCCCGCGATGATGAACATTTTGGCGCCCGTGCCGATGACGAAGCCTTCCGATTTAAACTCGAGCGCGGGGGAGACCACCGCGTTGGCAAAGCCGGTGATCGGCACAAGGGTGCCCGCGCCGGCAAACGCGGCGATTTTGTCGTAGACGCCGAGCCCGGTCAGCAGCGCGGAGAGCGCAATCAGGGTTGCCGAGGTCAGCAGCGCGGCCGCGTCCTTGTCCAGACCCGCGATCGAGCTGTAAAGATTGCTGAAAGCCTGCCCGATTGTGCAGATGACCCCGCCGACGCAAAACGCGCAGAAGCAATCGAGCAGCGCGTTGCTTTTCGGCATTTCGGATTGATAAATCTGTTTATACTGTTGTGCAGTGGGTTTCATACCGTCACTCCGTTTTTTGGGATGGATTTTTCTGTATTCAGTATCCGCCGCCCGGGTCGGATTTATGCATCCGCGCGATTGAAACCGGCCGGCAGGGTCTGTATAATAAGGAAAAGGGCTGTGTGAACCGGCTCGCGCGGCGCCCGGCCGGACACGGCTCTGAAACGGAACAGGGAGGAACGGCAATGGCGGGGCAGGAAAGCTGCAAGCTGAAACCGTTTCTGCTGATGCGGTTTTTGCAGCAGAACACGGACGAGAACCACGGGGCGACGATTGACGAAATGATCGAGTGGCTGGGCGAAAGGGGCGTCCCGGCCGAGCGAAAAAGCCTTTACCGGGATCTGAACCTGCTGCGGGAATTCGGCATGGACATCGCGGCGGTGCGGGGCAGGCGGCAGGAATACCGGCTGCTCTCCCGCGAGTTTCAGCTGCCCGAGCTGAAGCTGCTCATCGACGCGGTCAGCGCGTCCCGGTTCATCACCCGCAAAAAGAGCCGGGAGCTGACCGAAAAGCTCGCCTCGCTCGCCAGCGTGTACGAGGCGCGGGAGCTGAACCGCGGGGTCTATGCGGACAAGCGCAACAAGGCGCTCAACGAGAGCATTTATTACACAATCGACGCCATCCACGCCGCAATCAACCACGGCAAAAAGCTGTCCTTCAAATACTATACCTACCGCCCGGACAAGCGCCGGGTGCTTAAAAAAAGCGGGCAGGCCTATGTGGTGACCCCGATTGCGCTCTCCTATTCGGGCGAAAATTACTATCTGCACGGGTGGTCGGCGGAGCACGGCGCGGTGCGCACCTACCGGGTGGATCGCATGGCGAGCGCGGCGGAGCTCGACCAGCCCGCCGACAAAAACGAACAGATCGCCTCGTTTGACCCCTCCACCCACGCGAACGAGGCCTTTTCGATGTATGGCGGGGAAGCGCAGAAGGTGACCCTGCGGTTCGACAACGCGCTCGCGGACGCGGCGATTGACCGGTTTGGCTCCGACATCCTGCTGGTGCCGGACGGGGAGGACGGCTTCACGGTTCACGCCGAGGTCATGGTCAGCCCGACCTTTTTCGGCTGGGTGTTCGGCTTTGGCGGGCGGGTTCGGATTATCGCGCCGGAGGCGGTGCGCGCCGAATATGCCCGCAGCCTCGCGCTGCAGGCGCGGGCGCACGGCGCGGCGCAGCTGCGGGACGTCCGCCCGGCCGGCCGCAAACCGCGGGGCGAATAGAAAAGAGTGCTTTGCCTGCTGGCTGCAGGAGATCTTTTTATACGCGAAATATGCATGAAATAATGGATGGCTCTGTCGCGGCAGTTATATATAAATTGCTGCATAAATCATCTGGGAGGTAATTTGCAATGAGCTTTTTTAACGATGGGCAAATTAAGGGAATGGGCACAGGCAAATACCCTTGCCCCAAATGTAAAACGCTTATGGAATGGGAAGACGAAAACGAAGAAGTTCTTATATGCCCAAAATGCGGGCGTGAGGAAAGCGCCGGGCATTATGGATATACGGATGAAGAATATGAATCTTTATACCCTGCCAAAGAAGAGGTTTCAGGATATGATGAAGAAGGTGAGGAGGATGAATATAACGGGGAAACATACGAAGAGGTATGCGGTGAATTAAGCGAACAGTAACAATTTGCGCTAAAAAGAAAGAGCCCCGGCGAGAATCCTTTTTGTCCGTCCAATATTGAGAGGCTCTTTCATGCTGTTATTAACATGTGTCTTTGGCTCAGCCCGGGAAGCTGATGCGGACTGCTGTCCGCGGCGTCCGCGATTTATCGGTATGTGCGGCCGCTTCGCTTAGAAGTTTTACAGGAAACTGTTAGGAGAGAATTCAATCACCTTCTCCCTTTCCCGGCACCGCAGGGACGAGTATCGACCGCGTTCGTTTTACACCCAAAAAATCTTTTGCCCGACTTTCTGCCGCCCGGTTTCTCCGGCTTTTGCGGCGGAAACAGAAAGCGATCATTTTTTGCAGAAATTCAAAGCAAACGACAAATGCGGCCACGCGCCAAGTGTCGAAAAGCCTGTATTTCTTGGAATTTTCCACTAAAATCGAATACACGCAGCTTTCGGGCGGCGTTGCTCCGCCGCCGGGCTCTTGTACGGCCGAATTCCCGCAAATTCATCCCGACTTGAATTTTGTGAAAAAAATTAAAGGGGAAGCTGGAGTCTACCGGTAATTGCATTGCCCGTATCGCAGAAAATATAAGCGCCGGCGGATTGTGTCTTTATCAATCCGACGGCGCTTCGTCTGTGGTTATTCAGAATGATGCCGGCCGGTCGGGCGTAGGCGCTTATAAATCCATTCCGTTGATTTTTGCGCGGAATTCCATGCGCCCTTACCGGCCACCCCAGCCAATGACCGCCGCGCAGCCGGCCTTCGGCACTGCACACCGGGGAAAGGGCGCGCCCCGGCCGGTTCTCTGTCACACGCGGTTGCATTGCCCGGCTGCCCGCCTGCCCGCGCCCGGCTATGGCAGGCGGGTCGAAAATTCGAGACGGCCGCGCAGCGCTACACGACGTAAAAGGAAACGGAAATATACAAACAGTAAATCGCGTGAACGGCTCAGGGGGCGCTGCCTGCTCTGCGCCGCCCCGTGCCCGCCGTAATGGGCGCAGGGACTATGCGGGCATGGAGATCATCCGCGCCCGACCGCCCGGCTCAGCGTTCAAACCGCTGCAAAAACAGGCGGGTGCGCTCGTTGCGCGGGTGGTCGATCACCTGCTCGGGCGCGCCCTCCTCCACGATGACGCCGTCGGCCATGAAGATGACCCGGTCGGCCACGCCGCGCGCGAACGCGATTTCGTGGGTGACAATCACCATCGTCATGTGCTCGGCGGCGAGGGAGCGGATGACCTTGAGGATCTCGCCGGTCAGCTCGGGGTCGAGCGCGCTGGTCGGCTCGTCGAAAAAGAGCATTTTGGGGTTCATGGCGAGCGCGCGGGCAATCGAGACGCGCTGCTGCTGCCCGCCCGAGAGCTGGCAGGGATAGGCGTCCGCCTTGTCCGAAAGCCCCATTTTTTCAAGCAGCGCGCGCGCCTCCTGCTCCACCTCCGCCCTGTTCCGCTTCTGGACGAGAACCGGCGCTTCGGTGATGTTTTTGAGCACCGAGTAGTGCGGGAACAGGTTGAAATTCTGGAACACCAGCCCAAACCGGCTCTTGATTTCCCGGATTTGGGCGGCGGGGGCGTAGCTGACCCGGCCGTCCGCGCCGGTTTGCGCTGCGTAGTCCCCGAGGTACGCGATATCCCCGCCGTCGATCCGCTCCAGCAGGGTCGCGCAGCGCAGCAGGGTCGATTTGCCCGAGCCGCTCGGCCCGATTACCGCCACCACCTCGCCCTGCGCAACCGACAGCGAGATGCCGCGCAGAACGCCGAGCTCATCGAAGTTTTTGACAAGATTGTTCAAGCGCAGTACTTCCATGCATCCACCTCAGCTGTAGTAGTTCAGCTTCTTTTCGACGCGCTCCATCAGCATCGCGACGATAAAGTTGAAAATGTAGTAAAATACCCCGGCGACGACAAGCGGAACCATCGTCTTTTGCGCGGTCGAGATGGCCTTGGCCTCGGTGAACATCTCGCTGTAGGCGATTGCGAACGCCAGCGAGGTATCCTTGACAAGGGTGATGACCTCGTTCGTCACGGCGGGCAGGATCCGCTTGACGACCTGCGGCAGGATAATCCGCAAAAAGGTCTGGGAGCGGGAATAGCCCAACACGGCCGCCGCCTCGTACTGCCCCTTTGGCATGGATTCGATGCCCGAACGGTAGATTTCCGCAAAATAGGCGGCGTAGTTGAGGATGAACGCGATGAGCACCGCGTAGACCCGGTACCCCCGCCCGACGCTGATGCCGAGCAGGAAGTAGGGGCCAAAATAGACCACCAGCAATTGCAGCATCAGCGGGGTGCCCCGCATAATCGAGATGTAGATGCGGGTCAGGTTGCGCAGAAACCAGAACCGGGAGGTTCGGCCGAACGAGATGAGCAGCCCGAGCGGGAGGGAGCCCACAAGGGTCACCGCGAAAATCATCAGGGTGCGCAGCATCCCGTCCGAAAGCTGCGCCAGAATCGCCGAAATGGTCATGGGAATTCCTCCTGAAACGGAAATTTGCCAAAACAGACAGCGCAGGCGCGGCGTCCTGCGACGCCGCGCTCGGCTGTTTTTGTGTGAACCCCGCGCGCCGCGGGGCAGTGTGCAAGGGAATCGTTCTGCCCGCCACAATCAAAAGGCGGGGCGGCGCCGGTCAGCGAAGCAGGCTGACGTTTGCCGTGTCGACAAACTCCTCGGCGATTTTGGCAAGGGTGCCGTCCTCGGCCATCGCGAGCAGCTCGTTTTCAACGGCGTCCCGCAGCTCGGTGTTGCCCAGCTTGAAGCCGATGCCGTACTGCTCGCTCGAAAGCTCCTGCTCGAGCACCACGAACTCGTCCGAGCGACCCTCCATCTGGAACGCCGCGACGCCCGCGTCCATCGCGACCGCGTCGACTGTGCCCTGCTCCAGATCCATAAACGCCGTGTTGTATTCGGCAACCTCCAGCAGGCTGTCGAGCGAGTCGAGCAGCGCGGCGTTCTCCTCGTTCTGCAGCGCGGCGAGCGCGGAGGAATCCTTCTGCACCGCGACAATTTTGCCGGCGAGGTCGTCAAAGGTCACGATGCCCGCGTCCTCGCGGACGATGAACACCTGTGTGTTGTCGTAATAGGGAACGGTCCAGGTGTACTCATCCTCGCGGCCGTTCATGGTAAAGCCGTTCCAGATGCAGTCGATCGTGCCGGATTCCAGCTCAAAGTCCTTGGCGTCCCAGTCGATGGGCTGCAGCTCAATTGCCCAGCCGAGGCGGTTCGCGAGCTCGCGCGCCGTTTCGATGTCAAAGCCGGTGAACTCGCCGTCCTCGCCGACATAGCCGAACGGGGGGAAATCCTGGTCGAAGCCGACGACGAAGGTGTTGTCCTCCCCCAGCAGGGAAGCGCCGGCCTGCGGCTGCTGCGCGTCGCCGCCGTCGCCGCTGTTTTCGCCGCCGTCCGTTTCGGGAGCCTGGCCGCCGCAGCCCGCCAGAAGCGAGAGGCAGAGCAGCAGCGCAAGGGTCAGCGTAAGTATTTTTTTCATGATTCTTTTCTCCTGTGTGCGGGCGGGCGCCCGCCCTTTTTTCCAAAATCGTTGCTTGATAAGCAAGGCAGCTTCTACACTTTATCATGATAATACGTTGAAGTCAAGCGGCTGAGCATTTTTCTGCGATTTTGCGCAGAGTGATGAAATCCTGCGCAGAACTTTGTCTGAAATAGACAAAGTTGCGTCGCTGCGGGGCAGAGGGACTTGACGATTATCGGATTCGAGACTATACTGTTTACGTGATAAATATGTTTGCGGAATGAATACGGAGCCGCGCGGTGCGGCTTCGTCAGGGAAACAGGTGAGATGCCTGTGCGAACCCGTCGCTGTATGGATAACAGCGGCGCGCCGTTTGACGCCACTGGAGTTTGGAAAAAATCCGGGAAGGCAGGCGCGCTGTGACGACGTCCAAGCCAGAAAACCTGTTCCGCAAACCACTTTCAGCGCAAGGCCACGAGGATTTGGCCAGCGGTGTTTTGTCTGTGCTTGGCGGGGTTCGCCTTGCGCATGGGCAGTCTCCGTTGCAAACTTGCGTTGCATGACGGAGGCTTTTTATTTTGAACGCGAAAACAAAGAAAATTCTGTGGATTGCAGGCGCGGTTCTGCTTGTGCTTGTGGCGGTGGCGCTTGTGCTGTATTTCACAAACAAACCGGCGACGAGCGGCGGCGCAAAGCACATCACGGTGACGGTTGTGCATAAGGACGAGAGCAGCAACGTGTTTGAGATCGACACGGACGAGGAGTATCTCGGGCGTGCGGTGGTCAACGCGGGGATTGTGGTGGACAACCAGGGACCCTACGGCCTGTATGCCCTGACGGTTGACGGCTACACCGCCGACGAGGGCGCGCAGGAATGGTGGAACTTCCAGAAGGACGGCGAAAGCCTGACCACCGGGGCGGACGAAACCCCCATTGCGGACGGCGAAAAATACGAAATTATCCTGACGGTTGGGTATTGATGAAGAGCAAGCTCACCATTTATGAAGTGGCCTGCATCGGCGTCTGCGCCGCGATGCTGCTGGGGGTGCAGATCGTGCTTGCCCCGCTGCCGAATATCGAGCTGGTTTCGCTGCTGGTCATCTGCTTCACCAAGGCGTTCGGGCGGCGCACCCTTTACATTATCTATGTGTTTGCGCTGCTGGAAGGGCTGGTGTACGGATTTGGCCTGTGGTTTGCGACCTATCTGTATATCTGGACGGTGTTATACCTGATCGCGCGGCTGCTGCGCGAGATGGACAACAGCGCAGTCTGGGCGGTGATTGCCGCGATTTACGGGCTGCTGTTCGGCACCCTGTCCTCCATCCCCTCGTTTATCATCGGCGGCTGGTCGTATGGGGTTGCATATATTCTGAGCGGCCTCAGCTTTGATCTGCTGCATTGTGCGGGGAATTTTGTCTCGGTTCTGCTGCTTTATAAGCCGGTGAGCGCCGCTCTTTCGAGGATTGAAATGACTGCAAACGTGCGCGCTACCAGCGCGCGGTGACCGAGAACACAGAGGATAGGGCTTATGAAGCAGGGATTGGTTCATATATACTGCGGGGACGGTAAGGGCAAGACGACCGCCGCGGTGGGGCTGTGCACCCGCGCGGCCGGCCGCGGGCTGCGGGTGGTGTTCGCACAGTTCTTAAAATCGGACAACAGCGGCGAGCGGGAGGCGCTTCGCAGCTTTGAGAATGTCACCGTGCCGGATATCCCGGCCGCCGTCAAGTTTGTCAAAAGCATGGACGATCAGGAGCTCGCGCAGACCCGCCAGACCTGTGCGGCGCTGTTTGACGCCTGCGCGGCCTATGCCGCAAGCGGGGAATATGACCTTGTAGTCATGGACGAAATCTGCTCGACGGTGACCCACGGCTTTGTTTCGGTCGCCGGGCTGGCGGATCTGATCCGGCACAAAGCGCCGGGGACGGAGCTTGTGCTGACCGGCCGCAACCCGGCGCCCGAAATTGTCGAGCTGGCCGATTATGTGACCGAGATGACCCTTGTAAAACACCCCTATACCCGGGGAATTCCGGCGCGCAGGGGCATCGAGTTCTGAGCGCCGCATCCTTTTGTCTCCTCTTTTTTCGGTATCGCTCCCGGCGGCATCCGGGCGGCGCTATCGCAAACAACGGAACGCCCGCTGCGAAAGCAGCGGGCGTTTTTTTTGCGCGGGCGGGTGTCCGCCGGAACCGCGGGGGATGGGCGCGGGGCGCAGGCGGCAGGGGAAAGCCCGGAGCTGCCTGCCCCGGGCTTTTTCTGTGTCCGGATTTGTATTTTAATTGCACTTTTATTTTCGCGGACTGCCTGCCCGTGCTGCTGCGCGGGATTTCCACAGTCCTCTGGGATCGCGATTCGCGGCAGGGTGATCTATAGTTTATACAAAGCCCTTCGAGTCCTGCGGGCGGTCTGCCCACGCTGCAATCAGGGAGGGATTTGCTGTCATTTTGGCCGGCCGGCGCACACAGCCGCGTCTCTTTATAAACGATTCGTTACATAAACGCAGGTCACGACCCTGATTTCCTGTTGAACCGGGCAAGGACAGCGAATTCGTCGTTCGGCACAAACAGGCTTTCCAGCAGCGGCGCCAGCACAATCGCCAGCACACAGGCGGTCAGGCCGCCGTTGTACAGGCAGAAACCGCCGTGCAGCTGCGGCGTCTGGGTGACGGCGCAGGCATGCAGAAGACCGGCCAGTATGCCGGGAATCACCCCAAACCGGCCGGCAATGGGGGCAAGGCCGGACGCGAAGCAGGCGCCGACCAGAATGGCCGGGGTCGTCAGCTCCCAGAAGCCGAAAGTCGACGCAATCGCGTACCCAATCAGGATGGGCAGCACCGTGTATACGTGCGCCCCGGATGCCGCGGCCGAGAGCATACACAGCACAATCCCAAGGGTAAGCCCCGTGAACGGCGCGCCGATCAGGTTGTAGTAGCCGAGAATAAACAGGCCATACAGCCCGATGTGCAGCAGCGCAGGGCCGATGCCGATGTCCGCGCTCAGGTCGGTTTTGTAGCCGGTGGAGGCGAGCACCCGCCGCAGCGGCGCAAAGGATTTCCCGCTCAGCCAGTATCCGGCGACCGTGTAAAGCGCAAACAGCCCAAAGCAGAAAATGTTGACGAGGAATCCGTAGCCCTCCCCGATGCTGGTGTTGGACGGCTGCTCAACGCCGAGTGTCCGGAACGCGATGGCCACAAAGAGATAAGCGAGGATCCCCACCGGGAGCGCGGCGCTGTACAGGCTGTATCCCTTGTGCGCGTTGACCGAATGGCCGCAGATCATGGGCATCACAAAGCCCGCCGCCGCGCCGGCAGCAATGCCGAGAACCGCCCCCAGCGGCGTGAGCGCGCGCGCCTGCGCGTTTGGATAGCGGAACATCAGCTCGCTGACAACCGGCGCAAGGCCGGTGGTGAACAGCGCGAAATTCGCGAATTTCCCAAACGGCTCCCGCCGTAGCAGCGCGTACAGCCAGGTGCCGAGCAGGCAGGGGAGCATGTTGAGCACGTTGATTCCGTAAAAGGAGAAGCCGACGGTCAGGAAATAGGCCAGAAAAGAGGTGCTCGTCGCTTTCGCGTGCCTGGAGCACAGCGCAAGACAGCAGAGCAGGCCGACCAGCGCGGCGTTGAAAAATGCGCCCGCCGGCCCCGCGACCGTGAACGCGTCGCAGGTCAGCTGCTGCGGGGAGCAAAACAGGGTCAGCAGACCCGCGGGCGCTTCCCCGAAGCCGCCCGCGGCGAACCCGCCGGCGGCAAACGCGAGGGAAGTGAGCAGGAACAGCCGCTTGAACAGCGCGCTGCTGTCAATGGTTTGGTTCATCTTGACACCTCGATTATGTTGCAGCATTTTGTTGTTGAAGCCGGCGGGCGGATGAGCGACAAGCCCGGCCTTCGACTCTATCCCGGCGGGGAAGATGCCGGAAAAACCGGCCGCACGCCGGTGGACGCCGCGGCAAAGCCCAAGCCGGTTCCCGACCCCCTTTATAAAGGACGCGGCGTTTGGAAAGCGCAAAAGGGGGAACGGCATATCCCTGCGCGCAGCCTGCGCGTTTACCTGCCCGAATGTCCGGCTTGTGCTGGCTGACGAAAGCCGGCGCACCCGGCCGCCGCGCCCGCCGGAAGCGGGGCGAAAGACCCCGCAGATGTACCGCCGGAAAGGAGCGGGGGAACCCGTCCTACAAGCGCGCAGCGCGAAAAACCGGCTGGGGCAGCGCAGCACGCACCCATCCGCCGTGCCAGGTCGCCGCGCCGGGCGCCCGGAACCGGGAGACCGCGCCGGAAAA
>CAZYAV010000014.1:47877-50472 GCA_964645785.1 uncultured Oscillospiraceae bacterium
GCCGGGTCTCAAACGCGCCCCGACCCGGCCGTTCGCCCCGCCGAACGCTTAGCCGAGGGTGCGCGCCGCCGCCGTGACGACGTGGCCGACCAGCACCGAGGTGGTGACCGTTCCAACCCCGCCGGGGACGGGGGTGATTGCGCCGACAATCGGCTCAATCTCGTCGAATATGGCGTCGCCGCACAGCTTGCCCTCGGCGTTTGTGTTGATGCCGACGTCGATGACAATCTGCCCCTCGCGGACATAGTCCCGCCCGACAACGCCCGCGCGCCCGGCCGCGACAATCAGGATGTCCGCCTCGCGGCAGACGGCGGGCATGTCAGACGTCTTGGTGTGGCAGACGGTGACCGTCGCGTTTTTCTTGATGAGCATCATCACCGCGGGTTTGCCCACAACGAGCGAGCGGCCGATTACCACCGCTTTTTTGCCGGTGCAGTTTATCCCATAATGGTCGAGAATCTCCATGCAGGCCTGCGGGGTGCAGGGCGGGAAGCCCTGCTCCGTGCCGGTGAACACGCCGACAAGGGAGCCGTCGGTGATGCCGTCGATATCCTTTTCGGGCGCGAGCGCCGCGCGAACGGCCTCGTCGTCGAACTGCTTGGGCAGCGGGCGGAAGATGAGCACGCCGTGGATGGACGCGTCCTTGTTGAGCCGGTCAATCAGCGCCAGCAGCTCCTGCTGCGAAGCATCCTCCGGCAGAACAAACTTCTGCACCGCGACCCCGATTGTGTCGCAGCGTTTGGTTGCGCCGCGCTCGTAAGAGAGGTCGTCCGGCCGCTCCCCAACCCGGACAATGCCGAGCGTCGGCTGCACGCCCTTTGCCTTAAGCGATTCAACCTCGCCCTTGAGCCGTTCATTCAGCGCCGCCGTGACCTCGGCGCCCTTCAAAAGCTGTGCCATGGTGATAGTCCTCCGTTTTTCATTGTGGCCGCGCGGCTTCCCGCCGCCGCACAGGCCTGAGGTGGGTCGAATGGCAGCGCCCCTGCGTCTGCCGCCCGGACTGTGTCGGGGCGCACCGGTGGGATGCGGCGAATGCCGCGCGCGCTTTTTTGCCGCCGGCCGAATCCGCCGCGCTTTGCGGCGCAGACCCGGGCCGGGATTTTGGCGGAGACGCCGCGGGTCAGAACCGGGCGCGCACCGACGCGAAAATCGCGTCCGCCTTGGCGCCGTAGGTCTGGATCATCCGCTCGGCCTCAGCGTTAATCTGCCCGGCGTATTCGCGATCCTCCATGGATTTGGTGTTGATGAACACGTTGAGGCTTGCGCCCAGCAGCGCCGCCTTGAGGCAGGCCGCCGCGCAGCCCGCGTCGCTGATGGCGAGCGTGCTGCCCTTGGCCGCGAACTGCTCGGCGATGTCGATGGCCTCGCAGCATTTGCGCATAATCTCCACCGGCACGGCGCAGGCGTCCTTGAGCACAACCGCCATCACGCGCGCCTTTTCGGCCTTCTGCTCCTCGGTCTCGCGGGGCATCCCGTACGCCTTTGACAGCGGCTCGAACACCTCCGCGTCCTTTTCAACCAGCGCGAGCAGCTCGGATTGCAGCGCGTCGCTTTTTGCGCGCAGCGCCTGCATCTCCTCCTCCACGTCGGCGTACTTCTTTTTGCCGACAGTCAGGCTGCCCACCATATTGCCCAGCGCCGTTCCGATTGCGCCGACCAGCGCGCTCGCGCCGCCGCCGCCGGGTACAGGGGCTTTGGAGGCGAGCACTTGGACAAACTGTTCACAGCTTCCCTTGGTAAAACTCATCGTTAAACTCCTTTGCGCGCAGAGCCGCAGCCCGCGCGATTTCACTCGGGACGGGACAGCGCCTGCGCGGTTTTGCGCCGCGCAGACGCTGTCGGTGTAGGATAAAATCAGAACAGGCCGGTGATTTTGCCGTCCGCGTCCACATCGATCTTCTCCGCCGCGGGCACGGGGGGCAGGCCGGGCATGGTCATGATATCGCCGGTGAGCGCGACGATAAAGCCCGCGCCGGCGCTGACCTTGAGGTTGCGCACCGTGACCGTGAAGCCCTTCGGCGCGCCGAGCAGGGTCGGGTCGTCCGAGAAGCTGTACTGCGTTTTGGCCATACAGATGGGCATCTCGCCAAAGCCGAGCGCGGTCAGCTGCGCCGCCTGCTTTTTCGCCGCGTCGGTCAGCAGCACGCCGTCGCCGTGATAGACGTTTTTGACGATATCCGCCAGCTTTTTCTCGATGGGGTCTTTGGCGTCGTAGCTGAACGAGAAGTCGTTCGGCTCCTCGCACAGGCGCACAACCTCCTTGGCAAGCTCGATGCCGCCGTCGCCGCCCTTTGCCCAGACCTCGGACAGCGCGACGTTGACGCCCAGCTCCTTGCACTTGCGCTCGACAAGGTCAAGCTCCGCCTTGGTGTCGGTCGGGAAGGCGTTGATCGCGACAACACAGGGCAGCTTGTAGACGTTGACCATGTTGTCGACATGCTGCAGCAGGTTGGGCAGACCCTTCTCGAGCGCCTCGAGGTTTTCGGTATTGAGATCCGCCTTGGCGACCCCTCCGTGATGCTTGAGCGCGCGCACGGTGGCCACAACAACTACCGCGTCGGGGGTCAGGCCGGCCATGCGGCATTTGATGTCGAG
>CAZYAV010000015.1:0-36259 GCA_964645785.1 uncultured Oscillospiraceae bacterium
TGACATTCGTCCTTTCGCGGAATAGACGCGGCAGCGGACAGCCGCGCCTGCAAACCGACCCGCGCGGTGCGAAATCAGAAAGCGTATCCGCCCATTGCTCGGCGGAAGCTTGATTGGAGGGAAAAAGGGCGAGGGATTTTTTGCGAGTGAAAGTGAATAGAAAAAGTGGGTTTTGAATACAGAAGAGTAAATTCCGCATAGCTTCCGCTTGTCCTGCAAGCGGCGGGACTGTTTTTTCATCGGAGAAAATCCGCCCCGCGATATTTCGTCCCTCTTGCCCGGCAGCATTGACCGTTTTCCTCCTCGATTGAATAGCGTTTGACGGCAACCCGCCCTAAGCCTAATTGAAAAGGCACGCAGAATTGGCACGCTGTCGGGTTTTAGCTCCGGGTGCGATTCTGTCGGCGCAGCCCGACGCGCAGACGGGGGAGACTCCGTATACCATGCGCCGGACTGTGCCGGCAGCTGAGCGGTTTTCACCGCGCCCTTGCCCTATTCACCTGCTGCCTGAACCGGCTTGCACCGCACCGATTTCCGCATTGCTCCGGTGCATGTCGCTTCAATCCGCCTGCGCAAAGCCCGTTCGGCCGAAATACGGCCGAACGGGCTTTGTTTCGCGTTTCCGTCTTGTTTGCACGGGGCTCCGATGCGGTCTGCGCTTTGCATAAAGCCAGCTTTGCACCTCCCCGCCGGTGCGCGCCGCACCGTACGGCGCCCGGCTCTCCCCGGCAGAGCGCGGCACAAATTGTCCCAGGTGTCCCGCCGCGTGTTTGCGGGTTTTCCGGTGCACACCACCGCGCAAAAGCTTCCGAGGGATTGCTGCGCGGCGGCGCATTGCCCGGCTCAGGTGGCGTCGTTGACCTGCTCGACCAGCTTTGCCCAGGTCTGGCGGCCGACAATGCCGTCCGCGCTCAGGCCGTAGTGATACTGGAACGCCGTGACGAATTCCTCCACCTTTTTTCCGTAAATTCCGTCGACCTCAATCTGGGGGTGGAACTGTCCGTTCACCTCGCTGATTCTGTTGAGATACGCCTGCACAAGCCGCACCTCGTCCCCGCTTGAGCCGACGCGCAGCAGCCCGGGGTAGCGCGGGGTGACCTCCACCGGCTTGCCGGCCTGCACGCTGCGGCCAACCTCGACAATCCGGTTCCAGGTCTTTTCCCCCACCTTTTCGTCCGGGTTCAGGCCAAACTGCTTTTGGAACAGGCGCACGGCCTGCGCGGCGTGTTCCCCGAATTTTCCGTCCGCCGTCTGGGTGCCGAGCGCGGTGTAGGTCGCGTCCAGCGCGTTGAGCTCGTTTTGCAAAACCTCCACCGGGTAGCCCGTGCTCCCCCAGGTCTGGATTACGCCGGGATAGGGCGTGTATTTCCCGGCGGGCAGCGCCTCGTAATCCGCCACAAGCATGTTCCAGGTGTTCCGGCCGACGATTCCGTCCGCCGAAAGCCCCTTGTGCAGCTGATACTGCAAAATATTCGCTTCGCTCTCCGCCCCGTAAATTCCGTCCACCTTCAGCTTTTTCATCTCGGGATAAACCAGCTTCTGGAATCCGTTGAGCATAAACTGGACGTACCGCACCGGATCCCCCGTGCTCCCCCGGCGCAGCGGCGTGCCGGGATAGGCCTCCTGATCTGTCTGACAAGTTTTCATCCGTGACCTCCTCCTTCTTCACCCCAGCCTATGCGGGCGGGCGCGGCGCGGACACCGGGTATCCTCCCTGCCGGCAGGCGTTCGGGTCGGTTCACGGGACAGGACAGCAAAAAAGCCGCCCGGGGATGGCGGCTTTTTCGGCTTATGCCGGAATAAATTATTTTTCGTCCTTCGGGGTATCCGGCTGCTGCCCGGGCTGTGCGGGCGCCGGCCGTTTGCGGCCGAAATAGATGCGGTCAACCAGGCTCAGCAGCACAAACAGCACAACCACCTCGGGCACCAGCATCGCGAGGTTTTTGATTGCGCGCGGCGGCAGCAGAACCGCCATGCTGTTGCCGTACATCATGGACAGCCAGACCGTGTTCAGCCCGACGTTGCAAAACAGGTTGATGCAGCCCTTTGCAACCGCGCAGCGCCAGACCTTCACCGGCTTTTTGTACAGCACCACGCCCCAGAACAGCCCGGCGACAACCGCCGTCAGCGTGTAGCCCGGGAAGTAGGCGCCGCCGCCCGTGTTGACGAGATAGCCCATCACGTCGGTCGCGACCCCGCCCAGCATCGCCACAACCGGCCCGAACAGAAAGCCGATCGACGCGTTGCACAGAAAGCCGAACCCGATACGCAGCTCCGGTGTCAGCTGCACCCGGATGTTAAGCACGTCCAGCGTGATGTTGATTGCAATCAGCAGCGCCGCCGTTACAAGCGTCCTTGTTTTTTTCAGCTCCTTCGCCGAGTCGCTGAATAGGCCGAAAATTTTTTGCATAATAAAAACACCTTTCGGATAATGTATTTGCTACACAACCGAGAGATGCTCGTTTTATGTAGCAGCGGGAGGCGACACCTGCACCGTAAGCCCTGGGCTTTTCGTCCGGCGGCAAACTCCCCGTCCGCCGGCACTTTACGCGCAAATATCTACTCTGCAACTCCTATTATAGCAACGAATGCGCGGGATTTCCACCTGTTTTTAAAATTTCTTTCTGCTCCCGTTTGCATCGGTCGATATTGCAGGCCTAAAAAATTAGCACTCAATCAATAAGAGTGCTAATGAATTTACAATTTATTCATATTTTAGCGGAATATTCTTCATAATCCGCGGATATACTAAGCACATAAACAAACGAACAGCACGGCGGGCAGCCCCCACCGGCTGTTCCGAGGAACATCAATCATGTGTGGGAGGATACGATTATGTTTGAATTGATGCCTTTTGAGAGAAGAACCAACAGCCTGCTGAACCTGTTTGACAGCATGGAGCGCGACCTGTTCGGCAATATGGAAAGCTCGGTCGCCGCGATTCGCACCGATATCTCCGAACAGCCGGACAAATTTGTCATCGAGGCCGAACTGCCCGGGATCAAAAAAGAGAACATCCACATCGACATCGAGGGGAAGATGCTCGTCATCTCCGCCGAGCAGAGCGAGGAAACCGAGGACAAGCAGAAGGGCTATATCCGCAAGGAGCGCCGCAGCGGCTCGTTCAAGCGCTCGTTTGATCTGGCCGGGGTGGACACCTCCAGGATCGACGCCTCTTATCAGGACGGCATCCTCACCCTCCAGCTGCCCAAACTGGAAAAGCAGCCTGAAGCCACCCGCCGCATCGAGCTGAACTGAGCCGCAGGCGGATCGGTACAACAAACTGTTCCTGTAAAAGGCGTGACAATTTTCGTCACGCCTTTTGTCCGTTTTACCGGCCTATGCGCACTCTATACAGGGCAGTCCTTGTATATGCGCCTGCCTGCCAAGCCCACAAAGCCCGCCGGCCGCAAGTGCGGCCGGCGGACGTTTGCTGTCCTTTTCGGCGTATCCGCCCGGGCTGCCCGGATTATATCGAGAGGGTCAGCCCAACCGGGCAGTGATCGCTGCCTGTCACCTCGCCGTAGATCCGCGCGTCGGACAGCCTTTCCCTCAGCCGGTTTGAAACCAGAAAATAGTCGATTCGCCATCCCGCGTTGTTTTTGCGGGCATTGTACCGGTAGGACCACCAGGAATACGCGCCCGCAAGCTCGGGGT
This sequence comes from uncultured Oscillospiraceae bacterium, assembly GCA_964645785.1. GTDB lineage: Bacteria > Bacillota > Clostridia > Oscillospirales > Ruminococcaceae > CALWZE01. The sequence continues at coordinate 3,658 of CAZYAV010000015.1, forward strand.
AAAAATAGCGGAAGCTGTCGGTGAATCCGGCGTTCAGCAGCTCGGAAAACTTGCCCCGCTCCTCGTCTGAAAACCCGGCCGAGCCCATGTTCGGCTTGGGGTTTTTCAGGTCGATCTCCCGGTGCGCGACATTGAGGTCGCCGCAATAAATCACCGGCTTTTTCGCGTCCAGGCTGCACAGATACGCCCGCATCGCGTCCTCAAACGCCATGCGGTACTCAATCCGCGCAAGCTCCGGCTGTGCGTTCGGGGAATAGCAGTTGACCAGATAAAACGCCGGATACTCAAGGGTCAGCACCCTGCCCTCCTCGTCGGCCGCGCCGTTTATCCCCCGCGTCACGGTGACGGGCTGGCTTCTGGTGAACACCGCCGTCCCCGAATAGCCCTTTTTAACTGCGCTGTTGTAAAAGCCAAGGTATCCGTTCGGCGCAAAATCCGCCTGCCCTTCCTGCATCTTCGTCTCCTGAATGCAGAAAAAGTCCGCCTGCTCCGCCTCAAAAAAGTCCCGGAACCCCTTTTGCAGGCAGGCACGGAACCCGTTGACATTCCACGAAATCAGTTTCATCCCTGTTTTCCTCTCCTTTTCCATGCGCCGGGCACCCGCTGCACTTATCTCGGCGCCGAGCCGGCGCGTTTGGGCTCTCTTTGCTCTTCATTCTGTATTGTTTGCGCCGGTTTGTCAACTGTCCCATGAATAAAGCGCCTGTTTTTTTCCGCCCGCCTTCTCCGTTTTGCCGCCAAAAGCCCATTTTGCAGCGACCGCGCGCCCCGCCCATCCGGGCGGGTCTGCGCGTTGGACGGCAAACAGAAAGGGCAGGCTTGTGCGCGCCTGCCCTTTCCCGGGTAACTCCCCTGATTTGCCGCCTTTTCGGTCTTTTTTGCAGCGATTATTTCTTGCTGATGCGGATCTGGCAGACATCATTGCCCTTTGCGATGGTGTCGCCCAGCTCGAACTGGAACGCGTCATAGGTCGAGATGATGCCGCGGTCGCCATCCATCGCCATATCGCAGAGCGCGGGCAGATCCTCGTCCGGCACGCCGAGCTTTTTCCACGCCTCCACCAGCGGGCAATAGTGGAAATCAATGCTCAGCTTCTTGTCGTCGTTTTCCAGCAGCTCCATCTCAAAGCAGTTGACAACGTCGTCATTCGCAAATGCCTTTGCGAACTCCTTGAGGTCGTTCGTGCGCGGGTATTTATTCTGCCCATGGAACTGGCCGCATTTGAAAACCGCCTTGCCCGCAAAGCTCTTGTCAACGCCCGCCTTGGTCGCCTCGTCGATCATGAGCGAGAACCAGGTGGCACGGTGCTCAATCGCGCTGCGGAGGAGGTCGGTGCGGGGATCGCTCTTGCTCGGTGTGTTCTTAATCATTGTCATTCTCTCCTTGTGAATTGATTTTTTTCAGTTTACGAAACAGCGTCGCCCTGCTGATTTTCAGGATCGATGCAATTTCATCCCGTGTCTTTCCGCTTGCTATCAGCTTGATAATCTGCTCTTCCACAAGCTCATCCGCCGACTTCTCCTGCTCCCTGCGCTCGCCCAGGAAGGGCAGCTTTTGCAGAAGCTCCGGTGTAACCCGCCCGTTTTTGCAGTTGATAACAAGATATTCCACAACATTGCGCAGCTGGCGCAGGTCGCCCGGCCAGTGGTAGTCGCTCAGCACCTGCATGACCTCCTGGTCAACCGTGATATCCTCCACCCCATACCGCTGCGCGTATTCGCCAAAGCTCTGTTCGATGTAGACCGCGGTGCTTTCCGGGTCGTCGCCCACCCTGGGCAAAAAGATGCTCTGCCGGGCAATCCGCTCATACAGGTTGGGGTCGAACATTCCGCAGTCGTACTGCTGCCGCAGGGAGCCCTCCGCCGTGAAGATCAGCCGCGTGTCGGTCGCAATCTCCCGCCCCTGCACCGTAAACGTCCGGTTGGTCAGGTAATCGCTGACCCGCCGCTGCAAAAAGCGCGGCATCTGGTCAACCCGGCAGATACAGACCGTCCCCTTGTTGGCAAGGCGAAGCTTGCTGGTCATCAGGTTGCCGTCCGTGCCGAACAGCTCCGCCTCCAGCCGCTCATCCGAATCTATCGAGCAGTCGACATGGAAGAAGTTCTGCCGCCCGCGGCGGGAGGCGTCGTGGATTGCCTGCGCAAGCTCCAGCTTGCGGCATCCGCAGACCCCCTCGATCAGCACCGGGTCGTCGTTTTTCGCCGCCGCCCGCGCCTTGCTGACCGCCCCGCAGCAGCGCGCGTCGCTGCCGATGAACTGCACTAGGCGGTAATTCTCCGCAATCGTCTCCCCCAGCTTGCTCACCGTGTTGTTGATGCTCTTCAGGGTGAAAACCGCGCCGTAATACTGCCCGTCAATCTCAATCGCGCGCGCCGAGCACAGGCCGTCAAAGCTGGGTCTGCCCTTGTACTCGCAATAGATGAGCTTATCCTCAAAGCTCTGCTTATCCTTCAAAAACTGCTCGACCTGCGCGTGGTGCACAACGGTGGAAACCGGCAGGTTAATAACCGTCTTGCCCCCAAAAAACGCGTCGTTGAACCGGGTGTTGGAATAGCTGATCAGGCCGTCCCCGTCGACAAGCACAATCGCCTCGTCCATCGAGTCGATGAGCGCCTCCCGCTGCTGCTTTGCGAGGTTCAGCCGCTGGTAATCCGCCTCGGCCTGCAGCTTGCCCGCAAGCATCTCCGCCATCTTCTCCAAAAAGCCGATGGTGTGGTTCAGGTTGCCGAACAGCCCCTTGATGAAGCGGGGGGATATCGCGAGTGAAATTGCCCCGATTACCCGCTCCTCGTAGCGGATTGGCACCCCGATCATGCTCTTCATCTCGCAGTTTTCAAAATCCGGGCACTCGATGCAGGACTGGAACCGCTCCTTGTCGTCAATCGCCAGCGGCTTGCCCGTCTCGATAATCCGGCCGACAATGGAGTTTTTGCGGATCTCAATGCGCTGCCGGGGGTATACGAACGTGTCGGCGATGCGGTGCAGCTCGTCGTCGACGATTACGACGTCGACTTCCATGATACGCTTGATTGCCCAGGCGATCTGGCTTGCGCTGTCGGTTACCATTGTGAGGTTCACTGCGCCGCCCCCTTTCCGCTTCGGCTGCGATGCAGTTCAGGCTTGCAGCTTTGCCTTAATGCAGTCGCACAGGCACTCGATCTGGTAGGACATGGTCACCGCACCGGGGTCAAGGTGGCCGACGCCCTTGTTGGCCTGGTAGCTTGCGCGGCCCTTGACCGCCTCCATGCCCTTGGTCGCCTCGGCGCCGTCAATCGCCGCCTGCTTAACCGCGTCCAGCAGCTCCGCGTCGCCCTTGCCGTCGGCCAGCGCCTTTTTGTACGCCTCGACAGCGGGATACAGCGAGTCAATCATCGTCTTAAAGCCGGGCTCCGCCTTGCCGCGCTCCATCATGTCCTTGACCATCGCGTCCAGCGCCGCGCACAGCTCCTCGCTGCTGATTTCCGCCTTGCCCGCGACCGCCTTGCTCGCCGCGATATACGCGCCGCCGTACAGGATGCCCGAGCTGCCGCCGATTTTGCTCATCATCAGCATACCGATCTTTTTGAACACGCCGTCAATCGGCATCGCGCGCATCTCGTCGCTCGCCGCAACGAGGTTTTCAAACCCGAGGTTGATGTTTGCCCAGTGGTCGCCGTCGCCGGTAATCGCGTCGAGACCCGAGATATAGTCCCCGTTCTCGGCAATTTTCTTAGCCGCAACGTTGATGTAATCGACATAGTCGTTGGCGTTAATTGTAAAGCTCATTTGAATCAACTCTCCTTTTGTTGCTGGTTCAGCATTTGAGCGCAGTGGTGTCAGCCGGCGCGTCGAGATAGCCCTTCAGCTCATCGTCCAACTTGAGCAGGGTCACCGAGCAGCCCGCCATCTCCAGCGAGGTCATGTAGTTGCCGACAAACGGTTTGTAGATTTTGATGCCCTTTTCGGTCAGGATCTTCTCCACCTCGTTGTACATGATGTACAGCTCCATCAGCGGGGTGCCGCCAAGACCGTTGACCATCACCGCGACCTCGCTGCCGCTGTAATCGTAATCGTCCAGAATGCGGCCGATCAGCTTTTCAGCCGTCTCCTTCGCCGTGCTGATCTTCTCGCGGTTGACGCCCGGCTCGCCGTGGATACCCATGCCGATCTCCACCTCGTCCGGCGCAAGCTCAAACCCGGGCTTTCCGACGCCCGGCAGGATGCAGGGAGTCATCGCCATGCCCATTGAGCGGATATTATCGATCGTCTTCTGCGCGACGGCCTTGACCTCCTCCAGGCTCCTGCCCGCCTCGGCCGCGGCGCCCGCGATTTTGTGCACAAAGACAGTGCCCGCGATGCCGCGGCGCCCTGTGGAATAGGTGCTGTCGGGGACGGCGACATCATCCTTGACGACGACATAATCCGTCTTGATATCCTCCATGCCCGCAAGCTCGCCGGCCATCTGGAAGTTCATGATATCGCCCGAATAGTTCTTGATAATCATCAGCACGCCGGCGCCGCTGTCCGCCGCCTTGATGCCCTCGATAATGCGGTCGGGGCTGGGGCTGGCAAACACATTGCCGGCAACCGCCGCGTCCAGCATTCCCTTGCCCACAAAGCCGGCGTGCGCGGGCTCGTGCCCCGAACCGCCGCCCGAGACAAGGCCGACCTTGTTCTGCTTCTTCTCCTTGCGGGAGATGACCTCGAGCCCGTCGTTGCTGTACACCAGGTTCGGGTTGGATTTCGCCAGCCCGAGCAGCATGTCGGTCACGACCTCATTCGGATTGTTGATAAGCTTTTTCATAATAAATCAGTCCCTTTCCCAGCACAAATATAGTCGGAATGGATGCGGCGGGCGTGCCGGCCGCTCAGGTATCGTGCACCTCGCCGAGGTATGCGGATTTGACGCGCGGGTCGTTGGAGAGCTCCTTCGCGTCGCCCGAAAGCGAGATCTTGCCCGTCTCCAGCACGTAGGCGCGGTTTGCCACCGAAAGCGCCATGTTCGCGTTCTGCTCGATGAGCAGGATGGTCGTCCCCTGCTTGTTGATGGACTCAATCAGGTCGAAGATCATCAGCACGAGGTTCGGCGCAAGCCCCATCGACGGCTCGTCGAGCAGCAGCAGCTTGGGCTGGCTCATCAGCGCGCGCCCGATGGCGAGCATCTGCTGCTCGCCGCCCGAAAGGGTGCCCGCCGCCTGCTTGATGCGCTCCTTCAGCCGCGGGAAAAGGTCGTAGACCCGCTGGAAGGACTCCTCGATTTCGCCCTTGTCGGCGCGGGTGAACGCGCCCAGGCGCAGATTTTCCTCCACCGTCAGCGCCGGGAATACCTCGCGCCCCTCCGGCGAGAGGCTGATGCGCTTGTTGACAATTTTGTACGCGGGCATGTTGGTGATGTTCTCGCCCTCAAACTCAATCGTGCCGCCCGAGGATTTGACAAGCCCGGAAATCGCGCCGAGCGTGGTGGATTTGCCCGCGCCGTTGGAGCCGATGAGGGTCACAATCTCCCCCTCGTTGACCTCCATGTCGATGCCCTTGAGCGCGTGGATGAAGCCGTAATGGACGTTGAGGTCGGTAATTTTCAGCATCATTTCTCTCTCTTACCTCCCAGATACGCTTCAATAACCTGCGGATTGTTCGCAATCTCCTTCGGCAGGCCGCTCGCAATCAGCTTGCCGTGGTCAAGCACATAGATGCGGTCGGAAATGTTCATGACCACGCTCATGTCGTGCTCGATGAGGATGATCGTGTAGCCCTTGTCGCGCAGCTCGCGGATAAAGCGCAGCAGCTCCTCCGATTCGGCGGGGTTCATGCCGGCCGCCGGCTCGTCGAGCAGGATGAGCTTCGCGTCGGTGGCGATGGCGCGCGCGATTTCCACCTTGCGCTGGTCGCCGTAGGGCAGATTGGACGCAAGCTCGTCGATCTTGTCCCCCATGCCGATGCTTTCGAGAATGTCGATCGCCTTCAGCGTTTTTTCCGCCTCTTCTCTTTTGAAGCGCGGGGTGCGCAGAAGCCCGTCAAAGAAATTGTATTTTGTGCGGATATGGGTGCCGACCAGCACGTTCTCGATCACCCGCATTTTGCCGAACAGGCGCAGGTTCTGGAAGGTGCGGGAAATGCCGAGATCGACAATCTCCTGCGGGGTTTTGTGGTGAATCTCCTGACCTTCAAACTCGATCGAGCCGGAGGTGATCTCATACACGCCCGTGAGCATGTTGAAAACGGTTGTTTTGCCCGCGCCGTTCGGGCCAATCAGGCTCACAATCTCGCCCGGCTCGACATGAAACGAGACGCTGTCAACAGCCAAGAGTCCGCCAAACTGCATAGTGATATCTTTTGCTTGCAAAAGTGCCATGGTTGAAAACTCCTTTCCGTTGACTTATTGCGCCGGCTTGGCCGCTTTGCGTTCCGCAAGCGCCTTTTGGGTCGCTTTGGGCAGCTTATAGGGTAGCGTCGACTGCCAGCCGAGCGCGCCCTGCGGCCGGAACTGCATCATCAACACAAGCAGCAATCCGTAGATGACGAAGCGCCACTGGTTGAGGAACCGGAACACCTGCGGGAACATCATCAGCAGCGCCGCGCCGAAATACATGCCGCGGGTTGTGCCCATGCCGCCGATGATGACGACGCTCAGGATCTGCACCGAGATGTTGAACACAAAGTTGGTCGGCTCGATATAGCCGTTGTTGATGACCGAATAATACGCGCCTGCAAGGCCGGTGATGAACGCCGACACGACAAACGCCAGGATCTTATAGCGGGTCGTCTTGATGCCCATCATGGTCGCGGCCAGTTCATCCTCCTTGATAGCGACAAACGCGCGGCCGGCCTTGGAATTCTTGATTGTGTAGCAGGCCACCGCCGTCAGGGTGGACAGGAACAGAATCAGCCAGTAGAACCCGCCGTTGGGCAGCGACATCTCCCAGCCGAACAGCACCGGCTTGGGAATGTTGCGGATGCCGTAGTTGCCGTTGGTGACCGATTCCCACTGCCGCAGCACCATCAGCACGATTTCGCCGAAGCCGAGGGTGACGATGGTGAGATAGGTACCGGACAGGCGCAGGGTCGGCAGGCCAAGCAGCAGGCCGATGAGCGCCGCGATGCACGCGCCGACAAGCGCCGCCGTCCAGAAGCTCCAGCCATAGGTTGTGGTGAGAATTGCGCTGGCGTAGGCGCCGATGCCGTAAAACCCGGCGTGCCCCAGGGAAACCTGCCCCGTATAGCCAAGCAGAACGTTGAGCCCCATGCCGAGCATCGCGTACAGGAAAATCATAATCAGGTTGCGCATGGCGACGCGCGACGCGCCCATAAACGGAACCGCAATCAAAATCGCTCCGACAAGAACCGCAAGCGGAATCTTGAATTTGTCGACAAAGCTTTCAAAGGGAGCGAGCAGATTCAAACTCTTTTTTTCTTTCATATGCTTACACCTTTGAAACACCTTTCTTGCCGAACAGGCCGTTGGGCTTGATAATCAGGATCAGGATCAGGATTACAAACGCCATCGGGTCGCGGACATTGCTGCCGAGATACTGCGCGGCGATGCACTCCACCACGCCGACAACCAGGCCGCCGACCACCGAGCCGTACAGCACGCCGATTCCGCCGACCACCGCGGCCGCAAAGGCCTTCAGGCCGATGGTTGCGCCCATGGTCGGGGAGATAATCTGATAGTATCCGCCGATGAGGGTGCCGGCAATCGCCGCCGAGCAGCCGCCCAGGAAGAACGTGAACGAGATGACGAAATTCGTGTTGATGCCCATCAGGCTCGCCGCGCGGGCGTTCTGCTCGGTGGCGCGCATGGATAGGCCGATTTTCGTTTTGTTGACAAGGTAGGTCAGGATGCCCAGCAAAATCAGCGCAACCACCAGCATGATAATCTGGCTGCTCTGAATGGTCAGGTTCCCGATGGAAATATTTTTGAACAGGTTCAAAGAGGGGAAGCCCTTCTTCTCACTTGTAAAAATCTGCTCCATTGCCAGAAAGTTCTGGATGATGAACGAGACGCCGACTGTTGTAATCAGGGACGCGATGGGGATCGAGTGCTTTTTGCGCAGCGGCTCAAGCGCGACCTTATCCACCATCATGGCGAGCACGCCCGAAAGAACAATCGCAATCAGAATCGACCAGAACAGGCCAACCTTCAGCGAGACAAAGAAGTACACCATATATGCGCCGAACGCATAGACGGAACCGTGCGAGAAGTTAATCAGTCTCAGTACGCCGAACACCATCGAATAGCCGACAGCAATCAGGGCATACGCCATACCGAGAGCCAATCCGTTGATGACTGCACCGATAAAAGTTTCCATATGCCGTACGGTTTACGCAGCTCCGAAACCCTTAAGTGCGGAGCAACGGTAATTTCTCCTTCCTGATTAAGATAGCCCCCGCTCTGCCCTGCGGCTGCCGGGTGCGCAAAAAAGCGGCCGCTCTTTTGCGCTGCGACCCGCCCGCATACAGCCGGCAGGTCCTCCCGAAGCAGCGCCCGAACAAAGCCGTTCGCCGCGCCGGCCGGGGTTCCCCGCAGCCGGCGTGCAAGGCTTCGCGATGCAAATCAGGCGGGCAAAATGCCCGCTGATTCACAATGGCGGTTTCGCGGGGGGAAAGGCCCCCCCACGAAACCGCGTCCTGTCAAGCTTGAACTGAATTTAGAACTCCGCGACGACAAACGCGCCGTCCTTGACCATGATCTTGGTGAACACCTTCTGGGCGTCGCCGATCTCGTCAAAGGTGGTGGGGCCGGACATGCCCGCATAATCCGTATCGTACATCGCGTCCTTGATCGCCTCGCGATCCAGGGAGCCCGCGCGCTCGATGGCCTCGATGAGGATGCCGACCGAGTCATAGGCCTGGGTGGTCAGAGCCGACGGCGCAGAGCCGAATTTGTCGGTGTACGCCTTGACATACGCCTGGATGTCCGGATCCGGGTTGCCGGAGAAGAACGCGACCGGGGCATAGATGCCGTTCGCCGCGTCGCCGGCGATGGAGATGAGGTTGTCGGTGTACGCGTTGGAGCAGCCGACCAGCTTGATGTCAAAGTCGCTGTTCGCGCACGCAACCGCAAACGGCGCGAGGGTGCCGTACATGCCGGCGACCATCACAACCTCGGCGCCCGCCGATTTGAAGTTCGCAATCTCGGTTGCAAAGTCGGTGGCCTCCGCGCTGACCTCCTGACGGCTGACCATCTCGGCGCCGAGCGCCTTGATGTTCTCTTCCATCGCGTTGCCGGCGGACTGACCCCACTCGGTGTCGATCGACAGAACGCCGACCTTGGTCGCGCCGAGGTCGTTGATCGCAATCTCCGCGCCGGTGCGGGTCTCAACCGTGATAACCGTGTTGTTGCGGAAGATGTAATCGCCGATGCTGGAATAATCCGCATGCGAGGAGGTCGGGCTGATGTTGACATACTGCGCATCCTGATAGGTGGGCGCAGCCGCCATGCAGATGCCCGAGGCAAAGTGCCCGATGACGCCGTAGATGTCCGGATCCGAAACGATCTGCTCGGCAACCGCCTGCGCCTCGTCCGAGTCGGACTTGTCGTCGAACTTAACGATTTCAACGGTGTAGGTCGCATCGCCGACCTTGACGCCGCCCGCCGCATTGACCTGCTCGGCCATGAGGTCGGCCGCGTTGCCGAAGCCGATGCCGTACTCCGCATTGTCGCCCGTCATCGGGCCTGCGACAGCGATCTTGATCACGCCGCCTTCGCTGCCCGCGTTATTGGCGTCGTCGTTGCCGTCGCCGTTGTCGCTGCTGCCGCAGGCAACCAGCGCAAACATCATGACAAGCGCCAACAGAACCGCAAGAACTTTTTTCATTGTTTCTTTTGAAAACACCTTTTGGGTATTTCCATGCTCCTTTCGTAATTTTATTTTATTTAAAAGCCCGCCATGCAGGCTCTTAAATCAATCGAAACGGCAACAGGCCAAAAACCGGCGCCCCGCGGCGCGTCCCCCGGGAAGCACCCGACGCCCTGCCCGGCTCCCGCGCAAAGCCCGGGACGTTGTCCTTCTTTTTTATTCTATTTTAAAGCCCCGCCGCATACAACAAAATTACACAAAAGTTACACAATTTCGTGACAAGGTGCGGGAATACGCTTAAAATTTGGACATAATACCCGCTGCAATCGTATCAATATGAGACTACCTGCGAAACTGTCTCAATGTGATACTTTTTTGTGTATTATACAGTATTTCATATTATTTCGTCAATAAAAATTGGAAATTTGTAATAATTCGTGACTTTTCCGCGTCCGGCGGACAACCGTCCGCCCCCAGCCAAATTTTGCCGGTTCGGCGCGCCGGCGTCCCCTCTGCCCTTGCGGCGGGTTCGCAACCGTCTCAATTTGATAATCCGCCCGCCCCGCGGGGGCTCCCGGATCTATGCGGCGGGGGCGCGCGCTGGTCCGGTTGGGCAGGTGCATTTTGCCCCGAAATGCGCTATACTGGTTTCACAATCCGATTTTGGTTTTCTGATACAAACCGGGAGGTTTTTATGGACTTTCTTTGGGCGCTCAGCAAACTGCGCACCCCGTTTCTCGAATCCCTGTTCGGTACGCTCACCCATCTCGGGGAGGAGGCCGTCGTCATCGCGCTGCTCTGCGCGCTGTACTGGTGCTTTGACAAAGCCCTGACCTACCGGGTCGGCATCGCCTACTTTATGGCCGGACTGCTGGTGCAGGGGCTGAAAATCACCTTTCGGATCGAGCGCCCCTGGGTGCTTGACCCGAATTTCCCGCCTGTTGAAAGCGCGCTCGGCGCGGCGACCGGCTACTCCTTCCCCTCCGGCCACACCCAGAGCGCGGTGTGCCTGTACGGCACGCTCGGCCTGCGGGCAAAGCCGGTCTGGCTGCGCGTCCTCTGCTTTGCGCTCGCCGCGCTGGTCGGGTTTTCCCGTATGCTGCTGGGGGTGCACACCCCCAAGGACGTGCTGACCGCGCTGGCGCTCTCCGCCGCGATTGTCGCACTGGTCGAGCTGTTTTGCGACAGGCTCGTCCGCCGCGCAAGGGCGGATACCCTCTTTTCACTCGCGATGCTCGCCGCGTCGGCCGCGCTCATCGTCTATGCCGGTGCGCTGTACCGCGCGGGAACCGTGGCGCTGGGCTATGTGTCCGACTGCTGCAAGGCGGCGGGCGCGGGCGCGGGATTCGCCGTGGGCGGCTGGCTCGAGCGGCGGTACATCCGCTTTGACCCGCGCGCGGCGCGTCCGGCCATGCAGGCCGTAAAATACCTGTTTGGCCTGGCGGTTACCCTGGGGCTGAAGGCCGGGCTGAAGCCGCTGCTCGGCGCAAGCCCCGCGGCGGACGCCATCCGTTACCTGCTTGTCGTGCTGTGGGTGATGGCGCTGTATCCGCTCCTCATCAAGCACTGCCGGCGCGGCGCCCGGAGGGCGGGCAATGCGGACGCTTGAGACGCCCCGCCTGCGGCTGCGGGACTGGGCGCAGGCGGACGCCGCCGACCTGTTCGCCTACGCAAGCCTGCCCGCGGTCGCAGAGCAGGCGGGCTGGGCGCCGCACAAAACCCCGGCGGAATCCCGCGCCTTCATCCGCGAGCTGTACGCCGGCCGCTGCTATGCGCTCGCGCTGCGGGAAAGCGGCCGGGTAATCGGCGGCGCCGGCGTTTACGACACCGCGCCCTGCCGCGCGTTCCGCGCCCTGTGCGGGCGGGAGCTCGGCTTCAACCTCCACCCCGCGTACTGGGGGCAGGGGCTGATGAGCGAGGCGCTGTCCGCCCTTATCGCCGCCCTCTTCGACCGGCACGACCCGCTCTGCCCGCCGCTTTCCCGGCCGGTCGATTTCCTGCTGCTCTCCCATTTCCCGGGCAATGCCCGCTGCGCGCAGCTCGCGCTGCGGCTCGGCTTCCGCCCCCTGTTCGACCGCGCCGCCCGCGCAGTCCCCGGCGAACCGCCGCGCAAGCCCGAGCGGTTCTATCTCCTGCTCAACCCCGCCGTGTTCGGGCGGCGCACCCAGCAGGCCGGCCGCAATCAGACATGAAAAAGACGCCGGGCGCAGCCGCGCCCGGCGTCTTTTTCGGCCGTTCAATTTTACTGGCGGGCAAAAGCGGCCGGACGGCTTTGCCGGGGGGACGATCGGCCGCAAAAAAGAAAACGCGCCGGTTCGCCGGTCAGCGCCGCGCCACATAGCGGGTATGCGGCATGTCTATGCCCCGGTACCGCTTGACCGCGCTGTTTGCGGCAGTCATCCCGTTGCGCAGCGCCACCCTTTGGGAGGCGGCGTTCGTGTCCCGGATGATGGAGCAGACCTCCTGCGCCCCCAGCCGGTCAAACGCATACTGCTTGCAGGCCTTTGCGGCCTCGGTCGCGTAGCCGTGATGCCAGTGCGCGCGGTTGAACAGATAGCCGATTTCGAGCAGCTCCCGCCCCTTCCACGGCTGCATGGTCAGCCCGCACTGGCCGATCATCCCGCCGGTCTCCTTTAAAATGACCGCCCACAGGCCAAAGCCCCATTCCCGGTAACGGGAAAGCTGCCGGTCAAGCCACGCCTGTGCCTCGGCGTCGCTGAACGCGCCCGCGTAAGCGTACATGGCCGCCTCATCCTGCAAAATTTCGCACAGCGGGGCAAAATCCGCCTGGGTCAGCTCCCGCAGATACAGCCGTTCGGTTTCCAGCCTCACCGCTCTCTCCCCTTCTCCGTCTCCGGCTGCGCGCCGGCGCCGTCCGGCTTGTCCGCATATTCGTTCTGGCGGCGGATATACCGGCGGTCGATGAGAATCCCTGCGACGCCGAACACCGCAATAAGCGCAAAAACGACCGCCGACAGGGTGATATTCCCGCTTTCAAACGACGCGCCCGCAAAGGTCGAGGAGATCACCGACGGGATGCGCGCGACCGCCGACACCACCAGGAAGCGCGGCAGCGATAGGCCGGTGAAGGGGACAAAATAGGTCAGCGCGTCCTTTGGCGTGCCCGGGATCAGGAAAAGGATGAACACCGCCAGCTGGACGTTCTCCTTTTTTCGCAAAAACGCGAGCTTGCGGAACCGCCCGTCCAGCAGCTCGTTTACATACGCGTACCCCAGCCGGCGCACCAGAAAATAGATGATTGCGCTGCCGGCCGAGCTGCCGACCACGCAGACCGCGAACCCGCCGAAGGTGCCGTACAGCATCCCGGCCACAACCTCGACCACCTCACCGGGGATAATGAACAGAACAACCTGCAAAATCTGCACCCCGGTAAACAGCAGGACGCCCCAAAAGCCCTGCGCGCGCACCTTTTCAACAAGAACCTGCCTGCCCTGCTCGGAAAACAGCTTGCCGAGATGCGGAACCAGCAGCGCGCCCAGCACGGCCGCAAGCAGAAACACCGCGACCAGCATCGCAAATTTGATTGTTTTGGCGTCCGGCCTGTTCGATCCGGTTTTTTCGTTGCTCACTGTTTTCTGTCTCCGGTTTCCGTCATTCTGCGCTCTCACGCCGTTCGCTGTATAAAACGAGCACGGGCGGCGCTTTTCTTCCGAACCCCGTCGGATTTTGTCCGGCTCCAGGCGCCTGATTCGGGGCGCCCCGCCAAAAACCGCACAGCCGCCGCCCGCGGCTTTCCTGCTCCGCCCGCCTTGCCGCCTTTATAGTATAACACAAATGCCCTGCCTGCACACGGCCACGGTCAATTGTGAAGGAAAAAATTGCGGCGAAAAAAAACGTGCCCGGCAGACGGATCCGCGTGAACCACGCCGGAGTTTTGCGCCCGTCAATTTTCCCGGCGCGGCTCCCGCCCCGCTCCCCCCACAGCTGCCCTCAGCCGGATGGGAGTGTCCGAAATGCGCATCTCACGCAGAGGAATGTTATCCTGAACATGGTTTGAGCGTCTCGCTGGGAGGCGTTTTCGCAGGGCAGCGTTCCCCGTGCGAACAGATCAGATGCAATCCGCGCGTTTGAACGTTTTCGCCCGATAACCGGACTTGTATTTTTTATTCAGATACGCTATACTGATTCTATCTTGATTTTTGTGAAATGTGCATTATTGGAGGCGTAAACAATGGTAAAGAAACGTGTGACGGCGGCGTTTCGCCCGCTTGAGCAGTCTGCCGCCCAGCCCGTCCCGGCCGCAGCCCGCTCGGGCATTCCCGGCGAAGTGATCGCGGCGATTTCGGGCGCGGTCGCCATGCTGTGCGGCAAGGACGCGCGGATTGTCGGCATCAAGCCCGGCAAGCGGGATCGCGCGGGGCGCAGCGCATGGAGCATGGCGGGTCTGCTGGACAATACCCGCGCGTTCTGAGCGGCGAATCCGGGTTGAACATCGAAAAAGCTCGCGTGCAGGGGCAAGCGCCCTCTGCACGCGCTTTTTGACCCCGCCGGTTTTGAACCGGGCAAGGCCGGCGCGCCCGGGCTCCGCCCGGCTTTCCCGCTTCCGCACAGTCTGTTTGCGATGCAGCCGCTGGGACGGCCAGGCGCGGTTGGAGCGGCGGCTGGTTTTAACGCGCACGGGAAAAGTCGGAAAATCTTCTTTTGAAATAACACGGGCAACAACGTCGGAAAGGCTCCGCCCTCGGGCTTTCCCGCTTCCGCATGGCCTGCTGGCGCGGCCGCTTCCGGGTCGGCCGGACGTGGGCAGAGCAGCCGCCGGTTTTAACGCGGCACGGGCAAAGTCGGAAAATCTTCTTTTGAAATAACACGGGCAACAATGTTGGAAAGGCTCCGCCCCCGACTTTTCCGCTTCCGCACGGCTTACCCCTGTGCTACCGCTGCCTGGACGACCGGGCGTGGTCGGAGCGGCCGCCGGTTTTCTCCGCACTCATCCGCTGCCGGTGCCCTGCCGTTTTGCCGGGTTGGCCGCCAGCTCGGGCACGGGTCATGTGCGCCGCTCCCCAACCGGCCGGCCGCCCTGTCTGCACTGGTTCCCCTGCCCCGCGCCGGGCGGCGGTGGGGCGGCATCCCGGCGCGGTAGCATGGACAAAAGCCAAGCGCGGCAGGTTCCGCCGCCCGCAATCACCCGGCGCCATCCGGCCGCCGAAAAAAGGAGGCGCAACGCCATGATCTGTGAACTCTGCCCGCGCAGGTGCCGCGCCGAGCGCACCGAATCCCTGCCGGGTGGTATCTGCGGCTGCGAAACCACCGCGCGCATCGCCCGCGCCGCCCTGCATTTTGGGGAGGAGCCCTGCATCAGCGGCACGCGCGGCAGCGGAACCGTCTTTTTCTGCGGCTGTTCGCTCGGCTGCGTCTACTGCCAGAACGCCGAAATCAGCCGCGCGCCTGCCGGGAAAACCGTCTCGCCCGGCCGTCTGCACGAGATTTTTTTGGAGCTGGCGGCGCGCGGCGCGCACAATGTCAGCCTGGTCACCGCGACCCATTACACCGACGCCGTCCTCGCCGCGCTCCGGCTCGGCAGGCCGCCCGTCCCGATTGTCTGGAACTCGAGCGGCTATGAGCGGGTGGAGAGCCTCCGCCGCCTCGAGGGGTCGGTGGACATTTACCTGCCCGACCTCAAATACAGCCGCCCGGACACCGCCGCGCGGTATTCCCATGCGACGGATTATTTTGAAACCGCCAAGGCCGCGATTCTGGAAATGGCGCGGCAGACAGGCCCCTGCGTGTTTGACAGCGACGGCCTGCTGCGCCGCGGCGTCCTCATCCGCCACCTCATCCTGCCCGGCCGGCTGGACGACACGCGCGGCGTCATCGACTGGGTGCGCGAGACCTTTCCGAACGGCGAGGCGCTGTTCAGCCTGATGGCGCAGTACACCCCGGTCGGCGACCTGCGCGGCTTCCCGGAAATCAACCGCACGCTCACCCCCGCGGAGTACGAGGCCGCGCAGCGCTATCTGTTCGATTCCGGCATCGAGGCCGGCTTTATTCAGGATCCCGACTCCGCCGGAACCGACTGCATCCCCGCGTTTGACCTGACCGGCGTCTGAGCGCACCCCGCCGCTCTGCCCGGCCGGTTTGACCCGAACCGGCTCGTTCCCCGCCTTTTGCCCCGCAGATTCGTCTTGCCCGATCCATGCGCGTTCCGCTTCGGCGCTGCGCCGGGCGGATTTCCCGAGCAGTTCATCCCGGCAGCTCCGGTTTTGGGTATTTTTTTAGGAAAATCCGCGAATAAGTCCGAAGTGCGCGCCACCTCCCCCCCGGCATCCGCCGGCAGCGCGCGCACGGTTTCCGGAAGAGATACAGAGGAAAGCTGAATTCTTATTACAATAGATATGATACAGCGCATCCGCCGCTTTTTTTATGCAAAGAAGCAGGCCGGGATGCGCTGTTTTGCGTCCCGACCTGCTTTCATCTAAATTGTTGATTACTCGCCAAAAGCAGCCCATCCCCTGTGGATTGAGATGCCGTCCGCCTGCCTCTCCCGCGCTCCGTGTTCCGCGGCGCGCCGCCTCAGTCCGGATAAACCGTTTTGCCGAATGTATAGGCATTTTGCAGATGGGCGGTTTTCTCAATTTGCGGCCTGCCGTTCGTGTTGCCGCAGCCGTCCGCCAGCAGCACCCCCTTGTCGTGAAAGCCGATGTAGTTGACCAGCGTGAATCGGTAGTAAGAGACCGCCTGCTCAAATGTCCAGAACAGATCGTCCGCCGAGGTCATCAGCAGCACGCAGTCCTTTTCTGGGTATTTCTCATACCGACCCCGCGGCGGCGCAGGGTCGTATTCCGCCATGCAGAAAAATCGCTCGATAAACGCCTTCAGCCTCGCCGAGATCGTCCAGAAATAAAGCGGCGACGCAAACACAAGCAGATCCGCTTTTTCGATTTGCGGAATCAATTCAGGAAAGCCGTCCTTTTAGACACAGGCTTTCCCGTAACGGCAGGTGTTGCAGCCGGTGCAGCCCCTTACCTCCGTTTTGGTCAGAGAAATCTTTTCAACCGCGTGGCGGCATCCCGTGCCCCGCGCGCAAACGCCTCCACCAGCTGTTCCGTATTGCCGCCCGGCCGGCCGCCGCCCATTATAATTAAAATATTCTTCATCTCTGCACCCTTTTCTGCCGATTTTACTGCCTGCTTTTTTTGCGGCGCACAGCGCGATTCACCGCCGGTTTATACAACGCAGTATAGCGCAAATCCGCCCGCCCTTTCAATGGGGCAGCCCGCCGCCCTGCCAAACCCACACAGCACAGTTGCCGCCCTGACGAGGCGCCTTGGTTTTTGACAGAATCGGGATTCAATCCGCTGAAGCGCCCGTCCGCATTTTCAGGCCGGCAATCTCCTCCATTCCCGGCGCCGGTGTCAAAAGTGCGGCTCATGAAAGGGAGTACAGAACATGCCGTTTTACGCTACTCCGGCGGCGCTCGCCGCCGCAATAAACAAATTGGGAGCGGCTTCCATACGCAATCCCGCTTTGCCCGCCCTGCGCGCTGTCCGCCCCGCGATACTTTCTTGCAAAAGATGCTTGGAACTTGTATACTTATATTGAAAAAAGCAGCTGTTTTTTGCATATTATGCGGGAACGGCGCCTATAGGAAGAGGGAGGCAGACAACCATGGGGGAGAGAAGTGCGCGGCGGGAGCTGAGAAGCATTGTGCGGGAGACGCCTCTGCCAAAGGACGAGGAGCTCTTTCCGGAGCTTTTCGACGGCACGGCGGAAAATGGTCTGAACGACAAGCTGGACGAGTGGATCTGTGCATGTACCGAGCTGGACAAAATCCCCTCGTCGGTCAGGGACAGTGAAGAATTCATTCCGACAAAGCCCATCCTTGAATATGTGGCCGGACAGGTGGACGACAAGCTGGAGGAGGATCTGCTGCACTCCGGCGCCAGAGCGGACAAGCCCAAGCCGCGCTTTGCCGCCTTTTACCTGCTTGCAACGGGGAATTATTCGATGGGCATGACCCGGCGTACCAATTACGACTATGGAGATCGGGCGTACTGCCGCCGGCAGGGGTGGCTTGAAAATCCCAATAAAAACGTGGTTTTTATCAACACAGCGGAGGATCTTTTCGGCAAGCACGCCAAGCGCCAGATGGAGACGCTTGAAAATGTCAACATGAAGCTGCACGAGGAGGCGCCAAACTTCGCCCTTCTTGTGGTGCCGGTGGTTATGGCACTGTTATTGCTGCTGGTTCGCGCCGCATTCCCCGATTGGCCTAACTTCCAGAATATGGCGAATCTCGCCGCCGTGGTCATTTCCGGCATCGCGCTGATTCTCTTCTTTGCCACGCACGATTGGAGCAACCCAAACAGCATGTACAAGCGCTATCAGCGGGGGGAATTCCCCGTAAAGGAGATGGTGCTGGACATCCACCGCTCCCTTCGCTACCGCAGGATCCTCCTGGAGCGTATGGGCAAGAGCAGCCGCGCTTTGGATGCGCTGGAAAAACGCTTCAAGGCAATGCGGTCGTGGGACTAAACCCGCAGGCAAACAATCCCCACCGTCCTTAAAGCAACAGCCGCATCGGCAAGAACGCCTGCGTGGCGGCGCAGATGCGGCCTTTTTTCTCCGATGATGTTATGAGAATCGCTTTCTCGAACGCGGCGCAGGAGCTTTTGCGGATGCGGCTTTTTTCTCGAACGCAGCATCCTTTTCCTCCGCTTTACGGCACACCTTTTTCGCTCTATGAGTGCCTTTGCCGCCCGCGCCCGTTCCTCTGCGGCAGGTTTTTTACCCGTTTTTAACGACCGGAGCTGCTCCGCTGTGGGGCGGCAGCTCCGTAGCTTGGGGCAGCGCCGCACCTGTCCGTCCGCCGCTGTCGTAAATGTTCTTTTGCTTTGACAAAGAAAAAAGGCCGGGATGTGTTTCTTTTCACATCCCGGCCTTTTGGCTGTGCCTGAACTTCCGTTTGGGGTTGGCTGTGGATTAGCTTTTTGAAATTTCCTGTTTTGGGTCGAAAAAACGGATGCCTGCGGAGTTCGGGGCACGAGTTCCCTCCGCCTGTAAAAGCTCGGTTTGTGTCTGCGGAGTGTGAAGCCTTTTTCACGGCTCCTAAGGCGCCGAAAAGCCCCTGAAGCAGGGGCTTTTCGGGTTGGGCATTTTTGTAAAGTAGACATGCACTGTCGGAACTCTATAGAGATTGGATATCGTCAAACGCTGAGGCTCAAAATCCGAAATCCAACGCGGCGGGTTCTATTGGGAATCGGGACGCAGCAGCGCGAGCGCACGATGAGCTATGCAGTGAAACGAAAAAGCTCATCGCAGGCTATACGACACTTGTGACGAGCTGAAAGCCGTTGACAAAGCAGGATACAGGCAAAGCGCAATGCGGGTCGGTTTTCCGGCGCGGCTGTCCGCTGCCGCATCTATTCCGCGAAAGGACGAATGTCCTCTTTCGCAGGCATCTAAGGGGGGGGTGACAGGCGGTTTGCAGAGCAATTGCGGTGCAAATCGCCGCCGGGAGGGGGATAATCCCCCTATGAAAAACCCGTCCGGCACCGCAAAAGGTTGCCAGCGACAGCGCAGGCGTCGCGAGCGCACTTGCAAGTGAACTATCGAAAGAAGCGTGATCTTTTCGGAAGGCAAAACGCAGCGGCTTTTACAAAAAGCCGCTGCGCTGTTGCAACATTGAACGTCGAGAGGAAACTCGCTTGTGCGAAGCTCATCGCCAAAAATCATGAACCGATGACACTGCCCCCTGGTGCATTACCTGCCCATCTCATTGGCCGCATAGGCAGCGGTAAAACGGGTGAATGCGCCATCGATCACAGGGTTGACAGATAGCAGAACCGTGCAATAACAGTCATGAGACCTTCTGCACCGCTGTCCTTTGTAGCACCCCTGTTTTACCAGTAAAGCGCATCCAGCGAGTCCAGATAAACATTTCCATTTTCGTCAGCATTTCCATACCCGTATATATCTATCATAGCATCGGGCAAATCATCTGCTGACTCGGTGATTAGCTCACCGTTCTGATATGTGCTGGTCGTTGTTTCTGTACTGTCGGAATCCATATTTTCATACTTCGTCCAGTCGTTGACCGTATGCACAGTTCTTGTGAATGCTCCATCCCGAAGATTGCAAACCATCTCACCGGATTCTGAGATTTCAGTAAACACATTATTTGTCGCGTTATGTTCTGCCGAGCAGAAGGATCTATCTTCTGTCTCCATGAGGTTCATGGTTCCGTTCCACTGCCAATCGACGCATGGGCAGTTTATCCAACGCACACTCGTGCTGTCGCTCCAGCTATCCCGTCCTTCGGTTGAAGCAACACGGTTTGCATAAATATATGCATCATACCCCATCCCGTTTTCCGGTCGGAGTATCACTTCCATGCTTGCGGATTCATTTCCCTCTTCATAACCGGATCCATAAGGGCTGAAAGTCAAATCCATCTTGTATCCATTCCAAATGGTGTAAAAAATAAGATATTGAACTCATCGGAGCCTGTGGCATATGCTTGAACGGTATCTGACTCCAACAAATCAAGCAAGTCACCCATGTTCCCTTCGATGGTGAGATTTCCTATTGTTTCAACAAGCTGCTGTTCTTCTTGTGTCATATCAGAAAAATCCCGGAAGTTCTGCCTTTTTTCAAACTTTGTCGCGCCATACTCATTCGAAAGTGACTCCCACTCAACCTCGCCCTCGGGTGTGGTTGTGAGGACATCCCAATCCTCACCTACTGTGGGAACATCGTAGGACTGGATCAACTCAGCACCGATTTTGAAATCGACATCCGCATACTCCGGGGCAAGTTTCGCATTAAACAAGTGTACACCTTCACCGCTTATTGGTGATACGTTGTCAATAAAAAATTCTGAGCGCGATCCCTGCGTATTTGTAGACAGGCGCAATTCTTCACATTCCTCGCCCTCAGGGCAGCGGTAAACCACCGAGATAAGAAAGTCGGCTTCATTTTCAGAAAGGTAAACCGCTTCGTCAAAATACAGGTTCGTGATCCTTACCCCGGGGATGTCGGAATTCAAAAACTCGACGACTCTTTCGATCTGCGTCAGAGCTTCGCTCTCGCCGCAGTTGTTTCGCCCATTCTCTACTGCCAACATTGCATTTTCATAATCACCCGCGCCGATGTAGGCATCCGCTAATGCGATATATGCATGCATTTGCTGCGCGTCCCTTTTAATGGCAGACGTAAAAGCCTTTATTGCCTTTTCATAATTTCCCTCTGACAGATAGTGTGTACCCGAGTCGTACTGTTCCTGCCATGTGGTTTTACCGCAGGAGCAGAGAAGTAACGCTAAAAGAACCACCAGTAGTTGCACGCAAATTGGTTTGCAAACCCTCCTGCTCATATGCTCTTTCCTCCGACTCGATATGATTTTTGGCATCCTGGTTTGTAGCAGTTGACAAAATAGATGCGATGTACGTCCCCAAAAGGAGAAAATGGCAAACCGTGACAAAGTGGTTTTTGCAGAAAGGAATATACCGCTGCCAGCATCCCCCTGAAAATCGTGATTCTCTGTTTTCACTGGCAGGCTCGATTGAAATCGCAATACAGCACCTTATTCCATATTGATCCGTTTTTCTTCCACCACCAAAGGCCGGTTCATAATGCGGGTATTCATGGCCATGATATACTCTCCCAAAAATCCGAGAAAAGCAAGCTGAACGCCACCCATGAAAAACACGGCAATCATCGTCGGGGCGTATCCGGCGGCGAAGCTGTCCCACGCTACCAGTTTTGCAATCAAGTACCCCAAACCAATCAGAAAGCTGAGCCCGGCGACAATAAAGCCAAAGAATTCCGCAATGCGCATTCCCACCTTTGTATAGCTGGTAAAGCTGAGCATCGCGGCGTCGAACAGACTATACCAGTTGTTTTTTGTCTTTCCCGCACGGCGCTTTGGTTGGATATATTCAATCTCTTTTCGTTCAAAGCCGAGCTCTGCCACGATACCGCGCATGAAAGGAGTGGGATCTTTGAGTTCGCGCATAATCTGAACAAAGCTTTTATCATAAAGCCCAAATCCGGTGAAGTGTTCAATCATGTCCACGGTGCTCATCTTGCGGATGATTTTGTAATAACAACCACGCAGAAAATACATGAGGGGGTTTTCTTTGCTTTTTGTTTTGCGGCCGATGACAATTTTGTAGCCGTTTTCCCATTCGCGTACAAACTTAGAAATCAACTCAATGGGATCCTGAAAATCTGCGCATAGGACAATGGCGCAATCGCCGCTGGTTTGCAGCAGACCGTAATATGGGCTGTTGAATTGTCCGAAATTGCGCGCATTAAAAATAGCCTTTACGCGCTTATCCTTCGCGCAGAGTTCTTCAATGATTTCCCTTGTTTTGTCTTTACTCTTGTTGTCGATAAACAGGATTTCATAATCATAGTCGGCGCAATTCTCCTGCAATTCCGCGCGCACCGCCGCATATAGAGGGCGTATATTTTCCTCTTCGTTGTAGCAGGGGATCATAATCGAGATGGTCTTTTTCCTGTCGGACATCAAGAGTCACTCCTTTTGCTGCGGCCAAACACCCACAACTTGTTCAAAATAAAATTTAGCGGTATTGTAATAAGCAGGTTAATAATCGGCGCATATATCTTATCAACGCACAAAAAAGTTACTTCAATCCAGAGCATTACATTAGATAAAATGGAGGTGCCCCCGTAGCTGAGATAGCATTTCCCCAGACAACAGAAAAATTGTTTTACCGTTTGCCCCTTTTGCGGAAAAACATAGTAATTGCTCCACAAAAAGCCGTGCAATATACTGAGAATTGCGCCGAGAATACTCCCGAGCATATATAGATCGGGATTGAGCCACAGGACAAAATAGTACGTTGCCATACTGACAGCCGTGTTGCCGACACCGACTATCCCGAACTTGAGGAATTGCAACAACGCCTTTTTATCCGAAAGCTTGGAGAATGGTTGCATCATTGAAGCCCGTCCTAACCGTGAGATTTACTCGCCAAAATGCGGCGAATTCCGGTGCCGAAATCTGTTTTTGGCGTCCATCCGGTATCCTGCTGCAAAGAAGAAATATCTGCGCAGAGATTAAACCTGTTTTGATTGGTATACGGAATCTCGCCAAAACCCAGCTTTAATCCCGGGCGGATAATATCCCGCATCTCGCAAATATACTCTTTCAGTGGCCTTGCTTCCCCACTGCCCAAACAATAAACACGATTGCCTGTGGATTTTTCTCCGATCAGGTAAAACGCCTCCCCGGCATCGGCGCTGTAAAGATAGTCCCAGAGGTGCGTGCCCTCGGTAAAAGAACAGTGTACGCCCTCCGCCATTCTTGCAAGTGAAGACTGAATCATGGTTTCAGGTGAATCGTATTCCCCATACACACTAAAAATCCGCACCCACAAAAAATCAATTCCAATTTGGTCGGCCAGGATAGAGCCTAACTCCCCGGCTGAATACTTGCAGATCCCATATGCGGTATTGGGAAATGCAGCAGAATCCGGACCGGTTTTTGAGCCGGTATGCACACCATATTCCGCCTGTGAACCGGCGCCGATAAACTTTTTGCAGCCGATTCTTTTGGCAAATTGCAGAGCTTCCAGGGTGTATTGAATGTTTTCCTGCTGCTGCAGCGGGTCGTTTCTTCCGATTTTATCGGTATGGCTCCATGCCAGGTGAAAGAACACCCGATCTTCCGACAAATTGTGCGCCGCAGTAAATTGCTCTAAATCAGCCAATCCACCCTCAACCACATCAATCTGATGAAACGGGTTTAATCGGGAAATATTGGGAGAGCCTTTCCGAGACAATGCAACAACATGACAATCATGCCGCAAGCAGGCTTCAATAATAGAAATCCCAATTCCGCTGGTCGCCCCTGTGATGATTGCAGTTTGCATAGATACTCCCTTTGAGAAAACATCTACAACTTCATGAGAGAATTAAATAGATCCCTGTCAAGAAGGGGTTCCTGATCGTGATTCTCTTTTCCAAATTCAAGCTTTGGGAACACGTAGGTTCTATTGGGCAAAATCACTTCAATCAGAACGCTTTCATCACCACAGAAAATCCCATCAGAAATGTCCTTTTCAGTTTCAATGCGAAGATATCTTAGTCCAAACGCTTTTGCAATGGCTGAAAAATCAAACGCTTCATATCCATGCCCGGAAACTGTTTGGTAATAGTTTTCACCAAAATACATTTCTTGAAAGTGGCGGATCATTCCCAATGCATGGTTATTGAGAACTATGATTTTTATCGGCAACTGTTCTCGTTGAATAGTTCCCAATTCCTGAAGATTCATCTGGAATCCGCCGTCTCCGTTAAAACAAATCGTCGGTCGCTTTGCACCATACCAAGCTCCGATAGAAGCGGGCAGCGAATATCCCATGGCGCCATGTCCGCCGGAAAAAAGCACCTGCTGATGCAGCGATAACGGCAACGATTGTGCAACCCATACTTGATTTTGCCCGACGTCGGTTGTAATCAGTGCGTCTTTCGGCAAGTGCACCCCGATCGCACGGAGCAGCCGATTGGGCTGTTTTTCGTCTATTTGATCAAGTGTATCACGTATGGTATCACAGACATGAATCCATGAACGATACTTTTCGCAGCCGTCTTCATTTGCAAAATGCTCGATCATGGGCAAAACATCTTTTACATCCGCACATATGTCACATTCATCTTCGTGTACTGGATACGAAAGTTCCCCCGCATCGATATCGACACGCACCAATTTTGCATAGGGCGCAAACTTTTCTCGCTTTCCGCCAACCTGTCGAACATCCAATCTTGCACCCAGAGATAGAATCACATCACATTTTGCAACAAGAAAGTTTGCCGTGCGCGAACCATATGCTCCGATAAAGCCGTAATACAAAGGGTGATCCGCCAACAAATCAACAGCCGGCATCGTAGATACGGCCGGGATATTTGCTTGATGCAATAATCTGCGCAACTGTGCTGTTTGTGAAGAATCCCCTTTTGTGCCATTTCCAACCAAAATTAATGGACGCTTTGCATGTTGCAGGGCTTTTTCAAGAATTTGTTCTTGTTCATGCCTCAAAGAGATTTTTGCAGAAGGAGGAGGAAGAAAGCACTGTAATGAATTCGGGTCGATTTCCGCACGGAAAACATTCATCGGAATATCCAGCAGTACCGGACCTTTTCTTCCGCTTGTGGCAAAATAGAAAGCCTTGTCCAACTGATAGCGGATCTGATTGGCATCTTCGATACGAACCGAATATTTTGTTACGGAATCAACCATTGCAACAATATCCGTTTCTTGAAACCCGCGTTGACGAACAGCAAGGCTTCCCTTTGATTCAAATGTATTGACTTGTCCGGTAATAAAAAGTACAGGGATTGAATCAAAATATGCGTTGCAAATGCCCGTAATCAAATTGGTCGCACCCGGCCCACTGGTAGCATAGGCAACACCGACCTTATGGCTGGCCTGCGCATAACCGCAGGCGGCAAAAGCGGCGCCCTGCTCATGATACGTCACATGCGCAGCAATGTCGGATTGGTATTTTGAAAAAGAATCCATCAAATGTGTGACCATTCCACCGGGATAGCCAAAAACATCCGTAATTTTTTTGTCGATTAAGTATTGTACGATATAATCAGAACACTTCATGATTTCCTCTCTCAGCTATGCACCGCCTCCGCAATCACTTTGGCCATATAGTCGATCATGGCATCGGTCATGCCGGGATACACGCCCACCCAGAACGTATCGTTCATCACGGTATCGGTATTGCGCAGATCGCCCACCACACGGTAGGCGTCTGTCCCGCGAATCTGGTCAAAGCAGGGGTGCTTGATGAGGTTGCCGCTGAACAAAAGGCGTGTCTGGACATTGTGACTCTCGATATAGCGCGTGATTTTGTTGCGGTCAAGGCCGCTTTCCGGCCGGACGGTGAGCAAGAAGCCGAACCAGGACGGGCGGCTGTTTTCCGCCGGTTCTGGCAAGATCAGCTTTTCCGCCGCACCGTTCGCCTCCAGCGCGTCGCGCAGGCGCTGCCAGTTGTGGCGGCGGCGCTCGATAAAGCCGGGGAATTTCTTCAGCTGCTCGCAGCCTACCGCCGCCTGCATGTCGGTCACCTTCAGGTTGTAGCCGAGGTGGCTGTAAACGTATTTGTGGTCATATCCCCGGGGCAATTCCCCATACTGTCCGTCAAACCGGTGGCCGCAGAAATTGTCGTGGCCGGACGGGCAGACACAATCCCTGCCCCAGTCCCGATAGGAGAGAATCAGACGGTTCAGCAGCGGGTCGTCGGTGTAAACGCAGCCGCCCTCGCCCATTGTCATGTGGTGCGGCGGATAAAAGCTGCTGGTGCCGATATCTCCCCAGGTGCCGGTGTATTTGGTGACCCCGTCGACGGTGTACCGGCTGCCCAACGCGTCACAGTTATCCTCCACCAGCCACAGATGATGCTTTTCGCAAAAAGCCTTTACAGCGCGCAGGTCGAACGGATTGCCCAGCGTGTGCGCAACCATCACGGCCTTCGTCTTTTCGTTGCGGGCAGCCTCCAGCTTTGTCGTGTCGATGTTATACTGCGGGATAGTCACATCCACAAACACGGGCACCGCGCCATATTGCAGCGCGGGCGCAACAGTAGTGGGGAACCCGCAGGCCACCGTGATAACCTCGTCCCCTTTTTTGATCTGACGCTCTCCCAGCTCCGGCGCGGTCAGTGCCATGAACGCGATTAAATTCGCAGAGGAGCCGCTGTTGACCAGGTGTGCGTGCTTCACCCCAATCCATGCGGCGAATTCCCGCTCGAATTGCTCGGCGAACCGGCCGGTGGTCAGCCAGAAATCCAGCATCGCGTCGGTGAGGGCGCACATCTCCTTTTCATCGAACACGCGGGAAGCATACGAAATGCGGTCTCCCGGTTCAAACCCCTTTTTGTTTTCCTTGAAATCGTGGTAATATTCCGTCACGAGCGCTTTAATCTGCTCGCGCGCCTGCTGCTCGGTCGTCCAATTTGCCATTATCAGTTTCCTCCGATAAACGCCTTGATTTCCGTATCCATCTCTTCCGGGAGATTGCCGCCGGCCAGCCAGATTTTAGAAAAGCGGCAGGTCAGCTCCATGCATTCCTCTATATGCCAGCGCGGCTTCCAGCCGAATGTTGTTTTCAATTTACTGGTATCCAGCTTCAGGAAATTTGCCTCGTGCGGAGCGTTCACCTCCGCTTTGTTTTCCCACGCCGCACCGGTGCCCCAATGCTTACAGAACAGTTCCACCAGCTCGCCGGTGGTCACACAGTCACAGTCATCCGGGCCGACATTGTAAAAGCCTACATACCGGGCATCCTCATATTGCTTTTGCGCGATCATCAGATAAGCACCCAGCGGTTCCAGCACATGTTGATATGGCCGGGTGGAGTACGGATTGCGCACGGAAATGGCGCGCCCCGCGGCCATCGCGCGGACACAATCCGGGACAATGCGGTCGTTCGCAAAATCCCCGCCGCCGATGACATTGCCCGCGCGTGCGGTAGAGATGCGCACCGCGCCGTCGGCAAAAAAGCTATTGATATAGCTGTGCGTTGCCAGCTCGGAACAGCTTTTGGAGTTGGAGTAGGGGTCAAAGCCGTCCAGTGGCTCGTTTTCCCGGTAGCCCCAGCACCATTCGTTGTTGAGATAGACCTTATCGGTTGTGACGTTCACAACCGAACGAGGGGCACGCCCTTCGTTCGCCGCCAGACGCACACATTCCAACAAGTTGACCGTACCCATCACATTGGTTTCGTATGTATATCGCGGGTTCTTGTAGCTGTCCCGCACAATGGGCTGTGCAGCAAGGTGCAGCACAATCTCCGGCTTTGCGGCGTCAAACGTTTCCCGCAGATGTGAAAAGTCCCGAATGTCGCCGATGACGCTGTGCATCTGGTTTTCAATCCCGGCAAGGGAAAACAGGTTCGGCTCGGTAGGCGGCTGCAGACTGTAGCCCGTCACCTCCGCGCCAGCACCAATCAGCATCCGACAGAGCCACGCGCCTTTAAAGCCCGTGTGACCTGTGACAAACACGCGCTTGTCTTTATAAAAGCTCTTGTCGTACATGGCTTGTCCCCTCAATCCGCCCACTTAATCCAGGGCGCTTTTCCGCTCTGGATCAGCTTTTCCAAGTCGTCCTTTTCCCGTTTGTTGTCCATGCACTGCCAGAAACCGCGGTGCGTGTAGCTCATCAGCTGCCCTTCGGCAGCTAAGCGCTGCAGCGGAGCCTGCTCAAACACGCATCCGTCACCGTCCAGATAATCAAAAATCTCCGGCTGCAGCACCATGTACCCGGCGTTGATCAGCGCGCCATCGCTCGCCTGCTTTTCGCGGAAAGAACGCACAGCATTGTCGCCGCCAATGTCCAGGACACCCTTTTGCTGTTCCTGCTGCACGGCGGTGAGGGTCGCAATTTTCCCGTGCGACTTGTGGTATTCCAGCAATTGCGCGATATTCACGTCGCACACGCCGTCGCCGTAGGTCATCATGAACGGCTCTTCCCCGATGTAGGACTGAACGCGCTTGATGCGCCCGCCGGTCATGGTGTTAAGGCCGGTATCCACCACCGTCACTTTCCACGGCTCGCAATGCCGGTCGTGGATGAGCATATCGCTGTGACCCTGCGTGAAATCGAAGGTAATATCGCTGTTGTACAGCGAGTAGTTCGCGAACCATTCTTTTATAATGTGCTGCTTATAGCCCGCACAGATAATGAAATCGTTAAAGCCGTAATAGGCGTACTCTTTCATGATATGCCAAAGGATCGGCCTTCCTCCGATTTCCAGCATCGGCTTGGGTTTAAACTGCGATTCTTCCGAAATCCGTGTGCCGAATCCGCCGGCAAGCAAGACAACTTTCATGCGTTTTCTCCAATATTTTTGATCGTTTCCGTCACATTTTTACAACTAAAACTTCGTTGATCTCCTGAATATACCCCTTTTCCGGATAGCAGGGCATCGCCTCAAATTCGGGAGTGCCCAAAACAGCTTGTTTTTGTTCTGTAGTTGCATAGGAAAGCGGAATGTTTAATACGCCAATTAAAAAGCGATCCGGAATTCCGAGATAAGAATATAAGAGGTTCTTATGCGCAATGCCGGTGTAATTGGAATACTGCGGCATAAAGTCAAATACTGTTTCCGGTGTCCCTCCACCGATTATCGCCACAGTTGTACAGCCGTTTTGATAATCTTCATTTTCATAGATGTCGTCCACCATGTCTGTCAATTGCTGGTAGACACCCTCATATGCAATTCGTAATTTCAGATATCCCTCATCGGTAATCTGCCACCAGAACCAGCAAAGCAGAAAGCAGCACAAGCAGCAGCACCATTGATACAGCAAGCTGCCCTTAGCACGCAAAAACGCCGCAAAATCTTTTGGGGAGAAAACGACTTCTTTCAAAACAAGTTCACAGTTATATGCTATGGCAATAAATGCAACTGGAAGCATAACAAATGAATACATCATAATCCAATGGGATGTTGCGCCCTGGCTAAGCAACGCAACAGCATGAACCGCAAGCGGATAGAGCGCAATGAGCACCATCATCAACGCAAATTTGAGCGGCTTTTTGTACACACGACTTTTTTTAATTAAAAGCCCCAATCCAATCAACGTCAGAACAAGCAGAGAGCGGTAGGCAAATACAACATAGGAATATCCCGTTCCATATGCGTCGGATAAAAACATGGAGAAAAAGACTTTGTATCCATATCGGATTCCATCCACCAACCCGGAAAACGTAATATGTTCAATTTTGTCTATATTCTGATAAGCCGCGAGCTGTTGCCCCCGAAGCGCAATCTTCAAAATAATATAATATAATCCAATTCCTGCTCCTAAAACCGCCAGATATCGGACGGCAAGTAAAAGCACCTTTTTCACTGTTGATTCTTCTTTTAGAAGTTCAAAAATACACAGAAGTACCATGCCCGCCGCAACAAACCCAATGTGAGACTGGTAAACTCCTAAGGCAAAAGCGAGAACTCCGGAACTGCAGAGGAATCCAACCCATCCACGAAATTTCCATATAATCCAAAGAGAAAATACAGCAATTGCCACAGGCCAAAATCCGACTCCAAAGGAAAACGCACACATAATGGACGGAAAAGATACCATGCAGGCACCAACCAGCCCAGACCACAATTTGCTTTTTACACCGAAGATTTCTACCAAAAGCGCTGAGGCAAGGCCAATGGCGATCAATGAAGTAATTCGGTTCATCGGGATAAGGTAATCTCCGGCATCCAGTGCATAGAGAAAGTCCCACGCCCATTTTCCCTGAAGAATCAACCAACCCTGTGGTTCATAAAGAGTGGTATCCCAATTGAATAGCCATCCGGTGATCGCAATGAGGTGAACCAGGATACCAAAGCCGAATGCTGAAAAGAAAGCAGTCTTTTTTTCATATGCAAGCTGTTTATACCATTGCAAAATAGATTCTGATATGGTTTGAGCATTCCTGATTGTTTTATTCTTCATAAAACGACTCACCTTCCTTATTAAGCAATTGTTAAAAGAATTCCGATAATTAGCATTTTTCCGTGCGTTCGATCTGCAAAGTTTCTATTAGAGATTCAAATTAAGCTGCAATAGCTTCTCTCTGCCGGAATTCAAAAACACTATCCTATGCAATTTAGCACTCTATTCTACGTCACTTATTAGATGGCCAAGGAATAATCTTGTTCTTTTTCACCAACATTGATTTCTGCGCTATTTTCGCCAAAGGAGTATCAGTTAAAGAATCAGAGTAAAACAAAAGAATTTCTCGAGCTGGATAACGCTCATAAAATCTACGAACTTTTTCTTTCCCCTTGCAATTCTGACCAATTATGACTCCGTTTGCCGGATTCATCTGGGTGGCAATAGGCGCTTGAATGCCCATCTTCGCACAAATAGGCGCTATCAGAAAATCCGGGGATGCCGATATAATCACATCTGTCTCCGTCTTTTGTTGAAGATACCATGGCTTGATTTTGTTTGCATGCGCTTCCCAGAATTGAATCAGTAAGGTTTCCCGATTCCTAAGCTGCGGCAAAAAGCAGAAAAAGCGTTCTTTCACTGCCTTTTTGTCAAGTTTGTCAAAAGAAAACAGGATCCATGCCCACAACTGCCTAATCAGGCAACGACATATGCTTGGTTGTTTATGCAGGCAAAACAGATAGAAATCAATAGAGCTGTCTCCCGCATAGATAGTCTTATCAAAATCGTAAACATTCACAACAACTGCACCTTTATAGATAAAGAATAGCCACCATGATTAGTAGATAACCCCCTGTGAGAGCCATTAGCGCCTTGTCATGTATAAGTACCTCTACGGGATCCCCGTCTGAAGTTCCCTCAATATTCATGTTGTACCGCATGGTAATCAACAGTACTAACGGTACAGTCCAAATCAAGTTGCCATCTCTATGGGTGGTCACGGTATAACTATCCACACTCCAAAGAGCGTAAAACACATTGGTGAGAGCAAGACACATGTACATATTTTTATCTAAAAAGTCTACGCTATAAGCTTCCAACACCTTTCTCGTTGTCCCTCCCCCACTCCGTCTAAGTTCATTCCGACGTTTGCCCAAGGCGAAGTAGAAAGACCCAACAATTACTGTCAGATAGAGCCAGTTGGAAATCTGGATATTCGTAATGATGGCTCCATAAATGATGCGAATCAAAAAGCCAGACACCAAAATGCTCACATCAACAAGAGGAACGTTTTTCAACCCAAGGCTATATGCCACATTCAAAAGCAGATAGATAATCAACAACAGGCTTGCCCTTAAATCAAATATAAGAGCATTAAAACAGCCTCCCAACAGCAACAACACCGCTGCCACGATACATGCACTCCGAACGGAAATTGCGCCCGAAGCAATCGGGCGGTTCCTCTTCGTGGGATGCAGTCGATCATTTTCCACATCCCGGATATCATTAAACACATAGATGAAAGAGGCGACCATAGAAAAGGAGAAAAAGCCAATTGCGCACTTGCAGAATTCTTCCATCTGAAAGAGCTTGCCACTGCACGCCAAAGCAGTGAACACCAAAATATTCTTTACATAGTGATGCACCCTCAACAGCTTAAAATATGACTTGGCAGTCTTCATGGAATCTCACTTTCTTTGTATTAGTGACAAAGCTATTGCTTTCGGTCTATCATTATCCACCGTTGTGTTTTACTCTGTATTGCCGACATATAGCTTTTGTCGCCAATCATATCAATTCTTCAAACACGCCTGAGGTTTTCTTTCCAAGGTTTCCTTAGCTATGACGAAGAAAACTGAAATAGCTAAAAATGACATGCTATTTATCACACATAATCTGAAAAATGCACAACAACTATCCCGTCAACCACTTTAATCGAGCCATCATCAGGATAAATTGGCATATCCTGTATTTCAGGTCTCTTTTGCAATTCTGCACAGGAATCCCAATTCAAAAAGTTAGTAGAAAATCCTAAATATCTTCCAAAAAAAGCTGGCCTCGTCCAGTCCCATCGAATAGCTGTATTAACTACTTGCTGCATCGTATTTGCACCAGCCAAATTTATCGTATGATATCCTGAATCTATTCTATCAATGGCCGGATCAATGCAAACGCCAACAAACGCAACGGGCATTTCATCATCATATCCCTCAACAGTTTTTATTTGCGCAACAACATTATTCAAATACATAATTGAGGACTGCACAATGTACTCCTGTTGCATAAAGGCTCTGTTGTCAAGTTCACAATTAAGGCAGGCAATAAGAATAATAAATACTTCCATTGTATTAACTATTCTTTTTTGATATTTTTCAAAAACATCAATATTCGTTTGAGTTAAAAAGGCCGCAATTAAAAACACTGCGCACACATTGC
>CAZYAV010000015.1:36294-50228 GCA_964645785.1 uncultured Oscillospiraceae bacterium
GAGAATGAAGGTATTCCGCACCATACAAATAAACCAAATTGCAGGCAAGCGGGAACAGCATTATGATGATTGCAGTAACAATCCCATTAAACAACAGCTTTTCTCTGACAAAATAGTATATACAGTAGACAAACATTCCTGCAAACAGGACGGCAAATACAACATCAAGCCCGGAAAAAGCAACTGAATAAGAATCGAAATAGCTCCATGCTTTAAAGAAATGAGCATAAGCTTGTGAAATCTGTTGCGGCAAAAGGCTAAAATCAAAATGCCCTATATTGCTTATATTCTGGTAGCTTGTTGCTTCAGCTCCCGTCAAGTAAAGAAGAATCCTTTGAACGAGAATATAGCCAAACATCCCCTCAAACAAAACCAAAAAGTACAGCAAGCTCCTTTTTACAATTTGCTTTATGTCATTGTTTTGCACAACGTATACAAACAACAAGATCAACAATAAACCTGCAGCAACAGGGAAATAAGCCTGATAAAATCCCATGGAAAGAATAATACAAGCCACAGCTAACTGTGCATAGATTAAATTCGCCTTTTTATCAATTATCCATACAGCCAAAACCATTAAAGTCAATCCAACTATATAGGGTGAAACTAGAAACATATAAAATGTTGTTGATGCAATGCACGGATAGGTAACCCATATAGCTGAAAGTGCTATAGCCAAGCCGCTGCTTTTAATTTTTAAAATATCCATCAAAAGCATTGCTGACAAACCCATAAACAACAGAACAATACATCCATTTGTCCAAGGGGAATTGATGAGTGGAAATACTTTTCCAAACAAGCCTGTCATCCAACGCCCATTAACAACAGCGCCACCTGTCACATACAAAGTACCTAAGTCATCGTTGCTTGTGATTTTATTTGTAAACATATAGCCAAAAGCCAAAAGGCCAAAAATAATCGTACTAAAAAAGGCTTTCCGTTTTACTTCGCTAATTTTCTGAAATATCATCTCATATTTCTCCCAATAATACTCATATGGACGCCACCATTTATGTGTTACATTATTGATTTTTCATGCCATATATTTGGATCGACGTGCACTTGACTACACAACATCTCTATGTGCGCAATTCTCACATCTGCATCTCTTTTCGTACTAACAAGTTCTTAACAAACTGTGTTGAGATTGCTGAAAACACAACAACGACACACAGATACAAAACAAATGCAAACCACCAGGTTAGGTCAAGCTTTGCACACAGCATCCACCAATTTACAAATGCTAAGGCAAAATGATTCAAATAAATGCCGATGCTGATTGACCCCAAATAATTTGCCCAGCGATGATTAAGCAGCTTTGACCACAGACTGTTGCCGACAAACAGCGATGTTGTCAACACCGCGATTGCCAGTAGGCAAATAAAATCTCTCTTCCCATCTTTATGGTCAAAAATCTGCACGCAGATGTATATTATACAAAACAGTTCGACCAACGTGCTGACCATACACGTTGGGGGCTTTTTTAATAAAGATTTGTGTACGACATAACAGATACACCCCAGCCCCAATTCCGCAAAGCCACGCAAAACGCCTGTCGTTGTAAAGCCGGCAAACTGCAGGTGCTGATTTAATTGGCCGAAGTTATGACTTATATATGCCAAAATGACAAACAGGCTTATCGGGGCGATAAACTGCAAGTAACTTTTTCTGCATTTTGACAAAAGAACATACACAAAGAAGCCTGCGATAAGAAGTGCACTGCAATACCAGCCTGGCGCAACCATAAGAAACTCCGTAAAGCCAAAGGCTTCCAACATCAAAAGCTCCCAAATGTTGTTTTCGAAAAGGCCGACCAATCCCGTGTCCTTCGCCAAGCATATCCACAATATGTACGACAAGAAAAAAGCGAATAGATAATTGGGGAGCAATCTGAAATATCTTTCTTTTGTATAAACAAGCGCATCCAAATACGGCTTGTCCGTGTTGCCGCCATGTCTCTCATAATGGCGCATCAACAAAAAACCGCTTAATACGAAGTAAAAATCAACGCCTAAATACCCTCCCGGAACAAATGAGCAATAATGATGCACCACAACACACATTATTATGAAAAACCGCAAAAACTCCACCGCGGCATTTTTGTTGTTCGCGGTATTTGCTGTAACGGTGTTTCCCCTTTTCTTTCTGCAATGCAAATTAAACAGCAGCATGCAAACTGCCAATAAACCGACAACTGCTGCGCCCACTGTGTTAAGCAACAACTTGCTGCTTAGCATTACAAGCGGAAGCTCAACAAGCAATCCGGTACTGATTGTGTGACTATCCTGTAAGTTGCTATAGATTATGCCGTTACCAACAGAAATCTCAACACTGCCAGTGCCAGACCCATTATTAAACACAAGCTGTCTGGATTCACCAATTGGCAAAGTCAACTCCAAAGGATCTCCAGTCACTGACCTCACAGCAAGATCTTGGCCGGTTTGCCTCCACCCTTTTAAAGAAGTCACCATATCCTTTGGGTTGTACCACTCGTCATCCACCAACGCCCCTCTGAAAACAACTTCACCATTCGTTGTATCCGGCGTGATTACGATTTTTGACATGTTTTTTTGGAGAACATTTTCCAGATGCAAACAAAGCATCAAAACAAAATACAGAAGTAATAGAATAACCAAACGTTTTCTATTTTTGCTTTTCATGTTGTCCTCTTTCCTTACCAACTTATTCCAACCTGCATCGCTTCAAAAGATGAGGCGATCTTTGCGTTTGTCTGTTTTTCAGGTTTTGTATCAACCAAAATCAGTGCACTTTCAACGTAACCAATTAGCCGCGCTCATCACCATGGGCTGAAAAACACACTTTGCCACTTGCATGGGAATCGTTATTCTTTCTCTGTGAACATCTATGCTGCATTTGTGATGCATACAACCATTTTCAAATGTAGCTGTATGAATCGAGGAATCCTTGCTTTGAAAAAATCTTGTGAACGCTATATTTAGTACTACCAAATCAACACATTTAAACAGCCAAAATAATCCGAAAATCATCTTTCAAATCCGAAAGGCTTATATATGATTTCTACCTTTTATCCGACAACGCTTCAGTGGAAACATCCACTACGGAATCATCCTCATTACCATGTGCATCTGCCATATGGCTTTTTGCAATTACCGGAAGCAGCAGACATAGGGTCATACTCATTAAATGGAGCGGCCAAAAATATCGGAAATCCGACCATCCCGTGCTGGCAATAAGACTCAGAATCTGTCCAACAAGGGGAGAAAGAATTATTGCATAGGCTCCTAACCCGCGTTTGAATTGAATAAAGGAAAAACCGATTATTCCCAAAAGAGAAAACAAACCGCAGCGCCACACGATGGAAGAAATCCATTGAGAAGACACAATATATAACAAAGCCGCCTCTGTGCGAGCGTATAAGCTTGTATATCGTCTCGCAGGGTAG
Organism: uncultured Oscillospiraceae bacterium; assembly: GCA_964645785.1. GTDB lineage: Bacteria > Bacillota > Clostridia > Oscillospirales > Ruminococcaceae > CALWZE01. The sequence goes on from CAZYAV010000015.1 coordinate 39,719, forward strand.
TAGTTGTTCCATTGCTCAAAGCCATCGCATGTAGTGTATGGACTAAGAACTCCAACTGGGAAGTTTTCTCCGGCGAAAATCCCCCACGCCGGATCTTCCCGATTGATAATCGCACGGGTCATCATAATTGGGTTATGAACAAATGTGTCCACATATCCTGCAATAAAATCTATTGTTGGAACATCTAATGTGTACGACAACGATGCATAGGACGGTGAGTATACATGTTCTGCAATGTTATACTTTGTCAAAACAGTAAGCATTTGCAGTGTGTGCTCTGAAACTTCGCCGCCATTGTAATATACGCCTAAAATATCCTGCCCCAATCCAATATACTTTCCGCCTACATGCTCCGGGTCATTCTCATTTGTAACCACTTCAAAGTAATTGTAAACTGGGCCTTTCACAAGACATACCAATGCTACAGCAACAGCCACCGCGCCCCAAACTCTGGGGTTCTTCCAGAACACAACAATCAATGAAACAACAATGAGGACAAACGGAACGATCCCATTGTTTCGATACATCATCAAGCCTGTAATGGCTGTCGTCAGTTCAACATAGATCCACCATTTTTTTCGATATTCAATACTGTCTATGGATAATTTGGCGATACAAATCATAGACCACAGCAACGACAGCGCATATGGAATATCTTTCCAAATCGTATTCAGTAGAAGAGCATTGGCCACATTAAATCCGGAAAAGGCCGCAGCTGCATACAAAACTTCATCTCGTATGTTCTTTTTCCTTAAATAGAGCAGCAATTCCAACATCACATAAATCCAGAAATACCACTGCACAAAAATAACCATATAGGTGGAATCCCAGATTTCTTGCAAGACTCGCAAAACAAGGACATAAGAGAACGGATGCCAATCCGTTGCACCATGAAGATTTTTTGCAAGCGTGATCATACATTTATTTGTGTCGTAAGAGGATGTTCCGGGATTAAATACATATAGACAAAAGGCAGCCGAAAACAGCAGGAGCAAGCCGCAAACAGCTGCAAAGGCCAACGTGCTCCGTTTTTCGCTCTTTGTTGAAAAGGAATGTTCTGTTATCCAGTGAAAAGTATAAAGAAGGGTGCGCACCACAGGCATTGCCCAAAAAGCTGCAGCGGCAAACACGAATAGATTTACTGTGGTAATCTCCTTGTTAAAGGGGTAAATAAGACTTCTTTGACCTACAAGTGCAAAGGCCGTATAGAGATAAAGAAAAACGAGCACACTGCGCTTCCATGTTTTATCACACAGTTCATGAAGGAATCTTTGCTTCTCTTCGCCTTTTACCGCCGCACACAACGAAATTAAGTAAAGGATAAGGATTGTAGGTTTTTGAAAAGGAACGCCTGAAGAGTTCACAATAATATAACAGGCGGCTAATTCCATCAGAAGCGAAACAACCCGCCGATCCACAATCCGATAGAGCTGATTTAAAGCTTTTTTGCACCACGCAGCTGTTTTATCCAAGTGGTATATGAACAGTACTGCCGCGTGGAATGCCAAAAGCCAAAAAGCGGAAATGACAAAGCGATCCAGAAATCCCGGCGCCTGTAAATAGCCGAATCGGATGGCAGCAACACCATCTAACTGCTGTCTTCCCTGCGCAGATGCAATTACCTCCGGCGCGCTTTGCTCCGCCCGAACAAAATAGATATTGGGAATCTGCGCGCAATCTTCCGAAGCGTCTAAGTGAATTTGATATTCCCTTCCTTCCTTCAATTCCATGCCGATATATACTCGCTTCCACTCGGAATCCGCAAGATTTGTAAGGGAAAGATTTGTCTGATAGATCAGTTCATTTTCTTCGCCGAAGATTTGCAGCACGATATGCCCTGCTTGACCCGGCGTGATTCCTGTAAAGAGAAGCTCCAGGCTGTGCAGGCGGTCATGCGCGGATGAAAAAGTCAGCGTAATATCATCGCAGGGAATCGCAGAAGCATTCGCAAGATCGACTCCGCTGGATAATACATATTCTCGATTGATCTCTGCACCGAGCCAGATATAGCACAGCCGCAGCAGCACAACAAGCGCCAGAATAATGATTATCATGCGCTTCCACTTTTCCAGCGTTTTCCATTCACGCATTGTCTTTGTTGCCATGTCCATCTCCGATTTATCACTTCTGCCTTTTTTGCATTCTCCAAATAGTTATATAGCCGATTGGAGGTAAATGCAGTTTAACTTCAATATGAATGCTCGCTCATTGCATTTTGACAACAACTGTCAGCAGACACGTTCTCCCAAGCAGAAACAGCCAAATTCAGATTATCCGGAACGGTAATCCCATGTAGCAGCTTTCTATCTGTTTTTGCAAATCCCTATACCACAGAATTATCAAAATGAATAGCGTTGACCTCAGCCCTTACCTATTTTCAATCCCGTCCATACTACACCACCTCAATAGAAGAGATGATCTTGGCGCTTGTCCGTTTTTCCAGTTCCTTTTTGCAGCGTTCAAAATCGGCATGGTTGGGAACAATGACCGCATCGACTCGGGGCCAACGATCATATCGCGTCAACCAGATTTGGTCACTCGGCGTCTTGCGGCGGCGGTTTTGCCGATAGAATCGCAATTGACGATTCACCCGCTCCTTTAAAGGTGCCGGGCGATCCTCCGAAAACGCGGAATCAATGCAGAACAGCGGCGGCATCCCAGCCGCGTTCAGTGTTTTGCACAGGAAATCCGCTATTTCTCCGCCGCCATAAACGGCTGAATTGCAGATTCCTTTCCTGTGCAGGCTCTCTCTGACAATTCTCCCAAGTGCCGAAAAATCCGTCTGTGCCTCTGTATTGTGGTGCTCCAGCGCCATCAAAGCGTTGATATAAAGCTTTCTCTCGGGGGAGTATTCCTGATTGCTTTCGCAGAATTTGCTGCCGAAAAAGCTTTGCAGATTCGGGTTCAACCAGTTGCTTCCGTCCGTGCAGCTGCGGTCACGCACCTGCGCATAAGTCGGAGCGGGCAAATCGGGAATTGCCCCGCTTGTGAGCAGAACGTAGGCTGCATAGCAATGTGCCCACGGGCAGTTTTCTCCCACGGCGGCAAACGGAAAGTCACTTTCCGGGGCTTCATACAGATTCCCCAGCTTCTGACCCCCTGCAAAACATGTGTAGACATCACCCGTTTGCAGATAGAAACTGGAAATCCAATCGCCCGCATAACAAAACTCCGGCCTTTTCTGCCCCCAAATCGTTTGCTGAAAATTGAAAAGCGGGGATTGAAACTGCGCCCACGCGGCTTTGTGCTCTTCTTCCGGCAGCTGTGTCAAGCGGCCGAAGTCCCCGCTGTTGTTGTCTCGCGCCTCAATTACATGGCATACCGCGCCTGCATTTTCCATGCAGATTTTTTGAATTGCGGGAATGTGGGGAACCGATTCATCATTCACCGTCAGTTCAACCGTGAAACCGCAATCTGTGCCTTTTATCCGGTTGACATTCTCCCAAAACTTCTCAAGCAAATTGCGCTTGGTAAGCTCCAGATAATGAAAACTGAATTTTATGAAAATGTGTCTTTGGTTTTCCGGCGGCAAGGCGCAGATTTCGTCAATGCGGTTGGAAAGTACTCCGTTTGTCACAATGGTGCAATAGTGCCCCAGTTCTGTCAGATGTCTTGCCAACTCAACAACATACGGCGCAAGCAGTGTTTCACCTGAACCGCACAGATTAAAATGGCAATGCTCGCCGACCCGTTCCGGGCGCAGCGCGTGAGCGATATAGTCCAGCGAATACGGAAGTGTTCCAATCTCGCCCTTAAACCCAACCGTTTGCCCAATATAACAGTAATGACACCTGAAATTGCAGGCCGTGACGGGAACAATACAATTAAACAGTCGCTTCATTTTATCCGGCATGAATTATTCACTCTCCTGTGTTCCAAAAGATATATGCGCGGTTTTCCCGCATCGCCCATTTCGCAATATGGTTGAGGTGCTCAACAACTGTGTTTGCGTTTTCACCGCGCAAAATCCACTCATGCGTAAAGACTTCGAGGTGCTGCCGCTCCCTGCTTGCTTGCAAAAAGCGCTCGATCCAGCTGTACCCCCCTTCGATGGGAATTGTTTCCAGCAACAGATCTGTATTGACGATCCAGGCTCCGGATTTTGAATCCTTTACACAACCGCTTTTTCGCAGCCTGTTAGTTTTCCACTTTGACAACCAATTCGCCGGCAGGTTATCCGCAGAAGCCAAGATGCCCTGCAACCCCTCCTGCGCACAAAGAGCTTCGAGTGCGGCATGCGAGATGTTCCAATTATGCAGCCGCGGAACATAATCCAGCGATTCCGACCCGACGATGCGCCGCAGCGTCTCGATTCCATCATGGTATTCTGCTGTCACCTGTTCGGCTGTTGTTGTTTCATAACGGGTTTCGGGTGTTGTTCCGTGAAAACCGAATTTCAACCACCCGCTGTTTTCCTGAAATTCCGAACGAAAGCAATCCGTCGCCTGTTTCAGGGAGAATCCCCCAAATTCCATAAAGCAAAAGCAACTGATCGTGCACCCATAAGTCTCGTGCAGCTGTTTAAACAGCGAAAGAATCGGTTCCTCAAAAGCTGTGGGGTAATGATCGTTCGTTAAATGGAAGAAAAGATTGTTTGTATCATCTATCGAATAATGAATGCTTTTGCGCTTTTTATTCCTTCGCATCCAAAGCTTCAATATGTTTTGCCATCCTTTCGAAGATCGGTTCAAACTGCGTGCCGGTTTCCGAACTTTCCGTTCTTATTGCACGCGCAACAGCATCCGGCAATCTTTCCGGTTCGCGGTCGATAAAGAACACCGCGTCGGAGTCCTGAAAATCTGCAACGAATTCCCGAATTTTTTGATTAAACGCGCTTAATACAACGCAGGGTGTACCGGTAATCAGGGAGAAAATCAACCCGTGCAACCGATCTGTTACAACGACTTTATGCCTCGCAAACTTTTTGAAGGTTTCTTCCACAATTCTGTTTCTCTGCTCTCGCGGAATGTCTGTGGCATACAGGTTGTTAGTCTTCTCATATGCGGGGTCAATTGATTTAACTGTCTGTTCAACCTGCTGGTACTGTTCCGCCGTCAACCCGCTTTCATCTGACAAATCCCGCAGACAGAGCAAAATTCCATTCCGCTCCATTCCATAGTTACGCCGCAGTATCAGCGCCATATCCGGCATGCTGACGCTTTTTGCCTGCGAAAAATGCTCCAAAGCAAACCGATGGCTCTCTTCGCCGCGGGTGAAGAGAGTCAGATTGGCGTGCTGATTATAAACACGCTCGCTCTCTGCCAACTCCTCTGTCGCGTCTGCATCAAAATAAATGGTCTGCGGCAGAATAACAATGCGATTGTCAGGGAAATCTGCAATCACCTTTCTGCGCAAATTTTCCTCATTGAGAAAGCGATTGCCCAAATTGCCGCCGCCCTGCAGGAAAATGAGATCCTGTGGGGAGCACAGCGCACAAAGCTCATCATATCGGTCATTGAACTCGTATGTAGACAACTCAACCGGGCAATACTCCGGGAAATACTGCCGGATAAACTCCAACGCCCCGACAGCAATCGCCGCATCCCCGATGTTGGAATGCTCGGCCGTCCCAAGTAGGAATATTTTCTTTTGCGGACGCAGCGCAGTCCATTGTAGCCGACGGCTGCGTTCCACCGCCATGCGCGTGACCCATGTGTGGGCACCCACCTGGGAAACAATTTCCGAAGTTGCACTCAGCTGCTTCGACATTGCATCTTGCTGCTGCAGGCATGTTTCCAGTCTTTCCCGCTGCTGACGCAGATCTGTCGCAACGGCTCTTTGCTCATCACAAACCGTTTGTATCAGCTCAGCTTGCCGCTGCATCGCATTCAGGCTCTCCTGGCGCATTTCCTGCATTTGGTTCTGTAGTATCTCAATCTGCCGTTGCTGGGCTTCCGCCATCACCACCAGACTGTCCGTGTTTTTGCAGGCAACTGCGGCATAGACACGCGTTTCCCACAGCGGCGTCTCGTAGCGGTTCCGGAACGGGGCATAGAGCGGCTTTAGTATTTTTTTCAAAACACGGCGCGGCAGGGAGACATGCTCGGATTCCTCCTCCACTTCATTCAAAACGGCTGGCAGCTGCACAGACTCGGTCGCATTATTGGGTGCGCTCGTCGGCGGCAGCACAATACCCGGAATTCTCCCCTCGCGCGCCTCGGCCATGCGCAGCTCGAACACCTGCCGCAGGGCTTCTGGATCGTAAAGCTTCTTCCTTTTGTTGTTTTTGAGCGCTTGATCAAAAATCTCCTGCAGCCGGTCGAGCTGCGCCTGCTCGAGCAGGCGGCCGTTCCACGGCGCAACCAGCGGCAAATCCTCCGGCTGAAGCGTTACACCCAATGCCGCAAAGTTGTTTTGCACCAACCGGCGCATCATCTCAACCGTGCGGTTGTTCTGCCCGGCGCTGCCGTTGTGCCAACGGTGGAAAAAGAGACATTCATGCACACAGCCAACTGTCATGCCGGCCTGGAAAGCACGCAGCCACAGCTCCCAGTCCTCAACATAGCCACGCTCTTCGTCATAAAACAGCTGATGCGCTTTAAAGAAATCGCGCCGGAACATAATGGTCGGATGGTCAAACGGGCAGGTAAATACCGACCACGCGCGGCTCATCTCCCCCTCAAAGGTAACGCGATACTCGTTCATATCGCCAAAATATTCAAAATCCGAGGTGCACAAAACCGTCTCAGGATGCTCATTCAGATAGGTCGCCTGCCGGTAAAAGCGGGTCGGCGCGGCGAGGTCGTCATCATCCATACGCGCGATGTAAGTGCCGCGAGCCAGTCTCATCCCCGTATTCAAGCTTTTTGCAATTCCGTATCTCTCCGGGTTGACACAGAAAACCAGGCGCGGATCCTGATAGGATTCCACCAGCTTCTGCGTCTGCTCGTAATCGATCGGCTCGATGACGATAATGACCTCGAAGCTGTCAAACGCAAAGCCGTGCTGATCCACCTGCCCTTTCAGCAGGCTGTCCAGGCACGCCTTGAAATAGTCCGGATCCGGCCGGTAGCAGGGAATAACGACAGAAATCAGCGGCTGCGGTTCCTGCGGCATCTCCGTTCCGCCCATTGCAATCCATTTATCATAATAGGTTCGCCACGCGGGGTACCGATTATAGACATACCAGTTGTTCCAGAATTTGCGGCCACCCCACGCGTGCACCACTGCATCTTCGGAGGTGTCCCGCTGATAATAGGGATAGGCGCAATAGGTTCCGCCAATGCAGGCCGGAGTCAGACAAAAGCGCTGAATGAACATATTCAGCACACCCTGATCGGGCAGGGAGAGAATCTCCGCGTACCTTTCCGTCGCCTCATACAGCCACTGAGTATAGGTCTCCCGCTGCGGGAGTGTGTCGCTCACACAAATCAGCCCGCTGCTCATGTTATACCGGTCGCAGTTATATCCCTGCGGCGGGGTGATAAAGCAGCTGTAGATTTTATCGGGATGCTGCGCCGAGCAGTTTTCCGGATCCTCAAAATTTGCGGCTATGCCGTTTTTCTTCGCCATTTCCAAAACGGGCTTCAGGCTTTTTTGAATCAGCACATCGGTGTCAATCCATGTTACAGTTTCAAACTCATTCAGATAGCGGAACATCTCATAACGCGCGAACATCAAATCGGAAAACAGGCGGAACCGCTCCAGCTGGTTGCTCTGCTCGGAAAGTGGAGATTGATAGCGAACAAAGCGGCAGGGCATAATGCTGCTCAAGACCTCCCTGTCCTTCTCCGGCATGGAGGTATAGTAAATCAGCGCCTCGTCAAACACATCCGCATTCGTTTCCTTTAGCTGAAGCAGCACATGCCCTATCAGCCAGGATCTCGTATCCGCCAGCATGATAGCGTTTTTCTTTTTGTTTGTGGTCATAGAGAATCCTTTCTCTGTCATACCTGTTTGCTTTTCCCTGCACAATTTGCCATAATAATCCGACTCTATATATTCCGAAACACCCGGTTTGCCGTGTCCTGTCCCGCCGCTCCCGCGGGAACCAGCACAGCACATCCTGAAACCAGGGCTTTATTTCAACTGTACGAAGTGGGTCTTAACCGGCTCCTTTGCTCAGTCGGGCTATGCCCCTTAGAGACGCTGTAGCGTCTGCACTGTTCGAACACCGGCCTCTGTCCGCTGCTTTGTCCAGCCGATTAGCCAACTGTTCGTTTTGCACCAAAAGCTGCTGCAACGCGGCCTGCATAGCGGAAACTTCCGCCTGAAGCACACAGGTCTTTGCGTACAGCTCCCCTTCTTTCGCATCGAGTATTCCGTTGATTACCGGCCTGAAAATCAAGCGCATCGTATTCCCGTAGGCTTTTTTTATCCCGGATCGAACCTTTCGCTGAACCATATTGCCCGCGTGTAGCACCCGATACAGGGCGGGGTGCTTTTGCGAGTAACGCCACAGTTTCTCTTTCAAGCCCTGCTGCTCGGGCTCCTTAGGCTGTGTCTGTGCCCGCACAAACGCCTGAAAGGAGCGGAACTGATCCGCTTCGGAAAGATAGCCCCTTGAAGCGGAAAAATCCATTTCAGCGAGGATTTCGCCCGCCATCCGGGAAATCTCGGCACGCATTCCCCTGTTCCTGTTTTGGGAAAGGAACCGGAGAATTTCGTGAAAGAAACTGATCATGCCTCTGTACTCGGCAAAGTAGATGCTGAGGCTGACCGTTTTGAGTCTGGGCAGGATCGCCCGCATCGCTATCAGAAAGTTCTTGATCTGCTCATAATTCAAATCGGTATGTTGCGTGTCGTTGACCCTGTAGGTATAAACCGTGTCCGTGATGCTCCAGAAGGTTCTGCACTGCGCCATAAAGCAGACGAAGAAATAGAGATCCTCGTAATACCGGCAATCCGGGAATGCGATATCGTTAAAAATGATAAATTCATGATTGTAAAGGAACCTGGTGAATCCCCATGTCGGATGGTCGGTGTAGGCCTCATATTGAAACAAACCCTCCGACGTGAACCGGTGCCCGCTGTACGCATATTTCTGCTCCGGTGTCTGAACATTGAAGCACTCCATGTTCCCACCGACCGCATACACCGCTTTTTTGATTGCAGCCGTGTACATGGTCTGCAACACGTCGGGGGAGGTCAGCAGGTCATCCCCGTCAAGGAAGAAGATAAATTCGCCCCGGGCATGGCGCAGCCCGATATTGCGGGCTGTGCCCGCGCCGCTGTTCGTGCGGCATTTTATAAGCTGCACCCGGTTGTCCCGTTTGGCGATTTTTTGCACAACCGCCGCGGAATCATCCTTGGACTTGTCGTCGACGCAGATGACCTCGAGTTCTTTCAGCGTTTGGGACAGAACGGACTCGACACATTCCCCGATATACTGCGCGCAATTATATACCGGGATAATCACCGTAACCTGCGGCAGGCTTTCCGCCGCGAGCGCCAGAATTTCCCCCTCTTTTTCCGAGCATTTCTCCCTGATTTTGCCGACGAATTTTTCGTAATCCTCGCGGTCGAGCTGTTCGCGCAGTTTTTTCAAAAACCGCCGCTGTTTTCCCATCATGGAAAAATAACGCCACTCAAATTCGGAAAAAATATATTCCAGCGCATACGGCCATGCATTCGCCTTGGGGCTGTTCAGCAGCAGCTCCTTAACGCCGTAAAGCGCAGGGAAAATGTCAAACATACTTTCGCTGAGCTGCGATGAGCCCTGCAGGGACTCTTTCCGGTTGACTCTGTAAAAATAGTATTGTTTTTGGGTGAACAGCAGGCGCTTTGCGTGCACCAGCACCTTGTAATAGAACAGATTGTCCTCATACCGCAGCTCTTCCTGAAAACGCAGCTTGTGCTTTTTCAAGAAGCTGGCGGAATACAGCTTGTTCCACGCAACCACCGGGGCGTTGTTGTAGACAATGCGATCCAGCTGCAAATCGTCGCAGCAAAAGGCCTTCCCCTCCAGATCGTGCGGGAAATCGAGAGACGAGCACCACGCGTTTTCGATTGGCGTGCCGCTCTCGGAGTCGACGCTCGAAAACGGCGCAATGACTGCGTCGCAGTGATTGCGTTGCGCAAGTTCCAGCAGCTCTTCGCAGGTCTCGGGCTTTATCCAGTCGTCGCTGTCGACGAACAGAATATAGTCGCCGTGCGCGCAGTCCATACCGGTGTTTCTCGCCCCGCCGAGTCCTCCGTCGTCGCGCCGGATAATCTCCACACGCGGATCCTTTTTCTTGTACTCCTCCAGCACACCGAGCGATCCGTCGGTGCTTGCGGTGTATACACACAGGATCTCCAGGTTTTCATAGGTCTGCCCACATATGGAATCAAGGCATTTGCCCAAATATGCCTCTGTATTGTACACAGGGACAATTACGGAAATTAACTCTGCTTTCATTCCACCGTTTTCTCCCGAAAAATAATTGGAATTCACTTGCAGCGCCCAGTTTCACCTGAAGCGGCGCTGTATCTGTCTGCGCACAAAAGCACTGCGGTGCAATCGCCGGATTGCCCCCACCGCTCAATCCCCCAGCCGCCGTCACTCGCTGAGATGGTTTTTGCCGCACAG
>CAZYAV010000016.1:0-37569 GCA_964645785.1 uncultured Oscillospiraceae bacterium
AAAATGGATTAGATAGAGTTGACCCATTTTCATGGCACGACTTAGCGTATACATATCCACATTGGCTATACGATGTTTGCATTTATCATATATATAATATACGGTGGAATGACTGCGATTTATATATCTACTGTTGTTTTAAGCTGCATTTTGGGGGTAAGTTTGTATATCACAAACTGCAAAGTAAATAAAAGATATGCTGTTTTTGACTGTCCTTAGAAATTATACACAAACCGGGTGAGGCTGTCAAGCGCCGCCCATATCGGGCGGGAGAAAATCCCCGCCGCGGGCGAGGCCTGCAAAGCGAATGCCGCGGAAAGACCGGTTTGCACGGCGCCGCCCGGATTGCTATACTTAAAACAGCTATTCAAACAAGGCAGTGCATAGCGGAACCCGGCAGGGATAGGCAAATGCCGGGGAATGGCGCGCCGGTTGATGAATCGACGCCGCAAAGCGGGCGTGCGGGGCTGTTCTTCTGGCCGTCGGCTTGTGGCAGGGCTGCGGCGCACAGGCTTTGCCTGCCGATTTGTTTGAATAGCCCATAAAAGGAATGAAGGGAGCGGGACGAATGAAGACGATTGGTCTGATTGGCGGGATGAGCTGGGAGAGCACGGTGCCGTATTACCGAATCCTGAACGAGCAGGTGCGGGAAAAGCTGGGCGGCCTGCACTCGGCGCAGATCATCCTATACAGCGTGGATTTTTACGAAATCGAGCAATGCCAGCGCAGCGGGGACTGGGCGCGGTGTGCGGAGATTCTGGGCGCGGCCGGCGCGGGGCTTGCGCGCGCGGGCGCGGATTTCCTTGTGATTGCGACCAACACGATGCACAAGGTGGCGCGGGAGGTAGAGCGGATCTCGGGGCTGCCGGTGCTGCACATTGCACAGGCGACGGCGGACGAGCTGCTCGCCAACGGGATAAAGCGCACGGCGCTCCTCGGCACGCGCTACACGATGGAGGAGGACTTTTACAAGCGGGTGTTGATCGACCGGGGGATTGCGGTGATGGTTCCGCCGGCGGAGGATCGCGCGTATGTCAACCGGGTAATTTTTGAGGAGCTGTGCATGGGCGTGCTGCGCGACGAATCTCGCGCGCGGTTTTTGCAGATTATCCAATCGCTTGGCGCGCAGGGGGCGCAGGGCTGTGTGCTCGGCTGCACCGAAATCGGCCTGCTGGTTGCGCAAACCGACACGCCGGTGCCGCTTTTTGACACGACCCATATCCACGCGGTTCGCGCGGCCACGCTTGCGCTTGAAAAATAATTTGTCGAAATTTGAAAAGCACAAACCTGTATAGACAGCTCGGCCGGATGCCTCGACAATCGGCCGGATAGCTTTGTTAAAAATTGATAAAACGGGGGATTTCGGGCACCAAATCTGATGAAATTTATTTTTTTGGCAAAATTCTATTGACTATTCAAAAAGATACATGTATTCTTTTATATAGACCGAGTGACACAGCAGCGTGAAAGATAAACCGGCTGCTGTGCCGAAAGGCAAAACGCGCCGATTCGATTGTCTGTTTTTGAAAGAGCTGTCGGCGCGGTTCTATCCTGTTAACCCCCAATTTTCACATATTGTTAGCCTCCTAACCTTTCACAAGAGCAAAAGGACTTCGTTCCTCCGGAACGAAGTCCTTTTGCTGTCCCCGGGTCAAAACGCGCGCCTCCCGCGGTCTCCGCGCCGGCTCGTCTGCCGCGGCAGGCTTCCGGCGGCATCGCCCAGACTCGCCGTCCGCACCGTAGCCCCGCGCTGCGCCCAGCCGCGGCGGGTCACAGCCCGGCGTCAAAGGCTGTGCCGATAGCTCGCCGGTTTTCCCGCAGGGTAACCGTCCCGCCCGCTTTTTCGCACCGCAACCCTCGGCCTCTGTGCCCCACCCACAACCTCCGCGCTTCTCTCTGCCACTGTATCCGGCAGGCAACGACAACCTCTGTGTCCCCCTCTGTCACTTTGTCCGTCCGACGGATATGCCGCCCATGCAGACTGGAGCGCCCAATCCGCGCGCAGGCGTGAAAACACTTTGCAATTGGGGACAATGGAACGCGCGCACCGCGTCCCGTGCACAGCGCCGGGCGGGGCGGGAACCGCCGGGGACACACGCAGGACGGGCGACCGCGCGCGGAACCTGCGGCTGGAAACTTTTGAAAAAAAGTGACAAACGGCCGCTTTCATGGTATGATGAAAAAAACGCGGCGCGCCGGAAAAGGAATGCACCTGCGGCGCGGGGCTGCGCGGCGAATCGCCCAAAACGGCGCGGGGGTGCGCCGGGCTGGGGGACAGCCGGAGAGGGGAACAGCATGGCCAAGAGCATATCGGAAATCTGCGGCGGGCTTTCCGGCTTTGAGTTTGAAAAGAAGCTCAGCCGGAACGCGACAATCGTCAGCGTGCGCTATATCACCAAAAACAGCTTCAGCATTTTTCTGCCCTACTGCCTGTATATCGGGTACGCGTCCAACATGCCCGCGGAGATCATGTCGACCGAGACGCTCAATTTCCTGGTAATCGAGGACGCGCCGCTGCCGGAATATCTCGCCGAAAACCGGAATTTCAACAGCATCGTGATCAAGGCGCAGGAAGTCGACCTGTTCATGCTCTACAATCAGGTGCAGGATCTGCTGAGCATCGATCCCGCGGCGCTCTCCTGCTCCTACGACATGACCAAGGCGCTCGGGCGGGCGGATTCGGTGCAGGAGCTGCTCAACATCGCCTATCAGTATCTCGAAAACCCGGTAATGCTGACCAATCTCGCGCACCAGCATGTCGCGCACGCCTACGGGCAGACGCGGTTCAGCGAGCCGGTGTGGGAGCATTATGTCGAAAAGGGCTACTGCTCGGACGAGATGGTCGAGAAGATCAACAGCGACAATGTCTACCGCCGCGCGCTGGCGGACGGGCGGTATCCGGTCACAATCGACTACATCGACATCATGAATTACCGGCAGATGACCATGCCCATCCGCATGGACGGCATCAACGTCGCGTTCCTGGCCGTGCTGGAGGTCAACAAGCCGTTCACCTCCTCCACGGGCGATATCCTGGAGGTGGCGGCGCGGCTGGTCTCCATCAAAATCAGCCCCACCCTGCGGTTTTCCCATTCCCGGATGCCGGAATTCGACGCGCTGATGCACTATATTCTCACCTCCCCCGCGCCGAACGAAATCTATGTCACCCTCCAGCTCAAGCGCTGGAACATCAAGCTCAAGCGCCCGTTCACCCTGTTTTCGTTTGAGGACGCGCAGGGGATGGACGTCAACCAGAAAATGCCCTATGTCACAACGGTGATCGACCGGTTCCTGCCCAGCCACTACATCTTCCTGTTTGAAAACAAAACGCTGGTGCTCTACCACGACCCCACCCCGCCCGAGCTGCTGCTGGATGAAAAAACGCGGCGGGAGTTCGACGGGCTGATGCACCAGTACAAGCTGGTGTGCGGGGTGAGCCGGGTGTTCAACAGCATCAGCGAGCTGGCTGTTGCCTACGACCAGACCAAAAAGGCGGTGCTGTTTGGGGAGATTTACAACCCGAACCGGCAGATTCATCAGTTTGAGAATTATATTATGGAAAATCTGCTGAACACTTTTTTGGAACACGACCACATCAACAGCCTGATTGATCCCAAGCTGCGGGAGCTGATCCGGCACGACAGAACAAAAAACAGCGACCTTGCCCCGACGCTGCGCGCGTATTTGCAGTTCGACTGCGACATGCGCAAGACGAGCGAATACCTGCACGTCCACTACAACACCCTGAAATACCGCCTGCAGCGGATTCGGGAGATGTACTATATGCCGCTGTCCGACACGCAGTATATTTTTCAGCTCAAGCTCAGCTTCCTCGCCCTCGACCTCAACGTCATGGAGCGGACGCGGAGCGACGAGGGCGCGGACAAGATCCCGCACGACACGGTGTTCAACTGAACAGCCCGCCCCAAAACAGCGCGCGGCGGCGCGAACCCCTGCCAAGGTTCGCGCCGCCGCTTTGCGTTTGCCGGAATAAAGCGGGCGCTGCTCACTTTTTGGGCAGCCGGGCGGGCTTGTTGGTCAGCCCCGCGATGTAATCGAGGGACACGTCGTAGAGCTGCGCCAGCCGGATGACAAAGGAAAAGGGCGGCTCCCGCTTGCCCTGCTCGTAGTTCGTGTAGGTCGTTTTGTGCATTCCCAGCCGGTGTACAAGCGCATCCTGCGTCAGATCGGCGTCCTCCCGCAGATCGCGGATTCTGGGATAATACTGCATCCTTTTCACCTCCGAGGGAAGTATGCCCCAATACAACAAATGATGTTGACAAAATACATCATTTGTTGTATTTTTGTTAGAAATAACCCGCGGCCTGAACAATACGGAGGTGGTTTTGCATGAACGACGGGGCGTATACGCTGCAGCGGTTTGAACGCATCGAGCCGCTGCGGGAAATCTGGCAAATGCTGTATGCCGGCAACCCGCGGCTTTCCCCCTTCCAGTCCTATGAATTCTGTGCTGAAGTGGCTCGGGATTACCGGTTTTCCCGTCAGCGGGTGTTTCTGAAGCCGGTCTTTTTCCTGCTTTGCAGGGATGGGCAGCCAAGAATTATCCTGCCGCTGTGGCGCAAAAACGCATGGTCGTATTATCTGCTCCCCGATTTTATGATTACCCCCTATCGCGACCTTGTCTGGTGTGCGGACTGCACGCCGGAGGATTTTGCACAGGCGTTCGGGCAGGTCAAGGCGGCGCTTGGGGGCGCGGCGCTGCATCTGCGCCGCATAAACGAGCGCAGTGCGCTGTATGCCTGGCTTGTGCAGCGGGAGGAGCCGGAAAATCCAAAGCCCTGCGTGCGCATCGAGTTTGCGCAGGGGTACGCGGCCTGGCGCGGCTCGCTGAGCAAAAACACGCGCCAGAACCTGCGAACGGCGGAGAACCGGCTCGCGCGTGCCGGGCTTTCGGCAGAGCTGCTGGTGGACGCCGGCGGCTGCCCGTCCGAGGCGGTTTGGCGGCAGGTTATCCGCGTTCACCGCAAGCGGTACGCAATCCGGGACGGGGAGAGGCTCGACCCGGTGACCAACTGGATCCGGCGCCGCCACGACCCGATTGAAACGATGCTGCGCGCGTCCGGGATGAGCTTCCTTGCGCGGCTGACCATCGGCGGCGGGCTTGCCGCATTTTTCAGCGGGCTGCTGACCGGGGACGGGCGGGGTGTCTCGGTCTGCCGGCTGTCCATTGACGACGACTACGATGCGTATTCCCCCGGCGCGCTGCTGCTGGCAAGGAGCATCGAGCGGCTGAGCCGGACAAGCGGCATCCGCACCCTCGACCTGTGCTACGGCGGCCAGCCGTACAAATACCGTATGGGCGGTATTGAGAGCCTCGACTGGGACTTTACGCTGTGAGCGGGCGTGCCGCGCTGCCGGGGGAGGGAGCGTGCCGGTTGGTTCTTTTCGGCGGCACAGGGCTGCCGCCCGGGAAAGCGGTGCGGAAACAGGGAAAATTCCCCCGAAAGCTGCGGGCGGCCCGATGTCCGACCAGCCGGGCGCGCCCATGCGCTGCATAAACAGCGGAACGGACAGCGCGCAGCGCGAAAAAGCACTTGACATGAATCCGAAATCGGACTATACTGCTACAGTCCGATTTCGGATTGACGGAGGGCGCAGATGAATGATTCGATAAGCCGGGAGCTGATGGAATACAACAGCTGCTTTAAGGAGATTGACGACACCTACCGCAGCGCCGCCAGGCTGTTCGCCATGCCGGAATGCAGGTTCTGGATCCTGTATGCGCTGTGGGTCGAGGGATCGCTTACCCAAAGCGAGATCTGCGGCTTGCAGGCGCAGCCCAAGCAGACGGTCAATTCCGCGCTGAAGCGGATGGAGGCGGACGGTCTCATCCGGCTGGAAACCGGCGCGAACCAGCGCAGCAAGCGGGTGAGCCTGACCACGGCCGGCCGCGGGCTCGCCGCGCGCACGGTCGACCGGGTTGCCGGGGCGGAGACGCGGGCGCTGGAAACGCTTGCGGATGGGGAACGGGCGCGCCTGTTTGCGCTGCTCAAACGCTATAACAGCCTGCTGCGCGCCGAGTTCGGGCGGCTGGCACAGGAGGGAACAGAGGAATGAAAATTGTCACGGTCAGCCGGGAATTCGGCAGCGGCGGGCGGGAAATTGCAAAGCGCCTTTCCGAAGCACTCGGCTTTGCGTATTACGACCGGGAGATTCTGACCGAGCTTGCCGGCCGCGCCGCGCTGGACGAGGATTTTTTGCAGCGCGTGCTGGAAAAGGGGGCGCAGCCGGCTGTGCCGCTGCACTATGCGCGCAGCTTTTTATACGCGCCCGCGCCAAACAAGGCCGCGCAGCTGCTTGCGCTGCAGCACCGCATTGTGCGCGAGCTTGCCCAGCGGGGGGACTGCGTTGTGGTCGGCCGGGCGGCGGACGTTGTGCTGCGGGATCATGACCCCCTGCGCATTTTTGTGTATGCCTCGCTGGAAGCGAAGCTCGCGCGGTGCCGGGCGCGCGCCGGCGCGGGCGTATCCCTTACGGACGCGGAAATCACCAAACAGCTGCGCCGGATTGACCGGGCGCGGGCGGCCGGCTATGAGATGGCGGCGCCCGGCCGCTGGGGGCAGAAAAGCGGATACGACCTGTGTATCAACACTTCCCGGTTAAACATTGAAGGGCTTGTGCCGCCGCTTGCGGAATACGCGACCCGGTGGTTTGAGGAGACGCGGCCATGAAGATACAGCTGTCCGATCACTTCACCTATAAAAAGCTGCTGCGGTTCGTGCTGCCGTCCATCGTAATGATGATCTTTACATCGGTTTACGGGGTGGTGGACGGGCTGTTCGTGTCCAACTATACGGGCAAGACATCCTTTGCGGCCATCAACCTGATTATGCCGTTTGTCATGGTGCTCGGCGGCGTCGGATTCATGATCGGCACGGGCGGCACGGCGCTTGTCTCCAAGGTGCTGGGGGAGGGAAAGCGGGCGCAGGCCAACCGGTATTTTACCATGATGGTGCTCCTCTCGCTTGCGCTGGGCGCGGCGCTGTCGCTGCTGGGCATCCTGTTCCTGCGGCCGGTGGCGCTGTTTCTCGGCGCAACGCCGGAGATGCTGCCCGCCTGCCTGCTGTACGGCCGGATCACCATCGGCTTCACGGGGGCGTTTATGCTGCAAAACCTGTTCCAGAGCTTTTTTATTGCGGCCGAAAAGCCGAATCTCGGCCTTGCGGCGACGGTGGCGGCCGGGCTCACCAATATGGCGCTGGATGCCCTGTTTGTCGCGGGGTTCCGGTGGGGCGTCGCGGGCGCGGCCATCGCAACGGGGCTGAGCGAATGCGTCGGCGGGCTGTTTCCGCTGCTGTATTTCCTGCGGCCGAACGGCAGCCTGCTGCGGCTGGTCAAAACGGGCGTCGAGATAAGGCCGGTGCTGCGTGCCTGCGTCAACGGCGCATCCGAACTGATGAGCAGCATCTCCAACTCGATTGTCGGCATGGTCTACAATTTCCAGCTGATGCGGTATATCGGGGAGGACGGGGTGTCGGCCTACGGGGTGCTGATGTATGTGCAGTTTGTGTTTGTCGCGATTTTCATCGGCTATGCAATCGGCTGCGCGCCGGTCATCGGCTATCACTACGGCGCGCAGAATCACGCGGAGCTGAAAAACCTGCTGAAAAAAAGCAGCCTGCTGATGGCCGGCGCGGGGGTCGCGCTGACCGCGCTGGCGCTGGCGCTCGCCGCGCCGCTGGCCAAGCTGTTTGTCGGGTACGACCCCGCGCTGTATGCGCTGACCACCCACGCGTTCCGTCTGTTTTCGTTCGCGTTTCTGCTGGCCGGGTTTAACATCTTCGCCTCCTCCTTCTTCACCGCGCTCAACAACGGCGGCGTCTCGGCGGCGATTTCCTTTCTGCGCACCCTGCTTTTCCAGACCTCCGCGGTGATCCTGCTGCCCCTCGTTCTGGACATCGACGGCATCTGGCTCGCCATCACCGTCGCGGAGGTGTTCGCCTTTTTAATCTCGCTGATTTTCCTGTTTGCGCAGCGGAAAAAGTATCGGTATATGTAACCGGCCGGCGGCCTGGTCTGCGGCGGGCAGGGCGGCCGGATGAACAAGAACAAAGAGGCCGGGCGCACACGGGGGATCCGCGTGCGCCCGGCTTTTGTATCCCCGGCCGCGCGCCCTTGTGATGCGGATGGCCGCCGCGCCTTGCCTTGCGCGGGAAATGTGATACAATAAAGCAGAAATAAGCGCGCCGCCGGGCGCGCGGGAACGGAGAAAACAGATGCGCATTGCGGTGGTGACCGGGGCAAGCTCCGGAATGGGACGGGAATTCGCGCTTCAGCTCGCGCAGCGGGAGCAGTTTGACGAGATGTGGGTGATTGCGCGCCGGGCGCAGGCGCTCGAATCGCTGAAAGCGGAAATCGGCTGCCCGGTGCGGCCGGTCTGTCTGGATCTTCTCCAGCCGGAGAGCCTGCGGGCATACGAGACGCTGCTCGCGCAGCAAAAGCCGGAAATCGCCGTGCTGGTCAACTGTGCAGGGTTTGGCAAATTCGGCCGGTACGACCAGATTCCGCTTAAGGACTGCATGGACATGATCGACCTCAACGTCAAGGCGCTGGTCGGGATGACCCAGCTGTCGCTGCCGTACATGCGCAGCGGCGGCCGGGTCGTGGAGCTGGATTCCCTGTCCGCGTTCCAGCCCGTGCCCTATCTCAACGTCTACGGCGCAACCAAGGCGTTCGTGCTCTCCTACAGCCGCGCGCTGAACCGGGAGCTGCGCCCGCGCGGCATCCGGGTCATGGCGGTCAGCCCCGGCTGGGTCAAAACCGAGTTTTTCAGCCACGCAACCCAGACCAGCAGCGACGCGGTGACCTATTACAATATCCTGTATGAGGCGAAGGACGTGGCGGCGACCGCGATACACGACCTCTACCAAACCCGGAAGGACGTCTCGATTCACGGGCTGCCCATCCGGCTTCAGGTGCTGGGGGTCAAGCTGCTGCCCCACAGGTGGGTCATGAACATCTGGATGAAGCAGCAGAAGCACAACCGGGACTGAGCCGCGCCGGAGCGGCAAAAGTCCGGCTCCGGGACGCCCGGGCGGGATGCGCGCGAAAAAACGTTCGGCCGTGCCCGGCAGCTGCCGCCGCGCGCAGAGCAAGGAGAGCAAAATGCCATTTTCACAGCAGACGCTGGATTTTCTGTTCCAAAACCGAATGACCGACAGCCGCGAGTGGTTCAAGGCGCACAGGGCGGACTATGAGCGGCTGGTTCGCGCGCCGCTTGTCGAGCTGACTGAGGCGCTCGCGCCCGCCATGCTCGAAATCGACCCGCTGCTGACGACCGCGCCCAAAAGCTGTATCTCCCGCATCTATCGGGACACCCGGTTTGCCAGGGACAAGTCGATTTTCCGGGATGTCATGTGGTGCAGCTTTATGCGGGACAAAAAGGTCTATCACGGCCTGCCGGGCTTTTATGTTGAGATTTCGCCCTGCGGGTTTCAGTACGGCTGCGGCTACTATCAGGCGTCCGGCGCCTCGATGGAGGCCATCCGCGGGATGATCAAGACGGGGGACAGGGCGTTCCGGGAGGCAAAGCGCGCGGTGGACGGCCAGCAGATTTTTGCGCTGGAGGACACCCGATACAAGCGCACCCGCCACCCGCAGTATCCCGAACCGCTGCGGGCGTGGCTCGACCAGCGGAACATTTGCCTGAACGCGGCGAGCGGCGATTTGGAGCTGCTCTTTTCCGGCCGGCTGGCGGACAAGCTGGCGGCGGACTTTCGCCTGATTGCCCCGCTCTACGCCTTCCTCATCGAGGCGGAGAGCCGCAAGCCCCGTTGAGCGGGTCTGCGCCGCGCCGGTATCTGCGCCAAATCAGCCTGCCGCCCGGCCGCTGCCCGCAGGGGTACCTTGCCGGGGTTCCGGCCGTGCGCTGGCTGGCGGCGGGCGGCGCGCTCGTGTTCGACCGGGCGGTGACCTTCCTGGTGGGGGAAAATGGGACGGGGAAATCCACCCTGCTGGAGGGGATCGCGACCGCGCTGGGGCTCAACCCGGAGGGCGGGTCGCGCAACTTCCGCTTTGCAACCCGGGATACCCACGCCGACCTCGGCGAGCGGCTGGCGCTTGTGCGGGACAGAATGCCGCGGGACGGCTTCTTTCTGCGCGCGGAGAGCTTTTACAATGTCGCAACCGGCCTGGACGCGCTGGGCGACCCGCAGCTGCTCGCGCAGTACGGCGGCGTGTCGCTGCATGAGCAGTCCCACGGGGAGAGCTTCCTCGCCCTGGTGCAAAACAGGCTCGGCGGGCGGGGGCTGTACCTGTTTGACGAGCCGGAGGCCGCGCTCTCGCCGCTGCGGCAGCTGACCCTGCTGGCCGAGCTCGACCGGCTGGTGAAGGCGGATTCCCAGCTGATTATCGCAACCCATTCCCCCCTCCTGATGGCGTATCCGGACGCGCGGATCTATCAGCTGGACGAGGCGGGGCCGCGGTCGGTCGAGTACCGCGAGACCGACCATTTCCAGCTGACCCGCCGGTTCCTCGCCGATCCGGAAAACTATCTTGCCCGGCTGCTGGGCGGCGCGCGGCGGGAGGACGGGTGAATCTGCAAAACAATGTCGGAGGAGACAGGATGAAGCTGTTTGTCTACAATTACCGGGAATTTGACGAGGCGCAGTGGTTCAAAAAATACAGCGCGCAGTACGGGGTGGAGCTGGGCATCTGCCCCGACGCGCCGACCCTGGAGAACGCCGGGCTCGCGCAGGGGTACGACGCGCTGAGCGTGCTGACCTCCCCGATGGACGAGCCGCTGCTTGCGCGGTTTTGCGCGATGGGGATCCGGATGATCTCGACCCGCACCATCGGCTATGACCACATCGACGCCGGCGCGGCGGCGCGGCTCGGCCTTGCGGTGAGCAACATCGGCTACGATGTCGGCTGCGTGGCGGATTACACGGTGATGCTGATCCTCATGGCCATCCGCAAAACCCGCCGGATCATCGAGCGGGCGAACATCAACGATTTCAGCCTGCGCGGCATTCAGGGGCGGCAGCTGCACAACCTCACGGTCGGGGTGGTCGGCACGGGGCGCATCGGGCGGCTGGTGCTGCGGGATCTCGCCGGCTTTGGCTGCACGCTGCTGGCGCATGACCTGCATGAGAGCGAGGAGGCGCGGCAGTACGCCGAATATCTGCCCCTCGACGCGCTGCTGGAGCGGGCGGACGTCCTGACCCTGCACATGCCGCTGACCGCGGAGAATTTCCACCTGATTGATGCGGCGGCGTTTGCGCGCATGAAGCCGGACGCGGTGCTGGTCAACACGGCGCGCGGCGGCCTGGTGGACAGCGAGGCCATGATCGCCGCGCTCGAGCAGGGCAGGCTGGGCGGCGCGGCGCTGGACGTGGTGGAAAACGAGTTTGGCCTGTACTACAACGACCGCAAAAGCGACGTGCTGGACAACCGGGAGCTGGCGATTCTGCGCGGCTTCCCGAATGTCCTTGTGACCCCGCACATGGCGTTTTACACCGACCAGTCAATCGACGACATGGTGCACTACTCCATCGAGAGCTGCGTCAACCGGCTGAGCGGGCGGTCGGATCGCTGGAAGGTGGTCTGAGCCGCGCCCGCCGCCCGGACAGAGAAGAGGGAGGCCAAAATGCCGGACAAACAGGACAAGGGCGCGGCGGCGCTGTCGCTGCGTATGGCGGACGGGCGGGATGACCCGGAGAAGATCGGGGCGGTCTATCTGCGCAGCTGGCAGAGCGCCTATCGCGGCCTGCTGCCCAGCGGCTATCTGGCGGGGCTGACCGCGTCCCGGTGGCGCCCGGCGCTCGCGGCGGACGGGCGGCGGACGGCGGTTGCCTGCGACGGCGGACGGGTTGTCGGGGTCTGCTCGTTCGGGCGGGACAGGCGGGACGCCGCGCTCGGGGAGATTGTCTCGCTGTATCTGCTGCCCGAATGGATCGGGCGGGGCGCGGGCGCGCGTCTGCTTTGCTTTGCGCTGGACGCGCTGGCGGCGGACGGCTTCCGAACCGCGCGGCTGTGGGTGCTTGCGGGCAACGCGCGCGCCCGGGGGTTCTATGAGCGGTTCGGCTTTGTGCGCGGCGCGCAGACGCTGGAGGACAGGATCGGCGGCCGGCAGGTTTTGGAGCTTGAGTATCGCCGCGCCCTGCGTGCGCAGAGCGGCGCGCCGCGGGGTTGACAGGCGGCGCGGAATGCATATAATAAAAGTAGTTTCGAGGCGGGGTGAAATACCCCACCGGCGGTCAAAGTCCGCAAGCTGCGCTGCTTGGCGCGGCACGAATCGGTGGAATTCCGATACCGACGGTTACAGTCCGGAGGAGAGAAACAACACCCGGCCGCGCGGCTGTGCGGCAGATTGTTTTGCGCCTTGGAACCTCGTTCAGGGCGCTTTTTTGTTTGTTTATAGAAAAAATGAACAGCAAGGCGCCCGCTATTTTAAATAAAAAGAGAGGTTTCCGTCATGTCTGCAAATCCAAAGATTCAAAAGCTCGTCCGCCTTGCGATGCTGACCGCGCTGTCGGTTGTGCTGGTGCTCTATGTGCGGTTCCCGATTTTCCCGGCCGCGCCCTACCTCGTCTATGACCCGGCCGACGTCCCCATCCTGATTGCGACGTTCCTGTACGGCCCGTGGAGCGGCGTCGCGGTGACGGTGGCCGTCAGCCTCATTCAGGGGGTGGCGATGAGCGCGGACGGTATTGTCGGCATCGTGATGCACATCCTCGCAACCGGCGCGTTCTGCCTGGTGGCGGGGTATCTGTACAGGGCAAAGCGCACGCTGGGCGGCGCGGTGCTGGCGCTTGTGTGCGGCACGCTGACCATGGCGGCGGCAATGGCCGGCTGCAACCTGGTGCTGACCCCGATTTACACCGGAATGCCGCGCGCCGAGGTCGCCAAAATGCTGGTGCCGGTCATTATCCCGTTCAACCTCATCAAGGCGGGAATCAATTCGCTGGCGACCTTCCTGGTTTACAAGCCGGCCGGCCGGCTGTTCGGGATGGGGGAGAGCAAGCCCGCGCAGGCACGGGAGTGATGCGCGGCGAAATTGGGCGAAACTGCCAAACAAACCGGGAATAAAGACAAAAAATCCGTCAAAATGCGCCTGTTGACGAACAAAAACGCCTGCGGTATAATAAGGGCGACAAATGAATAACGCCTTATTAAGAGTGACGGAGGGAACAGGCCCTTTGAAGTCCGGCAACCTGCATGGAGATGCAAGGTGCTAAATCCTGCGGCATAGCCGAAAGATAAAGTTTGCAGAAAACGTTCGGTTCGCCGGGCGTTATTTTTTTGCAATATTCATTTTAAGGAGCGTGACCCTATGCAAAACTTTCTGTTTACCTCCGAGTCCGTGACCGAAGGCCACCCCGACAAGGTGTGCGACTTGATTTCGGACAGCATTCTGGATGCGCTGCTTGCGCAGGATCCCAAATCGCGCGTGGCGTGCGAGACCGTCGTCAAGGACAACAACGTCATCCTGGCGGGGGAGATTACAACGGCGGCAAAGGTCGATTACGAGCAGATTGCGCGGGACACCATCCGCACAATCGGCTATGTGGATGAGGAAGTCGGCTTCTGTGCGGACACCTGCAAGGTGCAGCTGCTGCTGCGCGAGCAGAGCGCGGATATCGCCCTGGGCGTGGACAGGTCGCTTGAGGCGAAGGCCGGCACGGACGACGAGGGCAACGGCGCGGGCGACCAGGGCATGATGTTCGGCTTTGCGTGCGACGACACCCCCGAGCTGATGCCGATGCCGATTTCGCTGGCGCACAAGCTCACCAAGCGGCTGGCGCAGGTGCGCAAAAGCGGCGAGCTGACCTGCCTGCGGCCGGACGGCAAGGCGCAGGTGACGGTGGAGTATCGGGACGGCCGGCCGTACCGCATCGACGCGGTGGTGGTCAGCACTCAGCACACGCCCGACGTGGACATGGAGGCGCTGCGCAGGGCGGTGATGGAAAAGGTCATCCGCCCGACCCTGCCCGCGCAGATGCTGGACGAGAACACCAAGTATTACATCAACCCGACCGGCCGGTTTGTCATCGGCGGCCCGGTGGGGGACAGCGGCCTGACCGGCCGCAAGATCATTGTGGACACCTACGGCGGCTTCGGCCGTCACGGCGGCGGCGCGTTCAGCGGCAAGGACGCGACAAAGGTCGACCGCAGCGCGGCATACATGTGCCGGTACATCGCCAAGAACATCGTCAAGGCCGGGCTGGCAACCCGCTGCGAGGTGCAGCTGGCCTACGCAATCGGGGTCGCCAATCCGGTTTCGGTGCTGGTGGAGACCTTCGGCACCGAGACGGTCGACAGCGCCAAAATCAGCGAGGCGGTCAAGTCGGTGTTCGACATGCGCCCTGCCGCGATTATCCGCGAGCTCAATCTGGACAGCCCGGGCTTTGCGCAGCTGGCCGCCTACGGCCATGTTGGCCGCGAGGAGCTCGGCGTGAAGTGGGAGCAGACGGACAAGGCGGAGGCGCTCAAGGCCGCCGTGCGCGGATAATCGGCGCCCCTTTGCCTGCGGGCTTCATAGAGATACAGAGGCCGCCGGTGCGGCGCGGGAGATTCCCGCGCCCTGCCGGCGCCTTTTTGGCGCACAGGGGGAAACCCGGGCGGGGCTTCGAAAGGGCGAAAAACCGCCGGATTTTCACCAAAACCGGCGCAAAAACATACGCTGGGGCAGGAAAAGGGGCCGCCGGGCAGAAAAAGGCCGCGGCGGCCGGCAGAAACAGGGGGTGTATGGTTTATGAAAGAGGTGGGGCTCATCCTGCTGTGCGCGGTGCCGAGCGTGGTGGGGATTGTCGCGGTGGTGTATGCGCTTTTGGAGACGGCGGTGCTCGACCCGCTCGGCAAGTCCATCCTGATTGTCCCGGTTTACGACCCGCAGATCCCCGTATCCGAGATGCTGCGGGTGGTGCGGTTCAATTCGTTTGGGCACTCGACTGTTGTGGCGGACATGACGGGGCGGCTGGCCGCGCCCGAAAAGCTGGTGGAGCTGGGGCTTTGCGACGCGGTGACCGACGCGGCCGGGGCGGAGCACCTGCTGCGCGCCCAGCTGCGGCAGACAAACAGCCCCTGACCGGCCGCCTGCCGGGCAGCAAGCGGCGCAAGGCGCCGCGGCCGGGCTTTGTCCGCCCCGCCCACGCGCATGGGCGAAAGCCCGGAATGGACGCCAAAGACGCCGCTTTTGCGCGCCGCCCCGCGCCGGCGGACACCGCAGGGCGGACGGAGCGGGCGCGGGGCAGACCCGGCCGCGCGCTTGAAAACCGGCGCCGAAAACCGTATGATAAAGAGAAGCGGAGCGGGCGGCGTCGGGGCTGCCGGACGCCGCAGAAGAACAGGCAGCGCGGCAGAGAGGCGGGGGAGAATGGAGCGGGAAACCGAGCGCATCCAGCTGACCGGCACGGTGGAAAACGTCGTTTATAAGAATAACGAGACGGGGTTTACGGTGCTCGACCTCGGCGCCGGGGACGAGCTGATCACGGTGGTGGGCGAGCTGGCCGGCGCGGCCGAGGGGGAGGAGCTGACCGTCTGGGGGGAGTACGCCAACCATCCCTCCTTCGGGCGGCAGTTCAAGGCGGCGGCGTTTGAGCGGGTGCTGCCCAAAACGGCCTCCGCGATTTTGAAATATCTGTCCAACCGGGCAATCAGCGGCGTCGGCCCCGCAATCGCGCGCCGGATGGTGGACGCGTTCGGGGACGCGACCCTCGACGTGATTGCCAGGGAGCCTGAGCGGCTGACCGGTATCCGGGGCGTCTCCGGGGAAAAGGCGCGGCAGATCAGCGAGGAATTCCGCAAAATCTACGGGGTGCGGGAGACCCTCGCCTCCCTCGCGGCGCTGGGGCTGGAAACCGCCGACGCGCTGCTGCTGTTCCGCGCGTTCAGCGACACGTCGGCCGAGCTGGTTCGGGACAACCCGTTTATGCTCTGCGGCTTCCCGCTGTACAAGGATTTTCCCTTTGCGGACGCGCTCGCCTCCCGGCTGGGCTTTGCGCCCGACGACATCCGGCGCATCCGGGGCGGGCTTGTGTATATCCTGCGGCACAACCTGGGGAACGGCCACACCTGCATCCCCACCGGCAAGCTGCTGGACACCGCGGCGGGCTTTCTCTCGGTTGCGCGGGACAGCGTGGAAATCGAGCTGTACGAGGCGGTCGGGGACGGTATGCTGCAAACGGCGCGGTTCGGCGGCGAGGAGCGGGTATTCCTCGGGGAGATGATGCGGGCGGAGCGGTATATCGCCGAGCGGCTTGCGCTGCTTAACTCGCTCAGTTATGTCAGCCCGGACAACGCCGCGGAGCAAATAGACGAATTTGAAAAAAACAACGGCATCACCTACGAGGCCATGCAGCGCCGCGCGATTGAAAAGTCGCTGACGACCGGGGCGGTGGTGATTACGGGCGGCCCCGGCACCGGCAAGACGACCACCCTCAACGCCATCATCGCGCTGTGCGAGCAGAACGGGGACAGGGTGCTGCTGGCCGCGCCGACCGGGCGCGCCGCAAAACGGCTGAGCGAGCTGACCGGCCGGGACGCCCGGACGATTCACCGCCTGCTGGAGGTGGACAGGCAGAACGGGGACGTCCTGCGCTTTTTGCACGACGAGACCAACCCGCTCAAGGGGGACGTCGTGGTGGTGGACGAGATGTCGATGGTGGACGCGGGGCTGTTCGAGGCGCTTTTGCGGGGGATCCGGCCGCAGTGCCGGCTGATCCTCGTCGGGGACAGCAACCAGCTGCCCAGCGTCGGCGCGGGGAATATTCTGCGGGATATCGTGGACAGCGGTGTCTGCGAGACGGTCGAGTTCCGGAAAATATTCCGCCAGGCAGCCCAGAGCCTGATTGTCGTCAACGCGCACGCAATTGTGGAGGGGACGATGCCCGACCTCGACCGGCGGGATAAGGATTTCTTTTTTCTGCGCACCCCGCGGGAACAGGGCGCGCGGCTTGTCTGCGATCTCGTCGCCGCGCGGCTGCCCAAGGCCTATGGGCTCGACCCGTTTTCGGATATCCAGGTGCTGACCCCGTCGCGCAAGGGTCTGATGGGGGCGGAAGCGCTCAACGAGGCGTTGCGCGCGCGGGTCAACCCGCCGGACGCGCAAAAGGACGAAGCGCGGATCATGGGACGGCTGTTCCGGACGGGCGACCGGGTTATGCAGATCAAGAACAATTACGACATCAAGTGGGAGCGGGACAACGGCGAAACGGGGCTCGGCGTGTTCAACGGGGACATCGGCCTTGTGGAGGCGATCGACCGCCGCGGCCAGCAGTTTGTCTGCGTTTTTGACGACAGGCGGGTTCGCTACACCTTTGAGCAGACCCGGCTGCTCGACCCGGCCTATGCCGTCACCGTGCACAAAAGCCAGGGCAGCGAGTTCCCCTGCGTTGTGCTCGCCCTTGCGGACTTTTCGCCCAAGCTGGCTTACCGCAACCTGCTTTACACCGCGGTGACCCGGGCGCGCAGCCTGCTGGTCATCGTGGGGGACGAGCAGCTGTTTGCGCGCATGGTGCAAAATGACCGCAAGACGCTGCGCTATACGGGGCTGCGCGCGTTCCTGTGCGGGGAGGCTTGAGCGTGATGCGCAGAGAGGTTTGCAGACGCTGCATGGATTGGGTGCTGGAACTGCTGTTTCCGCCCCGCTGCCCTGTCTGCGGAGCGGTGCTCCCGGCCGGCGGCCGGTGCGGGGCCTGCGCCGACGCGCTGGACGCGCTTGAGCTGGGGCTGCGGCAGATGTATGCGGACAATGACGGCCGCCTGCTCGATTTTGTGGACAGCGCCGCGGCGTATTACCGGTACGAGGCCGGCGCGCGGGAAATTGTCCATCAGTACAAATTCGGCGCGCGCCCCGCGCTGGCCGGCTGGATGGCGCAGCGCATGGCCGAGCTTGCGGCCGAGGTGTACGGACAGGCCGGGCTTACGGCGGTGCTCTGCGTCCCGGCCTATCGCGGGGAGAGCGGACACGGGCAGCGGCTTGCCAGGGCGGTCGCGAAACGGCTCGGCCTGCCGTTCCGGGAGGACGCGCTTGTCAAGATCCGGCGGACGGAAAAGCAGCATGAGCTGGACAGGGCGGGCAGAGCGGTCAATCTGCAGGACGCGTTCGAGGCGCGGGCGGAGCTGGTTTCGGGCGCGCGGCTGCTGCTGTGCGACGATGTCATTACCAGCGGTGCCACTATGAACGAATGTGCCCGCGCCCTAAAACGGGCGGGTGCGGCGTATGTGTTTGGGCTGGCGTTTGCCTCCGCCGCGCGCGGGGAAAAGCCGGCCGGGGATGCGCCGCCAGCGCAGGAACCCGCGGACGGGCGCCGTGGCGGGGCATAGCGCCGGTTCGGCGCCATGGGTCAACGGGCGCGCGGTTCAAACATAGAAAGGGAAAATACCATGGCACAGAATACGTTTACGGCGGGGGTCGTGCCCGGCGGATTGACCGCAAATGCGGAAATTAAAATTCTGATCTGTCACGTCCTGCGGGAGATTGCGCAGCCGATTTCCCGCGAGGATCTGCTGGAGGCGCTGACGGCGCGCGGCTACGCCAATTATTTTGAATGCACCCAGGCGCTCGGTGATCTGCTGGAGACCGGGCACGTTGCCCGGGACGCGCGCGGGATGCTTTCGGCCACCGAGAGCGGAAAGGAGACAGCCGAGCTGCTGGCCTCGGACGTCGCGCTGACCGTGCGGGAGCGGGCGGTGCAGCAGGCGCGGATCCTCGCCCGGCGCAGCTCCCCCCAAAACGCCGCCCGCACCGAGCTGAGCAGGCTGGAGGCCGGCGGATACCGGCTGCGGTGCACTCTGAACGACAAGGAGGGCGAGGTGTTCGCGCTCGAGCTGCTCGCGCCCGCCATGCCGCAGGCAAAGCGGATGCAGGAGGTCTTTTCGGACAACGCCGAGGAGATTGTCCGCGCGCTGTATTCCCGGCTGACCGGCGGGGAATTCTAAGGTGCGGATAACCGTTCGCACGTAGACGAAAGCGGCCTGCCGTTTGCTTTGCGGCGCAGCATATGAGAAAATAGCCCGCGGGCAAAGCCACGCGAAATTCCGCCTTTCCGGCTGCAAAGCCGCCCGCTGCGGCGCCGCCATAAGCGGGGCGAGGCGGAGAGCCCCGGCCGCGCCAGAGCGGAAAAAGAGACGAGCCGTATATTCTGCTGAGAAAACGGCGCGGCGTCTACCGACCCCGCGGCACCCGCTTGCGGCGCGCGGGGCGGCGGGAAAAAGCCCTGCGCCGCCCGGAAAAGCGCATTTGGGCGCGGCTCTGCTTTTTGAACCTCCGCGCAGTGGGCTTGTGGGGCAAACCGGCGCGGACAAAGTGCGGGGTCTTATCCAAAAACCGTCTCGATCCGCCGCGCGCAGTGTTCGGGGGAATAGCGGAATGTGTCGATGTGCGCGCCGTCGTAAAAATAGGAAAAGTTTGCAATCGAGCCCGGCTCGCGCGCGAAACAGTCGACCAGAATCAGCTTGATCTTCATCCGCTCGGGCAGGATGCTCTTGATGTATACGCTCGCGCCGTCCCCGGGGCGGGCGGCCGCATACGGCTCGGCAAGCCCGGCGAGGTTGGGGGTCAGCTCGACAAAAACGCCGTATTTTTCCACCGAGCGCACGGTGCCGTAAACCGTCTCGCCGGCGCGAAACAGCGCGGCGTTTTCCTCCCAGCTGCCCAGCAGCTCCTTTTGGGTCAGCAGCAGCCGCCCGCGCGGGTCGACAGAGCGGACGGCGCACCGCAGATCCATCCCGACATAGATGCGCTCGCGCGGATGGGCGATGCGGGAAACCGAGATATAGTCGATCGGCAGCAGCGCGCTGATCCCCCGGCCGACGTCGCAGAAGCAGCCGAACGGCTCCAGATGGGTCACGCGGCAGTCGATGACGTCCCCCGGCAGCAGCCGGGAGAGCCGCGCGTCGGTATACGCCGCCTGTACGGCCCGGCGGGAGAGCAGAGCGACCGGGTTGCCGTGCCCGTCCTGCCCGAAGCCGGTGACGACAAAGCAGACCGGCTTGCCCACCCGGCTGATGACCGAGATTTCCCGCGCGGTGCCGTCCGCGGTGCCCAGGGCGCATTCCGCAAACGGAATCACCCCGCGCATACAGCCGAGGTCGACGATTAGATTTTTGTCATTGTCAAAGACGATGGCGCGCTGCTCCAGCACGACGCCGGCCGCCCGCGCGCGTTCGAGCGACGCGGGGGTTTGCAGCCACTCCAGATTTTCCCTGGTGTCGATGAGCGCGCCTTCACAGCAGAATCTGTCCATTGTTGCAGTCCTTTCGTTTTAAACTCCCTTTATGTATATGCGGCCAAAGCGCCGCTCTTGTGCCGGCAAGCAAAACCCACGGGCGCAGAGGGCGCGCGCAACCCGGCTTTGGCGGGGCACGCAGGGCACCCGTCGGCCGGGCGCGGCGATTCCGGCGAAATGGAGGGGCATATTTATGACACGGCAAAAGCAATCCAATTACGAGAAAATGCGGGACGAGGCCGCCGCCGCGTTTTTGCGCTACGACCAGACGGAGATGATCCGCCGCTTTTCGCTCGAGCAGGACGAGGCGCACCTCTACATCGTGTTTTTCGGCCGGCGGTACGCCATCGACCGGGCAACCGGCGCCGTGCACCGGCAGAGCGGCGAGCCGGCGGACTACAACGAGGCGATGACGATCTACGACCTGCTGTGCAGCGCAAAGCCGGGCTGCCGCCTTGCGAACGAGGCGGTCAACGTCGCCGGCCTTTCCGCGATTCGCGGCGGCTCGCTGTCCAAGCCGGTTGATTTTTTCGCGGATGCGGGGCTGTGGTTCGGCGGAAAATCGCGGGCGCTCGCGCGCGCGTGCGAGGCGATGGGCGGGCGGAAAATCGAAAAGGGGGATGTCGCGTACGCGCTGCCGATGTTCCCGTTTCTGCCGGTTTATCTGCGGTTCTGGGGGGCGGACGAGGACTTCCCCGCCAGCCTGCAAATTTTGGCCGACAAAAACACCCTCGATTTCATGCATTACGAGACGCTGATGTTCGCGCTGACCCATCTGCTGGAACGGCTGCGGGAGGAGTGCCGCGCGGGCGAATAATCCGCCGCGCGCCGAAAGCCCGCAGCGGCGGGGGCGCAGAAGGAAACCGGCGAGAGGCTTTTGCAAAATGGAAACCGCCCGCCCGGTGTCCCTGCCCAGCGCTCTGTGCCGGACAAGCCGCCCCGCGTCCAAGGCGCGCGGCTTTGCCCGGGCGGGTGAATGGCGGCCGGCGCAGAGGGCGGCTTTTGCGCCCGGAACGGCCGGGAAGCGGACGCCGCGGTGGGCGTCGCAGTTCGCCCGCGCCCGCCTGCCGGGATTCTGGACAAAGCGGCGAAATTATGGTAAAATAGCAAAAACACGGCGACTTTGCGCTTGTTGCAGCCGGCGTTCGTTGCCAAGCAGGCGCGCCGCGCCTGCGGCAGGGCAGCCGAAAGCCGGCCGGCCGCTGTGTGCACTGCGCCGGCGAGGGGCAGCGCAGGCCGGTTCGCCCGGCTGTGCGCGGGTTTATATAGGATAAAATTTCAGCTGATCTTGGCGTTGGTCTGCGGGCTGACGCCTTTTTGCGGACTTGGCGCGGATGAAAAGAGGGAGTATGCAGGCACAGGAGCAGTTTGTACAGCTGCGCAGGCAGTATATCGAAAGCCGGTTCTCCGGCCTGAACCCGGTGCAGCGGGAGGCGGCGCTCAACACAGGGGGGCCGATGCTGATTCTGGCCGGCGCGGGCAGCGGCAAGACGACGGTGGTCGTCAACCGGATTAAAAACCTGCTCGAGTTCGGGGACGCGTACCTTTCGGACGTTGTGCCGGGCGAATGCGGGGAGGCGGAGCTTGCCGGGCTGCGCGCCGCGCTGGCGGGGAAGCCGCTGGACGAGGGGCTGCGCCCGCTGCTGCGCACCGGGTTTGTCGAGCCGTGGAATATCCTCGCCATCACCTTCACCAACAAGGCGGCGGCCGAGTTGAAAAGCCGCATCTGCGAGACGGCGGGCGCGCGGGGCAACGATGTGTTTGCCGCAACCTTCCATTCGGCCTGCGTGCGGCTGCTGCGCCGGGACGCGGCGCTGCTGGGGTATCCGCAGAGCTTCACCATCTACGACACGGACGACAGCCAGCGCGCACTCAAAGAAGTGTACAAGAGCCTCGGGGCGGACGAAAAGCTGTTCCCCCCGCGCGCGGTGCTGGGCAGAATCGGCCGGATTAAGGACGAGATGCTCTCGCCGGCCGAGTTCGCCGAACGCCCCGGCGGCTATCAGGACAAGATGATTGCAAAAATCTACGACGCCTATCAGCGGCGGCTGCGGGCGGCCGGCGCGTTCGATTTTGACGACCTGATCTTTTACACCGTGCGGCTGCTGGAGGAAAACCCTGAGGTGCGCGAGCACTACCACCGGCGGTTCAAATACGTGATGGTGGACGAGTATCAGGACACCAGCTTTGCGCAGTACCGCCTGGTGGAGCTGCTGACCGGGCCGCACCGCAACCTCTGCGTCGTCGGGGACGACGACCAGAGCATCTACCGCTTCCGCGGGGCGACCATCGAGAATATCCTCAATTTTGAGGCGCATTTCCCGGGCGCGCGGGTGGTCAGGCTCGAGCAGAATTACCGCTCGACCGAGCGGATCCTCGACGCCGCCAACCAGGTCATCTCCAACAACCGGGGGCGCAAGGGCAAAACCCTTTGGACCGACAGGGGCGCGGGGGAGCCGATTCACGTCTACTGCGCCGGGGACGAGCGGGACGAGGCGGCGTATGTCGCCCAGCAGATTGCGCTCAACCAAAAGGCGGGTATCCCGCTGCAAAAGCAGGCGGTGCTTTACCGGATGAACGCCCAGTCCAACGCGGTGGAGAATTACTTTGCGCGCGCCGGGATCCCCTACCGGGTGGTGGGCGGCCTGCGCTTTTATGACCGGGCAGAAATCAAGGACATCCTCGCCTATCTCTGCCTGGTGGACAATCCGGGGGACAACCTGCGGCTGACTCGGATCATCAACCGCCCTGCGCGCAAGATCGGGGAGACGACCGTTGCGGCCGTCGCGCAGATTGCGGACGGGCTCGGCGTGCCGATGCTGGAGGTGATCCGGGACGCGGCGAACTACCCGGCGCTGTCCCGCGCAAAGGGCGCGCTCGCGGCCTTTTACCGGCTGTATGAGGAGCTGTGCGCCGACTACGCCGCGCTGCCGCTGCACGATTTTGTGGACAGGCTGCTGGACAAAACCGGGCTGCGCCGGATGCTGGAGCAGATGGGGGAGGAGGGCGCGCCGCGGCTGGAAAACGTCGAGGAGTTCCTGTCCAACATCCGCTCGTTTGAGCAGGAGAACCCGGAGGGCGACCTCACCCTGTTTCTGGAGGAGATCGCGCTGGTGGCGAGCATCGACAGCTACGACGAATCCGCCGACGCGGCCGTGCTGATGACCATCCACAGCGCCAAGGGGCTGGAATTCGACTGCGTCTATCTCATCGGGCTGGAGGAGGGGATTTTCCCCGGCGAGCAGAGCCGGTACAACCCCGACGACCTCGAGGAGGAGCGCCGGCTCGCCTATGTCGGCATCACCCGCGCGCGCAAAAAGCTGTACATGACCCGCGCGGCGCTGCGGATGCTGTTCGGGCAGACCCGGCGGTATCCGGAATCCCGCTTTTTGCAGGAATTCTCGGACGAGCTGAAGCAGAACGACGCGCCGGAGAGCCGCTTTGAACGCCTGCGCGGCGAATCCCGCGCGCAGGTGGAGTACCACCGGGCGAACGAGGGGGTAAAGGCGCAGCTCGGCCGGGCGCCGGGCGGCGGGCTCACCGTCGGCGGGGCGCGCAAAAACCCGGCCGCGGCCGGCGCGCGCTTTGCGCCGGGCGACCGGGTCGACCACAAGATATTCGGGGCGGGCACGGTTCTGTCGGCGATGCCGGTGGGCGGCGACCTGCTGCTTGAAATTGACTTTGACAAGAGCGGCCGCAAAAAGACGATGGCGAATTACGCGCCGCTCAAAAAGCTTGCGCCGGGCGGGTAATCCGCCGGCGCCCGCTCATAGAATGAAAGGAGAACCGTTGATGACTGTCTATCTGCTTGCCCACACGGCGCACCCCGAACAGCTGGTTGCGGACGCCGCCCGGCTGTGCTATTCCAACGCGTCGATTCAGGATCTGCAAAGCCAGCTGACCCCCGAAAAGGCGCGGGAATTCGTCGGGATGCTGACCAGCATCGGCCACGAAAGTCCGACCGAGCACGCGAGCTTTACCTTCGGCATCGAGGGGGTTTCCCGCAGCCTGCTGGCGCAGATTACCCGCCACCGCATTGCCTCGTTCAGCGTGCAGAGCCAGCGGTATGTCCGGCTGGAGGATTTCCGGTACGTCACCCCGCCCGCCGTCGCGGACGACCCCGAGGCGCTGGCGGTCTATGAGGCGGCGATGCGGCGGGACGCCGAGGACTACGCCAAGCTGACCGAAATTTTGCATCAAAAATACTACAGCGCCAACCTTGCGCAGGGTATGAGCGACAAAAAGGCCGCCAAGGAGGCGGAAAAGCGGGCGATTGAGGACGCGCGTTTTGTGCTGCCGAACGCCTGCGAGACCAAGATGGTTGTGACGATGAACACCCGCTCGCTGCACAATTTCTTCCGCCACCGCTGCTGCAACCGCGCCCAGTGGGAGATCCGGGCGCTGGCCGAGCAGATGTTCCGGCTGTGCTACGCCGCCGCGCCCGCGCTGTTTGAGACGGCGGGCCCGCCCTGCGTGAACGGCAGCTGCCCCGAGGGCAAGATGAGCTGCGGCCGCGCGGCCGAGATGCGGCAAAAATACGCCGCGCTGAAAGAGGGCTGAGGCCATGCGGGGCAGGCTGTTTGTGATTGAGGGGCTGGACGGCAGCGGCAAGGCGACCCAGACCGCGCAGCTCATCGAGAAGCTGCGCGCGCAGGGGCGGCAGGTAACGCCGCTCTCCTTCCCCTGCTACGAGAGCGATTCCTCCGCGCTGGTGCGGATGTACCTCGGCGGCGCGTTCGGCGCCGACCCCGGGGCGGTCAACGCCTACGCCGCGTCCGCCTTTTACGCGGTCGACCGCTATGCCAGCTTCCAGACCGGATGGCGCGCCGCATACGAGCGCGGCGGGCTGTTTGTGGCGGACAGGTACGCGACCTCCAACGCGGTCTATCAGATGGGCAAGCTGCCCCACAGGGACTGGGACGGCTATCTCGACTGGCTGGCGGACTTTGAATATGCCCGGCTCGGGGTGCCCGCGCCGGACGCGGTGGTTTACCTTGACCTGCCGCCCGAACTGGGCGCGCAGCTGATGCGGCAGCGGTACGGCGGGGACGAGAGCAAAAAGGATATTCACGAAAAGAACCTGCAATTTCAGCAAACCGGCCGGGAGGCGGCGCTGTACTGCGCACGCCGGCAGGGCTGGCGAACGGTGGCGTGCAGCCGGCAGGGGGCGCTGCGCCCGGTTGAGGAAATTGCAGACGAAGTTTATGCAATCATCAAGGAGTGGTTATAACCGTGCATTTGGAGTTTAGACCCGTGGAGCTGTCCGACCGGGAGCGGGTGAGCGCGCTGCTGCACGCGGAGCCGGACAGGGGCTGCGAATACACCTTCGGCAACCTGTTCATCTGGCGGGACGTGTACGACACAAAGCTGGCGTTCACCCCGGACGGGGTGTGCATTGTGCGGTTCGACAGGGTCGCGGACGCGTATCTTTTCCCGTTTGGCCCCGGGGATATCCCGGCCGCGGTCGAGGCGGTCGTGGCCGACTGCGAAGCGCGGAACGCGGCGCTGCGGATTATCGCCGCGTCCAGGGCGGACGTCGCGCTGCTGGAGCGGTCGTTCCCCGGCCGGTTCACCGCCCACACCTCCCGGGATTACGCCGAGTACGTCTACAACACGGAGGATCTGACCGAGCTGAAGGGCAAAAAATACCACGGTAAGCGCAACCATATCGCGCGGTTTGAGCAGAACAACCCCGATTACCAGTTCGTCGGGATTGACCGGGACAACATCGGCCGGGTGCGGGAGATGAACGAGCGGTGGTACGAGGAGATGATCGCGAACGGCTACGGGGACGAGAGCCTTGCGGAGGAGCGGCAGGCCGCCGGCGCCGCGTTCGACCATTTCTTCGAGCTGGACTTTCAGGGCGGATTTATCGAGATCCCGTCTGGAATTGTGGGGTTTTCGATGGGGGAACCGATCAATTCCGCGTGTTATTGCGTACATATTGAAAAAGCGTGCTATAATACAAACGGCGCATACGCCGTGATTAACCGGGATTTCGCGCGGCATTTCTGCGCGGATTACCGCTACATCAACCGGGAGGACGACGTCGGCGACGAGGGGCTGCGCCGCTCCAAGCTGTCGTACAATCCCGCAGTTTTGACCGACAAATATGTGGTGCACAGGCTATGATACGAAAAGCAACCGATGCTGACATCCCCGCCATCAAGGCAATCTGGCAGGAGGCGTTCGACGACCCGCTCAATTACGTCGATTTCCTGTACAACGAGGTTGCAAAAACAAGCGACACCCTGTTGTATGAGACGGGGCGCCGGGTTGTGGCGATGGTGGTTCTGCTGCCGACCGAATTCGTCTACCGCGACAAATCGGTTCGGGCGGTGTATATTTACGGCGCCGCGACCCTGCGCCGGTTCCGGGGCAGGGGAATCATGACCGCGCTGCTGCAGCACGCGGAGGACACCGCGCGCGCGCAGGGCTACGCGCTTTCGGTGCTGGTGCCGGGGGAAAAGTACCTGTTTCAGTACTATAAAAAGCGCGGCTATCACGCGGATTTTTCCGCAAACCTCGTCGCCGTGCGGCACGGGATGCTGGACGGCACCCTCGATTCCGCAATTGCGGTGGCGTACGACGCGCTGACGCCCGAGCAGCTCTACGGGCTGCGGGAATCCATGCTCGCGGAGGTTCCGCACATCCGGTGGTACCCCGCGCAGCTGCGCTTTGTGTTGCAGGACGCCGCCAATTACGGCGAGCACCTGGCGAGCTATAACGGCGAGCTGGGCATCGCCTATGCGATTTACGGCATGCAGGGGCGGCGGCTGTTCGTCAAGGAATGCCTGGGCACAACGCTGGACGCGCAGCATTTCCTGCTCAGCCGGGTGGTGGAAAAGACCGCGCCGGGCGGGGTGAGCATCCAGCTGCCGCGCCACGCGGAGTTCCTGCGCTTTGAGGGGGAAGTGACGAGCTACGGGATGGCCAAGCCGCTGGGGAACAGCGGCTATATCGGCGATATGGATCCGTATATGAACCTGATGCTCGACTGACTGTCGACGGAAAGGAAACAAAAATGGTATATGTATTTTTGGCCGACGGCTTTGAGGAAATGGAGGCGCTGGCGCCGGTTGACCTGCTCAAACGCGCCGGCATCGAGGTGACAACGGTGGGGGTTGGCCGCTCCACCCCAACCGGCGCGCACGGGGTCACCGTCATGGCGGATATTTCGGAGGAGCTTTTCCTGCCCGGGGACGGGGTCGAGGCGATTGTGCTGCCCGGCGGGATGCCCGGCACCCGCAACCTTGAGCGGAGCGCCGCGGTCAAGCGCGCCATCCGCCTGGCCAGCGAGGAGGAAATCACGGTGGCCGCAATCTGTGCCGCGCCGAGCATCCTCGCGCACGAGAACCTGCTGCGCGGCAAGCGCGCGACGGCTTTCCCGGGGCATGAGGCGGATCTGGGGGACAGCTATGTGGACGAGGACGTTGTGTACGACGCGCCCTTCCTGACCGCGCGGGCGGCGGGCAAGTCGGTCGATTTTGCGCTGCGCCTCATCGAGATAATCAAGGGAGCCGACACCGCAAAGCGGGTCGCGGACAGCATTTTTTATCGGATTTAACCCGAAGGCGGCCGCGCGGCGCA
This sequence comes from uncultured Oscillospiraceae bacterium, assembly GCA_964645785.1. GTDB lineage: Bacteria > Bacillota > Clostridia > Oscillospirales > Ruminococcaceae > CALWZE01. The sequence continues at coordinate 27,783 of CAZYAV010000016.1, forward strand.
TCGCGGCAGGGACAGCCGCGGCGGTGTGCCGCAAACCGCGGAAAGGATAAGCATTCAATGGGATTTAAAGTCAGGAAGAAAAAGACACGGTATAAGGCGCAGGCGCCCTTTTCGGGCGGCGCGGCGCCCGCGCAGCCCGGCAGGCACAGGCGGAACCGCCGCTCGGGCTTGATGATATTCTGGATTGTGTTTGCAGTTGTCATGCTGGCCATTGCGGCCGCGGTGTTCCTGGGCCTGCGGGAAATCGGCGGCAACCGGGGCGGCGCGGCGGCCGACGTGGTCATCGACGTGCCGCAGGGCGCCTCAACGGGGGATATCGCGCAGATTCTGCACGAGAACGGCATCATCCGGAACGAGACGCTGTTCAAGCTGTACAGCCGCATCAAAAAGACGGACGGCACCTTCCAGCTGGGTGAGCACACGGTCAACAGCGCGCTGTCGTACGACAAGATTATCGAGGTGCTGCAGCAGATGACCATCGCCCCGGTCGAGACCTACCCCGCAATCACCTTCCCTGAGGGGACGACGGCGCTCAAGATGGCGCTGATGCTGGAGGACGCGGGCATCTGCACGCGGGACGAATTCATCGCCGCGTGCAACAACGACGTCTACGAGGTCAGCTTCTGGAACGAGATTTCCCAGGACGAAAACAAGTTTATCCGGCTGGAGGGCTTCCTGTTCCCGGACACCTATGAATTCGAGGTTGGAGTGAGCGCGCACGAGATCGTGCAGCAGATGCTCACGAATTTTGAGACCCAGGTGCTCACGCCGGAAAATGTGCAGCTCATCGCGCAAAGCGGCATGACGCTGGAGGAGAACATCATCCTCGCATCGATTGTCGAAAAGGAATCGCTCGGGGACAATGTCTACGCGCAGGTGGCGGCGGTGTTCCACAACCGGCTCAACAACCCCGAGGAGTTCCCGCATCTGGAATCGGACACGTCGGCGGCGCATCTTGCAGGCAACTTCATTTACGGCGTGCTCGGCTATTACTACAACGGCGACACGGATTATTATGAGCGCAACATCCCCGAGGCGATGGTGGACGCGTACGACACCTACGTCGCGCGGGGGCTGATTGTCGGGGCAATCTGCAACCCCGGATACAACGCGATCCGCGGAACGCTCCAGCCGGTCGAGTTCGATTACTATTTCTTCATCACCGACGACAACAAGAAGTTTTACTGGGCGGAGACCGATGCGCAGCACAGCGCGAACATCGCGACCGTCAGCCGGGTCAATGCCGCAATTGCGGACGGAACCTATGACCCCAACGCGGATTACGGGGGGTGAGCCGGATGGCGGGGCAGGGCGCGTTTGCGCGCATTTATGAGATTGTGCGCCGTATCCCCAGGGGAAAGGTCGCGACATACGGCCAGATCGCGATGCTGGCGGGCAACCCGCGCTGGTCGAGGGTAGTGGGCTATGCGCTGCACGTCAACCCGGACGAGCAGCACATCCCCTGCTTTCGGGTGGTGAACCGGTTTGGCGAATGCAGCGGCTCCTTTGCGTTCGGCGGCGGGCAGGTGCAGCGCGCGCTGCTTGAGGCGGACGGCGCGGTCTTTCTGCCCGACGGCCGGGTCGACCTGGAACACTGCCTTTGGCGGCCGGACGCGCCGATGTAAGCGCTGGTCAGGCCGCGCAGGCTTTCAGTTCCGCGGCGGCCTCCTGCCGCGTGTCGGCGGAAAATAAAAAATTGCCCTTTGCATCGTATACCTCATAGTGCTCCATAACTCTGCGAATGGTGATGTTCATCTCTCTGCCTCCCCCGGCCTTGCGGCGGTTTTCTGCTGTCCCTATTATACAAAACAACCTGTCCTATTGTTGGGACAGTGTCTGCGGAAAGGGAAAGGAATGCTGACAGATATTCTGATTTATGGCGTGTTCACCCTGTCGATGGTGTGCGTGGTTGCCTATTTTGCGCTCCCGGCAATCAGGCGGCTGAAAAAGCGCGGCGCGGATGGCGGGGAACCGGACGCGTCCGACGGCGAGGACAGGGAGCAGGACGGCTGAGCCGCTGGCTGCTTTGCGGCCGGGCAGCCGGGCGTGGGCGGCGGGTATCGCTTGCCGGCTGCGGCGCTGTCTGTCGGACGATGACGGCGGTGTGTTGGGCTCGGCTTGGGGCAGGAACCTGCGGCCGGGTGCTGTCTGGGCGGCGGGCATCTGCTGCGCGCCGTAAATAGAGACTTTTGCAGCTGTCCGAACGGCCTTTGCGGGTCGCACGGGCGGCTGCTTTCTTTTTGTAGATGGCTGCCGCGCGCGGCCGATTCCGCGCGGCGGCCTGCTTCGCCTCACGGCGGTTTGGGCGGAAGCGGAATGCCGGACAGCAGTGGGCGGCTCGCGGGGATTGGTCGGCCGGCGCGCAGATTTGCCGGCGCGGCCTGCTTGGCAAGCCCCCAAATGGGGCAGAATAATTTCAACCGCCTCATTGTATAGGCCGCAGGATGTCCGCTATACTCGAAGCAGGAATTCTGCGGAAAGGGCGGGAAATGGACGAATGGCGAACGAACAGACCAAGGACTTTAATGCGATGCTGCGGCGGGCAAACGGGATGCCCAAAATACAGATTGTGACCGACCCGGGCACGATCCGCCGGTATGGCGGGGAGCGGATGTATTTTGCGCCGCCGGCCGACTATGACCGGGTGATGAAGCGGGTTCCGGCGGGAAAGCTGCTCACGGTCGGGGAGATTCGGGCGTATTTTGCGCGGGAAAACGGGGCGGATTTCACCGACCCGATTACGGCGGGTATCTTCGTCTCGATCTGCGCCTGGGCAAGCGAGCAGCGAGCGGATTCGCCGACCCCGTACTGGCGGACGCTGAAAGCGAACGGGGAGCTGAACCCCAAATACCCGGGCGGGGTAGCGGCGCAGAAGGAGAAGCTGGAGGCGGAGGGGCACACGGTTGTGCCGCGCGGCCGCAAAACTGTGCGCTGGGTTGTGGCGGATTATCAAAGCAGCCTGTTTGATCTGCGTGAGGAAAGCGGCGGGCTTGATTCGTTGGAATAAACAGAGCCGCCTCGCTGTCTGCGCGGGAATTTGGGCGCTGGGCGGGGACGCCCTGCCCGATTGCCGAGGCCGGTGGAGAGCAGCCAGGCATGGGGGGCGCAGGAGGGCGCGGCCACTGCGCCCTCCTGCTGTCCGCATTCGCGGGCGGGCGCGCCCAAGTCCGAACCCGTCCGTGCAGCCCGCCGGTCGTTTCTGTAGTTCGCCCGGCCTGGAGCGGGGAACCGCGCGGCCGGTTCCCGCCGGTTGCAAGGCGGCACCCGCCGCCGCTTTTAGCACGGCGCACGCGGCGGGAAACCGGTTGAAAAAATATAAAAGAATGTTTGACATAATAATAAAAATTAGATATTATAGGGACAGAGAATAAGCGGCGGCATTCGGGAGGATTGAAGCGAATGGAACAGGTAAGGCGCATCCGGCGCACCAGGCTGGCGGACAGGAAGCTGCCGGACTACACCCGCGGGGAAGAGATATTCAACATGGTTTCCCATATTGTCGGCGGCGCAATCGGCATTGCCGGGATGACCCTTTGCATCACCAAAAGCGCGCTGGCGCACAGCCTGGCCGGGGTGCTGACCTCGGTCTGCTACGGCGTGTGCGTCGTGCTGCTGTACACCATGTCGAGCGTCTATCACGGCCTGTGCGCGCCGATGGCCAAGCGGGTTTTTCAGGTGATCGACCACTGCACCATCTATTTCATGATTGCGGGCACCTACACCCCCATCACCGTCTGCTCGATTGCAAGGCAGCGGCCGGTGCTGGGCTGGACTATTTTCGGCTTTGTGTGGGCGCTGACCGCGCTTGCCGTGACTCTGACCGCGATTGACCTTGAGCGGTTCAAGGTGTTTTCGATGACCTGCTATCTCGGCATGGGGTGGTGCATCGTGCTGGCAATCAAGCCGACCTATGAGGCGCTGCCGCTGCCCGGCTTTCTGCTGCTTGTGGCGGGCGGCATCCTGTATACGCTCGGCTGTATTTTTTACGGAATCGGCAGCAAAAAGAGGTGGTTCCATTCGGTTTTCCACCTCTTTGTCCTTGCGGGAAGCATTGCCCACATGCTCTGCATCCTGCTTTATGTTGTGGGGGAGTGAGCGCCATGCAGCCGTATGAGCACAGGGTTCAGTATTATGAGACGGATGGGATGGGGATTGTCCACCACTCCAACTATATCCGCTGGTTTGAGGAGGCGCGCATCGACTTTATGACGCAGATCGGCTATCCGTATGACCGGCTGGAGCGGGAGGGGGTTTCCAGCCCGGTTATGGCGGTGAATTGCCTCTACAAGTCCCCGGCAAGGTTTGGGGAAACCGTGTGCGTATCGGTATCGGTTCTGTCCCTTTCCGCGGCAAAGCTGGCGATTGGGTACGGGATTCGGGACAAAGAAACGCACACCCTGCGCGCGGCCGGGGAAACCCGCCACTGCTTCGCGGGCAGGGACGGCCGTCCGCTGGCGCTCAAACGGGCAAACCCGGCGCTGTATGCGCTGCTGGCACAGCGGGTGTGCGGCGAAGCCGGGCGAGAGTAAGCGGCTCCGGTCAAGATAAAGCAGCCGCCCCGGACAAACTGCCGAGCGGGTCTGTTCGGGGCGGCTTTTTCGGAAACAGCAGAGCAACGGGTCGTGCCGCGGCGGGAAAATGGACGAATATACGTTGGAAAATATGAACACCGCGGCTGCGCGCACCGGCAGGTTGTGGCCGCAACCGCTCCAGAGGTTCCTTTGCATGTGGTTTCCGGAATAAGCAAAAGGCGTTTAATTCTACCAGAGAAATCTATAATCCGGCAGCGGCGCGTGCCGGCAAAGCACGGCAGCGGCTGCTTCAGATGGCAGTGCGCATACGGCCTGCCCGGTTAACCGAAAACGCTAAAATGTCAAGAATAATATCGGATGTCCTTTGCGCCGTTGGACACCGCTGCCCGCAGCCGCCCCGCGGGCAGCGCAGGCACGCCCGCGCCGTCGGACGGAACAAAAAAGCGATTCCCGGCTCAAAGCGGGAATCGCTTTTTATCTGTCCGAAATAAGAACCTTCGGTTTATGCGATGGCGGAACCGGCGGCGCTCGCCTCCGCGGCGGCGCACCGGGCGTACAGCCGCCGGTCGTTCACCAGCTGCCCGGCCGCGAACAGCACGGCGGACGCCATAACCGGCTTTGAGGGCACCCACAGGCCGAGGCAGAGGAAGGCAAACGCGCAGAGCAGCCCGGGCGTGACCGCGGTGTGCCCGACGGGGCGGAAAAGCAGGCTGGGGCGCATCCCCCCAAAGACATAGCGGAAGCGCACCCCGTAATACAGCACGATGGCGGCGGCTATGACCCAGAACCACAGATTGAGGCGCGCCGCCGCAAACCGGAAGCCGGAGGCGGCCGGGGTCAGGGCGCACAGCACGCGGCCGGCCGCCGCGCAGGCGGTGTAGCTGTCTTTTGGCGGATGCGGAACGGCCTGGCCGCCCTGCGGCGGCAGCAGCTTTGGCAGAAGGTCGGGCAGCAGGATCACGGCGCTCACAAGCAGGCCAATCAGAGAAAAAATCATCGGGTCACCCGGCTTAAATATCGAATATGCCGAGAATCACAATGCCGAGCAGGACGGCCGCGATAACGGCGTAGTATTCTTTCTCAAGCTTCTCTTTAAGGAAAATGCGGGACCACAGAACCGAAAACACGCAGTAGCTCGCGATAACCGGCGCGGCGACAATCGCGTTGCCGGACAGCGCGAAAACATAGGTGAACTGGCCGGCTGTTTCGCAGACCGCGGCGATGAGCTTGAATTTGTCCCGCTCAACGGTGAGCGTTTCCTTTTTTACGCCGAGCACATAAACCGCCGCGACGATCCCGGCCGCGAGAAAGGTCAGCTCATACGAAATATTTGCGGTGGTCTCGTCCATGAGCACGTCCAGATAAAACGCGTCCGCAAAGGTGCCAAGCGCGTCCAGCAGGCAGTAGAGGATCGGGAACAGAATGGCGACGAGGCTTTTGGTGTAGCGATGATCCGGCTCGATGCCGGAAAGCCCGCGCTCTTTGTCCGCGTCCCGCTTTTCCAGGAAGCCGAGCGCGAGAATGCCCGCGCAGATGAGCACAACAGCGGCCAGCTGCACGCCGGCCATCCGCTGGCCGAGAAAGAGGAAGCAGAGCAGCGCAACCAGCGCGCCGGAGGAATTGCAGATGGGGGAGCTGAGCGACAGCTCGATATACCGCAGCCCGACGTAGCCGAAGGTCATCGAGACGATGTAGAGCAGCGAGACGGGCAGGTAGGTCAGCAGGGCGGAGAGATCATACGGAACCCGCTGCACCGCAAGCTGCCAGATTGCGTGGATGCCCATCACCAGACCGACGGCCATGACCATTTTCCAATGGCTGAGCTTGTCCGACGGCCTGGAGCCGAGCTTTGAAAACAGGTCTGATCCGCTCCAGCAAAGAATGGTGCAGATTGTAAACAGAAACCACATAGGGGAACCTCCCGAGACAGAAATCGTCACCCGTACGCGCGCCTGTACCCGAACGCGCGTTCGCAGCAGAACCGCTTACTATTTTACACGAAAGCACGAAATAGGGCTATCGTATAGACTTATAAAAAACGCACGGTCAGAGCCGCTTTTTTTGTGCGAGAGTTGGCGGCCGTGCGGCCGGTGTGGTATAATAGCGGCAGTGCGGCGCCCGCGGCGGCGAGTTGCGCGCGGCGCGCCTGTGCGAAAGAGAGGGGGCGGACGGCATGGCGGCACGGCCAAAGCTGCGGGAACTGGTGAAGGACATTGGGTATGACATTGTGGGCGGCATTCTATTTGCGGCCGGCATCTACACCTTTGCCTCCGGCGCGGATTTTGCGCCGGGCGGGATGTCCGGCCTGTCCATCATCGTCAACCACTTTACCGGCATCCCAATCGGCACCCTGATGCTGCTGCTCAACATCCCGATTGTGCTGCTGAGCTATCGGTTCCTCGGCCATGTGTTTTTGCTCAAATCCCTCAAAAGCATGGCGATTTCAGCGCTGTTTATGGATGTGATTTTCCCGCTGTTTCCGGTTTACAGCGGCAATCCGCTGCTGGCGGCGCTGTTCGGCGGCGGCCTGCTTGGGGCGGGGATGGGCGTCATCTTTCTGCGCGGCTCCTCCACCGGGGGCAGCGATTTTCTGGTATTCATGCTCAAAAAGAAGTGGCCGCACCTGTCCATCGGGCAGCTGACCAATATGATGGACGGGGTCATCATCGCGGCCGGCGCGCTGGTGTTCCGCCGGGTCGACGCGGCGCTTTACGGGGTGCTGATGACCGTCGTGTCGACAATGGTCATCGACAAAATCATGTCCGGCGCGGTGGTGGGCAAAATCGCCCTGATTATCACCGACCACCCGCAGGAGGTTGCGGCGGGCATCTCGGCGCGCACCGAGCGCGGCTCAACCATCTTTGCCGGGACGGGCGCGTATACCGGCAAGCAGCGGTTTATGCTGCTGTGCGCGTGCAGCAAAAGCGAGATTATCCAGGTGCGCCGCGCCGCCTGTGAGGCGGACAGGGAGGCGTTTGTCATGATTACCGACTATTCCGAAACCTTTGGGGAGGGCTTCCAGGAGCTGTCCCACGAGTGAGGCCTTTGGCGGATGCGCCCGGCTTTGCGCAAAAAAGCGAAAAACCCGCCGCGCAGGAGTGCCGAGGCGGGGCGGAACTGCCGGCTCTGCGACGCCTGCGCATCGGGCCGCCGGACTTTCCGTGTGCGGAATCGGACGAAAACGGCCGGATATGGTTCGGCTTTTCCGCGGCAGTCCGGCGTGCGGATTTGTGTGCTGAAATTGGAAATAAAGAGAAACCCGACGCGGCCAACCGGCGCCGCGCCGGGCTTTTTGCGCGCCGCGCCGGAGAAAAGCGGCCTGCGCGGGTCAACCGGCGCCGGCCGGGCATTCGCTGTTCCCTTTAAAACCGGGACGGCCGCCGTCATGCGGAGCCGAGCGCGGCGCGCAGCTTTTCGAGCGCCTTTTTCTCAATACGGGAGATGTAGGAGCGGGAAATGCCGAGCATCGAGGCGACCGCCTGCTGGGTCTGCGGCGGGTGCCCACCGAAGCCGTACCGCAGCTCGATGACCAGCTTTTCCCGCCCGTGCAGGCTGGTGCGAACCGCCGCGCCGACCCGGTCGAGCTCCTGGCGCAGTTCGGTCTCCTCGGCGATATCCCGCTCGTCGCTCAGCACGTCCAGAATAGTCAGCGCGTCCTCGCCGGGCTCAAGCGGGTCGCTGATATAAACGGTTGTGCGCGCCTTGCGCGCGCTGCGGAACTGCATCAGCACCTCGTTTTGGATACACCGCGCCGCGTAGGTGGCAAATCGGGTGCCCTTTTTGGCGTTGAAGGTATCGACGGCCTTGATGAGCCCAATGGTGCCGATGGAAATCAGGTCGTCCTGATCGGCCGGGCTTGTGTAGTATTTTTTGATAACGTGCACCACCAGACGCAGATTGTGGCTGATGAGCATTTCCCGGGCGGCGGCATCCCCGCGCGCAAGCCGCGCAAAGCAGTCCCGCTCCTCGGCGGCTGTCAGCGGGCGCGGAAAGCTGGACGGCGCCAGCTGGAGCGTGAACAGCATAAAGCTTTGAAAAAACGACACAAGCAGATCCAGAAGCATACGCACCCTCCCCTTTTCCCATAGATAAGCATATGTCGAACCGGCGCGAAATCTGCCTGCGGCGGGGAAAATGTGGCGCGGCGGCCGCGCAAACCGCATAGTATGGGGTACAAAACGGGCGGGGAGGGATGCGCTTGAACGGGCTGAGCTATCCGGCACTGGCGCTGGCCGCGACAATGTTCACCTGGGGCGTGACGGCGCTGGGCGCGGGCGTTGTGTTCCTGTTTGGCAGCGTGCGCGCCGGGCTGATGGACGGGATGCTTGGGTTTTCGGGCGGGGTGATGCTGGCTGCCGCATATTTTTCGCTGCTTGCGCCGGCCATTGCGCTGGCAAACGAACAGGGCGGCTGTGCCTGGGCGGCGGCGGGGGCGGGATTCGCCGCCGGCGGGCTGCTGTTTTGCGCGCTGGATGCGCTGTGCGGGCAGCTCATGCAGCGGCGTGGCGGGACGGACAGCCGCGCGCAGAGCGGCCGGCGGCAGGCGATGGTAACCCTCTCGATCACCCTGCACAATATCCCGGAGGGGATGGCCGTCGGCGTGGCGTTCGGGTCGCTCGCGTTCGGGCTGGAGGGCTGCACGCTGGCGTCCGCGTGGATGCTGGCGCTCGGGATTGGGCTGCAAAATTTTCCGGAGGGCGCGGCGGTCAGCCTGCCGCTGCTGCGGGAGGGGATGAGCCGGCGCCGCGCGTTTTTTTACGGGCAGCTGAGCGCCGTGGTCGAGCCTGTGTTCGGCCTGCTCGGCGCGCTGCTGGTGCTGCATATGCGCGCGGTGCTGCCCTTTCTGCTCAGCTTCGCGGCTGGCGCGATGGTGTTTGTGGTGCTGGAGGAGCTGCTTCCGGCGAGCCGTTCGGGCGGGCAGCCGCAGCTGTCTACCCTGTTTGCGCTGGCCGGCTTCTGGCTGATGATGACCCTCGACGTCGCGCTCGGCTGAGTGCGGCCGGTGCGCGGCTTTGTGCGTGGGGCTTGGGTGAAGCAGCCGGGAACACGGCCGGGATACTGCGCAGCGTTTACCGCCCGGCCGCCCGTCTGCGCGCAATGGACGAACCCGGAACACGCCCGGCGTGGCCGGATTATAGCCCGCCCGTTTTACGGAGCAATGGGCGATTTTTTTAGGGCAGAAAAAGGGGGCGCCCGGGTTACCCAATCCGGCGCGCACCGCCTGCAATGCGGCGAAATCCGCCCCGGCGTGACGG
>CAZYAV010000016.1:37669-39836 GCA_964645785.1 uncultured Oscillospiraceae bacterium
CGGCGAAATCCGCCCCGGCGTGACGGAGGACACAGCCGCCCGTCTGCGCGCAATGGTTAAATCCGGGACACCCGGTGTATCGTATGGGCGGCGGCATGTCCGCCGCGGCCGGATGTGGGTTAACCTGCGCGCACAAAAAGAACCGGGGCACCGCTGCTGTGCGGCGCTCCGGTTCTCTGTGCCTGACCGGCTATTTTTCAAGCGCGTCCTCAATCAGGCGGCTTGCGAGCGAAAAGGCGCGGATTCGCCGCTGCGCGAGGGTGATCTGGGATAGATAGCGCGCCGGCTCCGCTTTGGCCTCCAGCGTCCCAAGCACCGCCCGCAGCTTGCGCAGGGTCGAGTCAATCTGCCGTTTGGCCTCGGTCAGCTCTTCCGCCGTGTATTTCATGCCGCTTTCCTCCCCTCACGCGCGCATAAACGCCGCCCATTCGTCGCCTGCGCTGCCTCTCTGCGCCGCCCAGGACAGCAGGCGGTCTATATACACCTGCTTCCTCGCCTCCACGGCCTGAAAGCAGGCATCAATGCCGTGTCTGTAAATGAGGGCGGTGAGCTCGTAGATCGGGTAGCCGACGGCATGCCCGGCCGTGTGGACGGTGGCGCAGGCCTGACCGACGGCGTGGATCAGCGCGGCATTTTCCGGGCGCGAAACCTCCTTTGCGAACGCGTGGCAGTCGAGAATTTTCCGCTGCGCCGTCCGCATTTTGATCCGCCCGGCCGCCCAGTCCCGCGCCGCCTGCAGGGCCTCCTGCGGGCGCGTTTCGGCGGGATAGGCCTCGCGCAGCCGGGCAACGGTTCCGGCGGCGAACTCAAGCGCCCACAGGACGACTACCCGGTGGTTCTGTTGACCGAGCAGCATGGACAGATCCTGCAAAAACGCCGAATCCCTGCGGAACAGAATCTGGTTTTTTCGTTTGAGCATCCCGCGCGCCTGCTCGAGCCAGTCCGAAGTTTGCATATGGCGTTCCTCGCTTTTTGTGGTAAAGGTTTTTTCGCCGCCCGGCGGGGCGCGCCGGTATCAGCTCAATTCTATCACGGGCGCGCGGCTGCTTCAACCGCCCGAGCCCGGTATCCGCCCGCGCGCTTTTTCCGACAGGGCACCGCACCGCCGGGCAGAACAAAGCCGCCCCGAAGCGGAATCGGGGCGGCTTTGCGTAAAAACAGGAAACCGGGCGGTTAGCGGATGAAAAGCTCGCCGGCTGCGTCCGCGTCGACGGTCAGGGTTGTGCCGGGCAGCAGATCCTCCGCGATAATCCGGCGGCCGACAAGGGTCTCGACCTTCTGCTGGATATACCGCTTGAGCGGCCGCGCGCCGTACACGGGGTCGTAGCCGTGCTCGACGATGCTCGCCCTGGCCGCGTCGGTGACCACGCAGCGCAGCTGCCGGTCAGCCAGCCGGTCGTTGAGCGCATCGAGCTGGAGCAGCACAATCTGGCTGATGTTGTCCCGCGAGAGGGGCTTGTAAAAGACGATCTCGTCGATGCGGTTGAGGAATTCGGGGCGGAACGCGCCCTTCAGCTGCTGCATGACGCTCTGGCGCGCCGCGTCGGTGATTTCGCCGTCCGCGCCGATCCCCTCAAGCAGGGAGGCGGAGCCGATGTTGGAGGTGAGGATGATGATAGTATTCTTGAAATCGACCGTCCGCCCCTGCGAATCGGTGATCCGGCCGTCGTCCAGCACCTGCAGCAGGATGTTGAACACGTCGGGGTGCGCCTTTTCGATCTCGTCGAACAGCACGACCGCATAGGGGCGGCGGCGAACCGCCTCGGTCAGCTGGCCGCCCTCCTCATAGCCGACATAGCCCGGGGGCGCGCCGATGAGCCGGGAGACCGAGTATTTCTCCATATACTCGCTCATGTCGATGCGCACGATGTTGTGCTCGTCGTCAAACATGCTCTGGGCGAGCGCCTTGGCAAGCTCGGTTTTGCCCACGCCGGTCGGGCCGAGGAAGAGGAAGGAGCCGATCGGCCGGTTGGGGTCTTTGATCCCCGCGCGGGAGCGGATGATCGCGTCGCACACCCGCTCGACCGCCTCGTCCTGGCCGATGACCCGCCGGTGCAGAATCTCGGGCAGGTGCAGCAGCTTGTCGCGCTCCCCCTCCATCAGGCGGGAAACCGGGATGCCCGTCCAGCGCTCGACAATGCGGGCGATCTCCTCCTCGGTGACCTTG
>CAZYAV010000016.1:39846-48449 GCA_964645785.1 uncultured Oscillospiraceae bacterium
GCAGGGTGGGCTTGCCGTCCATCTCCTGCGCCTCGCGCTCGCTCTCCTCCAGCTGCTTCTGGATGCTGGGCAGCTGGCCGTATTTCAGCTCGGCCGCCTTGTTGAGATCGTATTCCCGCTCGGCCTTTTCAATCTGGGCGTTGACCGTCTCCAGCTGCTCGCGCAGCTTCTGCACCCGCCCGATCGCGGCCTTTTCGTTGTCCCACTGCGCCTTTTTGGCGTCAAACTCCGCCCGCATCTCCGCGAGCTCTTTCTGGATTTCCGCAAGCCGCTCCTGCGACAGCGCGTCCTTCTCCTTTTTGAGCGCGGCCTCCTCGATCTCCAGCTGGATGATTTTGCGCTGGATGACGTCCAGCTCGGTCGGCATCGAGTCGATTTCGGTGCGGATCATCGCGCACGCCTCGTCGACAAGGTCGATCGCCTTATCGGGCAGAAAGCGGTCGGTGATATAGCGGTTGGACAGGGTGGCCGCGGCGATGATGGCGCTGTCGGTGATTTTGACCCCGTGGTAGACCGAATAGCGATCCTTCAGCCCGCGCAGGATGGCGACCGTGTCCTCCACCGTCGGCTCGTTGACCTGCACCGGCTGGAACCGGCGCTCCAGCGCGGGGTCTTTTTCGATATACTGCCGGTATTCGTCCAGGGTGGTCGCGCCGATGCAGTGCAGCTCGCCGCGCGCGAGCATCGGCTTGAGCAGGTTGCCCGCGTCCATCGCGCCGTCGGTTTTGCCCGCGCCGACGATGGTGTGCAGCTCGTCGATGAACATGATAATGCGGCCCTCGCTCTTTTTGACCTCGGCGAGCACCGCCTTGAGCCGCTCCTCAAACTCGCCGCGGAACTTCGCGCCCGCAATCAGCGCGCCCATGTCCAGCGAGAAGATGATCTTGTCCTTGAGGCTGGCCGGGACGTCGCCGCGCACAATGCGCTGCGCCAGCCCCTCGGCGATTGCAGTTTTGCCGACGCCCGGTTCGCCGATGAGCACCGGATTGTTTTTGGTCTTGCGGGAGAGGATGCGGATGACGTTGCGGATCTCGTCGTCCCGGCCAATGATCGGATCCAGCTTCTGGCGGCGCGCCCGGTCGACGAGGTCGTCGCCGTATTTTTTCAGCGCGTCGTAGGTCGTCTCGGGCGTGTCGGTGGTGACCCGCTGGCTGCCCCGCACCGAGGCGAGCGCCGTGAGCGCGCGATCCTTGTCCACACCGAACCGGCGCAGCAGCGCGTCGATTTCCCGGCTGGGGACGGCGAGCATCGCCAGCAGCAGGTGCTCAACCGAGACATAGTCGTCCTTCATTCGCTCGGCGGTTGCCTCCGCCTCGGCCAGCAGCCTGTCAACGTCGGCTGAGACATAGATTTTGTCCATCTCCCGCGCGGTGCCGCAGACGCGGGGCAGCTCGTCGACCAGCCGGCGCGCGTCAGCCTCCACCGCCTCGGGCGAAAGCCCCATCTTGACAAACAGCTGCGGAACAAGCCCGCCTTCCTGGGTCAGCAGCGCAAGCAGCAGGTGTTGCTGTTCAAGCAGTTGGTTGCTGTTTTCGGTCGCGATGCGCTGAGCGTTCTGGATGGCCTCCAGGGATTTTTGTGTAAATTTATTGGCATTCATTCTGCTTACCTCCGTTCTTCACTGAATGGTGACAGCTTGCAGCCACAGGATAGAATTCCTTACCTTTCTGCCGTTATCATACCGGCAATATATGAACTAAATATGAACAAAATATTTCATAAAAGTGAATTACTAGCACTCACGGCCTTGGAGTGCTAATTTACCCGTCCCTGCGGATTCGATTTGTGTCGAAATTGAAAAAAATTCCCCGGGGGCTTGCTTTCGGCCGCGCAAAAGAGTATGCTGTAGTTAGCACTCAGCGTATTAGAGTGCCAGAAATGGCATTTTGAGAGGGAAGAAACATGGCGAAGAAACAGTTTAAGACCGAATCCAAACGCATTATGGATCTGATGATCCACTCCATTTACACCAACCGGGAAATCTTTCTGCGCGAGCTTATTTCCAACGCGTCGGACGCGATTGACAAGCTCTATTTCCGCTCGCTGACCGACGAGAGCGTCGGGATGTCACGCGGGGATTTCCACATCCGCCTGACGCCGGACAAGGAGGCGCGCACCCTCACGGTTGCGGACAACGGCATCGGCATGACCAAGGAGGAGCTGGACGGCAACCTCGGTACCATCGCGCGCAGTGGGTCGCTGGAATTTGTCAAGAGCCTTGAGCAGGGCAGGCAGGAGGATATTGACATTATCGGCCAGTTCGGCGTCGGGTTCTATTCGGCGTTTATGGTGGCGGACAGGGTGACCGTGCGCAGCCGGGCGTTCGGCGAGGCGCAGGCGTATCAGTGGGAGTCCTCGGGCGCGGACGGCTACACCATCACCGAAACCGAAAAGGCGGAGCCCGGCACCGAGATTATCCTGCACATCAAGCCGAACAGCGGCGAGGAGGAGTACGACGAGTTCCTCGACCAGTACCGGCTGCAGGGGCTGGTCAAGCGGTATTCCGACTATATCCGCTATCCGATTCTCATGGAGATGACGCAGAGCCGCAAAAAAGAGGACAGCGACGAGTACGAGAGCTACACCGAGGACAAGACCCTCAACAGCATGGTGCCGCTGTGGCGGCGGAACAAAAAGGAGATCAAGGAGGAGGAGTACACCGCCTTTTATCAGGAAAAATTCTACGATTACGAAAAGCCGCTGCGGGTCATCCACCAGAAGGCGGAGGGGACGACGAGCTATCAGGCGCTGCTGTTTGTGCCAGCCAAGGCGGATTACAATTTCTACGCCAAGGAGTTCCAGCGCGGGCTGGAGCTGTACTCCTCGGGTGTCAAAATCATGGACAAGTGCGCCGACCTGCTGCCCGAGCATTTCGGGTTTGTCAAGGGGGTGGTGGACAGCGAGGATCTGTCGCTGAACATCTCCCGTGAGATGCTGCAGCAGGACAGGCAGCTGAAGGTGATTGCCAATGCGCTTGAAAAGCGGATTAAAAAAGAGCTTGCGGACATGCGGGACAACGACCGGGAGAATTACGAGAAATTCTGGGCGGCGTTCGGGCTGTCCATCAAGTTCGGCCTCTACCGCGCCTACGGCATGAACCGGGAGGAGCTGGAGGATCTGCTGCTGTTCCACCGGGCGAGCGACGGCAAGCTGACGACCCTGCGCGAATACCGCGACGGGATGCCGGCCGAGCAGAAGTATATCTATTACGCCGCCGGGGAGAGCACGGACAAGCTGGCGCTGCTGCCCCAGTGCGAGCCGGTGCGGGACAAGGGCTACGACATCCTGTTCCTGACCGACGAGGTCGACGAGTTCCTGATGCAGATGCTGGCCAAATTCGACGAAAAGGAGTTCCGGTCGGTGTCGAGCGGCGACCTCGGGTTGGAGAGCGACGAGGAAAAGAACGAGCTGGAGGAAAAGGCCAAAGAGAGCCAGCCGCTGTTTGACCTGATGAAGGAGGCGTTGGGGGACAAGGTCGCAGAGGTGCGGCTGTCCGCGCGGCTCAAATCCCACCCGGTCTGCCTGTCCAGCAAGGGCGCGCTCTCGATTGAGATGGAAAAGGTGCTGAACAGTATGCCGAACCCCGACAAGGTCAAGGCCGAGCGGGTGCTGGAAATCAACGGCAACCATCCCGTCTTTGAGACGCTGAAGTCGTTGTGCGAGAGCGACCCGGAAAAGGTCAAAGCATACAGCGAGCTGCTCTATGACCAGGCGCTGCTGATTGAGGGGCTGTCTATTGAGGACCCGGTGCGGTTCTCCAACGCGGTCTGCGCGCTGATGAAATAAGCTTCCGGCAGCCGGAAAAGCCCGGGCGGGCACAGCGGGCGGCAGCCGAAAAACAGGGAACCGGCCATCGGGCCGGTTCCCTGTTTTGTCCGCGTTTACTTGGCAGGGGGCGCGTGTTATAATGAAGCGGCTATTGAAGCGGGCGGCTTTTGCCGGCCTGCGCGTGCGGATACGAACACGGACGTGGGCGGGCGCGGGCGAAAGCGAAGCGCCCGGCGGGGACAGAAACGGCACGCTGTGCGCGGGGAATCCGGACGGCGAAAGCCCGGAAAGATGCGAAGAGCGGCGGGAGCCGCGGACAGGACGGCGGTGCGGGAATGAAGAGAAAAATCTGTTTGGAGCTTTTGCTCACCTTTATGAAAATTGGGCTGTTCACCTTTGGCGGCGGGTACGCCATGATCGCCCTCATCGAGCGCAGCTGCGTGGAGCAAAAGGGATGGATTACCCACGACGACATGATGGACATCACCGTGCTGGCCGAATCCACCCCGGGGCCGATTGCGATCAACTGCGCCACCTTTGTGGGCGCACGGCAGGCGGGGTTTGCCGGGGCGGCGGCCGCCACCCTCGGCGTGATTCTGCCCTCGTTTGTGATTATTTACGGGATTTCCAGATTTATGGACAGCTTTTTGCAGATTGCGCTTGTGGCAAAGGCGTTCAGGGGCATCCGAGTCGCCGTGGGGCTGCTGATTCTGGACGCGGCGGTCACCATGCTGTGCAAAATGCGCAAAAAGCCGCTGTCCGTCGCCTTTTTTCTCGGCGCGTTTGCCGCCATGCTCGCGGCTGACCTGCTTGCGCTGCGGCTGTCCACCGTGGCGCTGATGCTGCTGGCCGCCGCGCTCAGCCTGGCCGTGTTCGCGGCGCAGGACGCTCTGCGCCGGAAAGGCGGTGGCGCGCGGTGATTTACTGGGAGCTGTTCCTGGGCTTTTTAAAGGTGGGCTGCTTTGCTTTCGGCGGCGCGTACGGGGCAATCCCGTTCATCCGCAGCGTGGTGCTCTCCTACGGCTGGCTGAGCGACGAGGCGCTGACCGATATGATCGCCGTCAGCGAGAGCACGCCGGGTCCGATTATGGTCAACCTCGCCACCTATGTCGGCAGCAGCCAGGCCGGCCTGCCGGGCGCCGTGCTCGCGACCCTCGCGGTGACCCTCCCCGCCTTTGGGATTATTCTGGCGCTGATGGCGATTCTGAAAAAGGTCACCGGCAACAGGGCTGTGCAGGCGGCCATGCAGGGAATCAAGCCCTGCATCATCGGGGTCATCCTGGAAACCGGCGTGTATATGCTGGCAGACAACTGCGCCCCCATATGGAATGGGGGCGCAGTGCAGCCCCAGGCGCTGGCCGTTCTGGGGATTCTGCTGGCCGCCGCGCTAGGGTTTCGGTTGATTTGCAAAAAGAAGCTGCCCCCGACCGCGCTGATTGCGGTTGCCGCGCTGGTCGGGATTCTGCTGTACTGAGGCGAAAAGGCGCGCCGTGGCCGGTGCAAAAGCGCGCGGGGAAACCGCCCGCCGGGCAGAGTGGCCGAACCGGCAAGGGGCGGACTCCAAAGCGGCGCATAGGCTGCGCCTGCCCACACGCGGACGCCGCCGAACCGCCTCCGGTCTGGGCACCCCCTTTGCCGCGGGGCAAAGCCGCGCAATCTGCGGCCGCGCGGCAGCTTACAGAATGAAGATGCCGTTTTGGCGGCAGGTCTCGACCATCTCCTCGCGCCAGACCGCCGCCTGCACCTCGCCGATGTGCGCCTTTTGCAGCATGACCATGCACATGCGCGACTGGCCGATGCCACCGCCGATTGTCTGGGGGAGCTTGCCGCCGAGCAGCAGGGAGTGGAACAGCAGCTTTTCCCGCTCGACGCAGTTGGCAATCCGCAGCTGGCGGCGCAGGGTGTCCGGGTCGACGCGGATGCCCATGCTGGAAAGCTCGACCGCGCGGCCGAGCACCGGGTACCACACGAGGATATCCCCGTTGAGAGACCAGTCGTCGTAGTCGGGCGCGCGCAGGTCGTGCGGCCGGCCGTCGCTCAGCGCGCCGCCGATGCCCGAGAGAAACACGACACCGTGCTCCCGCGTGACGGCGTCCTCCCGCTCGCGGGGGGTGAGGCCGGGGTAAGCTTCCAACAGCGCCTGCGCGCTGATAAAATACGGCTCGGGCTTGAAAAACGGCGTCAGCCCCCCGAACTTTTCGCAGACGGCCTGCTCGGTTTCATACAGGGCGCGGACAATTGCGCACACGGTCTGCCGCAGGGTATCCATGTTGCGGTCCTCGGGGCGGATGACCCGCTCCCAGTCCCACTGGTCGACATAGATGGAGTGCAGGTTATCCAGTTCCTCGTCCCGGCGGATGGCGTTCATATCGGTGTACAGCCCCTGCCCGACCGAGAAGCCGTAATTGCCGAGCATGTACCGCTTCCATTTGGCGAGCGAGTGGACGACCTGCACGCTGAAGCCGGCGTCCGGCACGTCGAACGCGACCGCGCGCTCGACCCCGCTCAGGTCGTCGTTCAGCCCGGTTTCCGGCCGCACGAACATGGGCGCGGAGACGCGGGAGAGGTTGAGCGCCCCGGCCAATTTGGTCTCAAACAGATCCTTGGTAAACTTGATGGCGCGCTGGGTTTCAAGCACATCGAGCGGGTTGCTGTAGTGCTGCGGAACGAGCAAAGCTCTGGACGGCATGGCTGTTTTCCTCTTTTCTTCGGTTTAACCCTGTCTATCCTACCACACCGGCAGGCGGTTGAAAAGCCCCGTTTTGCGTTGCAGCGGCGGGCGGAATTGTTTTATAATAAAAAAGACCGCGGCGGACAAGCCGGGGCTGCGGCCGGCGCACCGGATGGAGAGCTGCGCGGCCGGCAGATTGTCAGAAAGCCGGGCTGCCCCGCTTGGGCGGCGCGGAGGATGCGGCAAAAACCGCCCGCCGCGGCGGCTCTGCGGGGCGGGAAGCTCGCCGAAGGGCGGGGCGTTTCCCGCGGCCGCGCGTCGTGGGGGGCGTTGCCGGAGGAAAATCCGCAGGGCGAACGGGCGCTTTTCGCCCGGCGGCGGATTTTGTTGGATGATTCAGAATGCAGGCGGCCGGTTGGCCGCACAAGGAAGGGAGTACGCGCTTATGGTATCGGAGAGGATGGCGGCGCTGGGCAGCAACCGCTCGGCGATTCGGGAGCTGTTTGAATACGGCAGGCAGCGCGCCGCGCAGATCGGGGCGGAGAATGTCTTTGATTTCAGCATCGGGAACCCGAGCGTCCCGCCGCCTGCCGCCGTGCACGAGGCTGTGCGGGCGCTGCTGGATACCGAAGAGGCGACCGCGCTGCACGGGTATACCTCGGCGCAGGGGGACGCGCAGGTGCGCGCCGCCGTTGCGGAATATCTCGCGCGGGCTTGCAGCGCGCCGGTCAGCGCAGAGGAAATCTACATGACCTGCGGCGCGGCGGCCGGCCTTGCCATCACGCTCGGTGCGCTCGTCTGCCCGGGGGACGAGGTGCTGGTGCTGGCGCCCTTTTTCCCCGAATACCGGGTGTTTGTCGAGCAGGCGGGCGCAAAATGCGTTGTGGTGCCGCCGCACGAGCCGGACATGCAGCTGGACATGCAGGCGCTTGCATCGCGGCTGGGGCCGCAGGTCAAGGCGCTGATCCTCAATTCGCCGAACAACCCCAGCGGGGTGGTCTATACCCAGGAATGCATGGACGAGCTCTGCGGCCTGCTGCGCGCGGCCGAGGCGCGGTTCGGCCACCCGGTTTATCTCATCTCGGACGAGCCGTACCGGGAGCTTGTGTACGACGGCGTCAGCCTGCCGCGCCCGATGGCGTGCTACGACGACACGATTCTCTGCTATTCCTTCAGCAAGTCCCTCTCGCTGCCCGGGGAGCGGATCGGGTATATCGCGGTCAGCCGGCGGGCGGCCGAGTACCGCCGGGTTTACGCCGCGGTCTGCGGGGCGGGGCGCGCGCTGGGCTATGTCTGCGCGCCCGTGATGATGCAGCGGGTGGCTGCGCGGTGCCTCGGGCAGACGTCGGATCTGTCGGTCTACCGCAAAAACCGAAATCTGCTGTGCGGCGCGCTGCGGGAATACGGCTACACGGTCGCGCGGCCGGACGGCGCGTTTTACCTGTTTGTCCGCGCGCTTGAGCCGGACGCGGCCGCGTTCTGTGAGCGGGCAAAGGCGCACGAGCTGCTGCTTGTCCCGTCGGACAGCTTTGGGCTGCCGGGCTATGTCCGCATCTCTTACTGTGTTTCAACCGAAATGATCGAGCGGTCGCTGCCCGCGTTCCGCGCGCTGGCGGGGGAATACGGCGTGTAAAACCGCCGCGCCGGGGCTTCGGTGAATATTCACAAAAAATCGGCCGATGGGTCAAAAAACACTGGGATGCAATTTATTGCTTTACCTTGATAAAGGGTTGCGAAACGCCGCTTTTTTCAATATAATAAAAAGCGGTGTTTTTCTTTTGCGTGTGCCCGCAAAGGGGCGCCGGTGCGGCGGCTTTTGGGGCGCGCAGGAGAACGCAAACCGTAAAGAAGAAAATAGAAAGGGCGAACAGGTCAATGACAAACGCATATCTGAACGGCGTGTACGAGGTCGTCTGCAAACGGAACCCGAACGAGCCGGAGTTTCAGCAGGCGGTTTATGAGGTGCTCGAGTCCCTCGAGCCGGTCGTGGAGGCGGATCCGAGCTATGAGAAGGCGGGCGTGATCGAGCGCCTGGTGGAGCCCGAGCGGTTCGTGCAGTTCCGGGTTCCGTGGGTGGACGACAGCGGCAAGGTGCAGGTCAACCGCGGCTTCCGCGTGCAGTTCAACTCGGCCATCGGCCCCTACAAGGGCGGGTTGCGCCTGC
>CAZYAV010000017.1:0-48055 GCA_964645785.1 uncultured Oscillospiraceae bacterium
CGGGCTGATACGTTCGCCCGCGCCCGTTGTCCTTTTCGGGGCGGAAAGAAGCGGCCGGCGCGGCCGCTCTTTCGGATAAAACGGGGAATTACAAGGAGGAGGGTTGTCGGTTGCTTCTTGAAATGAAACACATCGTCAAAACCTATGGCCGGGTTGTGGCGAACAACGACGTGAGCCTGTCGCTGGGCGAGGGGGAGATCCTCTCGATTGTCGGGGAAAACGGCGCGGGCAAATCCACCATCATGAAGGTGCTGTACGGGCTGGAACGGCCGGACAGCGGCGAGATTTTTGTGCGCGGAAAAAAGGTTGCGATGCGCAGTCCGTCGGACGCGATCTCCCTGGGCATCGGGATGGTGCAGCAGCATTTTATGCTGTTTGCCCCCATGACCGTGACCGAGAACATCATCTACAACCGCGAAATCTCCAAGTGGGGGTTCCTGAACGAAAAGGCGAACCGCGAAAAGGTGCGGGAGCTTTCGGAAAAATACGCGCTGCGGGTCGACCCCGATGCGATTATTGAGGACTGCCCCGTCGGCGCCCAGCAGCGGGTCGAAATCCTCAAGACCCTGTACCAGAACGCGGACATCATTATTTTTGACGAGCCCTCCGCCGTGCTGACCCCCATCGAGGTGGACGACCTGCTGGCGACCATGAAGAACCTCGCCGCGATGGGCAAGAGCCTGATTCTCATCACCCACAAGCTCAACGAGGTCATGGCCGTCTCCGACCGGGTCGTGGTCATGCGCGCCGGGCAGGTCGTCGGCGAGACCCGCACAAAGAACACCACCGCCGAGGAGCTCTCTTACCAGATGATCGGCCGCCGGCTGGAGGTGCAGCAGATTGCCCCGCAGCAGCCGGGCGAGGATGTGCTGCGGGTCGAAGGGCTTTCGATGGCCTCCGAGCTTGGGCGCAAGGTGCTCGACGATGTCTCGCTGCATGTCGCGCGCGGGGAAATCGTCGGGATCGCCGGCGTCTCGGGCAACGGCCAGAGCGAGCTTGTGCGGTGCGTCACCGGGCTGGAGCGGGGCTACCGCGGCTCGGTCGCCGTCTGCGGGCAGGATGTCTCGGGCAAGCCGGTCAACGTCATCCGTGAGGCCGGCATGACCCATATCCCAGAGGATCGCTATGAGTGGGGCAGCGCCCGGGACGCGAGCCTGACCGAAAACGCTCTGATGGGCACCGAGGACACCCCCGCCTTTTCCAAACGCGGGGTGCTGCGCCTGCGGGAGATCCGCGAGCATGTGGGCGGGCTGATTGCGAAATACTCGGTCAAGGCGGACAGCGCCGCGCAGAAGATGCGGGAGCTTTCCGGCGGCAACGCGCAGAAGCTGATTACCGCGCGGGAAATCGAGCAGCACAAGCCGCTGCTTGTCGCGGTTGAGCCGACCCGCGGCATCGACGTCGGCGCGCAGGAATTTGTCCACGAGCAGCTCATCCGCAAGCGGGCGCAGGGGGACGGTATCCTGCTCGTCTCCTCCGAGCTGAGCGAAATTCTCAAGCTCAGCGACCGGATTTACGTCATGTACGAGGGCAAAATCAACCACGAGTTCCGCCAGGGCACGGTCAACGACCGCCAGCTGGGCATTCTGATGACGGGAGGGACGCTCGATGCAGAACAATAAAAAAACCGCGCTGGCGGTGCAGCTCAAAAACCTGCTGCGCGCGCTGATTTTCCCCGCCATCGCGGTTGTCGTCGGGCTGACGGTCGGCGGCGTCATCGTCGCGGTGACCGGCTCCAACCCGTTCAGCGCCATCTGGGGGCTGATTAAGGGCGGCTTCGGCTCGATGCACGCGCTGACGACCACCCTCACCCGCGCCACCCCGATCATCCTTGCGGGGCTTTCGGCCGCGCTGGCGTGGGGCAGCGGCTACCCGAGCATGGGCGCGTCGGGGCAGATGATTCTGGGTGCGTTCACAACGGCAATCGTCGCGGTGCGGGTGTCGGGTCCTGCCTGGGTTGCGGCGACGACGGCGATTCTCGCCGGCATGGTGGCCGGGATGCTCTACTCCCTCATCGCGGCGTACATCAGCGCGAAGTTCGAGGTCTACCTGCTCATCGTCACCCTGATGATGAACTACCTTGCGGACAACTTCGCCGACTATATGACCACCTACACCTTCCGCGACCCGGACGCCGCGGATCGCCTGGCGGTGCAGACCAAGCGGATCACCGCCATCCTGCCCCGCATTTTTGAGGGGTACACCCTGCACTACGGCTTCCTCATCGCGCTTGCCGCCGTGGCCATCATGGCGTTTGTCATGAAGCGGACAAGCTTTGGCTATAAGGCGAAGATGGGCGGCCTCAACCCCAAATTTGCCCAGTACGGCGGCGTAAACAGCAGCCGCACCATGTACCTGACCCTGCTGCTCAGCGGGGCGCTCGCGGGGCTTGGCGGCTCGGTGGAGGCGCTCGGCGCCCGCTTCCGCTACATCGACGGGATGATCACCTCCACCAACTACGCGTGGAGCGGCATCACCGCCTCGCTGATGTCCTCCAACAACCCCATCGGCGTGTTTGTCAGCTCGGTGTTCCTGGCGGGGCTGACCACCGGCGGCGGCTCCATCGAGCTGAAAATGCACATCCCCTCGGAGATTACCACCATCATCACCGGCGTTTTGACCATGTTTGTTACCGCGAAATTCGTCCTGAACCTGCACAAGGCCAAAAAGGCCGCGGCAGCGGAGCCGAAAAAGGAGGGCAGCAGCGATGCAGTTTAGTTGGAGTTATTTTGCGGCGATTGTCAGTTCCACCCTGCGCAACTGCTCTCCGCTGCTTTACTGCTCCCTTGCAGCCGCAATCTGCAAGCGGGCGGACGTGTTCAACATCTCGATGGAGGGCACCATGCTGACCAGCGCCTTTTTCTCCATCGTCGTCAATTACTACACCCACAATGTCCTGCTTGCGGTGCTTGCCGGGGTGCTGAGCGCGATGATTGTCTCGGCCATTGTCGGCTTTTTCACCATCAAGCTCAAGGCCTCCCCGGTCGTTGTGGGCATGGCGGTCAACACCATGATGGACGGCGCCACCATGTTCCTGCTGTTTGTCATCTTCAACACCAAGGGCGTGTTCACCGACTCCTCCCTTGTGGGGCTGACCAAGCTCAACATCAAGCTGCCGGTGCTGTCCGAGCTGCTGTCCGGCATGACCGTTCTGGATTATTTCGCGTATCTCTCCGCCATCCTGATGTACATTTTCCTGTACAAGACGGTGACCGGCTACCGCATCCGCGCCATCGGCATCAACGGCGAGGCGGCGCGCAGCCTCGGCACGCCGGTTGAAAAATACCAGTTTGCCACCATCACCCTCTCGGGTATCCTGTGCGGCTTTGCGGGGGTGCTGCTGTCCATGGGCTCGGTCACCCTGTTTATCCAGAACATCTCCTCCGGCCGCGGCTATATTGCCATGGCCGCCAACAACCTCGGCAAATCCCACCCCATCGGGGTGCTGATTGCCAGCCTGTTCTTCGGCTGCTGCCAGGCGCTCGGCAACTTCCTGCAAAACACCTCGCTCAAGGGGCAGATCACCGATTCGATCCCCTATGCGGCGACGATTATCGCGCTGATTCTGTTCACCGTGCAGAAGAACCGGGCAAAAAACAAAAAAATCAGGAATGCGCTGAAGGAAAAATGAAAATTCTAATTGATGCACACACCCACACCCTCGCCTCCGACCACGCCTATTCGACCGTGAGCGAAAACGCGGCGGCTGCGGCCGCGGCCGGGCTGGAGGGCTTTGGCATGACCGACCACGTCCCCCCGATTGAGGACGCGCCGGACATGCTCCACTTTATGAACCTGCACGTGCTGCCGGCCGAGCTGAACGGCGTGCTGCTCTACCACGGCGCGGAGCTGAACATCTGCGACCTCGACGGCGCGCTCGGTATGCCCACAGAGGTGATGGCGCGGCTGGATTACTGCATCGCCAGCTTTCACCCGCTGCTGCTCACCCCCGGCACGCGCGCGGAGAATACCCGCGCCTATCTTAAGGCGATGGACTGCCCCTATGTCCGGATTATCGGCCACCCGGACGACGGCGCCGTCCCGGTCGATTTTGAACAGCTGGTGCTGGCGGCAAAATCCACCGGCACCCTGCTGGAGGTGAACAATTCCTCGCTCAAGGCGGCCTATTACCGCCAGAATACGCGGGAGAATATCATGGAAATGCTCGGGCTGTGCGAAAAGCACGGGGTCTGCGTCTCGCTCGGCACCGACGCGCACTTCTGCGGCGCGGTCGGCCGGTTTGAGGAGTCCGCGGCAGTTCTGGAGGCGCTGCACTTTCCGCAGGAGCTGGTCGCCTGCGCCTCCCGGGAACAGTTTGAGCGCGCGCTGGCGGGGAAAACGGTATGAGCGTCTCCTTTCTCCATCTCTCCGACCTGCACTTTCTGGCCGACTACAGCCGTGCCCGGCAGCCGCTGCGGCAGGTGCTTGAGGCGATGCAGCCGCCGCTTGAACAGCTGGAAACGCTGCTGCGCGGGCTGCCCCGGCGGCCGGATTTTGCGGTGATTACGGGCGACCTGTGCAACGGCGGTGAGCTTGCGGATTACCGCGCGCTCAAGGACGCGCTGGACGGCCTGTTCGTCGACATTCCCTACTTCACGACGCCCGGCAACCACGACCGGCCGGAGCCGTATCAGGAGGTCTTTTTGTCCGGCCGGCCGCTCAACCACACCGAGACGGCCGCCGGGGTGCGGATTCTCTGCCTGAACAGTATGCACCCGCGCTATGCGGACGGCTTTCTTTCGGACGAAGCCCTGGACTGGGCGCACGACGCGCTGCAAGCCCCGGCTGGGGAGGATGCGACCCTGCTCATCACCCATCACCACCTGCTGCCGGGGCAGTTTGTGCTCAGCCCCGCCGCGGGGTGCGACCAGCTGGCGCAGCTGCTGGCCGCCGCGCCGGTGACGGCTGTGCTGTGCGGGCATACCCACCACTTTTTCACCGGCTCAATCGGCAGCTGCCCCTACTATACGGCGGATAGCGTCTCGTTCTGCGGCGAAAACGACCCGAGCGGCGAAATCGCGTTCTGGCAGAACAGCGGCCTGACCTTCTTTGAGCTGGACGATGGTCTGCTCTCCTGCGTGCGACTGCGGCTGCCCGGCGCGCGGCTGCTGGTCACCCTGCGGCCGAGCGCGCCGCTGCTGTGAACCCGGCGACCGCATTCCCTCCCCAAAAACCGACCGGCGCGGTGCGCCGAATGCAGCAGAACACCCGGGCACGGGCGCGCAGAAGCGCGTCCGTGCCCGGGTTGCTTGTCGGCTCGTTTGGCGGGCGGCCATCCGCGCGGGCGGCGGGGTTTTCCGCTTGGCTGCGGCGCTGCCGCCTTATGAACAAACCGCGCCGTCGTGACCCTGCAAGCCGCATGGGGAACCGCCGGGGCGGCCGGAAGCAGGCCGCTACAAAACCGGCAGCGGCGAAGCGGCGCCGGGAAACCCGCGTACACTCGATTTTTAAAAAAATCTTGACATCTCCGTCCCGCCCTGCTATAATAAATAAACAAATTGATTTTGCGGTCGGATGCTCGCCGCCGGTTGGCGCGCAGCCGCAAAATTCAGGCAAAATTGAATAAACGTCCTTTCCCGAATCTGGGGGTATAGCTCAGCTGGGAGAGCGCTTGAATGGCATTCAAGAGGCCAGCGGTTCGATCCCGCTTATCTCCACCATCTCAAGGGAAAGGGCTTTATTACCCGCCGCAGGGATGCGGCGGGTTTCTTTATGCCGTTTTTTACCACAGGACGTTTACACCGCGCCGGCACGCGCTGTCTGCGGGCGCGTCCGGCAGGCTGTGCGGGTTCAGCGGGCAAGCACCACCAGGAACACATTCAGGATCACCCCGGTTTGCAGCAGGCAGGCCGCGCAGATGAGCGGACGGCCGATCTCCCGGTTGAGGCTGAGCGAGGCCGGCTTGACGCACGCGAGCAGCAGCGGGAATACCGGCAGGAGGTACCGCCCCTGAATGCCGTAAATTGTGGTGTAATAGGTGGGCGTCCACAAAATGCAGCCGAGCGTGACCAGGCAAAACACCACCGCGCTCAGGAAGAGGCCGTAAACCCGCGCGCCCGGCCGCAGGCTGCGGGAGCCCTGCGAATCCAGCGCGGACACCGCCACCAGGGCGGACAGCCCCATCAGCCAGACGGAATCAACCGGCACGCTGTAATACCCGAGCGAATCCCCCAGCAGGGTGCGCAGATAAAACGAGCTGTTTTCCACAAAGGTGCGGACGGCGAGGTAGAGCGTGTCCTTCAGGTGGCCGAGCATGTAGGGCACCGAATAGACGACCGCGTCGGGATTGGCGGAGCCAACCGCATTCGCCGCCGCGTCACTTGCCGCCTGCACCGCCTCGGGCGACGAGAACAGCCCGCGCACAAAGGACAGCGCAACCCCAATCGCGCTGGAGGTGAGCAGATAGGGCGCCAGCATACAGGCCGCCAGCACCGCGCGGCACAGCCGCGCCCGCCGCCTGTCCCCAAACCGCTCGCCCGGAATCAGCAGGAACAGAAAGCAGAGCGGCAGATACACCACCTTGCTGGGCGCAAGGAACACCCCCAGCAGGCCGAGCGGCGCCAGCTGCTTCCAGCCGAGCAGCTCTGCCCGGCGCTCGCCGTATGCAAGCGAAAAGCAATACGCCGTAAAGCAGAATGCCAGCGCAAGCAGCACACAGTCCCGATTAAAGGACATGGCCAGGTGCAGGGACATCGGCAGCAGCGCCGTTACCGCAAAGCAGGAGCGCCCAACCGGCGTAACCCGCACCGCCCAGGTGGTCAGCGCAAGGTAAAACGCGAAGTTGAACAGCCTGCCCAGCATCAGCGTGGGCACAAAGCCGAGCCCAAGCAGCCGCCCCAGAAGAACCCCGAGGGAGCTGAACAGGTACAGCAAATTGAACCCGCCGACCTCCTCCTGCGCAAACTGCGCCGTGTCCGCCGCGGCGTCGGGCGAGGCGGAAAACAGGTTCTGTGCAATCTCGCGGTAGGTGAAAACCGTCGTGTTGCGGTCCTGCACAAGCTCGTTTTGATCCGACGGGCGCTTGAAGTTCTCGCCCCAGTCGATCTCCGACCGCTCGACGCCGCCCAGCACAACCGAGCTGTTGTTGAACGCCTGGTTGATGTGGAACATCTCGTCCGGGGAGGCGTAGGGCGGCAGCACGGCATTGTACAGCAGCCCGAGCACCAGCGCGGCGGCGAGGTACAGGCGGTGCACGGCCACCTGTTTTTTGCCGCTAAGCCACACCATCGCCCCCGCCAGCAGCGCGAGCGGAACCGCAAGCCACCAGAACATCCGGGACGCAAAGCCGCCGATGCAGTCAAACGAGATGCGCAGCGGGATAGTGCCCAGCCGCGCCTCGCCGCCCACCGTCAGCGCGCAGCCGGGCAGCCGGTTTTCCCTCGAGCAGCCGATCTGCGCCGGGCTGCTTGACGGGTCGGCCGAAAACTCAACCGCGAAGGCGCCGGCCGCACAGGGCTGCGCAAAGGTGAACATCGCGTACTGCCCCGCGGGCAGCTCCCGGCCCAGCCGGCTCGCGCTGGCAAGCAGCGCCCCCGTCTGTTCGTCGTACAGGCGGCAGGTGACCGAGCCGTCCAGCTCCGCCGTGTTGTAAAACACCGTGCCGATTGCGGAAATCTCCCGCTCTGTGCGGAAGCTCTGGCGCACCGGCGCGTCGAGCGCGACCGGGTTGCCCTCATACCAGTCGTTGAGATAGGCGGAGCGGGTTTTGCCCTGCGTGTCCTTGACCTCGATCAGCCAGACGCAGAAGCTCAGGAACAGAAGCACGGCCGCCGTGCAGACCGCGGCCACGGCGCGCCCGTGCTGCGCCAGCCACTGGAAACGCTGTTTCATTGTTTGTCCCCCATGGATGTTGTCAGTTCAGTATACCGCAAATTGGGGGGCTTATGCAATCGCCCGGCGCAGGGTCTGGGGCGAGCACCCCGTCCGGCGCACCGCCTTGCCGGTACTCTGCCCGCCCGACACCAGGCTGCCGGGGTTCCGCTGTCCGCACCGCCCCGCCGCTCCGGTGCACCGCCTTGCCGAATCCCGCTGCCCGCGGTCATCGCCCCCGCGCCCCTGCCCGCCCGGTACCCGGCTGCTGGGGTTCCGCTGCCAGCGGATACTGCCCCCAGCCTTGCCGCCCGGTGCACCGCCTTGCCAAACCCTGCCTGTCCGCGGATTTCGGGGCGCCCGGCGCGCTGCCCCAAGAAAGCGGCGGCCGCAAAACAGCCAAAGAACCGCCTCTCATGACCTTTTCCGGTCACTTTGAGACAGTCTCTTTTTCCCTTAGTCCTGTGATAAAACAGGATTCAACAGACCGGCAAATTAGAATTCATCGGCATGTAAAAGCGCTTCAACACCGCTTTTTGGGGCTATGTCAAAGCCTTTTGATAGACAGATTCGCAAGAAATCTATACGATTTTGTTCAGACGGAGGTTCCCTGTATGGAAATTGGGAAAAAATTAAAATCTGCAAGAGTGGATGCCGGGTTGACGCAGGAACAGGTCGCCGAGAAAATTATGGTTTCAAGACAAACTATATCAAATTGGGAAAACGGAAAATCCCTGCCGGATATCCTCAGCCTTATGAGCCTGCGCGACCTTTTTCAAATCAGTTTGGATGAGCTGTTGAAGGGAGACACAAAAATGAAAGAAAAAATCGAGAAGGATGCAAAGGCTGCGAAAGGGAATAAGCGGCTGATCTTGACGACGGCCATTATGTTGTTTGCAGTTGTGATAACCTATTCAATCGGCGCGTTTATCGGCGGCGCGTTTTATGACTTCTGCAAGGCCGCCGTGCTATGGGTCGCATTGGGCATCGGCGTCGCTTTTTCGGTGACATACATAAGCCAAAAGGACTGAGCTCCTTTCCGATAAAAAATGACGCGCGAGCCTCCGACCTGCCGATCCGCGGCAAGCGCGCACTTCCATGCAGGGCGGCCTTGTATGTGCGCTTACCCGCTGTTCTATCATGCAAAAGGCGTGACGAAATTCGTCACGCCTTTTGCCCGGTTTACCGGCCTGCGGGCACCGTCCAGATCCCCGCGGCTCGTTTTTTGTCTGCATGATGGCTTGCGCCGGCCGTAAGACGCGCCTTTGGCGGCGGAGCCGGAAAACGGGCCGGATGTCGCCCGCTACCGGGGCTTTTCTTGCCGGTCAGGGGTGTCGTCCCGCGCGCTCAAAGGAGGCTGCGGAACAGCGCCTCGATTTCCTCCACGCTCGTGTCCCGCGGGTTGCCCGGGCGGCAGGCGTCCGCGTAGGCGCTTTCGGACAGGAAGCGGATGTCCTGCGGCCGGACGATTTCTTTGAGATCCGCCGGGATGCCGACGTCGGCCGCAAGGCGGCGAACCGCCTGCACCGCGGCGTCGCGGTACTGCGGCGCGGTCATGCCGTCCACCCCCGCAACGCCCATGGCGCGCGCGATCTCGCGGTACCGCTCGCCGGTGTATTCGGCGTTGTACTCCATGACCGCCGGCAGCAGAATCGCGTTGGCGACCCCGTGCGGCGTGTCATAGACCGCGCCAAGACTGTGCGCCATGCTGTGCACGATGCCCAGCCCGACATTGGAAAAGCCCATCCCCGCAACATACTGCGCAAGCGCCATCCCCTCGCGCCCTTCGGGCGTGTTGTCCACCGCGCCGCGCAGATGCTTCGCAATCAGCTCGATGGCCTTTAGGTGGAACATGTCGGTCATCTCCCAGGCCGCCTTGGTGGTGTAGCCCTCGATTGCATGGGTCAGCGCGTCCATGCCGGTTGCAGCGGTCAGCCCGCGGGGCATCGACTCCATCAGCTCCGGGTCGATGACAGCGACCTCGGGGATGTCGTTTGTGTCAACGCAGACGAATTTGCGCCGGTTCTGCGCGTCGGTGATGACATAGTTGATGGTCACCTCCGCTGCCGTGCCCGCCGTGGTTGGCGCGGCGATGGTGAACACGGCGTGTTTGCCGGTTGGCGCGGTACCCTCCAGGCTGCGCACATCCCCGAACGAGGGGTTATTCGCGATAATGCCCACCGCCTTTGCCGTGTCAATCGACGACCCGCCGCCAATCGCGATGATGCAGTCCGCGCCCGATTTTTTGAACGCCTCCACCCCGCTCTGCACGTTCTCGATGGTCGGGTTCGCCTTGATGTTGCTGTAAATCTCAAACGGGATTCCCGCGGTCTCCAGATGCGCCGTCACCTTTTGAGTGACCCCGAACCGCACGAGATCGGGGTCGGAGCAGACGAACGCCTTGCGGTAGCCGCGGCGGGTAAGCTCGCCCGGAATCTCCGCGGCGGCGCCCCGTCCATGATAGGAAATCGTATTGAGCACAATTCGGTTGGACATGGTCGTTCTCCTTTTTTGTTTGTGAATTTCAGTTTTCCGCCGTTCCAAGCATCTCCTCGATTTTTTGCGCGAACGCCGCCGCCAGCGCCGGAAAGCAGGCCGGGTCGATGTGCAGCCCATCCCCCTCGCCCGGCCGGGCGTAATCCGCCGCGTCCAAAAAGCCGGCGCCGCGGCGCTGCGCGACCTGCCGGTATGCCGCGGCAAGCTGCCGGGACTTTTTTGCCGCGCTTTCGCCAAACATCGGCTGGCCGGGGTGCGGCGCAATGTGCACCGGCGAGACAAGCAGCACGGCCGGCGGCTGCCCCGCCCGACCCGCCTGCGAGCCCTGCGCCAGCGCGACCAGCCGCTCGACCCCCGTGGCCGTGTCAAACGCCGTGTTGTTAAAATAGGTTTTCAGGTCGTTCGTGCCCAGCATAATCAGCACAAGGTCGAGCGGCATGTGGCTTTCAAGGCAGGGGCCAAAATACGCAAGGCCGGACATGCGCCCCTCAACCGGGTCAGTCCAGACCGTCGTGCGGCCGACATACCCCTCCTCAATCAGGGTGTATCCCGCCCCCAGCCGTTTGGCGAGGTGCGCACTCCAGCGCGCCTCGTCCTCATACCGCTCGTCCTCGCTGCCGCTGATATAGCCCCAGGTGTTCGAGTCCCCGTACAGCAGAACCCGCCGCTTCATGCCGCAAACGCCTGCGCGAGCGCCGCGAACAGCAGCCGTCCCGCCTCGGCGCCCCCGTCGGTGACCCCGAGCAGCTTTTCGCCGTAATACGCCGCGCGGCCATGCACCGGCAGCATATCCCGCGTGGCCTCACAGCCCGCCGCGGCCGCCTGTGCCGCAGCCGCCAGCGCTTCGGACGCGCTTTGTCCCGCCTGCGCGGCGTCCAAAAGCGCTCCGGCGGCGGGGATGAACGCGTCGAGCACCGTCTTTTCCCCCGCCTTGGAGCCGGTCTTTGCGCAGATTGCCTCCACGCCCGCTGTCAGCGCCTGCGCGCACTGCGCGAGGGTGCACTCAGTCTGCCCCTTAAGCGCCTTCGCCATGCCCATCAGCCCGAGCGACAGGATGGTTCCCAGCGAGGAGGGCGCGGCTTCGTTGAACGCCTTGGACGCGCCGAGCAGCAGCCGGCCCAGGTCGTCCGTCTCCCCCTGTGCGGCGGCGCGCGCCGCGGCCGCGAAGCCCTGATCCATCGAGATGCCGAGGTCGCCGTCCCCGTTGCGGGCGTCCAGCTCAATCAGATACGCGCGGTGCTCGGCCATCGTCGCGTGAATCGCCTCGAGCGCCGCCAGCAGATGTTGCTTTGTCATCGGTTTCCCTCCCTCATTTGTTCAGGTTGGTGTAAAACGGGGTCTGCGCCGGCTCGGCCAGCAGCTCTTTCAGCTCGGCATCCAGCTTGAACAGGGTCAGGGACAGCCCCGCCATCTCCATCGAGGTCGCGTATTCGCCGATGTGCGGCATGAATATCGACACGCCCGCGGCGCGCAGCCGCTCGTGCACCCGGCGGTAGACGATCATCTGCTCCTCAAGCGGGGTCGCGCCCAGCCCGTTGACCATGACCGAGACCTCCTCCCCCGACCCGACCGGCATGTCCGCCAGGATCCGGTCGAGCAGGACGTCCGCGATCTCGTCCGCCGTCATCATCCGGCGCACCTCGATGCCCGGCTCTCCGTGGATGCCCATGCCGACCTCGATTTCGTCCTGCGCAATCGAGAAGGTCGGCTGGCCGACCTCGGGCACGATGCAGGGCGAGGTGGCGACCCCCATGCTGCGGATATTGGCGAGCGCGCGCCGGGTGATTGCCGCGACATGCTCGAGCGTCCACAGCCGGTCGGCCGCCGCGCCCGCGATTTTATAGGCGTACACCAGCCCCGCGACGCCGCGGCGGCGCTCCGCCGTCTCTTTGGGCGAGGAGGCGACGTCGTCCGCGACGAGAACCGTCTCGGTCTTGACGTCGTCGAACTCCACCTCCTCGCAGGCCATCTCAAAGTTCAGCTTGTCGCCGCCGTAGTTGCCGAACAGGCACAGCACGCCGCTGCCCCGGTCGCACGCGCGGATCATGTCGGCCATTTTGCTCGACGCCGGGGAGGCGAACACGTTGCCGATCGCGCAGCCGTCGATCATGCCCTTGCCGACATAGCCGAGGAAGACCGGCAGATGGCCGCTGCCGCCCGCCGTCACGATGCCGACCTTGCCGTCGGGCGCGGGATAGCCGGACAGCAGCACCCGGGTGTCCCCGTTGAGCAGCCGCAGCCTGTCTCCGTAGGCCGCGATGATCCCCTCGACCGTCTCGTCCACAAAGTCCTGCGGCCGGTTGATGATTTTTTTCATTTCAGTCTCCTTTCACAGCGCGGATAGAAGCGCGCGGGTCTCCGCACACGCATCGCGCAGAGACCCGCGAACCATGGATTTGTTCAGATGCCGACCGCCTCGCGCACGGCATGCAGCACGCGCGCCGTGTTCGCGAGCATCAGCTCGGGGTCGTGGTAGACCTCGGAATACAGCTCGGCCGAGATATAGTCGCTGTAGTTCCAGTTTTTGAACACGCGGAACATATCCTCAATCGGGATCAGGCCGTTTTCCAGCCGCAGGTGCGCGTCGGTCACGCCGTCGTTGTTGCAGATGTGGATATAATCCATCTTTGCCCCAAGCTTGGTGAAATAATCACTGAACGGCTCGTAGGCGATGACCGGCGGCACGATATCCATCATAAAGTGGACGTTGTCCCGCCCGACATCCCGCAGCAGCCGCACACAGTCGTCGGTGCGCGCGATGACCGGGCTCTCCATCGGGGTCAGCGGCTCCACCGTGATGCGCACGCCGGTGCCCTTGGCGTAGTCCGCAAGCTCCTGGATATTCTCGCAGAAAATTTTCCAGACCTCCGCGCTGTCCAGCCCGTAGCCGGGATGGTCGGCGACAACCAGCACCCGCGGGCACTCCAGCTGCGCGGCGACGTCGATATTCTGCTTGACAAAGCGCAGCGCGTCGGCGCGCTCCTTGCCGTCCGCCACGGTCAGCCGCTTGTTCTGGTTCAGCCCGTCCGGGCAGAACATGGGGATTTCCAGGCCGTATTTCTTTTGCAGCGCCCGGATCTCCGCGATCTTCTCCCCGTCCACATCCGGCGCATAGGCGTGCGGCCGCCCGCCCCAGATTTCGATGCCGTCAAAGCCGTACCGGCTCGCGCACTCAAACGCAAACGACAGCGGGAAGCGGCGAAAATCGAGGGTTAAAAACGCAAATTTCATCTTGCCTCTCCTTTTTTATTTGGACTGCCTGCGGTCGCGGTAGGCGTTGACCGAAAGGGCGATGAGGATAATCAGGCCGCGGACAATCTCCTGCACATAGGTGTTGACCTGCAAATGGGTCAGGCCGTTGGTGATTGTCTGGAAAATGAGCACGCCCATAAAGGTGCCGTAAATCTTGCCGACGCCGCCGGAGGGGCTTGTGCCGCCGAGAATGGCGCCGCCGATGACATAGTTGAGATAGGTCGCGCCCGCCGTCGGCTGCCCCGAGCCAAGCCTCGCCGCCATCAGCACGCCCGCGATGCCGCCCAGTGTGCCCGAAATCACAAACGCGCTGATCTTCACCCGGTCGACATTGATGCCCGAAAGGCGGCTCGCCTCCTTGTTGCCGCCCGTCGCGTACAGCCGCGAGCCGAACTTGCATTTGTGCAGCAGCAGATAAAACAGCAAAAACACAAACAGCGAGATAATAATCAGGAAGGGGATCCCCAGCACGGTGCCCTGGCCGAGGAAGAGGAACCCGTCGGGCAGGCCGAGGTTGATGGGATAGCCGCCCGTCCAGGTGTAGGTGATGCCGTGACAGACCAGCTGCATGGCCAGGGTCGCGATGAAATCGACCACCCCGACCTTGGCGGTCATGATTCCGTTGATAAGGCCCACCGCACAGCCGATGGCAATTGTCGCCGCAACGGCGGCAACCGGGTGGGCGCCATCCTTGATCATGCTGGTGCAGACGATGCCGCCCAGCGACATGACGTTCGCAATCGACAGGTCGATGCCGCCGGTGATAATAACCAGCATTTCGCCGACCGACATGATAAAGATGATCGCCGCAAGGTTGAGAATGCTCATGATGTTCTGGGTCGTCATGAACCGTTCGGAAGCGAGCGAAAACACCACAATCATCAGCACAAGGACGACGAAAATCGTAAACTCGTGGTGATTCATCAGCTTTTTGAGCGCGGCCGATTTGCTGTTCCTGCCCGCGCTTTGGGCGTCCGCATTATTCATTGCCGTTACCTCCAAGGTACATCTTGAGAATTTTTTCTTCTGTGGCGTCCGCGCGCTCGAGGATGTCGACGACCTCGCCCTCGCGCATGACCATGATGCGGTCGCTCAGGCCGAGGATTTCCGGCATTTCGGAGGAAATGAGCAAAATAGCAATCCCCCGCTGTGCGAGCTGGCCGATCAGCTTGTAGATTTCCGCCTTTGTGCCGACGTCGATGCCGCGTGTCGGCTCGTCGACGATCAACACCTTTGGTTCGCTCGCGAGCCATTTGGATATGACGACCTTCTGCTGGTTGCCGCCAGAAAGGCTGTTGACCGGGTTGCCGACCGATTCGGTCTTGACCTGCAGTTCGCCGACATACCGTTGCACAATCTCATCCTGCCGTTTTTCGTCGTTGAAGCCGCCCGGTTTGCCGGTTCTGTCGAGGATCGGCAGAAGCATATTGTTGCGGATAGACAGGATCTGCACCAGCCCCTGCACCTTCCTGTCCTCCGGCACCATGCCGATGCCCAGCTCGATCGCCTTGCGGGTGGAGTCGATCTGAACCTCCTGCTTGTGCAGATAGATTTTGCCCGAATCGGCTTTGTCCCCGCCGAACACGCACATGGCCATCTCGCTGCGCCCCGCGCCGACCAGCCCGGAAACGCCGAAAATCTCGCCCGCGCGCACCGAGAACGACACGTCCCTGAATTTTCCGTGCCGGGTCAGTTTCTCGACCCGCAGCACCTCCTCCCCAATCTGGATTGTCTCCTTGGGGAAAAGATCCCTGATCTCACGCCCGACCATCATGCGTACAAGCTCCTGCTCGCTCACCCCGGCGGCGTCCCGCGTCTCAATCACCGCGCCGTCGCGCAGAACCGTGATGCGCTGCGAGATGGCAAAAATGTCCGGCAGCTTGTGGGAAATAAAGATAATCGAGATGCCGCGCGCGGACAGATCCTTGACGATCTGAATGAGCAGCTCGGTCTCCCTGTCGGTCAGGGAGGAGGTCGGCTCGTCCATGATAATCACTTCCGGCTCCCGGGAAAGAGCCTTTGCAATCTCAATCAGCTGCTGCTGCGCAGCCGACATCCGGCGAACCTGTATATTGAGCGGGAGCCCGGGCGCAACCATGTCGATGTATTTGCGCGCCTGTTCGTTGAGCGCCTTGCGGTCGACGATTGTCAGTTTCTTTTCCGGCTCCTGCCCCAGCATAATGTTATCCGCGCCGTTGAGGTAGGGAATCAGGCTGCGTTCCTGATAGATGGTTGCGATTTTGGCCTGATTCGCTTCAAACGGGTTTTTGAACCGCACCTCCCCGCCGCGCAGGATAATCTTTCCTTCATAATCGGAAATTGCGCCGGAAATGATTTTAATCAGGGTGGATTTTCCGGCGCCGTTTTCGCCGATGAGGGAGTGTACCTCGCCGGCGCGAAGATTAAAGCTCACGTTCTTCAGCGCGTGAACGCCGCCGTAAGACTTGCTTACGTTTTGCAGCTCGAGAATAGTCTCTGCCATGTCATACCCCTTTTTATCGCTCCTGGTTCCGGCGGGCAGCCGCCCCGCGGCGCCGGGACGCGGACAGTCCCGGCGCCGCGGGGGTCGGGCAGACCCGCCCGGTTGGAATCGGATTTACTCCGCAACGGAGCCGTTTCCGAGCGTCCGTCAGGTTGCTACGGCGAATTCGGTGAGTTTTCCGTCAATGTAATTCTGCGCGTTTTCCTTGGTGACCATGAACACGGGCACCTGAATATGCGCTTCGACGCCGGAAGTGTCGCCGGCAACATACGCGTCCAGCGCCTCCATCGCCTTGGCCGCAATGAGAATCGGCTGGGTGCAGATGGTGCCGAGGTGCATACCGCCGTCCAGAATATCCTGGGTCACGGTGGAGGAACCGTCGACCGAGACAATCGGGCAGGAGATGCCCGCGTTTTCAAATGCAGCCGAAACCCCGAGCGCGGAGTTGTCGTCGATGCAGAACACGCCGTCAATGTCGGGATAGGCGACCGCCCAGGTGTCGGCAATCTCCATACCCTTGGTCTGGCTCACGCTCTCCTGCGCGTCCAGGATGACGATGTCGGGATACTCCTCCAACACCTTGCGGAAGCCCTCCTCACGGTCGCGCGCGGCAGAGCCGGAGGGGCAGTTGGTGATGCAGATATTGCCTTTTCCGCCGAGCGCCTCTACCAGATGCTGGGCGCAGATGACGCCG
Source organism: uncultured Oscillospiraceae bacterium (assembly GCA_964645785.1). Taxonomy (GTDB): domain Bacteria; phylum Bacillota; class Clostridia; order Oscillospirales; family Ruminococcaceae; genus CALWZE01. Next base: position 16,734 of record CAZYAV010000017.1, read on the forward strand.
GCCTCGTAGTTGTCCGATTCGACGAAGGAGAGCATATCGCCGTCGTCGACACCCGCGTCGACGCAGATGACCGGGATGCCCAGCTCGTTGCACTTTTTGACGCTCGGAACCAGCGCAGAAGCGTCGACCGGCGCGATGACCAGCGCGTCGATGCCCGAGGCGATCATGTTTTCCACCGCGTCGCTCTGCAGCGCGGCGTCGGCGGCGGCGTCAAACTCGGTGAAGCCCCAGCCGCGGGCATCGCAGTAATCCTTGACCGTGTTGCGCATGTCGAGGAAATACGGGTCGTCATAGAACATCAGGGTCAGGCCGACGAGGAATTCACCGTCGTCGCCCGCGCTTCCGTCTGTCTGGGCGTCGTCCCCCTGCTTGTTGCCGCAGCCCGCAAGCAGGCCAAGCGCCAACACAACCACCAGCGCCAAAGCAAGCAATTTGTGCTTTTTCATTTTTATCTCCTTTTTTGATTTATTAACGAGCGGCAAGTCAGCGCCGCTTACGTCCCCTGTATCCGGGCGGCGCCCGGCTCAGATCTCGTCGATAATGTCCATAATCGACGCGTCGAACAGCTCCTCGTTGGTGCGCGGCAGCGGCAGCAGCTCCTTGCCGGCCGCCCAGGCGAGCAGTGTGGTCTGCGCGCCCTTTTCCACGTACTCGGCCACGGTGAACGCCTCGTCAATCGTCGCGCCGATATAGACCGCGCCGTGCTGCCGCAGCAGCGCCGCCTTGCGCTCTGCGCCCAGCGCCTTGACGATGTTGTCCGCCAGCACCTGGGAGGACACCGCGCCGTATTCCGCGCAGATAATGTCCCCCTTCGCGTTCAGGAAGGTCTCCACCAGGCAGGCGGGGATATCCAGCCCCATCGCCGCAAACACGCCGCTGTAAAGCGCGTGGGAGTGAACGATGGCGTTCGCATCCGGGCGCGCTTTGTAAATGGCCAGGTGCATCGGCGCTTCAACCGTCGGGTTTTTGTCCCCCGTCGCGCCGCCGTCAACCACCTTGCCCTCGCTGTCGATGACCACGATGTCGTCCACCGTGATGCACCGCCAGTTCGGCGTAATGCGGAAGTTCTTGTTGGGGCGCGGGTCAATATAGATCAGACCCGTCTCGGGGTCGCGCAGGCTGAGATCCCCCGAATCCAAGGAGGTGGACAGCCCCATATCATAGAATTTATAGGTCATCTCGAGCGTTTTCTGCTTCAGTTCCTGTTTGATTGCGGACATTGGTGAGTTCCTCCGTTTCGTTTCAATTTTCATGCGCTGCGGCAACCCGCTCCCGGATTTCCCGCAGGCGCTTCATGACCTGACTGGTTTTGCCGAAATACCCGTACAGCTGCCGGTAAAGGGCATACAGCTCGTCGTACACCGCCGCGCGCGCCGGGTCGGGGCGGTAAACCGCCGCCTCGGCGCGCACCATGCCGCGCACCGCATCCGGGAAGCTGTCGTAGCCGCCGCGCGCCGCGCCGAGCGCAACCGCCGCGCAGACCGCCGCGCCGAGGCTGCTCATGTTGGAGATACCGGGCACGTGCAGCTCGGCGTTCAGCACATCCGCGTATACCTGCGCGACGAACGGGCTTTTGTGCGGCAGGCCGCCCGACGCGACAATCCGCCGAACCGGCACCTTCGCCTCGCCGTAGCTCTCCACAATCGTCCGGCACCCGAACGCCGTCGCCTCCACATAGCCGCGGTAGATTTCCCACGGCTTTGTCTCCAGCGTCATGCCGACGCTCAGCCCGGACAGGCTGTAGTCCATCAGCACGCTGCGGTTGCCGTTGAGCCAGTCGAGGCACAGGATACCGCTCTCGCCCGGGGCGAGAGCCGCCGCCTTTTCGTCCAGCAGCCGCAGCATGGAGACCCCCCGCGCGGACGCTTCGGCCAGCAGCCCGGGCGAGACCGCGTTGTCCGCGAACCAGCTGAAGATGTCCCCGACCGCCGACTGGCCGGACTCATACGAGTACATGCCCGGCATCATGCCGTCCTTGACGACCGCGCACAGCCCGTCAAACGCCGATTTTTCGCGGTACATCATCTGCTGGCAGGTCGACGTGCCCATTACGAGCAGCATGGTTCCCTCCTCGGCGACGCCGGCGCCGCAGGCGGCCACCTCGCTGTCCCCATGGCCGACCGCCACAACCGTCTGCGGGCGCAGCCCCATGCGCGCGGCCATTTCCGGCAGCAGGGTGCCGGCCTCCTCGCCGACCTTGCGCACCTCGCCGCGCATCTTTTCTTCAACCACCCGTTCAAAGCGCGGGTCGATCCCGGCGAAGAACGACCGGTCGGGATAGCCGCCCTCGTCCTCGTTGTAAAACGCGTTGAGGCCGAGGCAGGCGGAATTGCGCACCAGCCTGCCGGTCATTTGCAGTACAATCCAGTCGCACGCCTCGATATAGGTGTCGGTCTCGCGGTAAAGCGCCTCGTCCTCCCGCAGCACCTGAAGCACCTTGGGGAACAGCCATTCGGACGAGACGCTGCGGCCGTAATCCCGGATGCGCGGCCAATGTGCCAGCGCATACGCCTCCATCTCCGCCGCGCAGGCTTCGGCGGCGTGGTGCTTCCACAGCTTGACATAGGCGTGCGGGTTGCTGCGGTAGGCCGGAATCTGGCAGAGCGCGCGCCCGTCCGCCGCCATCGGCACAACGGTGCAGTTGGTAAAATCGGTGCCGATGCAGGCGATCTGTTCCGGGCGCAGCCCCGTCTGCGCCAGCATCCGGCGGCTCAGGGCGCATAGCACCTCGACATAGTCGTCCGCCTCCTGCAGACAGGTGTCCGGGCTGAGCCACGCGCCGCTTTCCGGCAGCGTGCCGGTGATGACGCCGTGCGGGTAAGCGGCCGTGAGCTCCCCCGCAAGCTCGCCGCTTTGCAGCGCGACGCAGGTCAGGCGGCAGGAATCCGTGCCGAAATCGTAGCCGAACGCATACTGTTGCATCTCGTGCCCCCCTTATGTGTGGCCGGGCAGCGTCAGCCGCGGAACGCCTTGACGCAGTCCATAAACGCCTTGACGCGGGGATAGTCGACCTCGTTGTCAAACAGGCCGTCCTTTTTAAAGGTGGTGCCCACCACGCAGGCGTCGGCAATGGACAGCTGGCGCTCGATGTTTTCCAGCCGGCAGCCGGTGTTCGCAATCACGACCGTGTCCGGCACGGCCTTTTTCACCGTCGCAAGCACGGTGCTGTCCGTCTCGGTACCCGCCGTCGCGCCGGAGACGCACAGCGCGTCCGGCTTGCAGTTGAACACGGTCGTCTTTGCGATGCTTGCGATATCCCGGCCGGCGAGATACTGCGCTGCCTCGGGCACAATGTTGAACAGGCACTTGACCCTGTCCGCCCCGATCGCCTTTTTGTGCCGGATTACCTCGCCGCAGTCGGTGTTCCACAGCCCGAAATCGCTCGCGTAGACGCCGGTGAAAATTTCCCGCACAAACAGCGCGTCGGTCGCGGCCGCGAGGTCGAGCGAGGCGGCGGGATCCCACAGGCAGTTGACCCCGAAGGGGATGGAAAGCTCGCTTTTCAGCTCGCCGATTACCCGCGCCATCGCCGCGACCGTCTCGGTGCGCACGTGGGTCAGATAGGGCAGGCTGAACTCGTTGCTGAACATGACCGCGTCCACCCCGCCGCGCTGCAGGCCGTCCAGCTCATACTTTGCCCGCTCGACAACCCAGCGCATCCCCTTTTCCGGGTCGTAGCCGGGGTCGCCGGGCAGCGCCTTCAGGTGGCACATCGCGATAACGGTTTTTTCGGTTCCGAGAATCTCTTTTAACCAGCTCATGAATTATCCTCCTGTCATTCCGTTTGCGGGCTTCCCGCCGCCTTGCCGCGGCCGCGCTTCTGCCCCGCCTGCGCCGTCAGGAAATTGACCGACATCACCAGCAGCAGCACGCCGCCCCACAGCAGGTCGCGGTAAAAGGTGCTGATGCTCGGGATCATGTTGATGATTGAGGAGAGCACCTGCAAAATCCCCACGGCCAGCACGACGTTTTTCACCTTGCCGAAGCCGCCCATCGGGTTGACCCCGCCCAGCAGGCAGATGAGGATGCTGGGGGTGACGTAGGACGCGCCGAGGTTCGCCTTTGCCGAGTTGAAGTGCGCGCACATCAGCATCCCGCTGACGGCGGAAAACAGCCCGCTGATCATATAGGTTTTGTACAGAATCTGTTTATTGTCCAGCCCGGAATACTGGGACGCGGTCGCGTTGCTGCCCATCATGTACAGCTTGATGCCGAAGGTCGATTTGGACAGCAGCCAGCTGGCCGCCGCGGCAACCAGCGCAAACGCCACCAGCGTAACCGGGATAAAGCCGAAGATCTGATAGCCGCACACCGCGCTGAGCACCGACGGGATGCCGGTGATGGCGAAGCCCTTGGTAAAGCCGAGGGACAGGCCCATAATCAGATCCGCCGCGCCCAGGGTCGCCAGCATCGGCGGAATCCCCAGCTCGGCCACAAGAAAGCCGGGCACCAGCCCGCACACGGCGCCAACCAGCATGGCGATGAGCGTCGCGGCCGCCAGCAGCAGCCCCTGCACCCCGGCGCCCATCCCCTCCCGGACGGTCGAGATGAGGAAGGTGCAGCCGATGATGCTTGCAAAATTCGCCGTGGCGATGATGGACAGGTCGATGCCGCCCGCGATAATCGGGAACATCATCGCCAGCGCGAGGATGCCGTATTCCGGGAAGAGATAGACCATGTTGATGAGGAAGCCGGGCTTGAGCACGGTGCCCGGCTTGAACAGCGCCATGCCGATAAACAGCACCACCAGAATCACCGCCAGCTGCGCCGTGGTCCGGTCGCGCTGCACAAGCGCCCTTACGCTGAATTTCCGTGTCTTTTTCATCTTTCACCCCTCCTCACTGTTCCAGCAGGTTGGCGGCAATCTTCTTTTTTGCCGCAACGGTGCGGTAAGAGGTGACGCCGATGCCGATGATAATCAGCACCCCGGTCACAAACTTGGACCAATAGGTCGGGATGCCCAGCAGGATCAGGCTGTTGTTGACCATGGTCAGCAGGATGACCCCCAGCATGACCCCCAGCACGTTGCCGTGCCCGCCGCTCATCCGGGTGCCGCCCAGCACGACCGTCGCGATGACGGTCATCTCATAGCCGATGAGCGCCGTCGGCTGGCAGACGCCGGTGACCTCGACGCGGGTCATGCCGACAAGGCCGGAAAGCGCCCCCATAAAGGTGAACACAAAGTACTGGATGCCGGCCGTGTTGAAGCCCGCGCGCTCGGCCGAGACCCTGTCGCCGCCCATCGCGTAGATGCCGCGCCCCAGCATCGTGTACCGCCCCAGCAGCCAGACCGCCACGATGGTGACCGGCAGCAGCAGCCCGATGGCGGGAAACACGCTTTGCAGCCCCGAGCCGCTGTTGGTGACCGTAAACAGATAGGTTTTGGAAAGCGCCGTCATATTCTCGGGCAGGATGGTGATGGCCTTGCTTTTGAGCGCGCCCTGCAAAATCCCGAGATAGACGCTTGAGGTGCCCAGGGTGATGATAAACGGCGGCAGCTTGAGCCAGGTGATGAAAAAGCTGTTGAACAGACCCATCAGCGCCCCGAACAGCATGGACAGCAGAAAGGGCAGCAGCACGGTGCCTGAATAGCCCGTGTTCTGCATGAGGACGACCGTCGCGTAGGAGCTGAGCATCGCCATGGCCGGGAAGGACACGTCGATACCGCCCGAGACAATCTCCAGCATCAGCCCGCACGCGAACATCCCCGGCACGATCAGCGAGCGCATCAGGTCGACCAGATTGTTCGCGGTGAAAAACTCGCCGCTGCTGAGCTGCACAATCAGGCTGAACAGCAGAATTGTCAGGACAAGATAGAATTCATTGCGCTTGAGTAGTTGTTTCATTCGTCTGCCCCCCTCACGCGCTCGCCGTGATCCTGTCGAGCAGATCGTGTTCGTTTGTTTCGGTGTTGCGCAGCTCCTCGACAATGCGCCCCTTCTTCATGACGAGGATGCGGTTGCAGTTATTGACGACCTCGCCGATATCGTCTGAGATGATGATGACGGCGATGCTGCCGTCCTTCACGATGCGGCGCAGGTAGCTGTGCAGGTCGTATTTCGCGCCGACGTCGACCCCGACGGTCGGCCCGTTCAGAATCAGCACCTTTGGCCGGGTCTCGAGCCATTTGGCCAGCACGACCTTCTGCTGGTTGCCGCCCGAAAGGGTGTTGATGGGCGCCTGCGGGTCGCTGAGCTTGATCGAGAGCTCCTTTTGCCAGAACGCGAAATCCTGGTGGATCTTCTCCTCATCGACCATGTGCTTTTTCACCAGCCGGTCGATGCTGCTCACCACGAGGTTGCGCTCGGCCGACTGCACCAGGCACAGCCCCTCGGTCAGGCGATCCTCCGGCACGTAGCCGATTCCGTTTTTGAGCGCGCTCATCGGGCTTTTGATGTCGACCCGCCGCCCGTCGATATAGACGCTGCCGCTGCTGAGCGGGTAAAACCCGAACAGCGCCTTGGCAAGCTCGGTGCGCCCCGAGCCGAGCAGCCCGGTGATGCCCAGAATCTCGCCGGGATGCACCGAAAAGCTGACGTCCGCAAAGCCGTTTTTGACCGCGATGTTCTCGACCTGGAAAATTGCGCGGCCGGTGTCGACCTTTTCGGGGATGAACAGCTCCTCGTCAATCCTGCGCCCGGTCATATAAAAGACGAACTTTTCGCTGTCCACGTTCGCAACCTCGTCGGTCACGATCATTTCTCCGTTGCGGAAGATGGTGAACCGCTCGGCGATTTCAAAGATTTCGTCCAGCTTATGGCTGACGAACAGAATAGAAACGCCCTTATCCCGCAGCGACCCGATTACGCTGAACAGATGGTCGATTTCCCGGCGGGTCAGCGCGGTTGTCGGCTCGTCCATAATAATCAGCTTGGCGTCGTTGACAATCGCGCGGGCGATAGCGACCAGCTGCTTATCCGCAACCGACAGCGTTTCAACCAGCGCGTTTTTGTCCAGCCTGACCCCGATTTTTTCCATCGCCCGTGCCGCGATTTCGTTGACGCCGCGCCAGTCGACCAGCCTGCGCTTGCCCAGCAGCTCGCTGTTGAGCGCGATGTTTTCCGCCACCGTCAGGTTGGGGAAAACCGACAGATCCTGATAGATTACCTGCACCCCTTTCAGGATGGATTCCATCGGGGTCAGCCGGCTGAACGTCTCGCCGTCGATCGTGACCGTGCCCTCATCCGGCCTGTAAAAGCCCGAGATGATCTTAATCAGCGTCGACTTGCCCGACCCGTTGCCGCCCGCAAGGCAATGCACCTCGCCCCTGCGGATGGACAGGTCGACCCTGTTCAGCGCCTGTACGCCGCCGAACGCCTTGCTGACTCCCTTTACTTCGAGCATGATGTCAGACACTGTCTTCCTCCTGTTGAGTGCCGCCCCTCTGCCCTGCGCGCTGTTGCCTCGCAAGGCAGAGGAGGCCTGCGCTTCCCTGAGATTTACCGGAACCGGGTGCCTCAGAACTGGTACTCGGCCTTGTTCTCCTTGTTGATGACCAGCCAGCCCTGGCCGTTGATGTATTTGCCGTCGCGGATGTGGATGCTTTCATAACCGGTTGCGCCAAGGTTCGCGCCCTCGGTAATCTCGCCCGCGCGGCCCTCCAGCACCATGGCCGCCAGCTTGTTGATGATGTAGCCCGCGTCCGCCGGATCCCAGCACATGACGCAGTAGGCCGAGCCGTCCTCCAGCTGCGCGTCCGCCACCGACTGAATCGACGAGGCGACGATGGTGCAGGAGCCGATCAGACCCATTTCGGAAATCGCCATGCCGACGCCGACCGGGTCAAAGCTGTCCGTGCCGATGAAGCCGACGAGATCCGGGTACTTTTTCAGCACCTCTTTCGCCTTTTCGTACGCCTTCTCCTGGCTGGATTCGGCCTCGACCTTCTCCTCCTCGATCAGCTCCATGTCGGGGTATTTTTCCTTCTGGCGGGCAATCGCCGCGTCCGCCCAGACGTTGTGGGTCGCGTTGGTCAGGAACGAGACGATGGTGCAGTATTTGCCCTTGCCCCCACACGCCTCGGCCAGCTGATCCATCATGTACGCGCCGTATTCCTCGTTCTCGAACGCCTCGAGGTTGTAGTCGCAGCTCTGCTGGCTGGGGGACTCGTGGGTGATGACGACAATCCCCTGCTCCATCGCCTTTTTGAGCACCGGCTCGCACGCGTCGGGGTCGACCGGGATGCAGCAGATGGCGTCGACATCCTGCGCGATCAGCTCTTCAAGGATCTGAACCTGCTGGGCGCTGTCGGTCGTGCTCGGGCCCTTCTGATAACAGACATAGCCGCTTTCCTGCGCGAACCGCTCGACCCCCTCCTCCATGCGGATGAACCACGGGTCGGCGGCGTCCTTGACGACCGTCGCAATCGTGAACTGCTTATCGGCGTCCTGCGCGCCGTCCGCGCTGTCCGCGTTGTCCGGCTTCGCGCTCTGGCCGCAGCCCGCAAGCAGGGCAAGGCAGAGCGCCATCGTCATCAGGCATACAAACAGTTTTTTCATGAGAATCCTCCTTTTTTATTCGCGCTTTATTTTAAAGGCTTTCGCCATTGCGCACGGTTATTCTCGTTGTTTTATTTGGCAAGGTGCTGAACGACCGCCGCAAGATTCTCCCGGAAGCTCGCGCCCGGCACAAACTTGCTTTCAAAAAACGCGGAGCCGATGGTGAAGCCCCATGGGTCGATCTGCTTGAGAAAATCAATCCGCTCGAATGTGCTGACGCTCCCCGCAACCAGAACCGGGAATTTAATCTCCCGCTTGAAAGTGCGGATCAGCTCGTCGGCGTCCCCCGTAAAGCGGTAGGCGAGCAGGTCGGTGCCGTCGATGCCCAGCTGCTCAAACCGCTTCGCGTCCTCGGTGATGCCCTCGATGGTCTCGCCGAGCACCGACGGGCTGCCCCACACCTTGCCGCAGAACGGGAAGTACTTGATGGGATGACCCTTGAGCAGCGCCGCGACGGACGGGTAATACACCGTGCCCAGCAGATAATCAAACTCGCACTCCACCGCCAGCTTCGCCGCGTCAAGGCACTCCTGCTCGGTATAGGTGACGACCTCCATGTGGGTCGTCTTGCCCGCCGCCTTGATGACGGCGACAAGCTCCTTCATCTCGGGCACGGGGATTCCGACATTTTTGAAGCCCCAGTGTTCGACCGGCAGATCCTTGCAGCTCTCAAATACTTCCTTTGCGTTGGCAACCGTTTGGTCATGGTGCGTAAGCATAACTACCAGATTCATCTTCTTGTACCTCGCTGTTTCCTAAAAATTGTTTTATTGATGCGGCGCGCACGCCCAGATCACAATAGCTTCCTCGTCGCCCAGGTTATAGAGCTTGTGCCCGGTTTTCGGCGGAATCAGGAGCCCGTCGTAAGCGTCCAGCTCGTAGTAATTCCCGTCCTCGGGGAAATAGACGGCGACGCTGCCCTTTGTGCAGAAAAACACCTCGTCCGCCTCCGCGTGCCCCGGGTCGAGATCCCCGATCACGCCGGGCTTAAGCACCGAGAGCCCAAAGGTGATTTTGTCCGTCTTGAAGTAATTGCGGCAGATTTCCTGCCCCTCAAAGGTGATTGCCGCCTCTTTTTTGTGCACGATCTTTCCGCGTTTTTCGCTCATCTGCCCTCTCCCTTTCCCGTGTATATTCTTATGATTTGCGCGCCGCGCTCAGTCCGGCCGCGCCGTGCCCAGCCGCGCATAGCCGTCCCACGCAAACAGCGGCCGCATCCCCGGGTTTGCGGCAACCGACTCAACGCGGGCGACGAACAGGGTGTGATCCTGCACCTCGAGCGTCTCTACGACGCGGCAGGCGAACGAGACGGCGCTGTCCCGCACAAGCATCGGCATCCCCTCGCCGGCCGGCGCCAGCGCGACGCCGAATTCCGCTGCCTTGTCGCAGGCTCTGCCGCTCGTGCTTCCGCAGCGCATCGCCGCCTGCGCAAGCGACCCGTCCACCACGTTGAGGGTGAACACCCCGGTCGCCTTGATGCGCTCGTTGGAGTAGCCCTTTTGCGAGATGGCCACCGACAGCGCCGGCATCCGGTTGGAGACGTAGTTCCACCACGCGATGGCCGCAAGGTTGGTTTTGCCGTCCTCCCGCAGGGAGCCGATCAGGCAAAACGGATTGGGTGCGGTGATTTTCTGCGCCGCCGAAATGCTGATTGTCTCCATTACGCCTCCTCCTGTGCCGCGTCGAAATAGCCGCCGAGATCCGCGAACACCCGCTTGTACTGCGCATACGCCCGGTCGTAGGCCGCCCGGTTGGCCGCGCACGGCTCAAACCGGTGCTTTTCGTGCACAAAGGCCTGCACGGCCTCCTCCACCCCCGGGAAAATGCCGACCGCCGTCCCCGCGAGGATGGCTGCGCCCAGGCAGGCGGCCTCCTTGCTGTGGGTGGTGACAAGCGGCGCGCCGATGATGTCCGCCTTTATCTGGTTCCACACCGGGCTTTTGGAGCCGCCGCCGAGCGAGCGCAGCTCGTCAAACCGCAGCCCCATGCTGCCCAGCGCCTCGACGTTGCGCCGGATGATGTAGCCGATGGATTCCATAATCGCGCGGCAGAAATGCGCCTTGGTGTGCTTGAGCGTAAAGCCCGCAAACACGCCCTTTGCGTTTGGATTGACATCCGGCGCCATCGAGCCGCCGAGATGCGGCAGCGCAACCAGCCCGTCGCTGCCCGGCGCGATTGCCGCGGCCTCCTCGTCCATAATGGCGTAGGCGCTTTTGCCCACCGCGTCCGCCACGGCGGCCTCCTGCGCGCAGAACATGTCGCGGAACCACTTGATTGCCATGCCGCCGGTTGTGAAAGTGTGCAGCATGTACATGTCCTTAATGCCGAAATAGTGCAGCGGCATCACCCGGTTTTCGTCAAAGCGCGGGCTGTTCATCGGCGCGCAGATGGCGAGCGCCGCGCCGATATTCTCGGACAGAATCCCCTCGCGGATATTGCCCGCGCCAATCGCGCCGGCCGCCTGGTCGAGCGCGCCAGTGCAGACGATTGTGCCGGTTGTCAGCCCAAGCTCCGCCGCCACCTCGGCGCGGATGGGGGCGACCCGCTCGCCCGGCTCGAGGATGCGGGGCAGGCAGCTCTCGTCGATGCCGATAAAGTCGAGCATTTCCGGCCAGTATTTTTTCGTGTTGATGTCCCAGTACAGGGTGGAGCAGAGCAGCGAGCCCTCGCTGACAAGCTCGCCGGTCAGGCGGTAAATCAGCCAATCCTCGATGAGCAGGATCTTGCGCGTTTTTGAGAAAATCTCCGGCTCGTTTTTGCGCACCCACATCACCTTTGCCGCCGGCCAGCATGGGTCAAACTGCACCTGCCCGGTCGTCCTGTAGCAGACCTCGTCGGTGAACCGGGCGCGCTGCTCCTCCGCCTCGGCGGCGGCACGGTTGTCCATCCAGACAATCGCGTTGCGCAGCGGCCGGTTGTCCTCATCCATGAAAAACAGTGTCTCGCCCTGCGCGGAGATGCCCAGCGCGGCGATGTCGGCCGCGTTTGCGCCGCTTGTTTGCAGCAGCTCGGCAAGCCCGCTTTTAAACGCGTTCCAGTATGTCTCGGGCGCGCACTCCACCCAGGAGACCCGCGGCGTCAGCAGCGCGTATTCCCGCATGGAAACCGCCGCGATATTCCCCTGCCCGTCAATGAGCGCCTGCTTGATCGAGGTCGTGCCCAGATCCACGCTTAGGATCAGTCGACGTGTGCTCACATTACTCCTCCTTTATCCAAAATGTTGAATTTAAACTTTTTAGTAAATAATATAGCATAATTTCTTCAGTTTCAACCAATTTTGAAATATTTTGAATATTTTTGGCGTGTTTTACAATCAAAACATTTCATATTTGTTCACATTGGATAATCCGCTCCATTTCCGTTTATGGAGGATGAACAAATCCGCGCGCGCATTTTCTACACCCGGCGCGTCCGGCTTGGAGCGCCGGCCGCGCGGCGCAAAAAAAGCAGGAAAATCAAAGCCGGGCGGGCGTCCGGAGCGGCCGGCGTATTTGACTTTTGCCTCGCAATTTTGGTATTGTATAACTAAAGTGTGAATGGAGAATTCAGGATGCTTAAGGAACAGCGCCACAGCGCCATTCTCGATGAATTGAACAAAAGCGGATATGCTTCCATTCCCGCTCTGTCGGCGGCATTGCATATCTCCAGGTCGACAATCCGGCGGGACATTCTGGATCTTGAGGCAACGGGCAAGCTGCGGCGCACCCGCGGCGGCGCGGCGGCGTTTGAGCAGCGCCCCGCGGACGAACCCTCCTTTGACGCGCGCCAGATTTCGGAGCAGGACGAGAAGCAGCGCATCGCCATGGCGGCGCTCTCGCTGGTCAAGCCCAACGAAACGCTGATTCTTTCGGGGGGCACAACGGTGCACGAATTCGCCAAAACACTTAGCACCGTCTCGCCGCTCTACGTCGCGACGACCGACCTGATGAGCGCGGTTGATTTGTCCAAATTCCCCAATGTCGAGCTGACTATCATCGGCGGCACCGTCCGGCACCGCCACTACAATGTGGTTGGCTATTTCACCGAATCCATCATCCGCCAGATCCACGCGGACAAGGCGTTCGTCGGGGTGGACGCGGTTGATTTCGACATCGGGCTGATGAACTTTTCCTCCGAGGACATCTCGGTCAACCGCATGATTATGGAGGCCTCCAAGCAGGTGGTCATCCTCTGCGACCACACAAAATTCAGCGCTATCGCGTTCGCGAACATCTGCCCTTTTAATGAAATCGACATCCTCATCACCGGCAAGGAAACTGCGCCGGAGAATGTCCGGCGGCTTGAGGAGATGGGCATCACTGTCCTCCTCGTCTGAGCTGGTTCGGGTTGGCTCGCCGGTTCGGCGGGCTTGTTAAAAAAGCCGCGGGGGTAACCCTGCGGCTTTTGCTGTCCCTGTCCGGCCATCCGGTATCCGCTGCGCACGCCGCCATTCGTTTCAAAGCCCTTCGCGGCGAACCGGCGCCCTGCCCCCGGTCGATGTGCCCGCGTGCCGGGCGCTGTTTTTCGCCCCCAAGCCGGCCGGCGAAGCACCCCTTTGCCTGCCCGGTCTATATATATTGCGCGGCGCGGCGGCGTTATGCGGGGCAGGGCGCCGCACGGCGGCGGTTCGGGCGGATCAGAGCTTTTTCCCAAAAAAATGCGGCGGCGCAGCAGGACGGGACGACTCGCCCCGGGCTATGAACCGGCCGCGCCGGTTCGCGGCGCAAAGCGGATAAACGGCGGCTGCGCCCCGGCTTGCCCCTGCGCACGGGTCGGTTTGCGCCTTTGGGGAACGGCGCGCCCGGTGTGGCGGGATCTTTTGGGGAGAACAAAAAAGGCCGCGGGAATGCTCCCGCGGCCTTTGCCGTCTGTACACAGCCGACCACCCGACCCCTGCTTCGCACGCCGGCGCAAAGCGTGTTGACAAAGCCGGGCGGCTGGTGTATGATGAACACGCAAAACACAGGGGCGCCGAAAGGCTGAGATAGGCGCAAACGCGTCTGGTCCCTTTGAACCTGAACCGGATAATACCGGCGTAGGAAGTGTTGAAACCGCTGTTAATTTCAACTCCGAGGTGCGTCCGAATTGTCTGTGTTTGCAGGCTGTTCGGGCGTTTTGTTTTGCACAAAACACAATTTGGAGGAGTACGGTATGAACAATCAACTGTCCAAAACCCGCGTTCTGGTGGAGGGCGCCATCATGATCGCGCTCGGCACGGTGCTGTCGATGATCAAGCTGTTTGACATGCCCATGGGCGGGGGCGTGACCCTGTGCGCCATGCTGCCCATCGTTCTGTTTGCCTACCGCCGCGGCACAAAATGGGGGGTGTTCGCCGCGTTCGTGTTCAGCGTTTTGCAGCTTTTGCTGGGCATGGACAACGTCCAGTACGCCACCAGCGCGCTCATGGCCGCCGGGATTATCCTGTTCGACTACGTCGTTGCTTACACGGTCATCGGGCTTGCGGGCGTATTCAAAGGCCGGTTTGGCAAGCCGGCCGCCGAGATTGTGGCCGGAACCGTGCTGGTGATGCTGCTGCGGTTCCTCTGCCATTTCCTGACCGGCTGGGTGGTCTGGGACGCGCTGTGGCCGAACGAGTTTGGCCTGGCCGCGCCGATTTATTCGCTGGAATACAACGGCTCCTACATGCTGGTTGAAGCCATCACGACCTCCATTGCGGCTGCGCTGCTTGTGCGGTTTGCAGACGCCGGCAGGAACAGATAACCCGGATTTCCCCCTCAACCGCGGCGACGCTTATGCGCTCGCCGCGGTTGAGCTTTCCGGAGACCGCAAGCTCGCTGATGGGGTTCTCAATCAGCCGGGTAATCCGGCGGCGGAGCGGACGGGCGCCGTACCGCTCGGTCTCGGCCGTGTCCGCGATAATCTGCGCAATCTCCGGCTCGATTTCCGGCTTATAGCCGAGCGATGCCAGCCGCGCGCGCAGGTTTTCCAGCAGCCCCGCGGCAATCTGCACCGTCTGCTCCCGGCTCAATCGGTTGAAGACGACCGTCTCGTCCACGCGGTTGAGGAATTCCGGCGAGAAAAAGCCCTTCAGTTCCTGCTCTACCCGCTCGCGCAGCGCGCCCGCCCCGTCCGTGCCGGCGGCAAAGCCGAGCGTTCCGGGTGCGTCTGCAATCTGCCTTGCGCCGAGGTTGGTGGTGAACACGACGACGCAGTTGGAAAAATCCACCCGGTTTTTGCACCCGTCGGTCAGGCTGCCCTCCTCGAGCAGCTGTAGCATGAGGTTGAAAAACTCCGGGCAGGCTTTCTCCGCCTCGTCGAAGAGCAGCACGCTGTACGGCCGCTTTCTGACCGCGTCGGTCAGCTGTCCGCCCTCCCCGTGGCCGACATAGCCGGGCGCGGCGCCGATGAGGCGGCTGAGGGCGGATTTGTCCATATATTCGCTCATATCAAAGCGCAGCAGCTCCCGCTCGCTGCCGAACAGCTCGGCGGCAAGTACCCGGCAGACCTCGGTTTTGCCCACGCCGGTGGGGCCGCAGAACAGAAAGCTGCCGCAGGGGCGCCGCTCCTCCTTGAGCCCGGCGCGCGCCCGCTTGATGGCGGCGCACACCGCGCGCACCGCCGCGTCCTGCCCGATGATCCGGCGGCGCATCACCGATTCCATCGCCGCGAGCCGCCGGCTCTCCCGCCCGCTCAGCCGGGACACCGGGATGCCCGTCCAGCCGGACAGGGTGCGCGCCACGTCCCGCTCAGTCACCGTCCGCGCCTGCCGCGGGCAGCCCGCAAGCCCGAGCCGTTTGCCCGCCGCGCTCTCGTCCAACAGGTCGAGCGCCTTGTCGGGCAGGCAGCGGTCGTGGATATACCGCCTGGAAAGGGCGATTGCCGCCTCCCGCGCGCCGGGTGTAAACCGCATTCCGTGGTGCTGCTCCAGCCGGGTCAGCTGGGCGTCAAGCATCCTGCGCGCCTGCTCGTCGTCCGGTTCGGGCACCGGGACTCTGGAAAACCGGCGCGCAAAGGCCTTGTCCTTCTCAATGTGCTTTGCGTATTCCGCGGCGGTTGTCGCGCCGATGACGCTCAGCTCGCCGCCCGAAAGCAGCGGCTTGAGGATGTTTGACGCGTCGATTGCGCCTTCGGCCGCACCCGCGCCCATCACGGTGTGCAGCTCGTCGATGAACACGATGATGTCCCCCGCCCGCATAATCTCCGCGACGGTTGATTTGAACCGCTCCTCAAAATCGCCGCGGTATTTTGTCCCGGCAACCATGGCGGAAATGTCCAGCGAAAGCAGGCGCTTGTGCTGCAGCTCCTCGGGCACCTCGAGCGCGGCGAGCCGCTGCGCCAGCCCTTCCACCACCGCGGTTTTGCCCACGCCCGGCTCCCCGACCAAACAGATATTGTTCTTTTTGCGACGCACCAGCACCGCGATCATCCGCTCGATCTCCGTCTCGCGGCAGAGCACCCGGTCAAGCTTACCCTGCGCCGCCGCGAGAGTAAGGTCGCTGGTGTATTTTTCAATCGCGCGGCTGCGCCCGCCGCGGCGCTCTCCCTCAAGCGCCTCCGATTTTTTGTCCGAGCGGGCGGTGCGGCAGTCCGCCCGCACCGCCCGCTCGTCAACCCCGCACATGTGCAGCATTTTGAGCGCCGTTCTGTTTTCGCTGTGCAGCACCGCGGCCAGCAGCTGCTCTGTCCCCACGCAGTTGTCCCCCAGCCGCGCCGAGCAAACCGACGCATATTGGATGACGCCGTCCAGCTCCGCGCTGAAATCGGCCTGGGACAGCCGGGTCGCGTCCCCGCGGCCAAGCAGCGCGCTCAGCGCGGCGCGGAGGTCGGGCGGTGCGGACGCGTGCCGCCGCAGGATTCCGCAGGCGTCGCACTCCGGCGTCTCGCCCATTCCCGCCAGCAGATGCTCCGGTCCGATACTCAGGTGTCCCAGCGCGCCCGCAATGCGCACTGCCGCCGTCACCGCCTTGTTGGAGAGCTTGGAAAACCCCTTTATATTCAAATTTGCCACCGCCTTTGCTGTTTTCTGCGGCTATTATGGGCGGTTTTGCGCCGGCTAAACAGGGCGGCTGCCCCGCGGGGTGCATGGGAAGGGCGGGGCGGCGCAGTGCCAAAATCCTCCGGGGGCTTCTATTTCCCCGCTCGTTTGGGGGATTCTCCCGGTCATCCCTGCCCGCTTACTGTCCTCTTTCGCCCGCCCGCTTTTCCGGCTTTCGCCGCGCCCGCGCCCGGCCTATTCCCTCCCCGTTGTGCGCCGGCAGGCCGCGCGTTTCCGGGGACGGAGTCATCTGCCTCTCCCCCGCGGCGAAGGCTCTTTTAGCCGCCGGCATTGCTCGTGTGCTTGATGGCACACAAAAAGGACGCCGCCACAGCCGTGGCGGCGTCCCTGTTTTGCCGTTTTCCGGGGTCAGCCCTGCTGCCTCTTCGCCTCCTCGAGCGCCAGCGCCAGCTGGTCGGGGCAGGAGGTCGGCTTCATGCCGCATTTGATCCCCTTTACCCGCTCGATGACCTCGTCCACCGGGCGGCCGACGCAGAGCGCCGCGATTCCCTTGAGGTTGCCGTTGCAGCCGCCGACAAACGAAATCCCCTTTACAATATCCCCCTCCAGCTCAACCGTCGTCGAACTGGAGCAGGTTCCCCTGTTTTTTCTTGTATAGACCATGTTCCTCTCTCCTTCCATGCTGCGCGCGGCCGCCCGCCTGGTTCGGCGCGCCGGGTTCCCGCTCTCTTTTTTATTTAGCATACCGCAGCCGGCGCACAAAGGCAAGCGCCGGTTTTGGCGCACCGCGCTTCACCCGTCGTTGAGCCGCGCGATCACGTCCCGCACATCCTCCGGCCGCAGCTTGCGCACCCGCCTGTCGTAGGTCACAAAGCCGTTCAGCTCGTCCTCCACGTCCGAAAGCTGGGTGTAGACGCAGGCGCACAGCCCCTTTGCCTTGGCGGGCAGAATCTCGCTTTCGTACAGCCGCCGGAACGCTGCGGCAAGCGCCCCGCTGTCCCGCAGCTTTTTATAGCCAAAATCCTTTGGGGTGAACGCGTGCCCCTCGACGCGCAGCGCGTAGCCGCCGAATTCGGTCAGCGCGACGGCGCGGCCAAGCGGATCGGAGCGAAAGCGGTAGGGGCGGAAATAGACATGCAGGCTTTTAAAATCGCCGCCGCCCTGGTCGTGCCAGCCGCTCGCGTGGTCGACCGGCCGGGTCGGGTCAAGCGCCCGCACCCGCTCGCATACCGCAAGCGCGTCGAACTGCCCCCAGCCCTCGTTAAACGGTACCCACACTGCAAGGCTGGTCACATTTTGCAGCTGCCGGACGGTCTCCTCCAGCTCGGTCAGATACTGCGCGCGCCCCGCCCCGTCCTGCCGCCCGAACGCGCGGTAATCGCTGTCCCGCCTGCGGCCGCCCACAAGAACCGGCAGGTTCACCACCAGCGGGTTGTACGCGCCGCCGCCGTTCACCATGTCCTGCCACACCAGCATCCCCAGCCGGTCGCAGTGATAATACCACCGCATCGGCTCGATCTTGATATGCTTGCGCAGCATGTTGAACCCGAGCGATTTCATATACAGGATATCCGCAACCATCGCCTCGTCATCCGGCGGGGTGAGCATCCCGTCGCACCAGTAGCCCTGGTCAAGCACGCCGTTGTTGAAATACGGGCGGTTGTTGAGGAAAAAGCGCGGCGTGCCCCCGCTGTCCGGCCGCACCTCGAATTTGCGCATGCCAAAATAGCTCTCCACCCTGTCCGCCCCCATGCGTACCGTGAGCGGATAGAGCCGCGGCTGTTCGGGGCTCCACGGCTGCGCGTGCGGAACGGGCAGCACCGCCGGCTCGTTCGCGCGCGCCTGCACAGCCTCCCCCGCCGATTTCAGCACACAGGCCGCACCGGTCGCGGCGCACACGGTCACCCGCAGCGCGCGCTCGTCAAACAGCGGCTCGATCACCAGCCGCTCGATGTATTCCTGCGGCACCGGCTCCAGCCAGACCGTCTGCCAGATGCCGCTTTGCGGGGTATACCAGATGCCGCCTCGCCGGATTTTCTGCTTCCCGCGGGAGGCGCTGCCCCTGTCGCTGTCATCCGCAACGCACAGGACAAGCTCGTTGTCCCCGGCGCGCGCCGCATCGCCCAGCTCCAGGGTGAACGCGGTATAGCCCCCGGTGTGCGCGCCGATGTACACACCGTTCAGATAGCAGACACATCGCTGGTCAACCGCCCCGAAATGCAGTAGCGTGCGGCCGCCCGCCCAATCCTCCGACAGGCGAAAACGGCGGCGGTACCAGAGGAATTCCCCCGGCCTCAGCGCCCTGTTCACCCCTGAAAGGTCGCATTCGGGGGAAAAGGGGACGAGGATTTTCCCCGCCCAGCGCGGCGGCTGCTGCGCGTTGGGCGCAAACGCATAGTCCCATTCCCCGTTGAGGTTGAGCCAGCGTTCCCGCCGCAGCTGCGGGCGCGGATATTCCGCAAGCACCCTTTGCCGGTCAAGCCGTTCGCCCCAGATCGTATTCATCGGCCGCCCTCCCGCTTTTGAAGCATCCCCACCGGGATCGCCACAAGCGCCAGCACCGCCGCGGCCGCGAGGAACACCCCCGGCGTCGGCACCTGTTTAACGACCCCCAGCTCCACATAGGTCTGCGCGCTGTTTTTGATGACGGCCGCGCCGATATACGGCCCCGTCAGCATGGGCAGCAGCACCGCAAAGATCATGCGAATCCCCTGGAACCCGCCCGCGCGACCGGCCGGCGTATAATCCCGCACCAAGCCGCCGAGGATGGCGGCCATCAGCATGTAACCGGCCATCATCACAATGCCCGCCCCAATCACAAACCAGAACGAGCGCACAAAATACATCGCCACAAGCCCCGCCAGCATAATCCCCGCGGCCGGCAGAACCACCCGCAGCTTGCCCACGCGGTCAATCAGCCCGCCGCTGAGCACCGACACCGCCGACGCGGCAAGCAGCACAATCCCCAGCACCAGCGCGTAGTTTTCCAGCCCGAGATATTCCTGCATATAGATAATCAGATAGGGAAAAAACACCTGCACCGAAACCGAAAACACAAGCAGCGCGCAAAGCGCCGTGTGCAGGCCGGGATTGGCGCGGACGACCGACGGCCGGAAGCCGCAGACGATGCTGCCGAAGTAGTTCCCCGCGCTTTGCGCATGCGGCGGCTCTTTGACCAAAAGCGCACAGACAAGGCCGGTCAGGGTCATCAGCAGGCCAAACAGGGTGAAAAAGGCGCGCCAGCGCCCCGCCCGGGTCATCCCGTCAAACCCGCCGAAAATCACCAGCATCGAGACAAGCGGCAGAACCGCCAGCACCGATTCCACCCGCCCGCGGTTGCCCGCGCCGGTCACCTCGGTGACATAGGCGTTGAACGCCGCGTCGTTTGCCGCCGAGCCGAAAAAGGTCATGATGCAGTCCATCACAACCACCAAGCCGGCGGCGGCCGCAGCCGCATTCGCGGCCGGGAACCACCGCGCCGCATTCTCCACCGTGATGTACCCGAAAGCCATGGTGGACAGCCCCCACAGGATATAGCCGCCCGCAATGAAGGGCTTGCGCCGCGCCAGCCTGTCCGAAAGCGCGCCCATCAGCAGGGTCGTCAGGGTGGCCGCCGCCGCGCTCGCCGCAACCATGTTCGCAATCCAGGCGGGGTCGGTTGAAATGGTATTATATAAATAGACATTAAAGTACATGTTCTCGATCGTCCAGGCGAGCTGGCCGACCAGCCCGGCCAGCAGGATGACCGCCCATGTCCGTCCCCCCAGCTTCTGCGTCCGCAATGCCCCCCTTTCACCGGCCGCCGCAAAAAGCGCGCCGCGCCCGGCTTTCTTTTGTATATTCTGACAGTTGTATCCGGCCGTGTCAAGGAAAAACTGTGCGCGGCGACGGATGCCCGGCCGGGCTTTGCCCCGCTATAGCCGCGGCATCCGCCGTGCCGCCCGGCAGGATTGTCAAACGCGGCAAAATGCATTATTATGGTAGGGTATGCAGGAATTTGCCGGCGGCTGCCGCCGCGCAGGGGAAGGGGTGTTTGGGTGAGCAAGCTTGGATATTTCAAAAAGGAGCTGGAGCTGAGCCGGGACAGGGATATTGTCTACGGCAAATGCGGGGATTACATTGTCACCTTCAACGAAAACGAGTGGGAGGTCGAGCTGTTTGTGGACGCGCGGCTCGGCAGCGTGGAGACCGAGCGGATTGAGGCGCTCAAGCAGTTTGTGCAGCGCAGCGCCGCCGGGTATAAGCTGCAGAGCTTCAGCGTCACCTCGACCGGCGCAAGCGTCGTCGTGCTCAAAAAGAACGCCGACTCCCTGCTTGAATTCAGCACCCTGCTGCTCAGCGAGATGAAGACGCTCGGCATCCCGGGCGACACGGTGTGCAGCAACTGCGGCCGCCGCATCGGCACCCACCGCCTTGTGCGCATCGCCAACCACGCGCATTCCTGCGACCCCGAATGCGTGGAGCGGCTGCTGGAAAACGCGGCGAACCAGAAGCCCGCGCGCACCCGGCACAAGGGCTCGTTCGTCGGGTTTATCGGCGCGCTGTTCGGGGTAATTCTCGCCGCGGCGGGTTATGTATATCTGGGGCTGAACGGGTGGTTCTGCGCGGGGGTGGCGGTGCTGATGCCCGCCTTTGCCAGCGCGGGCTACGCCCTGTTCGGCGGCAAGCCGAGCGTTTCCAAGGGGATGGCGGTGATTTTGCTCCCGCTGCTGTTTTTCGCGGCGGCCGCCTTTTTTGTGCTGCTGTATTCGGTCTATCACGACTGGATTGCGCTCGGCTATGTGTTCAGCCTGCGCGAGCTGTTCGACTGTGTTGCGCAGAGCCTGCTGCTGCCCGCGCTCAAGGAGGAGTTTTTGATAAAACAACTCGCCGAGGGGGGCATTTTCCTGCTGATCGGCTATATTTTCAGCCTGCCGCAGGCGTTTTCCAAAAAGCAGCCGCCCCGCATTCAGGTGCTCAGCTGATGGGGAAAATCGCCTGGAAGGGGGGCGCGCTGCTTGCGCCGGTGCCCCCGACCCTTGTCACCACGGCGCACGGCGGCCGGCGCAACGTGTTCACGGTGGCCTGGACGGGGATTATCAACACCGTCCCGCCCAAAACCTATATCTCGGTTCGGCCGAGCCGCCTGTCCCACGAGCTGATTGAGGCGTCGGGCGGGTTCGTCGTCAACCTGCCCACCGAGCCGCTCGCGCGCGCGGTGGACTTCTGCGGCGTCCGCTCGGGGCGGGAGATTGACAAGTTTGAGGCGATGCAGCTCGCTTGGGAGCCCTCCCCCCTGCTCGGCCTGCCCATGCTCTGCGACAGCCCGGTCTGCCTGGAATGCCGGGTGTTTGAAAAAAGGCCGCTCGGCTCGCACGACATGTTTTTGGCAGATATCGCCGGCGTCTGTGTGGACGAGCGCCTGCTCGATTCCGGCGGCGGGCTGCGGCTCGACCGCGCCCGGCTGCTCGCCTATGCGCACGGCGGTTATTACGGGCTGGGCAGCCGATTGGGCGGCTTCGGCTTTTCGGTGCGCAAAAAGAAACCCGCAAAAAAGAAAGCGATGCGAAAAAAATGAGAATGCGCCGCAAACCATGGGCGCGCCCCGAGCTTGCGGCGTGTCCCTTTTTTATTGACGACGCCGCCGCCATGCTCGGCCGGTGGCAGGGCGCGTTTGCCCGCCCCGGCCAGCCGCTCGTGCTGGAAATCGGCTGCGGAAAGGGCGGTTTTATCGCGCACGAGGCGGCAGTCCACCCCGAACGCAACTATCTCGTGCTGGACATCAAAAGCGAGGTGCTGGCCGTGGCCAAGCGCGCGGCCGAGCGGGAATTTGCCGCCGCCGGACGCCCGGTTGACAACCTGCTTTCCGCCAGCTGGGACATCGAGCGGATCGGGCAGATTCTGGACGCGCGGGATGCTGTCGCCGCGCTGTATATCAACTTCCCCAACCCCTGGCCAAAGCCCAAACACTGGAAGCGCCGCCTGACCCACCCGCGCCAGCTGGCGCTCTACCGCGCCTTTCTGGCGGACGGGGCGCCCGTCCGCTTCAAGACGGACGACGACGGCCTGTTCCGGGCAAGCGCGCGCTATTTTTCCGCCTCCGGCTATGCCGTCGAGCGAATCGAGCCGGATCTTTACGCCGGCGGCGCGCCCGCCGGCGCCGTGCTGACCGAGCACGAGGAGATGTTCCTCGCACAGGGGCTGCCCATCCACTATATCGAAGCGCGCAAGCTGCCCGACAGCGCGGTACAGCTGCCCGACCCGGCGCAGCCCGAGACGCCGGGCGGGGTCGAGCCGCCGCACGCCGCTCCCGCGGCCGCACAGGGCTGTCCGTAAAAACCGAAAGGCTCCGTTCCGGGGAACGGAGCCTTTTTTCTGTGACGGCGCACCGCACGGGGAAAACTTTCCGCCCAGCAGCGCGCTGCGCCGTCCAATTCGCCGCAAGTGGCTCGTCCACGCGGCGGGTCAGCTCCGCCGCCGCTCCAACCTGCGGGCGAGCCGAACGAGCGAAGCGGATCCGGTTCCCGGCCGCCCGACTCAAGGGTGGCGCTGCGCCGGTTTTTGTCCGCGCCCACCCGAGCCGCAGGGCGGCTTTCCGCAAGGCTCCGCAGCCGCGCGCAAGGCCGGGCAGCGGCGGCAAAAGTGGGATGTTCCATCGGGTCTGCGCCGCAAAGCGCCGCCATGTTATACTATAAGTATATTTTACACGATTTTTAACTGTATTTGCTCCCAAACGGGCTGCTGCGGCGCAGCCCGGCAGGCGCCGAATCGCCCGGCCAATACCCCGCCGCCAAAGCAGCCGAAAAAATTTGCTTTTCTACGGCGCGCAAGTATAGTATACTGAAAGCAGCGGAATCAACGAATTTTCCGCGCGGACGGATTGGTTGCCCTGCCGGCCGCGCGGCAGCAAAACAGGAGCTTGAACCCGATGCAAAACGGTTTTATAAAAGTGGCGGCCAAAAGCCCCGACCTGCGGGTGGGGGACTGCGCGTATAATGTCGGCCGCATGATCGAGGCGGTCGGGCAGGCGGCGGCGCGCGGCGTCCGTCTGCTTGTTTTCCCGGAGCTTGCCGTGACCGGCTACACCTGCGGCGACCTGCTGCTTCAGCGGGCGCTGCTGCAAAGCGCCCAGCGCGAGCTTGCGCGGCTGTGCGAGGCGACCCGCGGCAAAAACATGGTTGTGCTGGCCGGGCTGCCCGTCCAAACCGGCGGCCGGCTGTACAACTGCGCGGCGGTGCTGTGCGAGGGCGAGCTGCTGGGGCTTGTGCCCAAGCGGTACCTGCCCAACGACACCGAATTTTATGAGGGGCGGCATTTCAGCCCCGCGCCGGACGGCGCGCCGGGCACCGCGCTCGTCTGCGGCCGGGAGGTGCCGTTTGGGACGAATCTGCTGTTCGCCTGCCGCGAAATTCCCGAGCTGGTGCTTGCGGCCGAGCTTTGCGCCGACCTGTTTGTCGGCCTGTCCCCCAGCGAATACCACGCCCTTGCGGGCGCGACGGTGATTGCCAACCTCTCGGCCAGCGACGAGCTGGTCAGCAAGCCCGCGTTCCGCCGCAGCCTTGTCGCCATCCAGTCGGCCAAGACGGTGAGCGGCTATGTCTATTGCAGCGCGGGGCGCACCGAATCGACCGACGACGTCGTGTTTTCCGGCCACTGCATGGTGGCGGAAAACGGCAGCATCCTCGACGAGGCCGCGCCGTTCGGCAGCGGGTACGCCGAGACCGAACTGGATGTGCAGCGCCTTGACGCCGAGCGCCGCCGCCTGGCCGCCCAGCGGCCGGATCCGGGCAGGCCGTATCTGCGCGTTCCGTTCAGCCTGCGGGTGCAGGAAACCGCGCTGACCCGCCGGATCAACCCCTACCCGTTCCTGCCCGAGGGGGAGGAGCGCGCCGAACGGTTTGACAGCATCCTCGCCATCCAGTGCGCCGGGCTGCGCAAGCGGCTGGAGCACACCGGCGCCAAAAAGGCGGTCATCGGGGTCTCCGGCGGGCTGGATTCCACCCTCGCGCTGCTCGTCTGCTGCCGCACGATGCGGGAGATGGGGCGGCCGATGACCGATGTGCTCGGCATCTCGATGCCCTGCTTTGGCACCACGAGCCGCACCAAATCCAACGCCGAAGCCCTCTGCGAATCGCTCGGGACCTCCTTTCGCACTATCGACATCGCCGCCGCGGTCTCGCAGCACCTCGCCGATATCGGGCACGACGGCAAAACCGCCGACGTCGCCTATGAAAACGCGCAGGCGCGCGAGCGCACCCAGATCCTGATGGACATCGCCAACGCCGAGGGCGGGCTGGTCATCGGCACGGGCGACCTGTCCGAGCTCGCGCTGGGCTGGTGCACCTATAACGGCGATCACATGTCGATGTACGCGGTCAACTGCTCGGTTCCCAAGACGCTTGTGCGGCACCTTGTCGCCTACATCGCCGACACCGGGGGCAACGGGGCGCTTGGCGCCGTGTTGCGCGACGTGCTGGACACCCCCGTCAGCCCCGAGCTGCTGCCGAGCGACGGCGAGCAGATTGTTCAAAAAACCGAGGATATCGTCGGGCCGTATGAGCTGCACGACTTTTTCCTCTATTGCTTTGTGCGGTTCGGCTATCCGCCGGATAAGATATACCGGCTTGCGCGGTACGCGTTCGCCCGGCAGTACGACCCGCAGACCATCAAAAAATGGCTGTCCGCCTTTTTGCGGCGGTTCTTCAGCCAGCAGTTCAAACGCGCCTGTGTGCCCGGCGGCCCCAAGGTCGGCTCGGTCTCCCTGTCCCCGCGCGGGGACTGGCGGATGCCGACCGACGCCAGCAGCACCCTGTGGATGAAGGAGCTGGAAGATGCGCAATAAGGACAAGCGAATGACCGCGGCCAACGCGTTCTGGGCGCTCGACGCCCTGACCGTGATTCTGCTCGGCATCCGGCTGTGCGGCGAGACCTTTTACATCTACAGCCACGCCGGCCACACCGGGCAAAGCGACGAATACTGGATGGTCGCGGGGGAGATTCTGCTCGACTATCTGCCCATCCTGATCTGCCTGACCCTGGCGGCGACCGCGATGACCCTGGCCGCTATCCGTGCGCGCTCGGCGAAAAAGGACGCGCCGATGGCGGCGGAAACCGGCGCCGAACCGGGCAGCGGTGTGCCGGCGACCGCCGCGCTGGAGGAACCGGCGCAGACGACCGATGAAGCTGCCGACAGCGCCGGTGCGGCGCCCTTGCCCTGAGGCGGGCAACGTTTTACATGCCTTTTAAACGCAGGCGGCTCTTTCTCCGGAAAAGAGCCGCCTGCGTTGTGTTGAACCCGCCGTGCAAACGGCCGGGACGGTTCGGCAGGTGAAAATCAAGCCCTAAACGGGCAGGTCGCCGGCAGGCGGCGAACGGCGCAGTCGAAATGATTCTTCCCTTGCATCTGCCGCCCAGCCACACCGAACGGGGCATTCCCGGCTCTTTCTAATCCGTTCGAGCACTTCGCATTCTTTTTTGCAAGCCCGCTTCGCGCGACGCCCGAAACGAAAGCTTTTTTGAGATACCTCTCCCTGTAGAACAGAGCCTTTTTGTGGCCATGAAACAGAGCCGTGCGGATTGAATTGTCCGCACAGCCCTGTGCCCTGTCCCTTATGAGGTTATTCCGCCGGGGCGACCATCACCGGGATTTCACAGAACCCGCCGCCCGCCGTGTACCCGTACAGGGTCGTGCGTCCGCCGCCCTGCGCGTAGACGGTGCCGTCGCTGTCCACGGCCGCCACCCCCTCGTTTTCGCTCACAAAGCGAATCTGCCAATCCACCGTCTCCCCCGCGCCGAGCAGCACCCGCAGCGGCCTGCTCTCCCCGGGCGAGAGCACCAGCGGCGCGGCCGGGGTGACAAACCGCTCGCTCACATAGCCGGTAATTGCTCGGCCGTCCCGTTCCACCTGCACCTCGTACCAGTGTGGGAAGAACAGCCAGTTCATAAAATAGGCCGCGTCGGTCTGCACGGCGCGCAGGATCCGCACCCGTTCCCCGGCGCGCAGCTGCACCCCGCTTTGCGGGTAATACGCCCCCGCCCCCGTACGCAGCCAGACGGCGTCAGCGGCCGTGCCGGCTGTTTCGCGCATCGCGATTTCCCGGTCGGTCGAGGGACTGTCCGCGCCCGGCATATTGTCATACACCGGGATGGAGAAGACAATCGGTGCGTCCAACGCGCCGATTTCCGCATAGCCGCTGTACGCCGTCTGCGCCAGCGAAAGCGCCCCCGAGACGTTGGTCATGTACTGGTGCAGGTAGAGGGTGCTGGTTGTGTGCGGCGCAACGTTCCACTTTTGCAGATAGCCGGTTTCCTGCCCGGTGCCGACATAGTTTTCTGCGATATACATCGCCCCGCCGAGGATGGAGGCCTCGGGGCTTGTCCATGGCCGGTTGTACGCGCCGTCCCGGCCTGCCCACTCCAGCCCGCGCTCGATGTTCCCCTCCCCGTCGGTCGCGCCGATATTGTAGAGGTTATACAGCCCCTCATACCCCGCGCAGGTGCCCGTGGCGCTGCGGCTGGGGGAGGCGCCGATTTCATGCCGGATCTTCGCCGCGAGGTAGTAGGGGTTGACCCCCGTCTCGGCCGCCGCGTCCAGAATCGCCTGCGCGTAGGAGCGGCTGCTCGTCTGCGCCGCGCCCTGCCGGTCGACCCACTCGATCCTGTCCCCCTCCATGAACGACCCGGCCAGGATGCCCTGCACGCCGCTCAGGGTGTGGAAGGCCTCGTCATACAGCAGCGACTCAAACTGGAACACGCTCTGCTCGTCCAGGAAATTGCGCGGATCCATAAAATACGCGACGGCCGCGGCGTTGGTTTCCACCCAGCCGGTGTCCTTGTTGATAAATTCGCCGCTCTCCCGGTCGTAATCCCCCGGCGCATAGCTTTTGAGCGAATCGGACACGTTTGCCCGCAGGGTCAGGTTGCGATCCCCGGACGCCTCCACCGAAACCGAGTCCCAAAAGCCCAGCCCGGTAAACATCGGCTCAAACACCCACTGCGGGTGCGCCGCGTGCAGCGCGCGCAGCCCCGGCTTGTAGCTTTCCGGGAAGGGTTCGATCATTCCCTCAAAGGCGGGGTCGAGCGGCGCAGCCGAACCGGCCGGCTCCCGAACCGCCGCATAGCGGGTCTCGCCCTCGGCGGGGACGACCTGCACCCTGCCGTATCCAAACACCGACGGGTCTGCGTCGAGGAACGCCTTGACGACGACCTCCCCCTCCCCCAGCGGCATAATCTCCCCGTTATAATACACCGCGGCGCAGTCCCTGCCCGCCACGATTTCATAGGTGAGATCCATATATGTAAGCGGCTGCCCGCCCCGCTCGACCTTGAATTCGAGCCAGGTTCCCACCGGCACGGTTTCCGCCTTGCCGGCGGGGTAAACCGTGAGCTGCGCCGCGCTCGTCAGCGTTTCGGGCGGCGACCACCCACTTTCGCCATCCGGCAGCGCCGCCGCCTGTGCCGGCAGGCTCATCACACACAGCGCGCACAGCAGCGCCGCCGTCCACCGTAACTGTCTCATCCCGCTCCTCCCTCAATAAACAGGGGCGCGGTGTTTCCCACCGCGCCCCCGCAGCTCATCGCATGTTCCGCTGGTTCCGATCCCACTCGTTCATCTGGCTGCGCCAGTTTTTGCGCGTCTGCGCATAGCCGCGTTCCCGCTTGACCGCGCGGATAACCTCCCCGCCGAAAAAGAGCGCGATGTTCAGCAGCGGCGCGAGAATCGAGGCGGCCGTGCCCCAGCTGCGCTGCCCGATCGCCCCCGCCAGGTTGACGGCAAAAAGCAGCGCGTCCAGCAGCGCGAGGTATTTCACCTTGACCGGCAGCACCCAGAACACAAGCACCTCATAGTTCGGCCAGAGGATTGCGAACGCGAAAAAGAGCGACAGGTTGAGGTAGGCGTTTGCGCCGTATCCCGTAATCATCGCGCCGATAATCACGCCGAGCATCCCGACCAGGTAAAATACATTGAATTGGAACGCGCCCCATTCGTTTTCGAGCGCCCCGCCGATCATGTAGTAAAAATAGAGCGACAGGATAATCCACAGCACCGAGGTTGTCGGCGGCAGAAAAATAAAGGTCACCAGCCGCCACACCTGACCTTGCAGCACAAGGTCGCGGCTCAGGTACAGCCACCCGCTCAGGTTCAGGTCGGGCAGAATCAGATCCGCCGCAAACACCGCAAACTGCGCGACGACAATCGCCAGCATCAGGTTCTGTATCGCGTACTTACCAAACTTTCGATCCAGCCGGTAAAGCCAATTCATAGTTTTCTCCTACTTCCCGGGAAATCATATATTATTGTAAGTATAGTCAAAATCGCGGATTTATTCAATATCCGCCCCTGAATTGACACAGCGCCCTTTTTTCGCTAAGATAAGCAGAAGAACCGTCCCACGCGGGCGTGGCGGAATTGGTAGACGCACCAGATTTAGGATCTGGCGGTTCACTCCATGCAGGTTCGATTCCTGTCGCCCGCACCATGTCTACTTGACAAAAAAGATGCACAGCCCGAAAACCCTGATAAAATCGGGGTTTTCGGCGTCTTAAGAGCCGTGAAAAAAGTTTCACGCGCCGTAGATGCAAAACGGGGTTTTTACGGGCGGACGGGACTCGAACCCCGCAGGCATTCACTTTTTCCCCTAAAACAGGAAAACTTGAACCACTAATCCAAAAACTGAATATCAGAAACAACCGCAAGGCCGGGATGAGCAATCCAACTCATCCCAGCCTTTTTTCTTTGTCAAAAACAGAGGATGCGGCAGCCCTGCCGTGTCCTCTGTTTTTAAATATTAGAACAAAAAGGAGAAGAACCCCATGATTAAAATCACAGCCATCGGCAACCTCACAAAGGAGGCAGAGCTCAAAACAGCGCCGGACACGAACAAACCCTACGCCATCCTGCGCATCGCTTCGGACCGCAGGTATCGGGACAGGGACGGCAACCCCATCACCGACTTCATCAGCGCGAAGGTCAGCGGCGCTCTCGCGGAGCTCTGCGTCAAGTATCTGTACACCGGCTGCAAGGTCGCGGTCAGCGGCAGCTTTGAAACCATCACCTTCGCGGATGACCCCGGACGGCAGCCCGGCTTCCTCATCAAGGCGAACGAGGTGGAGTTCCTCTCGCCACGAAAGAAAGAGGCAGAGCCGGAATCCAAACAGGATGAAGAAGCACAAAGCGGGGAATGTGCGTAGAGGAAACAGCGGTAAGCTTTTCATGAATACAGGAGGAATGAAAAGATGAAAAATACAGGCATCGTCTACGACAGCACCGAGCGGATGTGTACGGTGCTGCCCGAATTCGCGGAGCTGCTGCCGCCGCTCACAGAGGAACAGCTCTCGTCGCTGGAATCGGATCTTCTGCAAAACGGTTGTTACGCGCCGGTCATCGTTAACGAGAATCTCGACATTGTGGACGGGCACAATCGGTTTACGCTCTGCGAGAAGCACGAGATTCCGTATAAAATCGCGGTGTTCCACTTTGATGACCGCCTTGAGGCAAAGCAGTGGGCACTGGATACACAGAAAGCTCGCCGCAATCTCACGGCATGGGAGCTCGGACAGATTGCGCTGAAGATGAAGCCGGAGATCGAGGCAAGGGCAAGAGAACGACAGTCGGAAGCAGGCGGAGATCAAAAGAGTGAAGAAGCAAAATCGCTTTTGGCAACATTGCCAAAAGCGATTTTTGATCCCGTCAATACCAGAAAGGAGCTGTCGGAAAGCGCCGGCATCGGCGAACGCACCATGGGCAAGATCATGAAAATCGACGAACAGGCTCCCGAGCCGGTCAAGGAGGCGCTGAACAAAAAGGAGCTCTCAGTCAATCAGGGGTATGAGATCACAAGACAGGTGCAGAGCTTGCCGCAGGAGCAGCAGGCGCAGGCGGCGGAGGCGCTCATAGAGAAGAAAAAGGCGCGCAGAGAGCTGGAGGAAAAGGACGCCGAAATCGAGAAGAAGAGTCGTATCGCGAAAACCTTCTGCACCGCGTTTGAGAAAGCGATTCTCGTTAGACCCACAGAGGAAAATGTTCGCATCTGGATCTACCACACCGGCGTGCGGCCGGAGCAGCTGGACGAGCTCGTCTCGGACGCGCGGGAAATATCCGGGGATTTCGCCCGGATTGCGGAGCTCATCGAAACCCGAATCAAGCCGACAGATTGGAGGAAACCCGTTGAACAAGAGACCGAACAGAGAGAGCAAGAAGAGGAAAGCGACAAAGAAGAAACAGTCGAAAATCCCGCGCAAAGCGGAATGTGAGATTTTAAGCGCACTGCGAAAGAATATGCAGATCGACGCGAGAGAAGCCGCCGCCATCCTGGAGAAGCACCATGTGCGCGGGGACGACGAGCGTTTGCAGTACAGCTACCGTCTGCGCCTTGCGCAGCAGCTTCTCTCCCGTATTCGGGACGAGCAGGGCCGCAGAGAGGTTTTGTGCGCGAGCAGGGACGGGCAGCGCGCGTATGTCGTGGTGGACGGCTGCACCGACGAGAAAGCCCTCAAATCCATCCGGCATAACCTGTCGGCGGGCATCAAGGGACTGGACAGGTCAATTTCCAAGGTGAGCCTGCGCACGCAGTTTCTCGAACGGCTGAAATGAGGCGCAGAATATGAACCCGATTATCGGAATCGACCACGGAAACGCCGCGATGAAAACAGCGCACTTCACCTTCCCTTCCGGCGTCACAACCTTTTCGCATGAGCCGTACACGGCCTCAAATCTTCTCGTGTATGAGGGAAAATACCATCTCTGCGGAAGCAGCCGCCAGCCGCTTTTGCGGGACAAGACGGAATCAGACCGATTCCACCTGCTCACCCTCGCGGCGATTGCGAAAGAGCTTCGGTACAGGGGACTGCCCCGCGAGAGTGAAATTGCCGTCGCCGCCGGTCTTCCGCTCACGAGCTTCGGCAGGCA
>CAZYAV010000018.1:0-46808 GCA_964645785.1 uncultured Oscillospiraceae bacterium
ACCTATGCAGGGTGCAGAAGTGACGCCGGGGTATCCCTGTCCACCCACCGACCGCGGGGGATTAACCGGCGACCAAGGCCGCACAAAGGCTGCCCGCTGCATTGCAGGCGGGTTCTGCGCCGGATGAGTCCGCCTGCTTTTTGACTATCGGGGGAAAGTGCGGCGCGCATGGCTTGAACCGTGCGCAGGGATGTGCTATGCTTAAGCACAGAAAAGAGCAAAAACGAGGGCTTGTTTAAAAAAGATGAAGATCATGGCGGTCGATTTTGGGGACGCGCGCACCGGGCTTGCCATCTGCGACCGGACGGAGCTGCTTGCGTCGCCGCTTGGGATAATCCGGGAAAAGGGTCTGGGCAAGGCAATTGAGAAAATCGCGCAGGCGGCGCAGGAGCAGGCCGCCGAAATGATTGTGGTTGGCCTGCCGCGGAACATGGACGGCAGCGAGGGAGAGCGGGCGCAGAAATGCCGCCGGGTTGCAGAGCAGCTGCGGGCGGCGCTGCCGCAGATTCCCGTAGAGCTGTGGGACGAGCGAAACACAACCAAATCCGCTATTTACTATATGAACGAGACCGATACGCGCGGCAAAAAGCGCAGGGAGGTTCTGGACGCGGCGGCGGCGGCCATCATACTGGAAAGCTATCTGACCTTCCGGCGCAATCACCGCGACGAACAGGGAATGGACGGCTGAGCGGGTTTGGGACGACTGCGGCGGTGCTCTGCGCACTGCATCGGCGGCTGTGCAGTGCCCGCGGCTCACGTGGACAGCCGGCCGAACAGGAAACTCCCGGAAAACACAGAGAAGCGGATTGCTGTGCGGCGGCCGACCCGGGTTCGGGCGAAATGCTGCACAAAATTAAGGAAAGCCCGACGGACAAAATGTCCGCCGGGCTTCTTGTCGTGCGCGGGAAAAATCGCGCGGCAGGGCAATAAACGGCGTTGGAAAAGGTGCGGGGAGTGCAGAGAGGGGTGCGGCGCGGCATTTGCGAGAACCCGAACAGCCCTCCTGAAAAAATTCTACAAATCCCGGCGGCCTTTTGTCCTCTGCGCGGCGCAGGCTCCCATCGTGCGACGCTTAAAGAGGCCACTCGCGCGTTTTTTGCCGCAGCAAAAGCGCCGCCGCGTGCTTTTCGGGGAACGCTCTTGCAAAACGGCCGGAGAACCGCGATTCGGCGCTGCATGCGACGGGCTTGCGAATTTGGGTCAGGACACAAGGGCTAAATACTGCGATGAGATGCAGCGCATATCCCGGGCACCCTGCACGCGGGGACGAGAAAAGCAGCAAAACCAACCGGCCGCGGCATTTCCGAAGGCAGGGGGGAGGCGCAGCCGGGAAAACAGCCCTGCGCGCCGGCACACCGAAGCCGATCGGGCGGGAAGGCGCTTGCAGCGACGCCCGGCCGAAAGAGCGGGAAAGCCGGGCAGAGCGCATAAAGCAAGGCCGCCGGCACGGTGCCGGCGGCCTTGCCGCTGCCTTATCCGATTGACCGCCGGAATACCGCGGTGCGCACGGGTGGTCAAAACAAACAGGGAAAAATCCCGAATCCATCCCGGCCGCACTAACACAGGGGCGGCATGGCTCGTCCGCGCGGCCGCAGCCGCCCGCCGGTGCGCTGGGGCAAGCGGTCAGGGACGCAGCCCGCTACCGCCCTGCATGGTGATGGTTTCGCCGGTGATATACTTCGCGTCCTCGCTGGCCAAAAAGACGCAGGTGCGGCCGATGTCCTTTTCCGCGTCGCCGAACCGGCGCATGGGGATATCCTTGACCGTGCGTTCATAGACATCGGGGTAAGCCGCTTTCCACTGCACAAGCTGGTCGGTCATTACAAGCGGGCAGACGATGTTGACGTTGATGCCGAATTCGCCCCACTCGGTTGCCGCAACGCGCGACAGGCCGCGGATACCCTCCTTGGCGGCCGCGTAGGAGCTTTGGCCGGGCTTGCCGAACAGCCCCGCGCCCGAAGCGAAGTTGATGACCGAGCCCTGTGTCTCTTTCAGATAAGGAAACGCGTGTTTCATATAGAAAAAGACGGCATAGAGGCCGGAATAGATGGCGCGGTCAAAATCCTCTTTGGTGTGGTCGGCAAGCAGCACGCCGGAAGCGGAATTCTGCGCATTATTGATGAGCGTATCCAGCCGGCCAAACTGTTTGATTGTCCCGTCAATGACCGCTTTAACCTCTTCTTCGACACCGCCATCCGCCTGCATGGTCAGAACCTGGATGCCGTACAGCCGCTCGAGTTCCTCTTTTGCATCGTCCAGCTTTTTGGTGTTGCGGCCGGTGATGACCAGGTTGGCGCCCTCTTTTGCGAACGCGGTGGAAAGGCCGTAGCCGATGCCGCCGCCCTTGCCGCCGCCGGTAATCAGGACTACTTTTCCCTCAAATTTTCCCATGAAACACGCTTCCTTTCAAATTTTATCTTCCAAACCGGGCGCAGACCGCTGCATAACGCCGGTAAGACGAACGCATGGGCGCGCAGCCCGGTTTCAGAATGCGATAACGATGCCGCCGTCGTTGGCATAGACGGTGGAAATTCCGGCGGTGGGGACAAGAATGACCTCCCGAAGAGCCGGGCATTTTTCGATGAGGTCGAGGCGCAGCCGCTCGGCTCGGCCAAGGCAGTTGCAGTAGGAGATACCGAGGACGGTCGATTTTACCGGCCTGTCCGCAAGCAGCTCTGCAACGGCGCAGACCATATAATTGAGCGCGTTTTGGTGCCCGCGCAGGATTTTGAGCTTTTTTATTTCTCCCTCGCCGTCGTCGGCCAGCACGGGGCGCAGGGACATGACCGAGGCGACCAGCCCCTCCACCTTGCTCATCCGCCCGTTTTTGACGAGGTTGGAGAGATCCTCCAGCACAAACAGGGTGTGCATCTGCGCGATATATTCGGTGACGGACTGAACGGCCGCAGGGTAATCCGCGCCGCGCTCGATTTCGTTGTGCGCGTGCAGCGCGATGAGCGTCTCGGCCACGGCGGCGGATTTGGAATCTGCGACATAAATCCTTTTTTCCGGGCTCTCCTCCAGAACAATCTGGCGGGCAAGGCGGGCGGCGTTGTAGGAGCCGCTGAGCTTGCTGGACAGGGTCACAACGATGCATTCGTCGCATTGGCGCATCGCCTCCGCATAGGCTTCAACCGAGGGACAGGCAGTGCGGGTCGGTTCTTTTGTCTTTTTCATTTCGCCGAGCAGCGCGCCCAGGTCAATTTTCTCATCATCGATAAAGGCGATGTTGGTGGCCGGGATGATGGTCAGCGGCACCAGCGTGATCCCGAGCGCCTGCCGCAGCGCCGGCGAAGTGTCGCAGCAGCTGTCCGCGATGAGTTGAATAGCCATTGAAAAACCTCCGTTTGGATCCGTTCCGCAGCAAATTCAGAACCGCACACGAGAAAGGCCGCACGGGCGGCCTTTCTCGTAATTGTAAATATTATATCATAGG
Source organism: uncultured Oscillospiraceae bacterium (assembly GCA_964645785.1). Taxonomy (GTDB): domain Bacteria; phylum Bacillota; class Clostridia; order Oscillospirales; family Ruminococcaceae; genus CALWZE01. The sequence continues at coordinate 3,437 of CAZYAV010000018.1, forward strand.
ATAAAAAGAAAGTGTTACCAAAGTGTGACCATTTCCTCATACAGCCCGATGTAGCTGCGGGCAGACCGCGTCCAGCTGAAATCGCATTTGAGCGCGCGCTTGACGAGGGCGTTCCAGGCGGGCTTATCCGCATACAGGGCGTTTGCGCGCAGGCAGGCGTCCAGCATATCGTGCGCGTTGTAGCTGCGGAAGGTGAAGCCGTTGCCCTCGCCGTCGCCGCAATCCGAAATGCTGTCCGCAAGGCCGCCAATCAGCCGCACAATCGGGATTGTGCCGTAGCGCAGCGAAATCATCTGGGAAAGGCCGCACGGCTCGCTCTTGCTGGGCATCAGGAACATATCCGCGCCGGCGTAAATTTTGCGCGCAAGCTCGGGAATAAAGCCGATCATGACGCCGATCTTGCCGGGATAGCGGCTGGCGAAATCGTTGAAGCAGCTCTCGTATGCATAGTCGCCCGAGCCGAGCACAACAACCTGCATCCCGCTGAGCAGGATGTATTCCAGCACGTGCTTGACAAGGTCAATGCCCTTGTGCGAGACAAGGCGGGAGACAATCGCGATAATCGGCGCGCCGCTGTCCTCCAGCGAGAACTTTTCAATGAGCTCCTTTTTGCAAAGCGCCTTTTTCTGCGGATAGCGCGCGGAGTAATTCGCGGCGATATACGGGTCGGTGTGCGGGTCGTAGCTCTCGGTGTCGATGCCGTTGAGAATGCCGCACAGCTTATACTGCTTTTCGCGCAGCAGCGGGTCAAGGCCGTGCGCAAACCACGGGTCAAGGATCTCGTGCGCGTAGGTGGGGGAGACGGTGTTGATCTTATCCGACGTCTCGATGGCGCCCTTCATGAAGTTGACCGTGCCGCCGTATTCCAGCACCGAGGCATTGGCGGGCGGGATGCCGACGACATCGCCCAGCAGCTCGGGGCCGTATTTGCCCTGATATTGGATATTGTGGATGGTAAACAGCGTTTTAATTTTGGCAAATTTTTCCTCGCCGCGGTAAAACTGGTTGAGGTAGACGTTGACGAGCGCGGTCTGCCAGTCGTTCGCCTGGATAAGATCCGGCGCAAAATCGCAGTGCCGCAGCATCTCCAGCACCGCGCGGGAGAAGAACACAAACCGCTCCGCGTCGTCGTAATAGCCATACAGTCCTGAACGCTTGAAATAGTACTCATTGTCGAGGAAATAATAGGTAACGCCGTCCTGCACCAGCTCAAACAGGCCGCAATACTGGCTGCGCCATGCGACGGGGACGTAAAACTTGCAAAGGTAGGTCATCTGCGCCCGGTGCTCGGACTTGATATCGCCGTAAAGCGGCAAAACCACGCGGCAGTCAACGCCGCTGCGCACGAGTGCCTTTGGCAGCGAGCCGGTCACGTCGCCCAGCCCCCCGGACGACGCGAATGGGACGCACTCGCTTGCTGCAAACAAAACGTTCATAAACTGTAGCCTCCGTTTCAGTCTCAGATATTGCTGAATTTCTTGATGTAAAGCGGGTAGTTCTCATGCCCCATCAGGGAGCGGCCGGGGCTGACCACGACCTCTTTGTCCGTGATGACATAGTTCAGCTCGCTGTTTTCGCCGATGATAGTGTCCTGCATAATAATGGAATTGCGCAGCTTGCAGCCCTTGCCGACCGTGACACCGCGGAAAAGCAGGCAGTTTTCAACGTCGCCGAGGATGACGCAGCCGTCCGCCACAAGCGAGTTCTTGACCTTGGCGTCCAGCCCGTAGCGCACGGGCGCCTCGTCGCGCACCTTGGTGTAAACCGGGCGCTCGGGCGGGAAAAGGCTGGCCATGTTCGCGGGGTCAAGCAGATCCATGTTGGCCTCGTAATAGCTCTTGGTGCTGTACACCCGGCGCACAAAGCCGGTGAACGGATAGCTGCGGACATTCAGGGTGTCCAGGTTGTTCATGAGGATATCCCGCTCGAACATGGTCTGCATCCGGCAGACCGCGTTGTCAATCAGCTCCATGAGCTTGTTCTTTTCCAGCACGAAAATGTCCATGCTGACGCTGCATCCTTCCTCAAACCGGTTGAGCAGCATTTCGCGCACCCGGCCGGTCTCGTCTGTGTGCAGGGTAACGAGGTTTTTCTCCATATCCTCGTCGGGGATGATGTCGCGGGTGACGATGGTCACGTCTGCGCCGCTCTCGGTGTGCTTGTTGATGAGGTCGACAAAGTCGAGGTTGCAGACATGGTCGCAGTCCATCAGGATGACATATGTTTCGCTGGAAAGCTTGATGTAGCGGGAGATATTGTGCAGCGCCTGAATGCGGCCGTGGTAGGTTTCCTCTTCCTGCGCGCTGGAAAAGGGCGGGAAGATGGAGAGCCCCGCGCGCTTGCGCGCAAGATCCCACGCACGTCCGCTGCCCAGATGGTCGAGCAGCGACTGATAGTTGCGTTTGGCAATCACGCCGACCTTGGTCACGCCCGCGTTCACCAGCGAGGAGAGGTGGAAGTCGATCAGGCGGTAGCGGCCGCCGTAGGGCAGCGAGGCCATCGAGCGGATTTCGGTCATCTCGCCGACCATATTGTCGTGCATGTTGGCAAAGATGATGCCCAGCGCGCGGTTCCTCAGCATAGTACCTCACCCTCCTTCACGTCGGAATAAACCATCGCTTTTGCTTTGATAACGGCGTTTTTGCCGATGTGGGCGCCCGGCGCAATGACCGCGATGCCCCACTTGTCCTTATCCTCGACATTCTCGGGGCGCTCGCCGATCTGTACGCCGCTTTCAATCACGGCGTCCTGCGCGACGATGGCGTACTGCACCAACGCGCCGGATTTGACGACCGCGCCCGGCATGATGATACTGTCGGTAACGGTGGCGCCCTCCTCGACGACGACGCTGTCGAACAGCACCGAAAAGTCGATTGTGCCCATGATGCGGCAGCCCTCGGTCACGATGGAATTCTGTACAACCCCCTTTTCGTCAACAAAGTGCGGCGGCTTGCTGGGGTTGCGGGAATAGATTTTCCAGTGCGGTTCCCACAGGTCGAACGGCACCTTGGGGTTGATGAGATCCATGTTTGCTTCCCAAAGGCTGTCGATCGTTCCGACATCCTTCCAATAGCCCTCAAACCGGTAGGCGAACAGCTTTTCGCCCGCGGCGAGCATGGAGGGGATAATGTCCTTGCCGAAGTCGTGGCTGGTTTCCGCCTTGCTGCTGTCGTTTTCCAGATATTCGCGCAGCTTTTTCCAGGTGAAAATGTAGATGCCCATCGAGGCGAGGTTGCTTTTGGGCTTTTTGGGCTTCTCCTCAAATTCATAGATGGAGTCGTCCGCGTTTACGTTCATGATACCGAACCGGGACGCCTCGTCGATCGGCACCTCCAGCACTGCGATGGTGCAGTCCGCGCCCGTGGTCTTGTGGCGGTCAAGCATGTGGGCGTAATCCATCTTATAGATATGATCGCCGGAAAGAATCAGAACATACTCGGGGTCATAGCGGTCGATAAAATTGATGTTCTGATAGATCGCGTTGGCCGTGCCGAGATACCAGTCGCTGCCGCTGGACTTCTGGTAGGGGGGCAGGACATGGACGCCGCCGCCGATGCGGTCGAGATCCCACGGCCGCCCGTCGCCGATGTAATCGTTCAGCTCAAGCGGCTGATACTGGGTAAGTACGCCGACCGTGTCGATGCCGGAATTGACGCAGTTGCTGAGCGGAAAATCAATGATGCGGTATTTGCCGCCGTAGGGGACGGCGGGCTTCGCTATGTTCTGGGTCAGCGCGTAGAGGCGGCTGCCCTGACCGCCGGCAAGCAGCATGGCGATGCACTCTTTCATGGCTTTTTTACCTCCTTGGCCGCCGGTCGGCCGGCAGTCTTTTTCGATGGTTTCGCGGCCTTTGCACCGCCGGCAACGGCCGCCTTTTTGGCCGGCGCCGCTGCTTTTTTGCCAACCGCTGCCGTCTCTTTGGCGGGCGCGGCGGGCGCTGCTTTCTCAGCAACCGGAGCCGCCTTTTTGGCGAGCGCAGGTGCCTTTTCGACAACCGCTGCCGTCTCTTTGGCAGGTGCTGCGGGCGCTGCTTTCTCCGCAACCGGAGCCGCCTTTTTGGTAGGTGTGGCGGGCGCTGCTTTCTCCACAACCGGCGCCGTCTTTTTGGCGGGTGCGACGGGCGTGGCTTTTTCAACGACCGTTGCCGCCTTTTTAGCGAGCGCAGGTGCCTTTTCGACAACCGCTGCCGCCTTCTTGGCGGGTGTTGCGGGTGCTTTCTTGCCGGCAGCTGCCGGCTTGGCCGAATCGCTCTTCTTGGCTGCCCGCGCCTTCGGCACGGTGAAATAGAGGGTCGACATCGGCGGAATCCGCAGCGAGATCGACTGTTTAAAGCCGTGCATCGGCTGGTTTTCGCTCCTGACGGAAAGGACGGTTCCCTCCGGCTCTGCGCCGCCGAACGATTGCCACTCGCTGTTGAACACAAGCTTATAAGTACCGCGCCGCGGCGCGCCGATGCGGTAATTCTGCCGTTCAACCGGCGCGAAGTTGCAGACGGCAAGCAGACTGTTGCCCGCCCTGTCCGTGCGGGTGAACGCGATGACGTTTTGGGCATTGTCGTCGCTGCTGATCCACTGGAAGCCGTCCCAGCTGTCCTCAATTTCCCACAGCGGGGCGGACTTGAGGTAAAAGCGGTTGAGCGCGCGGATGAACGCCTGGAACTGGCGGTGCTTTTCGTAGTCGAGCAGAACCCAGTCGAGCTGCTGCTCGTAGTTCCATTCGATAAACTGCGCGAGCTCCTGCCCCATGAAGGTCAGCTTTTTGCCCGGGTGCGCAAACATGTAGCCGTAAAACGCGCGCAGGCTGGCGAATTTTTCGTCGTAATCGCCGGGCATCTTGTTGATCATCGAGCATTTTCCGTGCACCACCTCGTCGTGCGAGAGGGGCAGCACATAGTTTTCGGAAAAGGCATAGAAGAGGGAAAAGGTGATTTTGTTGTGATTGTCCTTGCGGAAAAAGGGGTTGAGCGACATGTAGTCGAGCACATCGTTCATCCAGCCCATGTTCCACTTGAAGTTGAAGCCGAGCCCGCCGATGTCGGTCGGCTTGGTCACAAGCGGCCAGGCGGTGGATTCCTCCGCAATCATCAGCGCGTGCGGGAACCGCTCGAACACTGCGACATTGAGCTTGCGCAGGAACGCAATCGCCTCGTAATTTTCGCGCCCGCCGTCCGAGTTCGGGGACCATTCGCCGTCCCGCCGGTCATAGTCGAGATAGAGCATCGAGGCGACTGCGTCGACGCGGATGCCGTCGATATGGTACTGGCTGAACCAGAACAGCGCGTTGGAGATGAGAAAGCTCTGCACCTCCGGCTTGCCAAAATCGAACACCCGGGTGCCCCAGGCCTTGTGCTCCATCCGCTGCGGGTTCTTGTCCTCGTAGCAATAGCCGCCGTCAAATTCGCACAGGCCAAACTCGTCCTTGGGGAAATGGGCGGGAACCCAGTCCAGAATGACGCCGATGTTTGCGCGGTGCAGCCGGTCGACAAAGTACATGAAATCGTGCGGGGTGCCGTAACGGGAGGTGGGGGCGTAGTATCCGGTAACCTGATATCCCCAGGAGCCGTCAAACGGGTATTCCGACACGGGCATCAGCTCGACATGGGTGTAGCCCATATCGTGCAGATACGGCGCAAGCCGGTCGGCCAGCGTGCGGTAGTCCAGAAAGCTGCCGTCCGCATTGCGCTGCCACGAGCCGACATGCAGCTCATAAATATTCATCGGCCTGTGGTAGACGTCCGCGTCGCTCCTGCCCGTCCATTTTGCGTCCCCCCAGCGGTACCCGCCCAGGTCATAGACCTTGGAGGCGTTCGCCGGCCGCGTCTCACAGTGGAAGGCGTAGGGGTCGGACTTGTACAGCGTGCGCCCGTCCGCCGTTGTGATGTGGAATTTGTACGGGTCATACACCTGCACGCCGGGGACAGTGCACACAAAGATCCCGTCCTGAATCGGCTGCATGGGAGAGGCAGACGGATCCCAGTTGTTGAACGAGCCGACGACCGAAACGCGCTTCGCGTGCGGCGCCCAGACGCGGAACAGATAGCCGTCTTTGGTTTTGTGCGCGCCGAAGAAGCGATAAGCTTCAAAATTTTTGCCCTGACGGTACAGATATACAGGCAGATCATCGGGATTCCTTGTTGTCAAAGACATCACCTCTTTTTAAAATCTATACATATCATACCAAGAACCGGTAAAATTTTCAATAGAAGTTTGGTATAAATCGCTTATCTCGTGTAGAAAATTATGATTTTATTTGTGCAAAATAGAAAATAGCTGCGCAATACGAAGGATATTGCGGGAAAACACGAAATGTAGTTCGTGGTATCCGGACATATTTTACCGGTATGATACAGCTATATATGCGGTATATGGCCGGGCGAAGGAGAGAAAAAGCATGACGTTTGTCTATCATGAAACCTGCACCACCTGCAAAAAGGCGAAAAAGTGGCTGGAGAGCCACGGCTGCCGGTTTCAGCCGCGGGATATAAAGAAAACGCGGCCGAAGGAGGCGGAGCTGCGGGAATGGTATAAGAAAAGCGGGCTTCCCCTGCGGAAATTTTTCAACACAAGCGGGCTGCTGTACCGCGCGCTTGAGCTGAAGGATCAGCTGCCGGCCATGAGCGAGGACGAGCAGCTTCGCCTGCTGGCGAGCGACGGGATGCTGGTCAAGCGCCCGATTTTAGTCATGGACGACCGCGTTTTGCTCGGGTTTAAGCCGGAGGAGTGGGAGGCAGCGCTGGGGGTGTAAGGCAAGGCCGTCCGGATTGTGCGGCGGCTGCTTAGCGCGGTGCTATGGCCGCGGTTCGCGGCCTATCCGCCCGGCACACGGCGGGGCAATTTCCGCGGCCGGCGCGCGCAGCGGGATGTATCCGGGCTTGGTCGGGTTCCCGCGCCGGGGCATACCGAACGAATCTGGGGCTGCCAAAAAACCGACGAGGGCGGGCTGCGCCGGCTGCGACACCGGACGCTGCGCCCGGAACCCAAACCGCAGCAACCAAAAACAGCCATGGGCACGCATTGCCATGGCTGTTTTTGGTGGATTGAGGAAAAACAGAAGGCGAAACCGACAGGGTCAGTATAGCGCGGCGCGAGGGAAAAAACGAGGGAATCCTGTCGGCTGCGCGGCGGGCGGCGTTCAGGCCGGGCAGACCCGCGCGCCAAACGGAAGCAGCGCAAGCGCCGCAAATTTAAAGCATTGCAGCCCGAACGGAATGCCGACAATCGTCACACACAGCGCAACCCCGGCCGCGGCCGCCGAGGCCGCCAGCTCGAGCCCGCCAAAGACCAGCCAAAGCAGATTGAGCAGCAGGGAACCCGCCCCCGTGCCGGGCAGAACCTGCCGGCCAAACGGCGCGAGCGCCAGCCCTGCAAGCTTGAAGCACTGCGTCCCGACAGGGATGCCGACGACGGTGACGCACCAGAGCAGCCCGACCACTGCCCAAAACAGCGCAAGCCAGAACCCGCAAAGAACGATCCAAACCAAATTCCCCAAAAAACGCATGGAAAAACCCTTTCTGCACCCGGCCGAACCAGCCGCCACCGCTTCTTTTTCTATAGGATACATGTCTTAGATTAAGAACGAATTAAAGCGGCGTGAGATTTCAATATAAAACCGGGACAGTGCCCGGTACGGGAGACAGTCAAAACAAAAAGGATAAAATTCAATAATACTACAAATTGTATTCATGCGCCGCGGCTTTCTGTGCAATGCCGAAAGCACGCAGCGGCTGTCGGCGGGCAACACGGTTTATACAGAACGTTATATACTAATTGTATATATCCGCTGCGGATGCGCGCCTAAAAAGGCGGGACGGCGAGTCTGTCCTGCGGGGCGCAGGGGAAGCCTTCCCGGGCGGCACAAAAGGAAACGCCCCCTCTGCAAGGGCGGAGGGGGTGGCAGACCGGTGGGATGTGTGTCGGCCTTATTTGGGGTTGACAATATTGCGCCAATCGAGATCGCCGCGCTCGAGGCCGTGGATAAGCACCTCGGCTGTGGCGATGTTGGTTGCGACCGGGATGTTGTGGACGTCGCAAAGGCGCAGCAGCGTCATCTCGTTCGGCTCGTGAATCTGGCGGGTAATAGGATCGCGGAACATCAGCAGCAGGTCGATTTCGTTGCAGGCAATGCGCGCGCAGATCTGTTCGTCACCGCCCTGCGGCCCGGACAGAAAACGCTGGATAGAAAGACCCGTCGCATCCCCGACGAGTTTTCCGGTGGTGCCTGTCGCACACAGTCTGTGGCGGGATAAGATCCCGCAATAAGCAATGCAGAATTGAACCATCAGTTCCTTTTTGGCGTCGTGAGCAATTAAAGCGATGTTCATGCATGCAGGCTCCTTTTCACAGATTCATTGGACATCAAACAGCTATTCAATCGCCAGCGGCACATCGTTCCCATACATGCGCTGTGCAAGATTGTCGAACACCCTGCGGCAACCGCTGCCGCGGGGGAGCGGTCTGCCGGCCGCAGAAGCAAGCGCGATATCATCTTCTTCCGGAATCACGCCGATCAGGCGCACGCCGACATTGTCAATGCAGTAATCCAGGTTGGGCACAAGCCCGGCACGTACCCGGGAGGGAACCACCCGGTTGAGAAGCAGGCGGATCCGGTGCATCGAGAGGTCACGCAGCCGGTCGACGGTGATGCGGGCGTCGCGCACAGAAAACGGATCGGCCGTGGCGACGACGATTGCATTCATGGATACGGTGCTGGCTGCGATAACTGCGCCGGAGTGGTTGGCCGTGTCAATCAGCACATGATCGTATTGTTCGCTGAGCGCAGTCACAAGCTTGACGAACCGCTCGCCCTGCACCCGCTCGTTTTTGTAGGGAGCAGCGAGGATATAAATTTCCCTGCGCGGGGCGGGCGCGTGGACGATCGCCTGTTCGGGGGTGCATCGCCCGCTCAGCACGTCAAAAATATCATAGACCGTCGAGCCATACGCGCCGGACATCACATCCAGGCTGCGGAAGCCGGTGTCCAGCTCAATCACCAGCACGCGCTTCCCCATTCCCTCGATCGAATCGGCGGCCAACATGCTGACGGTGCTTTTTCCAACCCCGTCCTTGCCGGACGTTATCATAGAAATTATACCCATGGAATGTTCCCTCATCCTAATTATAACAAAAGAATATTGACATTACAATCAAAATCGCAGAAGGATTTTTAATTTTGAGGCGCAGTTTATACAAAACTATTCACCAAAAGGCAGTGGTAGAGCCGGGAGACGGGCAGCCCCATTACATTATAGTAGTCCCCGTCAATCCCCTCAATCCACCGCGCCGCCCATCCCTGTATGCCGTAGCCGCCCGCCTTGTCGTACGGCTCGGCGGTTTGGATATACGGTTCGAGCTCCCGTTCGGGGATGGGGAAAAAGCGCACGCCGGTGCACACGGCAAAGCTTGTCTCAAATTCGGCGTGCCGGACGCAGACGCCGGTATAGACGTTGTGCCGGCGCCCGGAAAGCAGCCGCAGCATCCGGCGCGCGTCGTCGCGGCTGTGCGGCTTGCCGAGGATCTGCCGGTCAATCTCGACAACCGTGTCGCAGCCAATCACGACCCCGTCGGGGCGGGTTTCGGCGGCGGCGCGGCATTTCAGCCGCCCGAGCGCCAGGCTGAGCGATTCGCCGTCCTGCGCGCAGACGCTGTGCTCGTCCACCTCCGCCGTGACGCAGGTGAAGGAATCGGTAATGAGAGAAAAAAGCTCGCGTCTGCGCGGGCTTTTTGAGGCAAGATAAATCGTCATATGCTGTTTTATCTCCTGCGCCGGGAATAGAGCGCCATCGCAATCCCAATCGCGAGCACATGCGCGACGCTCAGGGTGAACGAAAACCCGAACCAGACCCGCAGCACCGCGAGGTCGAGCAGGGCGGGCGAGCCCGCGCCAAAGCCGATATCCACGCCGAACGCGAGCCAGGAAAGCCAGGAGACCTGGCCGCCGATTGCCGCAAGCAGGCTGCCGACAATGATGCCGGAAATCAGGTAAAAGAAAAACAGGAAGTTCTTTTTCATAAGTTTTGTTTCAAATATTTTTTAATAAGGTATCACCCGCCAGCCGTGCAAGACCGGTGGCGGACACAAAAAATCCAGAACCGGCGGGGAAGCCCCGACCATAACACGAGCCAAGGCGGCGGCCTGTGGACATCGGCCGACTGCGCGCCCGCGCAAAAGCTCCCGGCAAATCGGTGCGCTCCCCGATTTTTTCAGAGAGCGGGACATCCACCCGGCGTATTCGCACCGGGTAAAAGCCGGCCAGATCGGATGCGGCAGCTGCGCCGCTTCCGGGCGTTCCGGCGCGGGGCAGCGCCCCAAGACCTGCCCAGGGGGGGATAAAAAGCCGCTTCCGGGCGCTCAGCGGGTGCCGGTGGAGCCAAAGCCCCCCGCGCCGCGCGCGGTCTCGGAAAGCTCGTCTGTCTCCACCAAGGCGGGGGCAAAGCAGGGGACAATCATCAGCTGGGCGATGCGGTCGCCGCTGCGTACGGTGAACGGCTGCTCGCCGTGGTTGATGAGCCCGACCGAAATTTCCCCGCGGTAGTCGCTGTCGATCACGCCGACCGAGTTGACCAGACTGACCCCCTGCCGGACGCCGTGGCCGCTGCGGGAAAAGACAAGCGCCGCATAGTCCGCGCCGGGCAGCTCAATCGCAATCCCGGTGGGGACGCTGCAAAACGCGCCCGGCCGCAAGACGATCTCGCGCGCAGGGCAGGCGTACAGGTCATAGGCGGCCGCGCCCGCCGACGCGCGCAGCGGCATCCGCGCATCCGCGCGCAGCCGCTTGACACGCAGCTGCATGGCTTACACCTCCAGCGTCCAGCTGAGGTCGGGCATGTCCGGGTCGTCCGGCAGCTCGCCCTCAAACAGCTCGGGCAGCTGGCTGTCCGCCCCGTTCGGGGATTCCGCCCCGGCCGGCACCTCCGCTTCGTCCGCAGGCGCTTCCGGCTCCTCAAACGGCTGCGGCTGTTCGGCGATTTCCGCAAGCGGCGCGGGCGGCGCCTCCTCCGCAGCCAGCCCGGCCGCCGCCGCGGGGGCAGGTGCGGGGGATTCCGCGGCATATTCGTCGCTGAAGCTGAAGCCGTCGAACACAATCGGCTCAACCTCCGAGCCGATCGAGGCCTCCTCCTGCGATGCCTCCTCCGGCGTGATCTGCTCGGCCGTCTGCGGCGTGTCGGGCTCGTCCGGCTCCGCCGCCGGCGATTCATAGTCGAACAGCACGGGGTTCGGTTCCCCCAGCACGCCCGGCTCGTCCGAAAGCGGCGCGCTGAAAAGCTCGGGCGCGGCGAATGCTTCCGCTTTGAGGGACTTCAGCTCGGCGCGCATGGCGTCCGCCTCGCTGCGCGCGGCCTCGCATTCCAGCCGCGCCGCGGCCAGCTGGGCGGCCAGCTCCCGCGCCTTGGCGCGGTCGCCGTTCATGGTCTGCTCAAGGGTATAAAGTTCGGTGTTCAGCCGGGCGTTCTCGTTTTTCATCGAGCGGTTGTCCCCCGACATCGACTCGATGCGGGTGTTCAGCGCCGCCAGCTGTTCGTCCTTCTGGCTGATGGTGGCGTTCAGCTCGCTGACAATCGAGCCCAGCCGCGCAATTTCCTTTTCGTGCCCGGCGATGCAGTCGCTCATGGCGGCGGATTTTTCGCTGAGCGCCTTGTTGGCGGCGGCGATTTTGCCGGCCTTGTCCCGCATATCCTCCAGCTCGCGGTTGGCGGCCGCGAGGTCGGACTTGATGTTCTCCACCACCCCGCTGCTGTCCCCCTCGGTTGCAAGGCGGGTCAGGTGGGAGCGCAGCGACTGAATCTCCACCGCAAGCTCGTTGGCGCGCTTGTGCTCCTCGTCAAACTTGAACTTCGTCTTGGCGGCGTCGTCCATGTAATCCTTGACCTGGTTGCGCATGTTGTTTGCGTTTTTGGCCGACTTTTTGGCGTTGTCCAGATAATCAATCGCGCACAGAAGCGCCGCGTTGGTGACCGACGCGCCGGTGTTGGCGTTGAGAATCGAGTTGATGTCGCGATCCAGCTCTGCCGCAAGATCGCGCGTATACGTCTCGTCCTCGCTTGTGTTGATGAGAATACTCAGCCCCGCAATGGTGAGAAGCAGCTTGTTGTTGGGCATAACAAAGACCTCGCTTCGCTTGGTAATTGCGTCGAGCCCGGCCGGACAGCCGAAAATCGACAATTCTGATTTTTATTATAATACATCATAAGGAGAATTTCAAAAAAAGTTTGGGCGCAGGCAAAAAAATTTGCTACAAGAGAAAAAGCACGTTATAATATAATATAGCATAATAGCCTAACAGCGGAAAGCCGGGCGCAATGTTGGAGATTCAGGAGGATTCACAACTTGAGACATAAACTAACGAAAGAAGCGTTTAAGCAGCTGCTCTCGCGTCAGCTCTCTCGTATGTATGGACAGACCTTTAAAACCGCAACAAACGAGCAGATATACCGGGCGACGGCGATGGTCGTGCGCGGATTCCTGGAGGATAAGCTGCGCCACCACGACGCGAAAACCTACGGCGAGGGCTCAAAGCAGGTGTATTACCTGTCGATGGAATTCCTGGTTGGCCGCTCGCTGAAAAACAACCTGTACAATCTGGGCATCAACGAGGTGGTCGCGGCCGTGCTGGCCGAGGAAGCGAACATCTCGCTTGAAAAGCTGTACGAGCTGGAGCCGGACGCCGGGCTTGGCAACGGCGGTCTCGGGCGCCTTGCGGCCTGCTATATGGACGGCCTTGCCACCGAGGCGTACACCGCCACGGGCTATTCGATCATGTACGAATACGGCATCTTCAAGCAGAAGCTGGTGGACGGCTGGCAGCAGGAGGAGCTGGACAACTGGCTGCCCGGCGGGCAGGTCTGGCTGGACGACAAGCCCGATGAGGCGATCGAGGTTCGCTTTGACGGGGAGATTCACGAGTCCTGGCAGCAGAATTACCACAATGTCGAGCATGTCAACTACACGGCGGTCAATGCCGTGCCGTATGATATGTATATTTCGGGGTACGATTCCCGGTCGGTCACCCGGCTGCGCTTGTGGAAGGCGGAGGCGATCGGCATCGACATGGAGAGCTTTAACCGGGGCGATTACAACGCGGTGATGCGCGCCAACAGCACGGCGGAGCTCATCAGCAAGGTGCTGTACCCCAACGACAACCACATGGAGGGCAAGGTGCTGCGGCTGCGCCAGCAGTACTTCCTGTGCTGCGCGTCCATCAACGATATTGTCAAAAAGCATCTTGCGCAGTACGGCTCGCTGGACAACATGCCCGAAAAGGTGGCCATCCAGCTCAACGACACCCACCCGACCCTCGCCATCCCCGAGCTGATGCGGGTGGCGCTCGACGAGTGCGGCTACAGCTGGGACGCGGCGGTTCGCATCGCGCGCGGCGTGTTCGCCTATACCAACCACACCGTCATGAGCGAGGCGCTGGAGAAGTGGAACATCGACATGTTCCGCGCGACGCTGCCCCGCATCTACCAGATTATCGAGGAGATTGACCGCATGGAGCGCCGCGAGCTGGAGGAGCGGTTCCCCGGCGACGTCGGCAAAATCTCGTACATGGCCGTGCTGGGCGACGGCAATGTGCGCATGGCCAACCTGTGCTGCTATATCTGCCACAGCATCAACGGGGTGTCCAGGCTGCACAGCGAGATTATCAAGCAGGAGGTCTTCCACGACTTTTACCTTTTCTCGCCGCAGAAGTTCAAAAACGTCACCAACGGCATCGCCTACCGCCGCTGGCTGCTGCAAAGCAACCCCGGCCTGACCAATCTGCTGAGCGAGACAATCGGCGAGGGCTTCAAGACCGATGCGGCGGAGCTTTCGCGCTTCAGCAAATTCAGCGGCGACGCGGGGGTGCTGGCGCGGCTGGGCGAAATCAAGCTGGAAAACAAAAAGCGGCTGGCGGAGTACGCGAACAAAACGCTGGATTACCCGGTCAACCCCGATTCGATCTTTGACGTGCAGGCCAAGCGGATGCATGAATACAAGCGGCAGCACCTCAACGCCATGCACATCATCCACCAGTATCTGATGCTGCGGGACAATCCGAATATGGATTTCATCCCCCGCACCTATATCTTCGGCGCCAAGGCCGCGCCGGGCTACTACATCGCCAAGCAGATGATCCGGCTTATCTGCGGGATGCAGGAGCTGCTGGAGCATGACAAGGCCATGCGCGACAAGCTGCGCATTGTCTATCTGGAGGATTACCGCGTGACCGTGTCCGAGCTGCTGATGCCGGCCGCCGAGGTCAGCGAGCAGATTTCCCTTGCGGGGACGGAGGCGTCGGGCACCGGCAACATGAAGCTGATGCTCAACGGCGCGCTGACAATCGGCACGCTGGACGGCGCAAATGTGGAGATTCGCGAGGCGTGCGGGGCGGAGAATTTCTTCCTGTTTGGCATGACCAAGGAGGAAGTGCTTGCGAAAAAGGCCGCCGGCTATTCGCCGCGCCGCTATTACGATTCGGACATGAACATCAAGCGGGTGCTCGACTTTATGTCCCACGGCTTCGGCGGCAACAATTACACGGATCTCGTCAACAACCTGATGAACCAGGATCCGTATCTTGTGCTGGCGGATTTCGACAGCTATCGCGCCGCGCAGGCACAGGTGAAGAGCGTCTATCACAACCCCGCCGAGTGGAACCGCATGTCCCTGATGAACATCGCGACCTCCGGGGTATTCTCCGCCGACCGGGCGGTCAACGACTACGCGCGCGACATCTGGAACCTCAAGCACGTGCGCTGACAAACCGACAGGAAGCAACCGAGTATGGGTATTTTTAACAGCCGCCGGACGGAGCATAAGAACCCGTCCGGCGCGGTCGCGTCCCAAACGCAGGTGCGCTTTTTCCTTGCGTGCGGGGACGACCAGGGCACGCTGGTGATTTACCGGGACGGAGAGCTGCAGCCGCTGCGGGTGGAAATGCGCCGCACGGACGGCGGGCTGCAGGCAGAGCATTGCTTTGCGGATGCGGGGCTGTATTTCTATTACTTTGAGCTGGGCGAACAGGACGCCGTCGTCCGCGACGATTTTGGCGAGGGGGTGCGCCGCGGCTGGCGCAGCGACCCCGTGCTGTTTCAGCAGACGGTTTACGACGCGTCCTACCACCTGGTCTGCGGCTTTGCGGGCGGCGTGATGTATCAGATTTTCCCCGACCGGTTTAACGTCGGGTCAAACGGGCAGCTGGGGCGGGAGGATCTGAACCGGCAGTTTCACGATGACCTGCGCGATGTGCCGGTGTGGTGGCC
This sequence comes from uncultured Oscillospiraceae bacterium, assembly GCA_964645785.1. Lineage (GTDB taxonomy): Bacteria > Bacillota > Clostridia > Oscillospirales > Ruminococcaceae > CALWZE01. Next base: position 18,675 of record CAZYAV010000018.1, read on the forward strand.
GAACGAGCAGGGGATGATCACCAACACCGACTTTTTTGGCGGCAACCTGCGCGGCGTGCAGGAAAAGCTGGACTATCTCGTCTCGCTCGGGGTCACCTGCATTTACTTTAACCCGATCTGCGAGGCGCACTCCAACCACCGGTACGACACCGCCGATTATATGAAGGTCGACCCTGTGCTGGGGGACGAGCGGGATTTTAAACGCCTGTGTGAGGCGGCGCACGAGCGGGGCATCCGCATTGTGCTGGACGGGGTGTTCAGCCACACCGGGGCGGACAGCGTCTATTTCAACAAATACGGCCGCTATCCGGGGCTCGGCGCCTATCAGGGGCGGGAAAGCCCGTATTATAAATGGTACAAGTTTGGCAGGTACGCGGACGAATACGCGAGCTGGTGGGGATTTGACACCCTGCCCGAGGTCAACGAGCAGGAGGAGAGCTTTGCGCAGTTTATCTGCGGCGAGGACGGCGTCATCGCCCACTGGATGGCGCTGGGGGCGGACGGCTTCCGCCTGGATGTCGCCGACGAGCTGCCGGACAGCTTTATCGAGCGGATCCGCGCCGCGGTCAAGCGGTGGGGGAACGACAAAATCCTCATCGGGGAGGTCTGGGAGGACGCGAGCACCAAGGTCAGCTACGGCGAGCGCCGCCGCTACCTGTGGGGCAAGGAGCTGGACGCGGTGATGAACTACCCGTTCCGCACCGCGGTGCTCGATTTTGTCCGCACCGCAAACGCCGCCGAGTTTATGCGCAGGGTGACCGAAATCTGCGAGAATTACCCCCCGCCAATGCTCAACGTGATGATGAACATGCTGGCGACCCACGACACGGCGCGCGCGCTGAACGCGCTGGCCGTCGGGGAGGAGTACCGCGGCAAATCGCGGGAGTGGCAGGCCGGCAACGCGTTGAGCGACGGGGACTACCTGCGCGCGGTGGAGATGCTCAAGCTTGCGTGCGCTCTGCAATTTACGCTGCCCGGGCTGCCCTGTATCTATTACGGGGACGAGATTGGGATGCAGGGCTACGGCGACCCGTTCTGCCGCGGCTATATGCGCTGGGATATGCCGGACAAATTGCTCTGCGACGAGATTCGCTCCATTTCCGGCTTCCGGGCAAAAAACAGGGACGTGCTGGCGGACGGACGGCTCGTCCCGCTGCGCAGCGACGGCGGCGTGGTCGCCTACCTGCGCGAAAACACGCGGGGGCAGGTGCTGACCGCCGTCAACCGCGGCGAGCTGATGACCGACATTGCCCTGCCCGACGGGGACAGCGTCTCAATCGCGCCTTGGTCGTACCTGCTGCTGCGGCTCTGAACGGGGCGCGGAAAAAGCCGCCCCATCAACCGGGAAAAACACATAGGCGGCGGGCTTGAAAGGCAGGCCCGCCGCTTGCGGTGTTGCGGGGAAAATCGCCGCCCCCGCCGCGCGGCTGGTTTGTCCGTGCTTTTTCTGATTGCTTCGGCGAACGGCGCGGCCTTGCGCGAACAAACGGGCGGCGGGGAGCGGGGCACGGCCGCGGTCGGGTGGAGCCGCCAGCCGCACTGCCCGGCGGCTTGAACAATTCGCCGGCTTCGCGGCACGCCGCCGCGAGCCCGGAAAACGTTTCTGTGGGAGAAAGAGAATGAGTAAAACGATCGGCGCTGGTATTCTTATGGTTCTCGCCGCAATTGCCGGCTTTTTTCTGGGCGCCTTTCTCGGGGATACTCTGGGCGGGATGCTCTTGCTGACCCTGATTGCGGGGATTGGCTGCATTGTGCACGCAATTGAACAGAACGGCAAAGGGTGACGGGAGCTCCAAACGGCCGGGAGCCCCGGGGTGAAGCGTCCGCGATAACCTGCCCGGCGGCCGTACTGCCGGTGCTGACAAGCGGCGGCGCGGCGGAACCGCCCCTGCGCGAACCAAAACGCAGGAACGCGCGTCGGCCGGCCGACGGCGGCCGGCGCACCATAAAAACACAAAAACGGCGGGCTTGAATGGCAAGGTTCAAGCCCGCCGTTTGCGGCGTTGCAGGGGCGGGCGCTTTTGCCCCGCCGCTCTCTTATGTTGATGAAGTCTGCCCGAATGCCGTTGTCCGGGCGCTTTGTGTCCCCGCGTTTGGCGCGGCGCGGCCGGCACGGCACACGCTCGCGTCAGGGAGAGGGAACCCGGAAAATCCGTCAATGAATATACAAATTGTATTAACCAGCAGTGAAAAGCGCCGGACAGATTCAGTATACGGCTTTTGCGGCGGCCGCACCGCTGTACCTGCCTGCGCCCTGCAAAAAAGGCCGCGCGCCGCGGGCGTCAGAGCGCGTTGTCCTTGGCCGCAAGATGCCCCATTGCAAATTCACAGCCACAGTAGTTCTGCCGGTACAGCCCGTACTGCGCGGTCAGCTCGCCCGCGCGGCGAAAGCCGTCCTTCTTTTTGAAGTCCCCGGGGAGCCATTCGACCCCGGCCTGTGAAGCCATGGCCGCGCCGGTCTCGTTAATCAATTGGGCGTTTTTGTGCGGGCTGATGGTCAGGGTGGTGCAGACAAGGCCGATGCCCCGCCGAGCCGCCTCCTGCGCTGCCCGCCCAAGCCGCAGGGAAAAGCACTGCGTGCAGCGCGCGCCGCCCTCCGGCTGCGCTTCCAGGCCGCGCGCCGCCCGCAGGAATTCGCCGTGGTCATAGTCTAGGTCAACCAGTCCGACCGAGCCGGAATAGCCCGCGGCCGCAATCAGCCGGACAAGCGCGTCCTTGCGCCGCAGATACTCCTCGCGCGGCCAGATGTTGGGGTTGTAAAACAGCGCGGTGATCTTGAAATACCGGCTGAGATATTCGAGCACATAGCTTGAACAGACCGCGCAGCAGCAGTGCAGCAGCAGCGGCGGCCGGCGGCCGCCGAGCGCCTCGATGCGCTGTTCAAGCGCAAGCTGATAATTCATAAGCAGACCCTCAAAATACGGAAAAATGGTGGGATGTGCGGCATCCCGGCGCCGGTTTGCGGACATTTGGCCGCAAACGGCATGTTTTTTGCAAATCGGTCACATAATAAGGCAGATATGTCTGCGCGCCCCGCTACAAGCATACACCCAAACGGGCACGGCGGCAAGCACGGGGAAGAAGCGGTCGAAGCTTGCCTATATAAAACGAAGTGTGCTATAATCAAACATACTGCGGCCACCCTGTTGGCCGCGGAGCTTCGTCGAAAGGAGAAGGCCTGTGATGGACGAAAACAAAACCAACGAAAACAACCCGGCCGAAGAGCCGGAAATTGATAATTTCGACCCCAGCGAGCGTATAGATAAATTTTTGGAAAAGCTGGAGGAAAACGGCGTACTGACCGATTCTGTCGGCGCGCAGAAGCGGGAGAGCTATGACCCCGACTACATCGACCTCGGCCAATACGACCAATCGGAGACCGGGTTTGTCAGCCTGAAGGGGGAGGACGGGGCGCAGGCGCCCGACGGCGCGCAGGCAGCCCAGCCCGCACCGCAGGCGGCCTCCCCAAAGACCGCAAAGGATGGGAAAAAGAAAGTGAGCGGCGAGAAGAACAAAAAGAAGGGCGGCAAACGCGCCGCCGTTGAGGACGAATACAAGCCCGGGCATCCGGGATGGCGCCGGTTTGGCAAGGTGGTGCTGTTCCTGTTCTGCCTTGGGGTTATCTGCGCGTGCGTTGTGGCGGTGGCGGCGGCGATGTACCTTGCAAAGGCCACGGCCAACGACGACGAGATCCTCGACCTCAACTCGCTTGAGCTGAGCTATGCCACCCGCCTGATGGCGAAGAACAACACCACGGGCGAGTGGGAGGAATACGACCGCATCGCGGGCGGCGAGAACCGCATCTGGGTGAGCTATGACGAATTTCCCGACACCCTGCTCAAGGCGATTGTCGCGTCGGAGGATCTCGAGTTCTGGAACCACAAGGGGGTCAACATCAAGCGCACGGTTGCGGCGTTTATCAACGAGTATGTCTTCCAGCTGTGGAGCAACACCCAGGGCGGCTCGACCATCACCCAGCAGCTGGTCAAGAACATCACCAACGAAAAGAGCGTTTCCGGCATGGACGGCGCGCTGCGCAAGATGCGGGAAATTTACCGCGCGTTCATGATGGAGCGGCAGTATTCCAAGGAGCAGATTCTGGAGGCCTACCTCAACACCTTCCGCCTCGGCGGCCAGATTGCGGGGATTGAGGCCGCCGCGAACCACTATTTCAACAAATCGACCAGCGAGCTGACCCTTGCGGAAAGCGCGGCGATTGTGTGTATCACCAAATACCCGAGCCTGTACGACCCCTACATCGACCCCGAGGAAAACAAATACCAGCGGGAGGACGTCGTGCTGTGGACGATGCACGAGCGGGGGCTCATCACCGACGCGGAGTATCAGGCCGCGCTGGCCGAGAGCGAGAACCTCGTCTTTACCAAGGGGGACACAAGCCAGACGGACGACGACGTCTATTCCTACTTTACCGACACGGCAATCCGCGAGGTCATCAAGGATTTGCAGGAAATCAACGGGATGACGGCGGCCGAAGCGGAGCGGTTTGTGTATGGCTATAACTATATCGACGACGACGGGGAGCAGGTCAGCGGCGGCGGCGGCCTGACCATCTACCTGACCATCGACACCGAGATTCAGGCGGCGGTGGAGGATGTCGCGATGAACCCGATTTACTGGGATACCGAGACCTACGGCTCCTGGGGGCGCAGCGACAACGACATTATCTGGCCGGCGCTCGAATACGAGGACGCGACGGACGAAAACGGCGAGTATATCCTCGACGAGAACGGCGACCGGGTGGAGGTGCTGGCCGAAAACCAGATTCAGGCCGCGATGGTCGTGATGAACTACAAGGGCGAGCTGATGGGCGTGGCCGGCGGAATCCGGGAAAAGACGGGCAGCCTGAGCCTCAACCGCGCGGTTGATTCGGTGCGGCAGACCGGATCGTCCATGAAGCCGATTGCGGACTATGCGCCCGCGATTGAGCTGGACAAAATCACCTATTCCACCGTGTTCAACGACGCGCCGGTCGACGTCGTGAACGGCCAGCCCTGGCCGCGCAACTACGACTGGACCTACGGCGCGCCGGTGACGGTTTACGACGGGCTGCGCCGCTCGCTGAACACGACGGCGGCGTCGGTCATGAAGCTGATCGGGCCGGACTACTCCTTTGATTTTCTGACCACCAGCCTGGGCATCACCTCGCTGGCGGAGCCGTTTATCAACGAGGCGGGCGATGAGATTTCCGACCGCACGATGTCCCTTGCGCTGGGCGGCCTGACCTATGGCGTCAGCCCCTACGAGATGGCGGCGGCCTATCAGGTGTTCGGCAACGGCGGCGTCTACTACACCCCCCACTGCTACACCCGCGTGGTCGATTCGCGCGGCGCGACCGTCCTCAACAAAACGCAGAACGTGCAGGAGATTCAGGCGATTTCCGAGGATACGGCGATGATTATGAACAAGCTGCTTGCGGGGGTTACCCGCAGCGGCACGGGCACGACCATGGCGCGCCATATGCCCAATAATATCCCGGTCATCGGCAAGACGGGCACAACCTCGGACAACTGCGACTTCTGGGCAATCGGCATGACCCCCTACTATGTCATGGCCGTCTGGGAGGGCTATGACGAGATGGAGTATATGAAAACCCTGCGGCCGCACCCGACCCAGCAGGCGTTCGACCTGGTCATGTCCCGCATCCACGAAAATCTGGAATACAAGACCTTCCCGACCAGCGACAATGTCATCGCGGCGACCTACTGCACCGCCACCGGCCAGCTGGCAGGGCCGCTCTGCCCGACAACGGCGACCGGCTATTACAAAAAGGACAATGTCCCCGGCTACTGCACGCACGAGTTTGTGCCGAGCGAGGAGGAGCTGGCGGCGATGAACAACCAGCCGGGCTGACGGGTTCGGCCTGCGCGGGCAAGACAAAACAGGCGGGCTGCCGTTCCTTCCGGCAGCCCGCCTGTTCCGCTGCTGCGCAGCGGGGGCTTACAGATCGTCCGCGTCCTGCACGGGGTGCTCGTCCTGCTCAACCGGCTTGCCGGTGTAGCTGCCGTTTGGGTCAAAGCGGGAATCACCCTGCGCGGCCGCGTCGACGACCGCCTCCGCCCGGGCGGAGGGAGTGGCTTTGTCTGTCATGCTGGCGCCGCCTTTCCTTGTTTTCCGGCCATGCCGGATATCCTTAGTGTGTCCCGATTCCAGCCGAAAATGTGCGGGGGGAGGGGCGGCGTTCCGGGCGCGGATGCCCGGCATGACAACAGATAAAAAGGCCGCAGGCGGGTTGCCCCGCCCTGCGGCCTTCTGCTTTGCCTGTCTGCTTCCGCTCAGCGGACGACGTCGAAGCCGAGATCCTCAATCGCGGCCTCAATCTCCCCGAGCGAAACCGCCGCCTCGTCGAATTCGACGTTCGCGCGGTTCTCTTCCAGGGACACGTCGTAGCTCTGCACGCCCGCCAGCTTGCCGAGCGCGCCCTCGACCCGCGCCTTGCAGTGGCCGCACGCCATACCGCTGATCTTGATTTGTTGTTTCATACAAACTATCCTCCCAAAAAATTATTTAATCGAGCTGAATCAGGTTGAGACGGAGCGCGTTGGACACGACGCTGACCGACGACAGCGACATCGCCGCCGCCGCGATGACCGGGTTGAGCAGCGGCCCCCCGAACGCGTACAGCAGCCCGCCCGCAACAGGGATTCCGATACTATTATAACAGAAAGCCCAGAAAAGATTCTGCTTAATATTGCGAATCACCGCGCGGGAAAGCTTGATTGCCTCGGCAACCCCCTTCAGCGAGCTGCCCATCAGCACCACATCGGCCGATTCGATGGCGACGTCGGTGCCGCTGCCAATCGCGATGCCGACATCCGCGAACGCGAGTGCCGGGGCGTCGTTGATGCCGTCCCCAACCATCGCGACCCGCAGCCCTTGGTCGCGGTACTGCTTGACGACGCTCGCCTTGTCCTCGGGCATGACCTCGGCGACGACCTCGTCCACCCCAACCGATTTGGCGATGGCCTCGGCGGTAATCCGGTTGTCGCCGGTGATCATCACGGTTTTGATGCCCAGTGCGTGCAGCCTGCCGATGGCCTCGGCGCTGTCCGGCTTGACCACATCCGCAACCGCGACGATCCCGGCATAGGCGCCGTCCACCGCGAAGTAGAGCGGGGTTTTGCCCTCGCCCGCCAGCCGCTCGGCCGCCTGCTGCGCGCCCGCGGCGTCGACGCCGAGCTGCTTCATATAGTCCAGGTTGCCGCCGTTGACCCGCCGGCCGTCCACCGTGACCTCGATGCCGAGCCCCGAATGCGCGGTGTAGCCGCCGCTCTCGCCCAGCGCGAGCCCCAGCTCGTCCGCGCGGCGGACAATCGCCTCGCCCAGCGGATGCTCGGACAGCTTTTCGGCCGCCGCGGCGAGCGCGAGCAGGGAGGCCTCGTCATAGCCGGGCGTGGGCAGCGTGTCGGTGACCGAGGGCTCGCCCTTTGTGATGGTGCCGGTCTTGTCCAGCAGGACAACCGAGACGGCCTTGGCCGTTTCAATCGCCTCGCCGTTTTTAAAGAGAATGCCGCGGGAAGCGCCCTTGCCGGTGCCGACCATGATCGCCGTCGGGGTTGCAAGCCCGAGCGCGCAGGGGCAGGCGATGACCAGCACGGAGACGAAGATTTTGAGCACGAAGGAGAGGTTGTGCCCCGCAAGTGCCCAGATGATCGCGCACAGAAGCGCGATGGACATGGAAATCGGGACAAAATAGCCCGAGACGACGTCCGCAAGCTTGGCAATCGGCGCTTTTTGCCCCTGCGCCTCCTCAACCAGGCGGATGATCTGGGACAGGGTGCTGTCCTTGCCCAGCCGGGTGACCTCGACCCGCAGCGCGCCGTTTTTGTTGACCGTTGCGCCGGTGACCCGATCCCCCTGCTTTTTGCCCACCGGCATACTCTCGCCGGTCAGCATGGATTCGTCAACCGAGCTTGTGCCCTCGACAACGACCCCGTCCGCCGGGATTTTCTCCCCCGGCTTGACAATCATGATGTCCCCGACCCGCAGCTGCTCGGCGTCGATTGTCTCGACCGCGCCGTCCCGCTCCACCGTTGCGGTCGGGGCGCTGAGGGAATAGAGGCTGGCGATGGCGTTCCCGGTCTTCTGCTTGGCGCGCGCCTCCATATATTTGCCGACCATGATGAGGGTGACAATCATCGCGCTCGATTCAAAATACATATCCATGCTCGCGTGGGTATCGCCGCCGAGGATCCGCACGAGAGAATACAAACTGTATAAAAACGCGGCGGATGTACCGACCGCAACCAAGCTGTCCATGTTGGGATGCCCCTTGAACAGCGCCTTAAAGCCGTTGATATAGAATTTGCGCCCGCAGACAAGCACCGGGACGGTGAGCGCCAGCTGCACCAGCGCGTAGGCGAGCGGGTGGCTCATCGGCTCCAGAAAGGGCGGGTAGGGCAGCTTGACAAAGGTAATCATATGCGCCATCGCGATGTAGAACAACGGGACGGTGAACACAAGCGCGATGATAAGCCGCCGCTTTTGCAGGTGCAGCGCCTCGTCCTGCTGGGCAAAACGCTGCTCGTCCGCCTCCTCGGTTCGCTCAATCAGCTGGAACCCCGCCTTGTCGACGGCGGCGGCAATGTCCGCCAGCGTGCCGGCCTTTTCGTCGTACACGACATCCAGCCGCTCGGTTGCGAGGTTGACCGACGCGCTTGCCACAAACGGGAGCCGGCTGCAAGCCCGCTCGACCGACGCCGCGCAGGCCGCGCAGCTCATCCCCTTGATGGTGGCTGTTTCCTTTTTGGACATAACATACCCCTTTCGCATTCTGACATATGTCCGATTGACTCTTCCAACAACATCTATTATACCGGGAGATTGGCGTTTGTCAATATTAAATATACCGGTTTGGTATACTTCTTAATTCTGGGACGGCTGCGGGAGAGCGCTGCCCGGCAAACACAGGGCAAACGGGGTCGGCACCGCCTCATTGAAGGATAAATGCCGCGGCGATGGCAGGGGGCGCGCTGCCGGTTTGTGTGGGCGGGCGGCACAGCTCTGGGGCGAGCCGGTGCGGATTCCGCATACCCGGCAGCAAAAGGGAGGGCTGATCCAACTGACATGGCGGGAACCGCGGGCAGCGGCACGAGCCGGGCGGAGTGGATTGAGTGGGTCGAGGTTCTCGGCCGCCGCGCTTCGGGCAGGGATAATCCGGCCGCCCGGCATTTGAAGCGGCGGCACAGCCCTGTGTCCGGCCGCCGGGGATGGGGCGAGCCGGGGTAATCGGGAAGGCGGCGGTTTGGCCGATGCGCCGTGCCGGGCAAAAGAAACGCCGTCCGGCGGGAGGCCGGACGGCGTTTCGACGATGCGGCAGGGGCGGGGAGGCTGCTCAGAAAAGGGTTTCCGGGTCGACCCGCTTGTCCCCCGAGCGCAGTTCAAAGTGCAGATGCGGCAGCTCGGCGCGCTCGATGAGGGCGCTGTCCCCCACCGCGCCGAGGACATCCCCCTGCGAGACTCTCTGCCCAACCTCGACCCCGTCGAACGCGGCGAGATTGGCATAGAGCGCGTGGTAGCCGGTGTCGAGCTTCAGCTCGACAAGATTGCCGAGCAGCGGGTCATATTCGGCGCGGGTGATTTCGCCCGAATAGACCGCCAGCACCTGCTCGCCCATCGCCGCGGTGTAATCCGCGCCGTTGTGGGTGCGCCAGTCGTTCATGGTCTCGCTTTTGACAAGCTCGGTTCCGCTGAACGGCTGGGAGACCGCGCCGGACACGGGGCGTGTATACACGGGGATCAGCGGGTCGGGTGCGGAGGAGACCGGCTCGCTTTCCTCCGGCTGCATCACGGGCGCGGGCTCCGGCTCGACGGGCTCGGCCGGCGGTTCCGGCTCGGTGACCGGGAGCTTGACCTCCGGCTCGTTATGGACGAGCTGGGCGTCCGGATCGGGATCCGGCGCCGCGGCGCCAAGCAGGCTGGTGACGGCGGCATAGGAGGCGATTGCGCCCGCGATGACGAACAGAATCATGGCGGCATAAAAGCCGTTTTTCTTCATGAAGCCCCGAAATGTTGTTTTATTCTTTCTGCTCATTGCTTCAAATCCTTTCGACGCGCCGAACGCGCGGCGTCTTAATCATTTGGTGATAGTTTGCGCGCGGGAAAGGGATAATATACAGAAGCCGCGCACTTTTTTGCGCGCGCGGTGTGCGGGGTACGGCCGCACCTCACCTGTGCAAAGGAGGCCGGGGGACAGGCTTACAAGCGCCGCGTTCCGCCACCTGTGTACCGGCCGCCTGCGGCACCCTCGCCCGCGCATAATTCGCCCGGCACATGCCCCAACAGTGCCCGCACGGCATAACCCACCGCCGCGCCGGATAGCCGCCGCCGGCAACAAAAAAACGGGCAGCCCGCACCATGCAGGCCGCCCAATTCTGTCTTGCTTTTTGCGGCGCAAAGACGCTTTTTAAGCCGCGTCCACCGGCTCGGGGGAGCGGCCGGAATAAACCGCCGCTTGTCAGAGCAGCTGCACGGCGGCGCGCTCGACCGGCAGCCCCGCGCTGAACCGCTCCATGAATTTCTCAAAGCCCGCAACATCCTGCGGGTCGGGCGCAAGGGTGGTCGAGACCGCGCTGTCGAACACCTCCTGCTGCAAATACACGTCGAACGGCCGGCCGCCGCCGGCCAGCCTGTAGGCCGCAAGCAGCGCCATGCCGAACGGGCCGCCCTCGCCCGCCGTTTCCATACAGGTAATTGGCACGCCGCAGGCCGCGGCGAGGTAACGCTGGCCGACCCCCGGCGTTTTGAAAAAGCCGCCGTGCCCGGTCAGCCCCCGGATCTCGACCTTTTCCTCCCGCAGGATATCCATGCCCAGCCGCAGGGTCGCCATAATCGCGTAGAGATTGGCGCGCACAAAATTCGCGAGGTTGAACGTCCCGTCCGCGCGGCGGACAACCATCGGCCGCCCCTCGTCCAGGTGGGTGATCCCCTCCCCGGCGAGGTAATTGTAGACGGTCACCCCGGCGCAGTCCGGCGCGCCCTCCAGGCTTTTTTGATAAAGCCGGGTGAACAGCGCGCCCATGTCCGGCTCGACCCCCATGAGCGAGAGGGTCTCGGCCAGCAGGCGCACCCACTCGTTCATATCGTTTGTGCCGTTGTTGCAGTGCGCCATCGCGACCGGCCGCCCGTCCGGCGTCGCAACGATGTCGATTTCCTGATACACCCGGCTGAGCGGCCGCTCAAGCACGACCATCGAGAAAATGGAGGTGCCGGCGGAGACATTCCCCGTGCCCACCGCGACGGAATTGGTCGCGGTCATGCCGGTCGCGGCGTCCCCCTCGGGCGGCGCAAGCGGGGTACCGGCCGGGATTCCGCCGCCCAGCAGCCGCGCGCCCGCTTCGGTCAGGCTGCCCGCCGCCTGCCCGGCCTTCAGCACGTCCGGCAGCACCGCCCGGATATCCCAGGGCTGCTCGCGGGTCAGCGCCGCAAACTGCTCCAGCATCTCCTCGTCAAAGCAGCCCTTTTCCCCGTCAACCGGGAACATGCCGCTCGCGTCGCCGATCCCGACCGCGTTCACCCCGGTCAGCCGGTAGTGGATATAGCCCGCAAGGGTGGTGATGTGCGCGACCCCGCCGACATGGGACTCGCCGTTCAGCACGGCCTGATACAGGTGCGCGATGCTCCACCGCTGGGGGACGTTGAAGCGGAACGCCTCGGTCAATTTATCCGCCGCCTGCGCCGTGATGGTGTTCTGCCAGGTGCGGAACGGGGTCAGCAGCTTCCAGTCCGCGTCAAACGCAAGATACCCGTGCATCATGCCCGAAATGCCCAGGCAGGCGACCGTCTCGGGCTGGGTGATGCCCCGCATGGCGGACAGCAGACCCTGCCAGACCTCCTCGAGGTCGTAGGTCCAGACCCCGTTTTCAAACCGGCTCGCCCAGCCGTATTCCCCGGCACTGACCGGGTGCAGCTTCTCGTCGACCTGCACCGCCTTGATTTTGGTTGAGCCGAACTCGATCCCAAGATATGTACGCATCCAACCGCTCCTCCTCAATTCTGCAAACTGCCCTGTGCAGCCCGTGCCCCGGCCGCCGCGCGGACAGGCCGTGCCGGTTTTGCTTTAATATAGTATTTATTATAAACCAAACCGGCCGCCCCGGCAAGCCGTGCGGGAGCCCCTGCCGCAGCCCGCCCGCGCGCAAGGCCGCCCCGTTTGGGGCATAGGACAGCGGGGCAGCACCGGCGCACCGCCCCGCTTATCCGCACATCAGGCGCTGTGCCTGCGCCGCCGGATCTTCTGGTAAAGGTAGCGCATCGCGTCCCCCAGCGAGCCGATGCTGTCAATCAGCCCAACCTCCACCGCCTGCTCGCCGTCCAGCACCGTGCCCATGTCCATCACAAGCTCCCCCGTTTTGAGCAGCAGCTTGCGGAAAGCCTCCCGCTCGATGCCCGAATGCGCGCAGATAAAGCTGGTGATCCGCTCCTGCATCCGGTCAAAGTGCTTCATCGTCTGCGGCACGCCGAGCACCATGCCCGTGTGCCGCACGGGGTGCACCGTCATGGTGGCGGTCGGCACGATGAAGGAGCGGCCGGCGCTCACGGCGAGCGGGATACCGATCGAGTGCCCGCCCCCCAGCACCAGCGAGGCGGTCGGCTTTTTCATGCCCGCAATCAGCTCGGCAATCGCAAGCCCCGCCTCGACGTCCCCGCCGACCGTGTTCAGGATAATCAGTAGGCCGTCGATGTCGGGATCCTCCTCAATCGCCACCAGCTGCGGGATGACATGCTCGTACTTTGTCGCCTTTGTGCCCTGCGGCAGCTCGGTGTGCCCCTCCACCTGCCCCGCGATGGTCAGGCAGTGGATCGGATACCGGCCGCGCGTCTTGGCAACCGAGTTGGTTTCGGGCATCAGCTCCTGCTCCAGCTCGTTTTCCCCGTCCGGCTGCTCCGGCTCGGCCTGCTCCGGCTGCTCGGGCTGCGCCTCCTTTGCCCGGTCTGCGGCGCCGGGGCGCTGTCCATACTGTTTTTGCACTTGTTGCTTCACCTCGTTTCGGTGCTATTTTTCCCCGCTCGCCGGGGTTTTATTTATAAAAAAGCACGTTAATAAATTGACAATATTGTTAAAAAGCGTTACACTATTTACAGTTTCGCCTTTTTATGGCCGTGGGGATTTTGGGCTGCCCGTCCCCGCGCAAAAGGGCAAAAAAGCGCAGATGGCCGGGCTGCTTTTGCCCGGCGCAGGAGGTAACGCCCATGGGCATGAACGCAGCACAGAAAATCCTTTCCGCACATATTGTCGACGGCGAGCTTGGCAAAACGCCCGAGCTTGGCCTGCACATCGACACCACCCTGACGCAGGACGCGACCGGCACGATGGCCTATCTGCAATTTGAGGCGATGGGCATCCCCCGCGTGCGCACCGAGCTTTCGGTTGCCTATATCGACCACAACACCCTGCAAAGCGGGTTTGAAAACAGCGACGACCACGAGTATATCCGCACGGTCGCCAAAAAATACGGCATCCGCTATTCCCGCCCCGGCAACGGCATCTGCCACCAGGTCAACCTCGAGCGGTTCGGCAAGCCGGGCAAAACCCTCATCGGCTCGGACAGCCACACCCCCACCGGCGGCGGCATCGGGATGCTCGCGTTCGGCGCGGGCGGGCTGGACGTGGCCGTCGCGATGGGCGGGGGCGCGTATTACATCGCCAACCCCAAAATAGTCGGGGTTGAGCTGACCGGCCGCCTGCGGGACGGGGTCGGCGCAAAGGACGTCATCCTCGAGCTGCTGCGCCGCCTGTCGGTCAAGGGGGGCGTCGGCAAAATCATCGAGTATTGCGGCGCGGGGGTCAAGACCCTCTCGGTGCCCGAGCGCGCGACAATCACCAACATGGGCGCCGAGCTCGGCGCCACCACCTCGCTGTTCCCGGCCGACGAAATCACCCGCGCGTTCCTCCGGGCGCAGGGGCGGGAGCAGGATTTTGTGGAGGTTTCCGCCGACCCGGACGCGGCCTACGACGAGCGGATCACCCTCGACCTCAGCGCCATTGAGCCGCTGTGCGCCTGCCCGCATATGCCGGACAATGTCAAGCCGGTGCGGGAGCTTGCGGGCATGAAAATCGACCAGGTCTGCATCGGCTCCTGCACCAACTCGTCCCTTTACGACATGCTGATGGTCGCAAAGCTGCTCCGGGGCAAAACGGTGGCCGAGGACGTCAGTCTGGTTATCGCGCCCGGCTCGCGCCAGGTGCTGGACATGCTGGCCGCCTGCGGCGCGCTGACCGACCTACTCAACGCGGGCGCGCGGGTGCTGGAATGCGCCTGCGGCCCCTGCATCGGCATGGGGCAGTCCCCGCGCAGCGCGGGCGTCAGCCTGCGGACCTTCAACCGCAACTTTGAGGGGCGCTCGGGCACCAAGGACGCGCAGGTCTATCTCGTCAGCCCCGCAACCGCCGCCGTCAGCGCGGTCGCCGGGGTGCTGGCCGACCCGACCGAGGCGTGCGCCGGGCTGACCGTCGCGCTGCCGGAGACCTTCACGGTCAACGACAACATGATTGCGCTGCCCGCCACGCCGGAGGAAGCGGCGACTGTCGAGGTTGTCCGCGGGCCGAACATCAAGCCCTTCCCGGCCAGCAAGCCGCTGGATAAGGAACTCTCCGCCCCCATCACCCTCAAGGTTGGGGACAATATCACAACCGACCACATCATGCCGGCCGGCTCGGCCATTCTGCCCTTCCGCTCCAATATCCCGTACCTGTCCAAGTTCTGCTTTACCCGCTGTGACGAGAATTTCCCCGGGCGCGCCAAGGCGGCGGGGGAGAGCATCATTATCGGCGGGGAGAACTACGGCCAGGGCAGCTCCCGCGAGCACGCGGCGCTTGTGCCGCTGTATCTCGGCATCCGCGCGATTGTCGCAATCAGCTTTGCGCGCATCCACAAGGACAATCTGGTCAACGCGGGCATTGTCCCGCTTGTGTTCGCAAGCAAGTTCGATTACGAGGCGCTCTCGCTCGGCGACCGGCTGGAGACCTTCGACCTTGTGGACGCAGTGCGCGAGGGGCGGGAAATCGTCAATGTCCGGGACGCAAAATCCGGCAACAGGTTTATTCTCAAGCTCGAGCTATCCGACCGGCAGCGCAGAATCCTGCTTGCGGGCGGCCTGCTCAACTATACAAAGGCCGCGCTCTGAGCGGGTCGGCATATCAAAAGGGAGACGCAAAACATGATGGATATTCAGGCTGCCAAGGACAAATTCGAGGCGCTGCTGCGCGGCCAGCTTGCGCGGTGCGAGCGGATGAAAACCGACGGCGATTTTGACGATTATACCAAGATGGACAGGCTCGTCATCGGGGTCTGCGGCGGCGACGGCATCGGCCCGACCATCTGCGCCGAGGCGGAGCGGGTGCTGCGCTTCCTGCTGGCGGACGAGGTCGGCGCCGGCAAAATCGAGTTCCGCGATATCGAGGGGCTGACCATCGAAAACCGCATCGCGCAGGGCAAGGCGATCCCGGACGACATCCTGGCGCAGCTCAAGCAGTGCAATGTCATCCTGAAAGGCCCCACCACCACGCCGGACGCGGGCGACAGCGGCCCCAACGTCGGCAGCGCGAACGTCGCCATGCGGCGGGAGCTGGATCTGTTCGCCAACATGCGCCCCGTCAAGGTGCCCAGCGAGGGCATCGACTGGGTCTTTTTCCGCGAAAACACCGAGGGCGCCTACGCGGTGGGGGACCAGGGCGTCGGGCTGGAGGGTCTGTCGGTCGATTTCACCATCACCACCGACGAGGGCACCCGCCGCATCGCAAAGCTCGCCTATGACTACGCGCGGGCGAACGGCCGCAAGCGGGTTTCAATCATCACCAAGGCCAACGTCATCAAGGAGACGGACGGAAAATTCCTGCGGCTGTGCAGCGAGGTCGGCCGGGACTACCCCGAAATCACCACCGACGACTGGTACGCCGATATCCTGACCGCCAAGCTGATCGACCCGGCGCGGCGCAATCTGTTTGAGGTGGTGGTGCTGCCCAACCTGTACGGCGACATCATCACTGACGAGGCCGCGCAGATTCAGGGCGGCGTCGGCACGGCGGGCAGCGCCAACATCGGCAAGCACTACGCCATGTTCGAGGCCATCCACGGCAGCGCCCCCCGCATGGTGGAGGAGGGGCGCGCGCAGTACGCCGACCCCTGCTCGATGCTGCGCGCGGCGGTGATGCTGCTGCGGCACATCGGCCGGCAGGACAAGGCCGGGCTGCTTGAGCGCGCGCTGGATATCTGCATGTTTACCGAAAAAAAGCTGACCATCACCGGCCGGGACGACGGCTGTACCTGCAGCGCGTTTGGCGACTACCTGATGTCCACCGTGGAGCGGATCCAGCGCAGCGAGGTGTGATTTATGAAGCAGAACGACTCTGTCTCCCTGCTTGTTGTGCGGCGCCTGCCGCGCTATTACCGCTTTTTGACCGAGCTGAAAAAGAGCGGCATTGTGCGCATCTCCTCCAAAGAGCTCGCCAAGCGGATGGGGCTGACCGCCTCGCAGATCCGGCAGGATCTCAACTGTTTTGGCGGGTTCGGCCAGCAGGGCTACGGCTACAACGTCGACCAGCTCTCGGACGAGATCGAGCGCATTCTCTACCTCGACGTCAACATGCCCGCCATCATGATCGGGGTCGGCAACCTCGGCCGCGCGCTCTCCGGCTTTCTGTTTGAGGCCAAGGGCATCAAGCTCATCGGCCTGTTTGACAAAAACCCGAAGACCATCATCGACTTAAACCCCGACCTCAACGTGATGGGCATCACCAAGCTGGACGAATTCTGCGAGAGGTACAAGCCCCAGATCGCGATTCTATGCATCCCCAGCGAGCACGCCCAACAGATGGCCTCCCGGCTTGTCTCGCTGGGCATCAAGGGCTTTTGGAATTTCAGCCACGTCGACCTGCACCTCGACCCCTCCATCTGCGTGGAGAATGTCCATCTCGGCGACAGCCTGATGACCCTCGGGTTCAATGTCCACACCCAGCTGCGCAGCGAGCAGGGGGCGGCACAGGCGCAGCCCGGGCAGGGGGAGTGAGCGTCCGGTGGCGCGCCGCACGGAGCCTGCTGAACCGGCGGCACATCCGGGCAGATTGCCCGCAGGGGCGACTTTGACGACCGCGCCCTGTGGATGTATACGCTTTTTAAGGAACCGGCACCTGCCGGTTCCTTTTCGTTTGCTGACAGGGATAGCCTCTCCCGGCCGGGGCGGGGGCTTTGGTTCGCCGGATTACCCGGCAGGGCGTTTAGCGGATCAAGCCACAGAAAGCCCGCGCCGAAGGCCGCGAGCCGTCCGCGGATAGGCCGAAACACGCCGGGCGGGATTTCCCGGCCGCGTCTACAGCGGCTTATGCCCATGCGCCGCCCGCGGGCGGCTGCTCCCGGCCAAGTGCGTGGGGAGCGGCACGGGTCAAAATGCAGGAAGAATTCCCCCAGCCCGGTAAAGCCCGCGAGCCCTGCCTGCCGAACAGGCTCCCGCCCTACTCGGCGACCTGACGGCTTTTGGGGCAAGGCCAGGCTTCGCCGCGTCAGCCTGCGCGCCGAAAACCGGGACGGACGCCCCGGGTGTACCGCCCGCACGGGAAAGCTTCGGCAAAACCGCACTGCGCGGCGGCCGGGTTCCGCCCAAACAGGGCGCGGGCGGGAGCAGCCGGATGTGCACCCTCTGAAATACTAAATTTTCAAATATACATTGACAGGCGAGGTATATCGTGCTATAGTGGTACCCACAGAGCACACGGGAAAGGCGGTGGCGGCCATTGTACGGATAACCACGGGGCCGGGGGTGGATTTATGCTGAATATGTCGGATATCCTGCGCGGGTATACGGACACCATCATCCTTGCGCAGCTGCGGGAGGCGGACAGCTACGGCTACGAGATCAACAAGGCGGTTGCAAAGGCCACGCGCGGCGGGCTGGAGCTGAAGGAGGCGACCCTGTACACGACTTTCCGGCGGCTGGAATCGGCGGGGTATATCCTCTCCTACTGGGGGAACGAGACGACCGGCGCAAGGCGGCGGTATTATTCTCTGACCGACGCGGGTCGTGCGCTGCTTGCGGAGAATATCCGGGACTGGCAGCGCGCAAAGCAGATGATCGACGGACTTTTGGAGGATGTAGATGAACAATAGGATCAAAAACTATATCGACGTGCTGTTTGCGGATATTCCGCGCAGCAAAAAGGCGGCCGAGCTGAAAGAGGAGCTGACCGGCAACATGAACGAGCGGTTTGAGGATTACCTCGCGCAGGGCATGAGCGAGGCGCAGGCGTACAGCCAGACGGTTGCCAGCATGGGGGATATCGACGCGCTGCTTAAAGAGGCGATGCCGGACGACGCCTTCCGCGCCGAGGCCGCTTCCTATAAAAAGCGCCGCGCGCGCAACACCAGCATCGCGGTTGGGCTGTACATCCTGGGCGCGGCGTGTGTGGTTGCAAGCGCCCTGCTCGAGCCGGTTTACGGGGACGCAGGGCCGGTTCTCGGGGTTGTGATTCTGCTGGTGCTCTCGGCCATTGCAACGGGGATGATTGTGTACACCCACATGTCGACCCCGCGCGAATACGCGGAATACAACACACTGGAGACGCAGGACGAGGATCTCTACCGCTCGCCGGCCGGCAAAAAGCTGCGCGGCTATCTCTCCATCTACTGGACGGTTGTGACCGCGCTCTATCTGCTCGTCAGCTTCCTGACCTTCCGCTGGCATATTACCTGGATTATCTGGCCGGTTGCCGGGGTGCTCAGCGGCATCATCAAAACAATCTTTGAATTGAGGGAAGAGCAATGAGCAGAAAAAGTCTGTTGATCGTGCGGCTGGTTGTCCTCCTTCTGCTTTTGCTGGCGCTGCTGCCCATTGCGGCGCGGATGCTGTTTGCCGGCGGGCGCGGATTCTTCGGCTTTGGCAATTCGCTGCTCCCGAGCGAGCCGGTTTTCAGCGACAGCTTTACCGGCGTGCAGTCGGTCGAGGTCGACGTCGTGAGCGTCGCCGTTGAGGTGGAGGAGCAGGACGGCGGCGCAACCACGGTGGAGTATTTCACAAGCGGCGGGGATTCGGAAACGGTGGAGGCGAGCATGAGCGGCGGCGTGCTGTACATCAGGCAGCCGCGGCAGTTCGGCTTTTTTGACCTGTCGGGCATCGCCAGCCGGGTCGTGATCCGGGTGCCGCGGGGCTCGGCGCTCGATTACGCCATTTCGACCACGAGCGGCTCGGTCAGGCTCGCCGCCGGCAGCGGCAGCACGGCGGTGACGACCACCAGCGGCTCCATCAAAATCTGGGGCGCGGGCAGGCAGGTCAGCGCGCTGTCGGTCAGCGGGTCGGTTAAAATCTACGACCCGTTCGAGGAAATCAGTGCCAGCACCACCAGCGGCAGCATCAAGGCGACCGCCGGTGAAACCACCCGCTCGGCGGCTCTTTGCAGCACCAGCGGCTCGGTCAAGCTGCGGATGCCGGAAGGCAGCGGCTACACGCTGCTGTATCAGTCGACCAGCGGCAGCGTCCGGGACGAATACCGCAACATAAAATTCGGGGACGACGGCCGCTACGTCCACGGCGACGGCGCCATGCAGCTGAACCTGCAAACCACCAGCGGCAGTATAAAGCTCTGCGACTGGACGGCGGACTGACCGCCCGCGCAGCAGGGCTTGAAGTAGCCCCCCTGCGCCGGGGCGCAAGGCGCGCGTGGGTGGGCTGTTTCGGCTGCTGCGGGCGGCTTTGGCGCGGGAGAGCGCCGCGAATCGCGCCGCGCAGAACGGAACCGCTGCTTTTCGGCTCTGCCAATTTACTGGCAAAGCACGACCATCCGGGAAGCAGCCCCGGCCGAAATGCCCCGGCAAAAACGGACAATATCAGGAAGCCCCCTGATGCGGGAAAACAAAACCGCATCAGGGGGCGCTGCTATTTAATAAAGAAGAATGAAACCATAGGCAAAGGCCGTCAAAGAAAAAAGGCAGGGAGCAAATCACGGCGGGCAGGAGACCCGAGGAGACCAGCCGGGAACAGGGCAGCAGATTGCAGAGCCGGAGCGGGCTTATGTCGCCGGGGCTGCTTTTCAATTGCGCGGGATGCCTCCCGCCGCGTGAGCCGCGGTGCCCGTCCGTCCGGCGCGCTTCACTCGTCCGCTGCCGGGGCAGGAATATGAGCCCGTTTCATCGCGTTTCGCGGCCTGAGGAGCGGCGCAATCCGCTTTTTGAAAAAGCCGCCGCTCAGCCGCGGATCAGCGCATCCAGCTCGTCCGGATGGGAGACGACCCAGTCCGCACCGGCGGCGCGCAGCTCCTGCGCGCCGCGGAATCCCCATGCCGCGCCGGCGCACCGCACGCCCGCTGCGTGGGCGAACTGCACATCGACGTTGGAATCCCCGACGTAGATTGTCCGGCCGGGCGTCGCGCCGCATTCCCGCATAACCCGCGCAAGCAGGTCGGGCGCGGGCTTGCGGGGAATCTCCGGGCGCTGGCCGTAGGCGGTGGCAAAGGCAATGTCGGGGAAATAGTGGCGCAGCACCCGCCGGGTTTGCGCATCGGGCTTGTTGGAGGCGATGGCGCAGGGGATTCCGGCCGCCCCCAGCCGGTGCAGCAGCTCGGGAATGCCGGGATATGGCGCGCTGCGCACGCAGCAGTTTTCGATATACCGCGCGGCGTACCGGCGCTCCAGCTCGTCCACAAGCGCCTTTTTGTCCTCGGGCAGGGCGCGGACGCAGAGCATGTACATCCCGTCCCCGACCATCTGCGTGTAGGCGGCGTCGGGGTGGGGCGGGCAGCCCAAAGAGACCAGCGAGGCGTTGACGGCGTCCGCGATGTCGTTGATGGTGTTGACAAGGGTGCCGTCCAAATCAAAAACACAGAGCTTATCCATAATTAAATGCCTGCTTTCCTCGGCATGGAGCCGATTTTAAAAATCCGGTTGATAATGTCCTGCGGCGCGTTCGGGGCGCAGGACGAGGGCAGCGAACGGCCGAAGCCGGCCGCCGGGGCTGCGACAAGCAAAAGCCGTCCCGTCTGGTTGGGAGCGCGCGGGCAGCTTTGCCGTACGCCAAGCCGTATGCCAATTTTAAGAAAGACGGAAGAGCCGCTTGTGGTTGTTATACCACGTTCCCGCGCGCGGGGCAAGGCCACCCGAACCGAACCCGCGGCGCAAAAAACCGGGCGGGAAAATCCGAACGAAAAAGGAGTTGACAACACTGCGCAAAACCTGTATATAATATTGCAGAGATTAAAGCACAACTGTGCGTAGCATTTTTAAGGAGTGTTTAGATTATGGTGTTTGATGACGTCAAAAGGCTTCTCTGCGAGCAGCTGGATCTCGACGAGGATAAGGTCACGCCGGAGGCGAGCATTGTAGACGATCTCGGGGCGGACTCGATCGACGTGATTGACCTTGTCACCTCACTGGAAGATATGTTTGATATCGAGATTCCGGATGAGGAAATCGAAAATATCAAGCTTGTAAGCGACCTTGTGGATTTCATCGAGTCCAAACAGTGATCCGCACCGCGGCCGCCGGATTCCGTGAAAATTTTTTAATATTCTCTTTAAAAAAGTCTTGCATTTGCAGGACTTTTTTTGTATACTAATTGAGTGACTGCGACGATATGCGTTGAAGCGGGAGGTTGCCGCGCGCGGCGCGGGTTTTTCCGCCGAGTATGTCCGGTCTTTAGAACACGGGCGAAAATACAATAGTTGAGCTGTTTGGACATGATGAGGCGCTGCTTCATCCGCTGTCGCGTTTTGAACACAGCTGGCGTTTAAACGCGCCGCCGCCGGTTAAAACTTTCAGGGGAAGGTTTTGCCGGGTTTTAAAATGAGAGAGCATGACACGCACGGCACAGTGTTGTATATCGTTCGCCAAATTGAAAAAACAGGAGGCGTACAAATGGCAGTCAAAACAAAAATCCGGATCCGTATCAAGGGATACGACCCCGAGCAGGTCGACAAGGCGGCGGAAACCATCGTTGAAACCGCAAAGCGCACCGGCGCCCGCGTAAGCGGCCCGATCCCCCTTCCGACCGACAAGGAGATCGTCACCATCCTGCGCGCTGTCCACAAATACAAGGACAGCCGCGAGCAGTTTGAGACACGGACCCACAAACGGCTCATCGACATCCTCAAGCCGTCCAACAAAACGGTGGAGGCGTTGACAAGCCTGCAGCTCCCCGCCGGTGTCGAGATCGAAATCAAGCTCTGATCTCACGCACGCACACCGCAACGGGTCAAGTTGGTTCGCGCAGTGCGGATCAACCAATAACCTATAAGGAGGATACCTGAAGTGCAAAAAGGAATTATCGGAAAGAAAATCGGCATGACGCAGATCTTCGACGAGAACGCAAAGGTCGTGCCGGTGACCATCATCGAGGCCGGCCCCTGCGTGGTCGTCCAGAAAAAGACGGTTGAAAACGACGGCTATCAGGCCGTTCAGCTCGGCTTTGGCGACGCGACCGCGAAGAGCACCAACAAGCCGCTGCAGGGTCACTTCAAAAAGGCGGACGTCGCCTACAAGAAGTTCCTGCGGGAGTTCCGGCTCAGCGATATCGACGGCTACAGCGTCGGCGACGTTGTCAAGGCCGACGTGTTCGCCCCCGGCGAGGTGATCGACGTCGTCGGCACCAGCAAGGGCAAGGGCACCGCGGGCGTCATCAAACGCTGGAACCACAGCCGCCTCAAGGAGACGCACGGCACAGGCCCTGTGCACCGCCATGCAGGTTCGAACGGCCCTGCGTCCAGCCCGTCGCGCGTTATGAAGGGCAAAAAGCTGCCCGGCCATCTCGGCAGCGAGCGGGTCACGGTTCAGAATCTGACAATCGTCAAGGTTGATGCGGAAAACAACCTGATCGCCATTAAGGGCGCCGTTCCCGGCCCCAAGGGCGGGGTCGTCTGCATCACCAATGCGGTCAAGAAGGCTTAAAGGAGGATCGATCAATGGCTAAGCTGAATGTATACGATATGGCGGGCAAAGAGGTCTCCACCGTTGAGCTTTCGGACGCTGTGTTCGGCATCGAGCCGAACAAGGTGGTTATGCACGCCGCCGTCGTCGCCTATCTTGCCAACCAGCGGCAGGGCACCCAGAGCACTAAAACCCGCAGTGAGGTCAGCGGCGGCGGCAAAAAGCCCTATCGCCAGAAGGGCACCGGCCGCGCGCGCCAGGGCTCGACCCGCGCGCCCCAGTGGACACACGGCGGCGTCGCGCTCGGCCCCAAGCCCCGCGACTATCGCGTGAGCCTGAACAAAAAGGTTCGCCGCCTCGCCATGCTCTCGGCGCTTTCCGCAAAGGTTGCGGCCGGCGAGCTGGTGATTGTCGACAAGATTGAAATGAGCGAATACAAGACCAGGACGATGGTCGCAATGCTGTCCGCGCTGGGCGCAGAGCGCAAGGCGATGATCGTCATGCCCGAGAAGAACGAGTTTGTCGTCAAGAGCGCCTCCAACATCAAGGGCTGCACGACCGCGCTGTGCAACACGTTCAGCGTGTACGACATTCTCAACTGCGGCAAATGCGTCATGACGCTCGACGCCGTCAAGAAGATCGAGGAGGTTTACGCGTAATGAAAACTCCGCAGGATGTCATTCTCGCCCCCATCATCACCGAAAAGAGCATGGCGGCGACGGCGATGAAAAAGTACACCTTCAAGGTGGCGAAGGAGTCGAACAAGATCGAAATCGCGCAGGCGGTTGAAAAGCTGTTTGACGTCAAGGTTGCAAAGGTCAACACGATGAATGTTCCCGGCCACATGCGCCGTCAGGGTCTCAAATCGGGCTACACCGCCGCGTGGAAAAAGGCGATTGTCACCCTCAAGCCCGACAGCAAGGGAATCGCATTCTTTGAGAGCATGACCTGACGCGTCCGGAACCGGACGCGCGGGGCAGGCCGCAAACCCGCCTTCACGGCGCGCGGCCGCCCGCAATCCATCAACCCGGCTTTAAGGCGCGGGCAAAGTATGGGAGGGCAACCGACAGCCTCCCGCAAAGCTCATAAGGAGAATAAGGAAAGATGGCTATTAAAAAGTTCAAGCCGACAACTCCGGGTCGCCGCGGCATGACCGTGACCGATTACTCGGTGCTGTCCAAGGTCGAGCCTGAAAAGAGCCTGCTCGAACCGCTGAAAAAGAACAGCGGCCGCAACAACACCGGCCGCATCACCGTCCGCCACCACGGCGGCGGCAACCGTCAGAAATACCGCGTGATCGACTTCAAGCGGGACAAGCGGGAGATGCCCGCCAAGGTTCTGACCCTCGAGTATGACCCCAACCGCAGCGCACACATCGCGCTTGTGCAGTATGAGGATGGCGAGAAGCGCTACATCCTCGCGCCGGTCGACCTCAAGGTGGGCGACACGGTCGTCGCCGGACCCAACGCGGATATCAAGCCCGGCAACGCGCTGCCCTTCACCAATATCCCGGTCGGTACCTTTATCCACAACATCGAGATTTATCCCGGCAAGGGCGCGCAGCTTGTCCGTTCGGCGGGCAACATGGCGCAGCTGATGGCGAAGGAGAACGGCTACGCGCTGGTGCGTCTGCCCAGCGGGGAGCTTCGCAACGTGCCGGCCAACTGCTACGCCTCCATCGGCCAGGTCGGCAACACGGATTATGCAAACGTCAACCTCGGCAAGGCAGGCCGCAAGCGCCACATGGGCTGGCGGCCGGCGGTTCGCGGCTCGGTCATGAACCCGAACGACCACCCGCACGGCGGCGGCGAGGGCAAGAGCCCGGTCGGGCGTCCCGGCCCTGTCACCCCGTGGGGCAAGCCGACACTCGGTTACAAAACCCGCAAGCATCACAACCGTTCTGACAAGTTCATTGTCAAACGCCGCAATGGTTAAGAAAGGAGCTAAACAATGGGCAGAAGCGTAAAAAAAGGACCCTTCGTGCAGCCTGTTCTCCTTAAGAGAGTGAAGGAGATGAACGCGACGGGGGAAAAACGCGTCCTGAAGACCTGGAGCCGCTCCTCGACGATCTTCCCGGATTTCGTCGGACACACCTTCGCGGTTCACGATGGACGCAAGCATGTTCCCGTATATATCACCGAGGACATGGTTGGGCACAAGCTCGGCGAATTCGCGCCGACACGGCTGTTCCGCGGCCACGCCGGTTCCAAGACTTCAAAGTAAGAGAAGGGGAGAGAGAAAATGGAAGCTAAGGCATTTTTAAGATATTGCCGCATCGCCCCCCGCAAGGTTCAGATCGTGCTGGACTTGATCCGCAATCAGGATCTTGCCAAGGCCGTGGCAATATTGAAGTATACTCCGAAGGCTGCCTGCGAGCCCCTTCTGAAGCTCGTCAACTCGGCCGCCGCGAACGCGGAGAACAATTTCAACATGGACAGAAACTCCCTTTATGTGGCCGAATGTTTTGCAACGCCGGGCCCGACGCTTAAGCGTATCCGCCCGAGAGCCCAGGGAAGAGCGTACCGCGTGCTCAAGAGAACCTGCCATATCACAGTCGTTCTCAAAGAACGCGAAGCTTAAAGGGGGAGAAGAGTATGGGACAGAAAGTTAATCCGCACGGCCTGCGCGTCGGCGTGATCAAAAAGTGGGATTCCAACTGGTTCGTCAAAAAGAGCGAGATTGGCGACCTGATTCTGGAGGACTACAAGCTCCGCAATTACCTGAAAAAGAACCTGTATTCCGCGGGCGTTTCCAAAATCGAGATTGAGCGCACGGCGGACAATGTCCGCGTGACTATCCACTGCGCCAAGCCTGGCATGGTGATCGGCCGCGGCGGCGACGAGATTGTCAAGCTGGAAAGCAAGCTGAGCAAGATGACCGGCAGGACGGTCAAGGTCGGCATTGAGGCGATCCGCAACGCGGACGTCGACGCGCAGCTGGTTGCCGAGAACATCGCCTCCCAGCTGGAGCGCCGCATCGCGTTCCGCCGCGCCATGAAGCAGAGCATCCAGCGCGCCATGCGCATGGGCGCCAAGGGCATCAAGGTGCAGGTGAGCGGCCGCCTGAACGGCGCGGATATCGCCCGCTCCGAGAGCTACCATGAGGGCACCATCCCGCTTCAGACCCTGCGCGCGGACATCGACTACGGCTTTGCCGAGGCAAAAACCACCTATGGCATCATCGGCGTCAAGACCTGGCTCTACAAGGGCGAGATCCTGAGCACCGTCAAAAAGACCTCTAAGGAAGGAGGCAACCGCTAATGCTTTTACCGAAAAGAGTCAAGTACCGCCGCGTACACAGGGGTCGGATGAAGGGCAAGGCGACCCGCGGCAATCAGGTCACTTACGGCCAGTACGGCCTGCAGGCCATCGAGCCCGGCTGGATCAAGTCCAACCAGATCGAGGCCGCGCGTATCGCGATGACCCGTTATATCAAGCGCGGCGGCCAGGTATGGATCAAGATTTTCCCTGACAAGCCGGTGACCGAGAAACCCGCCGAGACCCGCATGGGTTCCGGTAAGGGCAGCCCCGAGTACTGGGTGGCCGTCGTCAAGCCGGGTCGCGTTCTGTTTGAGATCGGCGGCATCGACGAGTCGGTTGCGCGCGAGGCCATGCGCCTTGCCATGCACAAGCTGCCCATCAAGTGCAAATTTGTCAAGAAAGAGGATGGTGAGCAGAAATGAAAGCAGCGGATCTGAGCAAAATGTCAGCCACAGAGCTGCAGGAAAAGCTTGTTGACCTGAAGGGCGAGCTGTTCAACCTTCGCTTTCAACACGCCATCAACCAGCTCGACAATCCCAACAGAATCAAGGACGTCAAGAGAGACATCGCCCGCGTCAAAACCGTGATGCGCGAGATAGAGCTCAAGGCGGCCAAATAAGAGAGGGAGGATAGGTAAATGAGCGAACGCAATCTTAGAAAAACCCGCGTGGGCAAAGTTGTGAGCGACAAGATGGACAAAACCATCGTCGTCGCCATTGAGGACAGCGTACAGCACCCTCTCTATAAAAAGATTATCAAGCGCACCGTGAAGTTCAAGGCGCATGATGAGAAGAACGAGTGCGGCATCGGTGACCGCGTAATGATTATGGAGTGCCGTCCGCTGTCCAAGGACAAGAGATGGCGCCTCGTGCAGATTATGGAAAAGGCGAAATAAGGAGGAAAGTACTGTGGTACAAATGCAGACTTACCTCAAGGTTGCCGATAACACCGGTGCAAAGGAAATCATGTGCATTCGTGTGTTGGGCGGCTCCCGTAAGAGGTACGCCAACATTGGCGATGTAATTGTGGCGTCGGTCAAAAAGGCGGCTCCGGGCGGCTCGGTCAAAAAGGGCGATGTCGTCAAGGCCGTTGTGGTTCGCAGCAAAAAGGGGCTGCGCCGTGACGACGGCAGTTATATTCGCTTCGATGAGAACGCGGCCGTTATCATCAAAGAGGACAAAAACCCCGTCGGAACCCGCATCTTTGGACCGGTTGCGAGAGAGCTTCGCGAGAAGGAATATCTCAAGATCCTCTCCCTTGCGCCCGAAGTGCTGTAAGGAGGAATTGATATGAATAAACTTCACGTCAAAACCGGCGATACGGTCATGATCATGACCGGTCGCGACCGCGGCAACAGGGGCAAGGTGCTTCAGGTTTCCCGCGATGAGCGCAAGGTCATCGTGGAGGGGCAGAACATCGTGACCAAGCACGTAAAGCCCCGCCGCCAGGGCGAGGCGGGCGGCCTTGTCAAGGCCGAGGCGCCGCTGTACGCCTGCAAGGTGATGCCGGTTTGCCCGAAGTGCGACAAGCCCACCCGCGTGGGACACGCCGTCAAGGACGGCAAGAAGGTGCGCGTCTGCAAAAAATGCGGCGCGGAATTTTGAGTAGGAAAGGAGTAAGAGACAAATGGCAGCAAGATTGAAAGAGCTCTATGTCAAAGAGGTTGCGCCCGCTCTTATGAAGAAATTTTCCTACAAGAGCACCATGCAGATCCCGAAGCTTGACAAAATCGTCGTCAACGTCGGCTGCGGCGAGGCGCGCGACAACCCCAAAATCATGGAAGCCATCCTCGGTGACCTGAAGAAGATCACCGGCCAGGCGCCTGTGGTCTGCAACGCGAAAAAGTCGGTTGCAAACTTCAAGCTGCGCGAGGGGAACCCCATCGGCGCGAAGGTCACGCTGCGCGGCGAGATCATGTATGAGTTTATGGATCGCCTGATCAACGTCGCGCTTCCCCGTGTCCGCGATTTCCGCGGAATCAACGGCAACAGCTTCGACGGCCGCGGCAACTA